>NZ_CP072309.1:427500-1107500 GCF_017726655.1 Agrobacterium tumefaciens
TTCTTGCCAGCAGCGTTGATTTTCAGGCGCAGCTCAAGCCGACCGATACGCTCGAGGCCTTCTTTTCCGTAGAAGACGCGGACGGCATGGCGACGGACAAATCCGAGCTACTCTACGTCAACGCCAAATTCGGCGACAACGAGACCCGGTTTTACCGATTCCAGAATTCGGATGACAACAGCATCGATTATTTCGATGAGAACGGCAAAAGCATCCGCCAGTTCCTGTTGCGCAACCCGGTCCCGAACGGCCGCATGACATCAGGTTTTGGCATGCGTCGCCACCCCGTCCTGAAGTTCAGTCGCATGCATACCGGCACCGATTGGGCCGCACCACGCGGGACCCCGATCATCGCGACGGGTAACGGCACCGTGGAAAAGGCCGGCTGGGCCTCCGGTTACGGCAACCAGACGCTGATCCGTCACGCCAACGGCTATGTATCCTCCTATAACCACCAGAGCGCCATCGCCAAGGGGGTGACCGAAGGCTCCAAGGTGCGGCAGGGGCAGGTCATTGGTTATGTGGGGTCGACCGGGCTTTCTACCGGTGCCCATCTGCATTACGAGTTGATTGTCAACGGCACCAAGGTGGACGCCATGAAAGTCCGCCTGCCAGGCGGCAAGTCGCTTTCCGGCGAGGCTCTGGCGCGTTTCTCAGACGAGAGAAAGCGCATCGATAATCTGCTGAATATCGATGAGAAAAATAAGCAGGTAGCGAGCCGCTAATCCGCGAGAAATCTGAGATCGTCAGAAACGACCATGCGAAAAGGGCTCCGTTTCCGGAGCCCTCTCGTTTTATGCCGCATCGGCGGTCTCGGCCTCACCCTTCGCGGGCTTGACCTTGAACAGCAGCCGATCGGTTCCCGAGGTGACCTTGACCCGCGAACCATCAGGAATTTCGCCACCGAGGATCATCTCGGCGAGCCGGTCCTGAACGGATTTCTGGATCACCCGCTTCAGCGGTCGAGCGCCATAGGCAGGATCGTAACCCTTGTTGGCAAGCCAGGTTCGGGCATCCTCATCCAGTTCGAGCGAAATCTTGCGATCGCCAAGCAGCGAAACGAGACGCTTCAACTGGATTTCCACGATCGCACCCATTTCGTCGCGCCGCAGGCGATGGAACAGGATGATATCGTCGATACGGTTTAGGAATTCCGGCCGGAAATGCGACCGAACCCGCTCCATCACCAGTTCACGAACCGAATCCACATCGTCATTGTCGCCCATCTGCGTCATGAATTCCGAACCGAGGTTCGAGGTCATGATGATGATCGTGTTCTTGAAATCGACGGTGCGGCCCTGGCCATCCGTCAGACGGCCATCATCCAGCACCTGCAGCAGGACGTTGAAGACATCCGGATGCGCTTTTTCGATCTCGTCAAACAGCACGACCTGATAGGGCCGGCGGCGAACCGCTTCCGTGAGCGCCCCACCCTCTTCATAACCGACATAGCCGGGAGGCGCGCCGATCAGCCGGGCAACGGAGTGCTTCTCCATATATTCCGACATGTCGAGGCGAACCATCGCGGTTTCGTCGTCGAACAGGAAGCGGGCGAGCGACTTGGTAAGCTCGGTCTTGCCCACGCCCGTCGGGCCGAGGAAGATGAACGAACCGATCGGCCGGTTGGGATCCTGCAGGCCGGCACGCGAACGGCGGACAGCCTTGGAAACCGCCTGAACGGCCTCGCCCTGCCCGACAACGGACTTGGCAAGTTCGTCTTCCATGCGCAGCAGCTTTTCACGCCGGCCTTCGAGCATCTTATCGACCGGAATGCCGGTCCAGCGGGACACGACATGAGCGATGTTGTCGGCCGTGACCACTTCCTGCACCATCGAGCCGGCACCGCTGCTGTCGCGGGCTTCCGCCGCAGCCAGTTCCTTTTCGAGGCCAGGAATGATGCCATAGGTCAACTCGCCGGCCCGCTGGAACTGACCGTTGCGCTGAGCAATCGCCAATTCGTTGCGGGCCTCATCCAGCCGCTTCTTAAGATCGGCGGCGTGGCCGAGCTTCTGCTTTTCCGCCTGCCAGCGGGCCGTCAGCGCATCCGCCTTTTCTTCCGTATCCGCCAGCTCGTCTTCCAGCTTCTTCAGGCGATCAGCGGAGGACTGGTCAGTTTCCTGCTTCAGGGCTTCGCGTTCGATCTTCAACTGAATGATGCGGCGATCCAGTTCGTCCAGCTCCTCCGGCTTGGAATCCACCTGCATGCGAAGACGCGAGGCGGCCTCGTCCATCAGGTCGATTGCCTTATCAGGCAAGAACCGATCAGTGATGTAGCGGTTGGAAAGCGTCGCAGCCGCAACCAGGGCCGAATCCGAGATGCGGACCTTGTGGTGCTGTTCGTATTTTTCCTTCAACCCGCGCAGGATCGAGATCGTGTCCTCAACGGTCGGCTCGTCCACCAACACGGGCTGGAACCGGCGGGCAAGGGCCGGATCCTTTTCGACGTGCTTGCGGTATTCATCGAGCGTTGTGGCGCCCACGCAGTGCAGCTCACCACGGGCAAGAGCGGGCTTGAGCAGGTTGGACGCATCCATGGCGCCATCCGCCTTGCCAGCACCGACAAGCGTGTGCATCTCGTCGATGAACAGGATGATGCCGCCATTTTCGGCCTGTACCTCATTAAGGACAGCCTTCAGGCGCTCCTCGAACTCACCGCGATATTTTGCGCCGGCAATCAGCGCTCCCATATCGAGCGCCATTAGCTTCTTCTCTTTCAAGCTTTCAGGCACGTCGCCATTGACGATGCGCAGCGCAAGGCCCTCCGCGATAGCTGTTTTACCGACGCCTGGTTCACCGATCAAAACGGGGTTGTTCTTGGTACGGCGCGACAGGACCTGAATGGTGCGGCGAATCTCGTCGTCGCGACCGATAACAGGGTCGAGCTTGCCTTCGCGGGCTTCTTCCGTCAGGTCGCGCGCGAACTTCTTCAGCGCATCGAAGCCCTGTTCAGCGTTGGCGCTGTCAGCCGTGCGGCCCTTGCGAATGTCATTGATGACCTGATTAAGCGCCTGTGCGGTCGCACCCGCCTTCTTCAGGGAAGCCGAGGTGGACGCAGAGCTTTCGATTGCAAGCGCCTGCAGAAGACGCTCGACGGTGACAAAACTGTCGCCGGCCTTCTTCGCAAGGTCTTCAGCAGTGGAGAAAACCTTGGCAAGCGGCGCAGTCAGCGCAAGGCCGCCGTTACCGCCGGAAACCTTCGGCAACTTCGCAAGGGCCGCGTCATTGGCGAGCCGCGCTTCCTTGGCGTTGCCGCCGGCGCGCTCAATGAGTGATGCCGCCATGCCCTGCTCGTCATCAAGCAGAACCTTCAGAACATGTTCGGGCGAAAACTGCTGATGGTTTTCGGCAAGCGCAAAGGTTTGCGCCGATTGCAGAAAACCGCGAACGCGCTCGGAGTATTTTTCAATATTCATAGTCGAACCTCCATAGACCGGTCCGCCCGCTTTCGGCACGGCTCCGGGTGTTAGGGTTGAGGCTCCCTCAAAAGGCAAGCCCCGCTACGACAGCCGTGTTGAAGAGATTTCACGCCCGTCGCCTCTCGCTGGTCGGCACCGACAATGCGGTTTTATCCTTCCTGCACGAATATGGGAGGCGTTTTCATCGGTTTAAAGGGGAGTGAATCTACCGTATCGGGAAATTTTCGGTCTACCTGACAGGTGTCAATTCGCCAGTCCAATAAAGCCGGAGAATGCGAAGGATCGCCGAAAACAAAAAACTCCGGCAAGCCGGAGTTTTTCAATCGCGATGTGATTTGCAGATGCTGCTTATTCGGCAGCATTCTCGAGAGGCGCAGCCTCTTCACCGGCAGGCTTTTCTTCGCCTTCCGCACCTTCCGCCGTGGCGGTGCGGCGCGGCCGGCGCTGACGGGGGGCAGCCGCACGGCGGGTCTTCGGGGCGCGTTCAGCCGCCGGCGCCTCGGCCTGCTGCTGCTCTTCCTCGACAGCCACTTCCATGGGCGTGCCCTCGATCACGGGCTGGGGCGCCTGGCTGGCGTCGTAAACCGGCGGCTGCTGTTCGGCGGCCATCTGCGGCTGGCGCGGCTGGCGCTCCTGCCGTTCGCGGCGATCCGGACGCTCGCGACGTTCCTGACGCTGCTCGTTTCGCTCAGCACGCTCCTGACGGTCAGGCTGTTGCGCGCGCTCGGCCTGTTCGGCCGGCTGCTGCGGTGCAACGACGCCTTCCTCGCCATCATTCACGTCCATATCGTCGCCATCGGGCCCGGAATAGTCGCCGCGGTCGTCGCGCTGGAAGCGTTCCTGCATCTGGGCCTGGGCCGATGCGATGATACGGTTATAATGTTCAGCGTGCTGGAGATAATTCTCCGCCATGACGCGGTCGCCGGAGCTCTGCGCGTCGCGCGCCAAAGCGGCGTATTTTTCCGCTATGTGCTGCGCAGTGCCACGGATTTTAACATCGGGGCCGGAACTGTCATAAGTTCTGGTCAGCGGATTGCCGCCCTTGCGGTTGAAATTATTGTTGTTACCGCCACCATTGTTATTGTTGTTGTTTCCACGCCCCCGGCCGCGCTTGTTTTGCTGTCCTGGCCTCATCAATTGCTCACCTGAATTCTGTTTTTGCTGACAATCTGGTTGTTTTCATGCAATTCCGGGCGGAAAACCGCTGGAAATTTTTCCTGAAATTGCTCCATCACGCGCCTTGCCGAAGATAACTCCTGGGCAAGACCTCGCGTATGACGACCGGCTGCGCAAATGCTGCACCGAGCCGCCTGCGAACAAAGTTTCCTGATTCACATGCCGGAAACGCCCAGCCTTTCAGGGTTCTCAAAAGAACCCGCTTCGGGACTGACCCATACCCTGACGAATCTCAGTTCGTCCTCAGCCACCCGGCATGTGGCCGCAAACTATCCCGCTTCCCGCGGAAATCCAAGCCTTTTCTTTTGCTGTGCAAAATATCCTTGAAAAAAGCCCGCAAACAAATCGCTCACAACTCTCTCCGGAAGGTCAAAACGCGATCATTACCGCCATAATCCTTGACGGCGCCCAGAAGAGAGAAGCCGTGGGAAGCAAATATAGCGGAAACATCAAGTTTTTGATCGAAACCGATCTCTACACCGACAATCCCGTTTTCCACAAGAAAACGACCTGCATCGGCGGCGATGAGGCGGTACGGCGCAAGGCCGTCCTGACCTCCGTCCAACGCGGCCATCGGGTCGTGGTTACGAACCTCCTGGTCGAGCGTTGCGACGACATCCGTTCTTATATAGGGCGGATTCGACGCAATTATGTCAAAGCGACCAGAGATTTTTTCGAACCAGTCGCTGCGTATGGTTGCGAAGCGTTTTCCGAGGCCGTTTCGGGCTGCATTTTTGGCCGCCGTCTCCAGCGCATCAAGGGAGATGTCGCTGCCGATTCCGGTCGCTTCTGGGCACTCCTTCAACAGTGCCAGACAGATCGCCCCGGTGCCGGTGCCCATGTCCAGAATACGAGCGCTGCCCTTGGCGGAAACAATTTTTTTCAGCGCCGCCAACAGCGTATCGACCAGAACTTCCGTATCCGGCCGTGGCTCAAGCGTTTCCTTCGACAACAGAAGATCCAGACCATGAAACTCGCGGTGACCGAGAATGCGGTGAACGGGTTCGCCACTGGCCCGACGTTCGATCATGGCGACGATACGGGCATTTTCTTCCACGGTGACTGGACGGTCTGGCTTCATCACGAAATCGGTCAATGAGAAACCGACGACATCAGCAATCATAACCCGCGCATCGAAAAGCGGATCGCCGATCCCGGCGGCCTGCAGCCTTTTGCGGGCGGCGGCAAGCACGCTTGCAACGCTCCCTTCGCCCGAAGTGCTCAAAGCTGCTCGCCGAGCTGGGCGAGCTGTCCCGCCTGATAATCGGCGATCAGCGCATCCAAGAGTTCATCGATCTCGCCCTCGATCATGCGGTCCAGCTTGTAGAGCGTGAGATTGATGCGGTGATCGGTGACGCGGCCTTGCGGGAAATTATAGGTGCGGATGCGCTCGGACCGGTCGCCTGAGCCGACCTGGCTCTTACGGTCGGCAGAGCGTTCGCTCTCTACCTTCTGACGCTCGATGTCATAGAGACGTGACCGCAGCACCTGCATGGCCTTGGCTCGGTTCTGGTGCTGCGATTTTTCCGAGCTGGTGACGATCAGACCCGTTGGAAGATGGGTGATGCGAACCGCCGAGTCGGTGGTGTTAACGTGCTGACCGCCTGCACCCGACGCGCGCATGGTGTCGATACGAATGTCTTCCGGGCGGATTTCTATGTCGATGTCCTCAGCTTCCGGCAACACCGCAACCGTGGCGGCGGAGGTGTGGATGCGGCCGCTTGCTTCCGTCTCCGGGACGCGTTGGACGCGGTGAACGCCCGATTCGAATTTCAGCTTGGAGAATACCCCTCGCCCGCTGATGGTGGCGATGATTTCCTTGTAACCACCCGCCTCACCCTCGCTTGCGGAAAGAACCTCCACCTTCCAGCCCTTGGAAGCAGCAAAGCGCTCATACATGCGAAAAAGATCGCCGGCGAAAAGCGCCGCCTCGGAACCGCCGGTTCCGGCGCGGATTTCAAGAATTGCACTCTTTTCATCTGCTGCATCCTTCGGCAGCAGCAGGACCTGCATGTCCTTCTCGAGATCCTCGATCCGGCTGTCGATTTCCGGCAGCTCCATTTCCGCCAGTTCGCGCATATCCTTGTCGGTCGTCTTGTCGGCAAGCAGCGCTTCGAGATCGGCGGCCTCGGAAACAGCTTTTTCGTACTCGCGTATCTTCTTCACCACCGGCTCGAGTTCGGAATATTCCGAAGCCAGCTTCACATACACATCCGCAGCAGGCCCGGCCGACATTCGCGCTTCGATTTCACCGAAACGCCTTTCCAACTCGCGCATTTTTTCGACGGGAAGCTTCGCCACCAGTCACTCCAATTATGAAACAGGTCTTGTTAGATGGGAATGGAATGCGTCGCTGCAAAGCGTAACAACACCTCGCGCGCGCTTTCCAGCGAATTGTGATCGTCCAGCGCTGCGTTTAGCTCCTCGGCCAGGCTCGCAGCATCGAGACCGAGCAGCATCGCCTTGACCGGACCGATCGCCGTTGGCGACATGGACACCGAACGGAAACCGAGGCCGATCAAAGCCATCGCCGAAAGCGGCTTGCTTGCCATTTCGCCGCACAACGTCACGGAGGTATGATGCCTTTCGCCGGCGCGCACGATATCACGCAGAATGCGCAGGAACGGCTTACCCAGGGTGTCGAAACGATCCGAGACCCGCGCGTTGCCACGGTCCACCGCCATCGAGAACTGGAACAGATCGTTCGAGCCGACGGAAACGAAATCCACCTCCTGCATCAGCTCATCGAGCTGCCACATCAAAGACGGCACCTCCAGCATGGCGCCGAATTGCAGCTTTTTCGGCAGCGCATGGCTGAATTTCGAAAGATGCTGCACTTCTTTCTGGAGAAGATCGCGTGCGGCGCGGATTTCGGAAACCTCCGTCACCATTGGCAACATCATGCGCAGTTCAGCACCTGACGCGGCACGCAGCAGGGCGCGCATCTGCGTGCGCATCAGGCCCGGCCGGTCGAGCGACAGGCGGATCGCCCGCCATCCCAGCGCCGGATTTTCCTCTTCCTGCCCGCGCATATAGGAAACGACCTTGTCGCCACCGATATCCAGCGTGCGGAAGGTGACGCTCTTGCCCTTCGCCTGCCGAAGAACCGAACGGTAAAATGCCTCCTGCTCCTCGCCCTTCGGCATGTTGGAGGCGATCATGAACTGCAACTCGGTGCGGAACAGCCCGATGCCATCGGCGCCGGATTCCTCGAGCTGCGGCAGGTCTACCAGAAGACCGGCGTTCATCTTCAGGTTGACTTTCTGGCCATCCTTGGTGATCGGCTCGACATTACGAAGCGCCCGAAACTGCTCCTGCCGGCGGGCGCGCAGCCGCACTTTTTCTTCATAAGCGCGCTGCAGATCCGACATCGGCCGTAGATGCACCTGACCGTCATCACCATCGATGATGACGGGATCGTTGTTTTCGGCTAGCGCGACGATACCCGTCGCCTGTCCGATGATCGGAATGCCCATGGCACGCGCCACGATGACGACATGGCTCGTTACCGCGCCGTCCTCGAGCACGAGACCGCGCAGTTTTTCGCGCGGATAATCCAGAAGTTCTGCCGCACCCATGGCACGCGCCAGCACAATGGCGTCGACCGGGAAATCCTGTTCGGGACCACGACCGCCAAAACCGATCAGCTGGCGCAGCAGGCGGTTGGCGAGATCGTCGAAATCGTGCATGCGTTCGCGCAGATAGGGATCGGTCAGACGCATCATGCGCGCCTTGGTGTCGCTCTGCACCTTTTCGACCGCGGCTTCGGCCGTCAGGCCGTTGCGGATCGCCTCTTCCATGCGCCGCACCCAGCCCTGGTCGTGGGCAAACATGCGGTAGGTCTCAAGGACCTCGCGATGTTCGCCTTCGGTCGGCACATCACGGCGTTGCAACATGTCGTCGATCGACAGCCGCAGGGAGCCTATGGCATCGGCAAGACGCCGGATTTCCGTGTCCGCATCTTCATTCAGCAGGTTCGTAACGACGATGCGCGGATCGTGCAGCACGACATGGCCAAGACCGATGCCTTCGCCATAGGCGTCTCCATCGATAGAGACGGCACGCGTCAGGTCGAGCTCCACGCCGGGGCGGGTGATCTTCTTCAATTCACCGCTCGCCACTATTTCAGCGATAAGCATCGCGGTTGTCTCGAGCGCTTCAACTTCATCCTCCCGATACGTTCGGCTGGCCTTGTTCTGGACCACAAGAACGCCAAGAGTGCGACCGGAGCGCAAAATCGGCACGCCGAGGAAAGAATGATAAATTTCCTCACCGGTTTCAGGGAGATAGCGGAATGCGGGATGCGCCTGCGCATCGGAAAGATTGAGCGGTTGGGCGGATGCGGCGATGGTGCCGACAAGGCCCTGCCCCATTTTCAGCTGGGCAAGATGCACGGCATCCTTGTTGAGACCTTCAGTGGCGTAAAGTTCGAGAACGCTGTCGGAACGCAGCACGTAGACCGAGCAAACCTCCGCCACCATGTTGCTGGCAATCTGACGGACGATCTGGTCCAGACGCTCCTGCGGTTCAAGGTGCTCCGCCATCATTTCGCGCAGCCGCTTGAGCAGGACGCGTGGACCTGCGGAAAGGTCTCTCATCGCGTTTGCTCCCCGACGCTTCCGATCTGAATCTCATAATATTCGAGAATCGAAACGTCATTTAAAAATTTATAGCGAGAGAAGCGCGTCCCGCAAGGGACACGCCTTCATGAAACGCCACATCGGAAGAACGCAACTCCGAAGAATCGGAGCATCGGGAACCGATGTCTCGGGTTCAAGCTTTATCGAGGCCGTAGGCGGAATGCAAAGTGCGAACGGCAAGTTCGGCGTAGGCGCCGTCGATCAGGATCGAAATCTTGATCTCCGAGGTGGTGATCGCCTTGATGTTGATGTTCTTCTCGGCCAGCGCCTTGAACGCGCTGGCGGCAACGCCCGCATGGCTGCGCATGCCGATACCAATGACCGACACTTTGGCGAGACCCGTTTCGTTCTGCGCGACGTCGAAGCCGATCTGGGCCTTGTTGTCATCGAGAACCTTGAGCGCCTTGGCAACGTCACCCGAAGGAACGGTGAAGGTCATGTCGGTGCGCGAACCGTCTTCGGAGATGTTCTGCACGATCATGTCGACATTGATGTGCGCTTCTGCCAGAGGCCCGAAGATCGCGGCGGAGACGCCCGGACGATCGGCCACGCGGCGCAGCGAGATCTGTGCTTCATCCTTGGCATAGGCGATGCCGGTTACGACTTCCTGTTCCACGATTTCATCCTCGTCACAAATCAAAGTACCGGGCGGGTTGATGAGGTCGCCCATGCCCGGTGCATCGGGATCCTCGAAACTGGAGCGAACGAAGGTGCGCACCTTGTGTACCATGGCAAGCTCGACCGAGCGCACCTGTAGCACCTTAGCGCCGAGAGACGCCATTTCGAGCATTTCCTCGAAGGCGATCTTCTTCATGCGGCGAGCCTTGGGCTCGATGCGCGGATCGGTGGTGTAGACGCCGTCGACATCCGTATAGATGTCGCAACGATCCGCCTTGACGGCAGCGGCGATGGCAACGGCCGAGGTGTCGGAGCCGCCACGGCCGAGCGTTGCGATGCGGTTATCCGGACCGATGCCCTGGAAACCGGCGACAACGGCAACCTGGCCTTCGCCCATGCGCTTGACGATATCGGATCCGTCGATTTCCAGAATGCGGGCGGCGCCATGCGCATTATCGGTGCGGATCGGGATCTGCCAGCCCTGCCACGAGCGCGCATTGATGCCCATGGACTGCAGCGTGATTGCGAGGAGACCCGACGTCACCTGCTCGCCCGACGCGACGACAGCGTCATATTCCCGCGCGTCGTAGAACGATGCGGCGTTGCTTCCCGCGACCTTGGCCGCGTTCTGTACCCAGTCCACCAGCTCGTTGGTTTTACCGGACATGGCCGAAACAACCACGGCCACTTCATGGCCGGCATCCACTTCGCGTTTCACATGCCGTGCGACATTGTGAATACGTTCGAGGTTCGCGACGGACGTGCCGCCGAATTTCATGACAATGCGAGCCATAGCCTTGACCAGTACCATCCCATTTTCCCGCCGGCTCTTTCAGAAGACGGACGGACAAGAACACACCCAGTCGGCCCTTCATGACAAAGAGCCTCAAGTTGCGGGTCTCTTAGCGAAAAGCCGGGGGGCACGCAATGCCGTTTATGAACCATGCGGTACGCCTTTTGAGCGCCTGCAAGATGTTCGGATTGTCGGCTCGAATCTCTGGCGGGATAAAGCACCCGTAAAAGAGCGTACCGCGGTGCACTGTACAAATGGCGCCATTCGCAGTATGAGCGCGGCAATGCAACCGGCCAGATGGCCGAAATGGCCAGTATCGGCTGCCCCGGAGACTTTAGGACCTATTGGTTTCGGGCGGATGCGGGCAGCTCATATCCGAAAGACGGTAGATGACAGACACCCAGGGTATCGCCCCGGCGATCGCGCAGGCGTTGGAAAAACGCGGCTACAAAGACTTGACCCCCGTGCAGCAGGCCATGCTTGCGCCGGAACTTGCCGACAAGGACGCGCTGGTTTCCGCGCAGACCGGTTCCGGCAAAACCGTTGCCTTCGGCATCGCGCTTGCGACCACGCTGCTGCGTGACAACACCCGTTTCGGCCAGGCCGCCGCGCCTCTGGCGCTTGCCATTGCTCCCACACGTGAACTGGCCATGCAGGTCAAGCGCGAGCTGGAATGGCTTTACGAATTTGCTGGCGTCTCCATTGCCTCCTGCGTCGGCGGCATGGATATCCGCAATGAGCGCCGGGCGCTGGAGCGCGGTGCGCATATCGTCGTCGGCACGCCCGGCCGTCTCTGCGACCACATCAAGCGCAATGCGCTCGATCTCTCGTCGATCCGCGCTGTCGTGCTCGACGAAGCCGACGAGATGCTGGACCTGGGCTTCCGCGAAGATCTGGAATTCATTCTGGAAGAATCGCCAGAAGATCGCCGTACGCTGATGTTCTCGGCAACCGTGCCGCGCAGCATCGCAAAGCTGGCCGAGAGCTATCAGAAGAATGCCGTTCGCATCGCAACTGCTTCCGAGCAGAAGCAGCATGTCGATATCGAATATCGCGCCATGCTGGTGACGCCCGCCGATCGCGAGAACGCCATTATCAATGCGCTGCGTTTTTACGAAGCCCGCAACGCCATCGTGTTTTGCTCCACCCGCGCCGCGGTCAATCATCTGACGGCACGCCTCAACAATCGCGGCTTTTCGGTCGTGGCTCTCTCGGGCGAACTCACCCAGAACGAGCGCACACATGCCCTGCAGGCCATGCGCGACGGCCGCGCCCGCGTTTGCGTTGCGACTGACGTTGCCGCCCGCGGTATCGATCTTCCGGGTCTCGAACTCGTAATTCACGCCGACCTGCCGACCAATTCCGAGACGCTTCTCCACCGTTCCGGCCGCACAGGCCGTGCCGGGCAGAAGGGCGTCAGCGCCGTTGTCGTGCCTGTCACGCAGCGTCGCAAGGCTGAACGCCTGCTGGAAGGCGCGAAGGTCAGCGCCGCCTGGGTTCACCCGCCATCTGCGGAAGAAATCATCGAGCGTGATGGTGCGCGGCTTCTGGCCGACCCGTCGCTGATGGAGGCCGTGGCCGAGGACGAACGCGATTTCGTCACCAAGCTGCTGGACCAGCATGGCGCAGAAAAGGTTGCCGCCGCCTTCGTGCGCCTCTATCACGCCGGACGGTCTGCTCCCGAGGATATCACCGAGGTGTCGCTCGACAACAGCCGCAAGCCGCGCCGCGACAGTTTCGAAACGGTTGAGAACAACGCACCGCGTCGCGAGCGTTCCGATTTCGCCGACAGCGCCTGGTTTTCGCTGTCCGTCGGTCGCAAGCAGAGTGCCGAACCGCGCTGGCTGATCCCGATGCTCTGCCGCTTCGGCAAGATCACCCGCCAGGATATCGGCGCGATCCGCATGCAGCAGACCGAGACCTTCGTGGAACTGGCCGCCGACGCCGTCGACCGCTTCACCTCCGCCATCGGTAAGGACATGACCCTCGAAAAGGGCATTCGTCTGAAGGCGCTGGAAGGCAAGCCGGAAATGACCGGCGGCTTCCGCGAAGACACGCGCCCGGCCAAGGCCCAGCGGAAGTTCAGCAAGTCAGACAACGCGAGCGCCCCCCGCGATGACCGCAAGGGCGACGACAAGCCCTGGAAAAAGAAAAAGGCCTTTGGCGACAAGCCGAAATATGAAGGCAAAAAGGACAAGCCTTTCGAGAAGCGCGGACCGAAGCCGACGAAGGGCTGAGGACGTCCTTCGTTTTTGGCTCTTGCAGGAAAATGGGTCCCTTTTTGTGGGACTCAAGCCGGTCGACGACCTCCTCCGTCATGCCGGACCTGATCCGGCATCCAGCCAGGACGCGTCTGCGTCGTGAGAAGACCCTTTTGCGATCAAAGACTTGATCGCGCTAGACCCCGGATCAAGTCCGGTTTGACGGAGCGGGGATGCGAAAACTTTGCAATCGATTCAGGTCGACAGATTCAGCAAAAAGCCCCGCTTTCGCGGGGCTTTCTATTTAACGCAATCAAAACGCCTGCGCTCAGAATTCCAGAGCGCGATCGCCGTTTTCGTCCTTGATGCGGTTCGGAAGACCGATCTTGTTCAGAAGGTTCAGGAACGGCTTCGGCGGCAGTTCTTCGACGTTTGCCATCTGCTTCACATCCCATTCACCTGTCGCGATCAACATGGCGGCAGCGACCGGCGGAACGCCGGCGGTGTAGGAAATGCCCTGCGAACCGACTTCTTCGTAAGCGTCCTTGTGGTCGGCCACATTGTAGATGAAGACTTCGCGTTCCTTGCCGTCCTTGATACCCTTGACGATATCGCCGATACAGGTCTTGCCGACGTAATCGGGCGCGAGCGAGGACGGATCGGGCAGCACGGCCTTGACCACCTTGAGCGGCACGACTTCCAGACCTTCCGCCGTCTTGACCGGCTTTTCGGACAAGAGGCCAAGGTTCTTCAGCACGGTGAAGACGTTGATGTAGTGATCGCCGAAGCCCATCCAGAAGCGCACATCGGCACCGTCCATGTTCTTGGAAAGCGAATGCACCTCGTCATGGCCGGTCATATAAGCCTTCTGCTTGCCGACGACGGGCAGATCGAATTCCTGGCCAACTTCGAACATCTGGTTCGTCTGCCACTGGCCATTCTGCCAGGAATAAACGACGCCCGTGAATTCGCGGAAATTGATTTCCGGATCGAAGTTGGTGGAGAACCAGCGGCCGTGGCTGCCGGCGTTGATATCGACGATATCGACCGACGTGACCTTGTCGAAATACTCATCCTTGGCAAGGCGCGCATAGGCGTTGACCACGCCCGGGTCGAAACCGACGCCGAGAATGGCGGTAATGCCCTTTTCCTTGCATTCCTCCGCGCGCTTCCACTCGTAGTTTCCGTACCACGGCGGCGTCTCGCAGATCTTGGTCGGATCCTCGTGGATCGCCGTATCCATATAGGCAACCCCCGTGTCCATGCAGGCACGAAGAACGGACATGTTGACAAAAGCCGAACCGACATTGATGACGATTTCCACGCCGGTTTTCTTGATCAAGGCTTTTGTCGCCTCGATATCCATCGCGTCAAGCGCATGGGCCTCAAGCTTCACTTCCGTCTTGAGGCTCTTCTTTTCGCGTACGGACTCGACAATCTTGCGGCACTTTTCCAAGGTCCGTGACGCAATATGAATGTCTCCCAATACATCGCTGTTCTGGGCGCATTTATGCGCCACGACCTGTGCTACGCCACCGGCGCCGATGATCAGAACGTTCTTCTTCATTTCAGGTGATGCCTCCTTTTCCCCGCAGGGATGAGCTTCGTTGGATGTTGAAACAGGGTTTAAGACAGGCTTTGCTCGAAATCGGCAAAGTCGAATTCACGAACGGCGCGAACCGAGCCGTCGAGTTCCTTGATGGCGATCGTCGGCATCTTGACACCGTTGAACCAGTTCTTCTTGACCATGGTATAGCCGGCAGCATCCTGGAAGGAGATGCGGTCACCGACCTTCAGCTCCTTGTCGAAACGGAAATCGCCGAAGATATCACCGGCGAGGCAGGACTTGCCGCAGACCATGTAGGGATGTTCGCCCTCGTTCGGCGAAACCTTGGCGCTCTCGCGATAGATCAAGAGATCGAGCATATGCGCCTCGATCGAACTGTCGACGATGGCGAGGTTCTTGCCGTTGAACAGCGTGTCGAGAACGGTCACTTCGAGCGTCGTGCTCTTCGTGATCGACGCTTCGCCCGGCTCGAGATACACCTGAACGCCGTATTTTTCGGAGAAGGCGCGCAGACGGTCGCAGAACTGGTCGAGCGGGTAATCGTCTCCGGTAAAGTGGATGCCGCCACCGAGGCTTACCCATTCGGCGCGCGACAGCAGCGATCCGAATTTCTCCTCGATCTGCGTCAACATGCGGTCAAACAGGGAAAAATCGCTGTTTTCGCAATTGTTGTGAATCATGAAGCCGGAAATCCGGTCCATCACCTTGTCAACCTTGGCGACATCCCATTCGCCGAGACGGCTGAAAGGACGTGCGGGATCGGCGAGGTCGAAGCTCGAGGAGCTGACCTGCGGATTGAGGCGCAGACCGCGCGTGATGCCAGATGCCTTGTCGGCAAAACGCTCCAGCTGACCGATCGAATTGAAGATGATCTTGTCCGCATTCGCAATGACGTCGTCGATTTCGTAATCAGCGTAGGCCACGGAGTAGGCATGGGTCTCGCCGCCGAATTTCTCGCGCCCGAGACGGACTTCATAAAGCGACGATGAGGTCGTGCCGTCCATATATTGCGACATGAAATCGAAGACCGACCAAGTCGCAAAGCATTTCAACGCCAGCAGCGCCTTGGCGCCGGATTTTTCACGCACATAGGCAATCTTCTCCATGTTGCGGAGGAGTTTTGTCTTGTCGATCAGGTAATAAGGCGTCTGCAGCATGTCGTTTCACATATTGATTGAAGTCAACGTCGGTCTTGGATGATGGGCCTTATATGATGCTTGTGACAGGAAAACAAATGTCCGGGGGTGAATTCCTTCAAAAAGGCCTTTCCCTGAAAATCGGACGAATAAAACACATGACGTTACGGAACCAAGCCTAAGCGGGCGCGTTTCCATCGCGGACAGGCGGGTGTTTCTGCCGCCGTAACGAGAGTTAAACGGCGGCGGTTTCTGACACGTCGCAACCCCGATCAACGATGTTCAGGAAGGACTTTACTCATGGCAAGCGTGCGTAGCAGCGTTAACGACAAGATCCAGCAATCCCTCGAAAGCGGTGATGCAGCCGACGTGGCAGCCCAGCTCTCCCAGCTTCGCGAAGACCTGGCAAATCTTGCCAAGAGTGTGAAGGCGCTTGGCGTTGGCGCTTCGTATGAACTGAAAGCGCAGGCAGCGCGCGTTGCTGACGATGCGATCTCTGCGTCCAGCGACATGGCCGACACCGTCCGCAACGAAATCTCGACGCTGAACGACAACCTTACCGATCAGGTCCAGAAGAACCCGTTGCAATCGCTCGGCATTGCCGTTGGCGTCGGCTTCGTTCTCGCTCTCCTGACGCGTCGATAAGCTCATGCTTGAGGCATTGCTGGTTTATCTGGGAGAGACCCAGCGTGAAGGCCGCGTCGTCACCCGACGACTGCGGTCAGTCATAATACTATCGGTACTTGCTGGGATATTTTTCCTCATCGCCTTCGTCGCAGCGGTCGTGGCGGGTTCCATCTATCTTGCCCGTCATGTCGGGGCCGGACCGGCGGCCCTCGTTGTTGCGGGTGCGGCATTCCTTCTCGGCGTCATCATGTTGGTCGCGCTTGCGATCCTCAAACGTCCCCGGGTTTATGCCACGAGGCCGATTTCTCCGCTTGCTGCCACTGCGCCTTTGACGGCGGCACCGCTTGCTCTGCAATCTCTGCTTTCACTCGCAATTCAGGCGCGGCCCTATGCCACCCTTGCCGTCGCAGTGGCCGCAGGTTTCCTCGCGACTAGAGTAGGTACGAAAAAGACCAAGTGATTTCTTGGCAGGCGAACCGAACCAACCGCGCATCCAAGCCATGGATGCGCGGTTTTTTTTATGTTACCGGCGAAGGATAAATTGGCTTGGGGCTTCCCGCGCCTCGCCGCCCTTTTTTGAACACAGTGAAATACAGTCTCGGGCGCGTCCATAATTTTCTGAAAGGCAATTGATGAAGAAGAAAGTTCTTGTCGTTGGCGGCGCCGGTTATATCGGTTCGCACACCTGCCTGCTGCTCTCTGAAAGAGGCTATGAGCCCGTCGTTTTCGACAATCTGTCCAATGGGCACGAGGAATTTGTCCGCTGGGGGCCATTTGAACAGGGCGATATTCGCGACCGGGCACGGCTGGACGAGGTTTTCGCAAAACATAAGCCTGAAGCGGTCCTTCATTTCGCCGCGCTGATCGAAGTCGGCGAATCCGTCAAGCAGCCGGTTGCCTTCTACGACAATAACGTCGTCGGATCTCTCAACCTGCTTTCCGCCGCCATCGACGCTGGCGTGACGGCCTTTGTTTTCTCCTCCACCTGCGCGACCTATGGTTTGCCTGAACAGGTGCCGATCGATGAGACACATCGCCAAGCGCCCATAAACCCCTACGGCCGCACCAAGTGGGTCGTAGAGCAGGCACTGAAGGATTATAGCACCTATAAAGGCCTGCGCTCGGTAATGCTGCGCTACTTCAACGCCGCCGGCGCGGACTTTGAAGGCCGCATCGGTGAATGGCACAAGCCTGAAACCCACGCGATCCCGCTTGCCATCGAGGCAGCGCTAGGCAGGCGACAGGGCTTCAAGGTGTTCGGCACCGACTACGATACGCGCGACGGCACATGCGTGCGCGATTATATCCACATCCTCGATCTCGCCGACGCGCATGTGCGGGCGGTGGACTACCTGCTCGGCGGCGGCGAGACTGTCGAGCTCAATCTCGGGACCGGAACTGGCACCACGGTGAAGGAATTGCTGGCCGCCATTTCTGAAGTTTCCGGCCGTCCCTTCCCTGTCGAGTATACGGAGCGCCGCGATGGGGACTCGACGACCCTCGTAGCCAACAACGACAAGGCGCGGGACGTTCTCGGCTGGCAACCGCGTTACACGCTACACGACATCATCAAGTCCGCCTGGGCGTGGCATTCCTCCCGCAACGCTGGCGACTGAGCACAAAAAAGCACCGACCTTTCGGTCGGTGCCTCGCGCGGGACTGCCAGTTCAGGCCTGTCCCGCTCCTGCCTCCCAGGTAACCTTATCAGGGCTTGGTGGCGGAAGTCGTCGTGCCGTCAGGCGTCGCCGGTGCAGCAGCATTCTGCTCGCTGGCCTTCTGCTCGAGGGTCTTGAACTCGGGCGCGGCCTTCAGCGTTTCTGCCGTTTCGGTCGTCGTCAGGCGAATGGTGCCGTCCTCGACGTTACGGGTCATCGTGATCTTCTCCATGGGAACGGCGACGTCCTTTGCGCCGATTCCGAGGAAGCCACCAACGCCGATGACGGCTGCGACCAGACCGCCATCCTGTTCCATGATGAGGTTTGTCACGTTACCGATGCTTTCATCGGCACCAGTGTAAACGGACTTGCCGATATAGTCGTTCGCGCTCACCTGATTTTCACCCTGCTGAGTGATGTAAGCGCCGCCCGTGGTTGCAGCAGCGGTGTCACCAGCTGTCGGGGCGGAAGGGGTCATCGGTGTAGCAGAAGGGCTTGCCGGCTCGGTTGCGCCCGGGGTTGCCGGTGCCGGCTGCGTCGTTCCCTGAGCGATGGCAAGCGGCGCGAAAGCGGTGGTACCCATCAGAGCGGCGGTAAACAGAGTTGCGAGTTTCTTGGTCATTTTCGTACCTTCCTTTCATCGTTCTCAACTGGCCGGCGGGGACATTTCCTCCGCTCCTCGACCGGTTCGACTGGCAAACGGCATGGTTGTTAAAATAGTTCCGATTTTTCCGATCACGGCTTCGGGAGATGTCGTGAACCACAACATCACAAGGTAAAAAATCAGCCATTGCTAATGAGCCGTCGCGCGCTATTATCCATGTGTAACAAAGGGATAAATGCCGGAGTTTTCACATGCCTCGACCCGGCAACAGACTGATGAACATAGTCTCGGCTTTGCGTCGGCGCGGCGCGAATTTTTTCCCCACAGCCTCGATCGGCACCTATCTGGTGGTCATGGCAACCGTAACGACGCTGCCGCTGATCCTTTTCGTCGGTTACCTCACGATGAG
The DNA here is from genome assembly GCF_017726655.1 of Agrobacterium tumefaciens. Classification (NCBI taxonomy): domain Bacteria; kingdom Pseudomonadati; phylum Pseudomonadota; class Alphaproteobacteria; order Hyphomicrobiales; family Rhizobiaceae; genus Agrobacterium; species Agrobacterium tumefaciens. The sequence continues at coordinate 446,343 of NZ_CP072309.1, forward strand.
GCTGGAAGCAGAGAAACGCGATGACCTGCAAAGGGAAACGATCGAGGATGTGCGCACCGTTTCCCGCAACATCGATCGCCGCCTCCAGGAAATCGCCACCTCGCTCAATCTTCTTTCACAGTTTCCTGAACTGGAAAGCGGAAATCTAGCGGCATTCCAGGGACGGGTCGCTGACAGTCTGACCAAAGACGGGCTTTATGCCATTCTGGCAACAAAGGATGGGCAGCAGCGGCTCAACACCCGAGTTGCCTACGGTCAGCCTCTCAGCAGGGTGCCTGAGGGGGCAAATCTCGCCAAGGCAGCCGACGCCCGTCGCATCACCGTATCTGACATTTTTTTCGGCAACATCAGCAAAGAGTGGGTTTTCAATGTCACCCTCCCGCTTGATGAAGAACTGCATGCGGCGGGGGACGCGCTGATCCTGACACAGAATGCGAGCGATCTCAGCCGGCTGATCTCCACGGAGAACCTGCCACGAAACTGGGCGGTCGCGATTATCGATGGAAACAACCGCGTCGTCGCCTCCACGTCGCAGGACCAGGCGGAGGTCGGCAAGCCTTTTTTCAACGCGGACCTGCTTACCGAAATGCAGGCGTTCAGCGGCAACCTTCTTGACGGTAAAGGCAATCTTTACGCCTATGCCCAGTTGCCCGGATGGCAATGGAGGACGGTGATGTGGGGCCCAATGGCCGCCAGTCAGGCCGCGCTCATCGACACCTGGCGGCAGATGATGATCGGCAGCCTTGTGCTGGTGCTGATCGCGATCGGCGGTGCTTATCTCGTGGGGCGGCAGCTGCGCCGCTCTATCCGCGACCTGACACGCATGGCGGAACGGATCGGCGAAGGCGAGATTGTCGCGCCCGTCGATACGAAGATCAAGGAAGCCAATCAGGTCGCCTATGCGCTTTCCAACGCATCCTTCGACAGAAGCCAATCGGAAGAGCGCCTGCAATTGCTGCTGCACGAGCTGGTTCATCGTTCCAAGAATATCCTGACGCTTGTTCAGGCAATGATACGGCAACTGGGGCGGGAAAATAAAAGCATTCCCGAATTTCAGAAAGAAGTGGACCACCGTCTGCGCGGCCTCGGAATGTCGATAAGGGCACTGGCGGAGGTTCAATGGCAGGGCCTGCACATTCACAAGCTTATCGAGACACACCTCGAAGTTTTCGGCTCGGTAGCGCAACGGGTCACGCTTGAGGGTGATGATTTCATGCTCTCCCCCGAGGCCGCCCAGAATTTCGGTCTGGTTGTCCACGAGCTGACGACGAACTCCATCAAATACGGCGCGCTCTCGGTCCCGTCCGGGACTATTACGATCCGATGGCGGCTGCATGATACGGACGGGCGGCAGATGATTCATCTGGCTTGGACGGAAACAGGCGGCCCCGCGGCCAGCGAACCGAGCCGGAAAGGTTTTGGCACAACAGTCATAAAGAGGCATGCAGAAGGCGCGTTCGGCGGCCAAGTGATAACGACATATCGGGCGACGGGGTTCGAATGGTCACTGGAGGCCCCGATGCGCTATTTCACGCCGAAACGAACAGAACAGACAGACGCGCCTTAAGACGATGCGTAAACCCTAAAATTCCAGGTTCTGCGTCTTGTCAAAAAAATGAATTTTCGTGGAACCTATTTCGTTCAGGCGTGTTGTTACTGCAGGCCAAGCAATTCCCCCGTCCCCGCCTGAAGCTTGGCCCGAAATAAACAGGTTTCGCCCCTGAAAACCTGTCCTAATAATAGCACGGCTCTTTCAAGAGCCGTGCTATTTTTTATTTTGGCAAACTTGGAGCAGGCTGTTTCCCGCTGCCAAGCTCCAGGTTTCAGCCGTCCATGTCGCGTGAGGGAAATTTGAGCCGGTAGACGATCCGCTCGGGTGTAAGATGATACTCAGCGGTTCCGCCGAGGGCAGACGGCACCACCTTTTCCAGCACAACGCTTCCGAAGCTGCCGCGCCGTGCCTCGGACGGGTCTTTCGAGGGCGTCATTGGCTCGTTCCATTCAACGATGTAAAACTCGTCTTCCTGGCGACATTGAAGCATAATGGGCGGATGGAAGGCAAGATTACCGCCGTGGCTGACGGTGTTGACAACGAGCTCATGGAAGGCGAGCCCGATGTAAAGTGCACCGTTCGGGTTGAGCAGGAGGTTTTCACCCTCCATGTGGATCAGGTTGGGGTATTCGGGGACGTAAAGGTCGAACTGCTGACGAAGCAGCTCGAATATACGCGCGCCCCTCCAATCGGAATCCGTGATGAGATCCTGGCTTTGGGCGAGTGCATGCAGCCTGCCCCGGAACTTGCGAAGGAAATCATCCTTGGTGAGACTGAAACGGGCCGTCTGCCCGGCGAGGCTCTGAATGATCGCCAGCAGGTTCTTGGAGCGATGGCTGACCTCCCGAAGCAGCGATCGTAAAAGCTGCTCACGACGCCTTTCCGCCGTCACCTCGCGGATGGTGGTTTTCATCACCATCTGGTTCGCTTGGTTAAGCGTGGAGTGGATCTGAAACTGAAAGACGCGGTCATGACCGGCATTCACTTCCAGCATGCCACGGCTGCCTGCCGTCTTCATATCCTTTTTCAGCTCGCCGAGACGTACGGAGAGATCAGTACCGAAAAGATTTTCATCGGTAGGACGTGAATCGGCCGGAATTTTCCAGATGTCAGGCAGGTTGGCCACGAAAATGTAATCGCGGTTCCAGTCCTGCAACATGACCGTCTCGCCCGAATCGAGCAAGGCAAGGACGAGCGAATCGTGAAGTTCGCTTTCGTCCCTATCCGCGTTATGCCATGCCAGCCGATGCAAATTCATCTCCTTGCAGAAAGTCGTGGCGCAGTCCCACGACCGTAACCGCCAACGTCCGGGCACCAGACTGGTTCCCGGTTAATCCGCGGTTTCGGCAACTTTCACGCCGCGACGCGTGAGCTTTCATTGAAGAACAGAGCTTGGCTGATAAGCGCTTTTACCATGTCCGGATTGAACGGCTTCGTGACGAGGAAGGTCGGCTCCGGCCGCTCGCCTGTCAGAAGACGTTCGGGGAATGCCGTAATGAAGATCACCGGGAGGGTGGTCATCTGCAAAATGTCCTTCATGGCATCCAGACCGGAACTGCCATCGGCGAGCTGAATGTCCGCCAGGATCATCTTCGGCTGTGTGCGATGGAAAAGATCAAGTGCTTCCGTGTGGGTACGGGCGATGCCGGTGACGCGATGGCCAAGATCGGTAACCATCTGCTCGATATCCATGGCGATCAGAGGCTCATCCTCGATGATCATGATGTCGGTCGCGACCTGGCGGGCGATTTCAGAGGCCGCCTCGTCGATCAGCTTGCCAATCTGGTCTTCCGACACCTTCAGGACTTCCGCAGCTTCAGATGGCGTGAATTCTTCGACGGTGGTCAAAAGAAAGGCCTGACGGGCGAGCGGCGGCACGGCAGAGAGGTTCGCCGAGGCGCGTTTTTCCCATCCTGACAGATTTTCATCGGCCTTAATGTTGATGGTGACGGAACTAAAGATCGACACGAACAATTGATAAAGCGAAACGCGATCGTTGCTTGTCTGCGGAAAGATGCTGATGTCGGCAATGAGCGCCTCAAGCGTCGCCGCAACATAGGCATCGCCGGTCGATTGTGAGCCGCAAACGGCACGCGCGAACCTGCGAAGATATGGCAGGTGCGGTGCGATGCGTGTAGAAACTGACATGGAATTCTCCCCTTTCATGCGGCTTGCAGCGCAAACCTGAGATAACAACGCACATGCCCAAAAAAAAGTTCCAGAGCCCCGGAACTATTTTTTTCGTCGCGCATTCTTAGCCTGACACAAAAGGAATACCGGACGTTATGAGCATTTTTCAATCGGACCAAGACCAGCCGGATAATCCGGCCGCCCCCCAGGTTCCGCACTCCGGGCGGGCGGTGATTTCCCGTAAGCTCAGGGAGCTTTACGATGCCGTCCAGGACGAGGGCATCCCTGACAAGTTCCTCGATCTTCTCGAAAAACTCGATGAAGCCGAAAGCAAAGCCAACGTGAAGGCTTCGGGGGAATGATGGCGAAAGAGCCGGAGAAGACAGAATACAATTTCAAACGGGAAATGCTGGCGGCGCTGCCAAATCTTCGCGCCTTCGCAATTTCCCTCATTCGCTCCAGAGATCGTGCTGACGACCTTGTGCAGGACACGATCATGAAGGCGTGGGCGAAACAGGACAGCTATCAGCCGGGCACCAATATGCGGGCTTGGCTGGTAACAATCCTGCGCAACGAATTCTACAGCCAAATCCGCAAGTCGGGTCGAGAAGTACAGGACACCGATGGGGTCTATACCGCCCGCATGTCCGTACCGCCCGAACAGCATGGATCAGTCGATCTTCAGGACTTCCGCTCTGCGCTCGCGAAACTGCCCGATGATCAGCGCGAGGCCATTCTGCTGATCGGCGCCTCGGGCTTCGCATACGAGGAAGCGGCAGAGATCTGCGGTTGCCCTGTCGGGACGATCAAGAGCCGTGTCAGTCGCGCCCGATTGCGCCTCCAGGAGCTGCTTGGCATCGAAAACGAGAATGAGTTCGGTCCTGACGCGCAAATGACGGCAGTGACCGCCGCTGCTACGGCGCGGTGAGCGAACGACATCTAACGTATCGAACGGGCAGGCGGACGTCTGCCCGTTTTTCGTTGGGCGCTATATGCCGGTTTCCTTGACCGACTGCATCACCACGAAGGTAGATGTGTTTGCGACGGACGGAAGGCTCGATATTTTCTCGCCGAGAACCCGTCGGTATTTGCGGATATCGCTGGTGCGGACCTTCAGAAGATAGTCGAAGGCTCCTGCAATCATATGGCACTCTTCGACCTCCTTGATCTTGCGCACCGCGGTGTTGAACTCTTCCAGCGCTTTTTCCCGCGTGTCAGACAGTTTCACCTCGGCAAAGGCGATGTGATCGACGCCCAGTTTGTGCGGATTGAGCATGGCGCGGAAACCGAGGATGTACCCCTCATCCACCAGTCGCTTCAGCCGCGTCTGGCACGGGGTCTTTGAAAGACCGACTCTTTTCGAGAGTTGCAGTACGGACATGCGGCCATCTTCGCTGAGCGCCTCGAGAATCTTGAGATCGAAATGATCTAGACCGTCTGTTTTTTGAGTATTTGCCATCCTATTTTACGCCAATCTCGATTGATAAAAGTTCATATTGCCTGTTCTATCCTGAAAATAAGGCCATAGCAATTTTTGCGGCGGTGATATTGTGTGACCCAGGATGACAGGCGGCGGGCGGAGGAAACGCTGCCGCCGACGATCTGCCTTCAACAGCGTTATCAGGATTTTCAGAATGGCCGATGGTGCAAGCAACGCCGGTGTAGTGGCGAATGGTATCTTCCAGAATTTCGCGCCGGCAGTGCGCGAGCAGAGCCCCCTGCGCAAGGCGATCACGGCGGCTTATCGCCGTGCCGAAGAAGAATGCATGGCGCCGTTGATCGAGGCAGCGACGGTAACGGCTGATGAGGCGAAAGCCATTCGCGCCACCGCCCGCAAACTTATCGAAGCCCTGCGCGCCAAAACGAAGGGCACGGGCGTCGAGGGGCTGGTGCAGGAATATTCGCTGTCAAGCCATGAAGGTGTGGCGCTGATGTGCCTTGCCGAGGCACTGCTGCGCATTCCAGACACCGCTACCCGCGATGCACTGATCCGCGACAAGATCGCCCGCGGTGACTGGAAGTCCCATATCGGCGGAGGGCGCTCGCTCTTCGTCAATGCAGCCACCTGGGGCCTTGTCATTACCGGAAAGCTCACCTCGACCGTCAACGACAGCGGGTTGTCGGCCGCTCTGACGAAGCTGATTGCCCGGGCCGGCGAACCCGTTATCCGCCGCGGCGTCGACATGGCCATGCGCATGATGGGCGAACAGTTCGTGACGGGCGAAACGATCGGCGAAGCGATCAAGCGGTCGAAGCCGCTGGAGGAGCATGGCTTTCAATATTCCTATGACATGCTGGGCGAGGCGGCGACCACCGCCAGGGATGCCGAGCGCTATTATAAGGATTATGAAAACGCCATTCACGCCATCGGCAAGGCCTCTGCCGGTCGCGGTATCTACGGCGGGCCAGGCATTTCCATCAAGCTTTCGGCGCTTCACCCGCGATACGCCCGCTCGCAGGCCGAACGCGTGATGGCGGAACTTTTGCCCCGCGTGAAATCGCTGATGCTGCTCAGCAAACAATATGACATCGGCCTCAACATTGATGCGGAAGAAGCCGACCGGCTTGAGCTTTCACTCGACCTTCTGGAAGAACTGGCGCTCGACAAGGACCTCGCAGGCTGGGATGGCCTCGGTTTCGTCGTGCAGGCCTATGGTCGTCGCTGCCCCTTCGTTCTGGATTACATCATCGATCTTGCCCGCCGTTCGGGCCGCCGTATCATGGTGCGTCTCGTCAAGGGCGCCTATTGGGACGCGGAAATCAAGCGCGCGCAGGTGGAAGGACTGGAAGACTTCCCGGTCTTTACCCGGAAAGTGCACACCGATGTCTCCTACATTGCCTGCGCCCGCAAGCTGCTCGCCGCGCGCGACGTCATCTTCCCGCAGTTTGCGACCCACAACGCGCAGTCCATGGCGACGATCTACCATCTCGCCGGCCCTGACTTCAAACCCGGCGACTACGAGTTCCAGTGCCTGCACGGCATGGGCGAGCCGCTTTACAGCGAAGTCGTCGGCAAAAAGAAGCTCGACCGGCCCTGCCGGTTCTATGCCCCCGTCGGTACCCATGAGACGCTGCTGGCCTATCTTGTCCGCCGTCTGTTGGAAAACGGTGCGAATTCGTCCTTCGTCAACCGCATTGCCGATCCTGCCGTGCCGGTGGATTCCCTGCTGGAGGACCCGGTCGCGGTCGTCAAGTCCTATGCCGTTCCCGGCGCACGCCACGATCGCATTGCAGCCCCTGACGGCCTGTTCGGCCCGGAACGAAAAAATTCTTCGGGCCTTGACCTTTCCAGCGAAACGACGCTTTCCGCCCTCAATGAAACGCTGAAGGCGGGCGCAACAAAGGAGTGGACGGCCGCCGCACCACAGGCGAACGGCGAAACCCGCCCGGTTCGCAACCCTGGTGACCATAATGATATCGTCGGCTATGTCACCGAACCGACGCAAGCCGATGTCGAAGCGGCCATGCAGCGGGCCGCGGCCTCTGGCTGGCCCTCAACCCCGGTCAACGAACGCGCCGCCTGCCTGGAACGCGCAGCAGACGCCATGCAGGCCGAAATGCCTGCACTGCTCGGCCTCATAATGCGCGAAGCCGGCAAATCCATGCCGAACGCCATTGCCGAGGTGCGTGAGGCGATCGACTTCCTGCGGTACTATGCCGGGGAAGCCCGTAAAAATCTCAAGGCCGGCGAAGCGCCGCTTGGCCCGGTCGTCTGCATCAGCCCGTGGAACTTCCCGCTCGCCATCTTCATCGGTCAGGTGACGGCGGCGCTGGTTGCCGGCAATCCGGTTCTCGCAAAGCCCGCTGAAGAGACGCCGCTGATCGCCGCGCAGGGCGTGCGCCTGCTGCTTGAGGCAGGGGTTCCGCAGGATGCCGTGCAGCTTCTGCCGGGCGACGGCAAGACGGGGGCAGCACTTGTCGGATCGCCGCTGACGGCGGGCGTCATGTTCACCGGTTCCACGGAAGTGGCGCGGCTGATTCAAGGCCAGCTTGCCGGCCGGGTTCTGGCCAATGGCCAGCCGGTGCCGTTGATTGCCGAGACCGGCGGCCAGAACGCCATGATCGTCGATTCCTCGGCTCTTGCCGAACAGGTCGTCGCCGACGTCATTGCCTCCGCCTTCGACAGCGCCGGCCAGCGCTGCTCGGCATTGCGCATTCTGTGCCTACAGGAAGACGTGGCGGACCGCACGCTGACCATGCTGAAAGGCGCATTGCACGAATTGGGCATCGGCCGCACGGACCGGCTCTCGGTCGACGTCGGCCCCGTCATAACCGCTGAGGCCAAGGGCATCATTGAAAAGCATATCGAAGGTATGCGCGCGCTTGGCCACAGGATCGAGCAGATCACGCTTGCCGGCGAAACCGGCAAGGGCACCTTCGTGCCGCCGACCATCATCGAGATGAAATCGCTTGCTGACCTGAAGCGCGAGGTCTTCGGGCCGGTGCTGCATGTCATCCGCTTCAAGCGCGACAATCTCGACCGGCTGATCGATGACATCAACGCTACCGGTTACGGATTGACTTTTGGACTGCACACACGTCTCGATGATACGATCCAGCATGTGCTTTCCCGCGTGGCGGCCGGCAATATGTACGTGAACCGCAACATCATCGGCGCGGTGGTCGGCGTGCAGCCCTTTGGCGGCCGCGGCCTTTCCGGGACCGGCCCCAAGGCCGGCGGCCCGCTCTATCTTGGCCGCATGACGGAGAAAGCACCGAAGATCGACCGCATCGCCAGCCAGCAAGATCAGGCTGCGGTCGAACTCGCCCGCTGGCTGGATGAAAACGGCGAGACCGTTGCGGCCGAGGCCACACGCCAGGCTGCAGCGCATTCCGGCCTGGGCTTTGAGACGGAGCTTGCCGGACCCGTTGGCGAGCGCAACGTCTACGCGCTTCATCCGCGCGGAAAAATCCTGCTAGTGCCGGCAACCGAACAGGGGCTTTACCGCCAGCTCGCCGCGGCGCTCGCAACCGGCAACACCGCTGTCATCGACAATGTATCGGGATTGGAAAAATCCACCTACGGCCTTCCGGCAACTGTCACATCACGGATTGTCTGGGCGGATGAATGGTCGAAGGCCGGTCCCTTCGCAGGGGCGCTTGTCGAAGGGGATGCGGAGCGGGTGGTAGACGTGAACAGGAAGATCGCCGCCCTTCCGGGACCGTTGGTTCTGGTTCAGGCCGCAACCACGGAGGCGCTCGAGGGTGACAGCCAGCCTTACACGCTGGATTGGCTCGTTGAAGAGGTTTCCGTCAGCGTCAACACCACGGCGGCTGGCGGCAACGCCAGCCTGATGAGCATCGGCTAAACACGAAACCGGCGGGGCTCAGGCCCTGCCGGTCAACCTCATCCGTTGCTCTCGCCACGGCCAAAAAGCTGGTCCAGGACCTGCTCTTCCAATTTGGCAAACTCGGCGGTGCCGTGGCGACGTGGGCGCGGCAATTTTACATCGAGGTCGAGCGCGATGCGCCCTTCATCGATGACAACAATGCGGTCTGCGAGCGCAACGGCCTCCGAGACATCGTGGGTGACGAGGACGGCTGTAAATTTCTGCTTGCGCCAGATGCGTTCCAGAAGAAGCTGCATTTCGATGCGGGTGAGCGCATCGAGCGCACCGAGCGGCTCATCCAGCGCCAGTATCTGCGGATGGGCGACAAGGGCGCGTGCCAAGGCCACGCGCTGCTTCTGGCCGCCGGAGAGGACGTAGGGCCATTCCCCTGCCCGGTCCTTCAGGCCGACCTCTTCAAGAATGGCAAGCGCCTGCTCCTGCGCCGCTTCGCCTTTGGCGATGCCAGTCAACCCAACGGAAACATTGCTTGCGATCCTCTCCCAAGGCAGCAAGCGCGGCTCCTGAAACATCATGCGGGTTCGGCTGGATGCATCCTTCGACACGGTTCCGGTCGTCGGCGTGTCGAGGCCCGCCAGAATGCGCAAAAGCGTGCTTTTGCCGCAGCCGCTCTTGCCGATGATGGCCAGAAACTCGCCTTCCCGCACATCGAGATCGATGCCGCGCAGAACGGGTTTATCGCCAAAACTCTTCGTGACGTTTCGAAAACTGAAGGCAACCTTGCTTTCGTCCAGTTTGGCGCGTTCCACAATCCGCGCTTCGGTTCCGGATGGAAGGGATTGCGTAGCGTCGGGGCGTCTCAGCGTCGTCACATTACCGTTCGACATGGGTTACCTCAGGCTTTCTTGAAGGCTGGATGCCATTGCAGGAAGACGCTTTCCAGGAAGCGGGCGAAACTGTCGGCGAGCTTGCCGAGGAGTGCATAGATGAGGATCGACAGAACCACGACATCGATCAGCAGGAATTCACGCGCCTGCATCGCCATGTAACCCAAACCGGACGATGAGGAGATTGTTTCTGCGACGATCAGCGTCAGCCACATGATGCCAAGGGCATACCGCAATCCGGTAAAGATGGATGGCAGCGCGCCCGGCAGGATGACCCTTCGAAACAGCGTAAAGGGCGTCATGCCGTAGGTCCGGCCCATCTCCACCAGTTGCGGATCGACACCCTGAATGCCGAGCAGCGTGTTGATGTAGATGGGGAAAAACACGCCGAGCGCGACCAGAAAGAGCTTGGCTTCCTCATCAATGCCGAACCATAGGATGACGAGCGGAATGAGCGCCAGATGCGGGATGTTGCGGATCATCTGCAGCGTCGTATCGGTGAAGCTTCGGGAAAATCTGGAGAGACCATTTGCCAGCCCGAAAATGAAACCGATGGAGCCCCCGATGGCGAAGCCTGCGAGTGCCCGGGCAGAACTTACCCCGATATTGGCAACAAGCTCGCCGGATAGGAGCAGACGCCAGAATGCTTCCGCGACGGCGGAAGGTGCTGGCAGGACGTTAGCCGAAATCACCCCCGCCCTTGCTGCCGCCTCCCACCCTACGAGGATGAGTGCGGGAAGCAGCCAACCGATGATACCGCCAAACTCGATGCGCTTACTGCTGCTCACGGCATATCCTCCGGCTCAGTTCGTCGCGCCCGACCAGACAGCATCCTTGATGCTGATCTGTTTCGGGATAAGGCCGAGACGATAAAAGCGATCGGCGGTTTCCTGCTGGCTGGGGATGATCTTGTCATCGATCTTGGTAATGCCAAACTCCGAGCGGTTGGCGGCAAGCGTTTGCGCCTCGAGCGGAACACCCGTCACCTCATGCAGCGCCGAAGCAACCTTGTCGCGATTGGCGGCGGACCACGTCGCGGCCTCTCCGAGCGCATCGATCGTCGTGTTGATGGTGTCGCCATGCGATTTGGCATAGTCCCGGTTGGCGAGGAAATAGGTTTTGACATCAAGAATGTCGCTCGTCCGCGCAAGAGTGACAGGCTTGTAGCGGGTTTCGGCTATCGCGTAGAAAGGATCCCACACTGCCCAGGCATCGATCTTGTCGCTGGCAAAAGCGGCGGCAGCATCGGCGGGGCTAAGATAGGTCACCTCGATATCGCTGAATTTCAGGCCGTTCTTTTCCAAAGCCGCTACCAGAAGATTGTGAGCACTGGTGCCTTTGCCGACCCCAATCTTCTTGCCCTTGAGATCAGCCACTGACTTGATGCCGCTTTCAGTCTTGGTAAAGACCGCCTCGCCCTTGCCGTTCGAAGGAAGCGCCGCGACGTAAACAATCGCCGAACCTGCCGCCTGTCCGAAAATCGGCGGCGCATCCCCCGTCCAGCCAACATTGATGGAACCGACATTCAGGGCCTCCACCAGCGGTGGGCCTGCCGTGAACTCCACCCAGGAAACCTTGACGCCCTTTGCCTCAAGCGCCTTTTCGATGACGCCCTGCTGCCTTGCGATAACTGGCAGGCCGGTTTTCTGGTATCCGATTTTCAGTTCTTCCCCACCTTGGGCGGAGAACGCGAGCGTTGAAAATGCGGCTGCCGCGATGAGACCGGCGGAAAGGGCGCGTCGGGTAATGGCTGGCATTTCATCTCCTATCACCAGCCCCACTGGCCGGTCTGCGATATGGAGTGATGCTAGGGTTTCCGACAAAAACGATAGAGAGACAATAATTCAATATAACTGATATGGCGGAAATAAAATTCCGCCGCCATTGGGCCTTCCCGCAAATAATCGCGGCGACATTCTTTTCGCCTCAACAAAATGCCGGCGCGAGGGGCGCCGGCATAGAGATCAATCGCAATGGCCCGAGCTTATTCGATATCGAAGGAAACGCCCTGCGCCAGAGGCAACGCCTTGGAGTAGTTGATGGTGTTGGTCGCGCGGCGCATATAGGCCTTCCAGGAATCCGAACCGGATTCACGTCCACCCCCGGTTTCCTTCTCACCGCCGAATGCGCCGCCGATTTCAGCACCCGAGGTACCGATATTGACATTGGCGATGCCGCAATCCGAGCCTTCCGACGACAGGAACCGCTCGGACTCCTGAATGTCGCGAGTGAAGATCGAGGAGGAAAGTCCGGCGGCGACAGCATTATGCGCGTCGATCGCCTGGTCGAGATCGCTGTACTTCATGACGTAGAGGATCGGGGCGAACGTCTCTTCCAGAACGGGGCCAACCTGCTTGGGCATTTCAACCAGTGCTGGTTTTACGTAATAGGCATCTGCCGCACCCGTATCCACGCGGTCGCCGCCGTGTACCGCGCCACCGGCCGCCTTGGCGGCCTCGAGCGCCTTCTGCATGCCGTCAAAGGCCGCCTTGTCGACCAGCGGGCCGACGAGTGCGGAACTTTCCAGCGGATTGCCGACGGAGACGGAGGCATAGGCTTTCTTCAGACGCGGCACCAGCTCGTCATAGACGCTGTCATGCACGAAAAGGCGGCGAAGCGTGGTGCAGCGCTGGCCGGCCGTGCCCATGGCGCCAAAGGCGATGGCGCGCAGCGCCATGTCGAGATCGGCAGACGGGCAGACGATGCCGGCATTGTTGCCGCCGAGTTCCAGAATGGCGCGGGCGAAGCGCTTTGCCAGGCGCGGGCCGACATCACGGCCCATGCGGGTGGAGCCGGTGGCCGAGACGAGCGGTACCTTTGGATGATCGACCAGCGCCTCGCCAACAGCGCGGTCACCGATCAGCAACTGGGACAGGCCTTCCGGCGCATCGCCAAAGCGGGCCGCGGCGCGCTCGAAAATGCCCTGAACGGCAAGAGCCGTGAGCGGGGTCTTCTCCGAAGGCTTCCAGACAACCGAGTTACCACAGACGAGGGCAAGTGCGGCATTCCACGACCAGACGGCAACGGGGAAGTTGAAGGCCGAGATGACGCCGACGACACCCAGCGGATGCCAGGTCTCCATCATCCGGTGGCCGGGCCGTTCGGTGGCGATGGTGAGACCATAAAGCTGGCGGGACAGACCGACGGCGAAATCGCAGATATCGATCATTTCCTGCACTTCACCGAGACCTTCGGACGGGATTTTGCCCGCTTCCAGCGAAACGAGACGGCCAAGATCGGTCTTGAAGGCGCGCAGTTCTTCGCCCAGCAGGCGGATCAATTCGCCGCGGCGGGGCGCCGGCACGTTGCGCCAGGTCCGGAAAGCCGCATCGCCCTTTTCGATCACAGCAGCGACGCCTTCGACCGACACGGTTTTGAGGCTCGCGATCTGCTCACCCGTGACGGGGCTGAAGGACGCCATGTCGCCACCGGTATAGAGATCGCGGTCAACGCCCATCCTGTCGAGCAGGGCCGCAGCTTCCTGTTTCACGTCGAGCTTCGTCATCGCATCCATGTCCATCATCCTTTTGGTTGAAAGGGAGGAAAGGCCGCTTGACACGGCGCCTTCAACTCCCGCCACTCTTCTTTCCCCGAATTTTTCGTTCGTTCTCTGAAACTGCGCCGGCATTGCCGGGAAACGCCGTTCCATTCTTTCCCGTAATCATATATGACCATAACAACCCGTTTCCAATGAGAAACGCGGGTAAGTTGATGCGAGAATGGAATGGACCCGCGCAGAAGACTGGTTCCTGATATCGTCACCCTGCTAGCGTTCGAATGCGCGGCACGGCACGGCAATTTTACGCGCGCGGCCGAAGAACTCAACCTCACGCAGAGTGCGGTGAGCCGGCAGATCGGCGAGCTGGAAGCGCAGACGGGCATGCAGCTTTTCGAGCGTATCCGCAGACGGGTTGTCCTGTCAGAGGCGGGCCGGAAATTTCTGCCGGACGTGCGGCGCCTGTTGCAGCAATCCGAACAGTTGATGGTGCGTGCAGTTTCTGCCGGTACCTCCCACGCATCGCTCTCCGTCGCGACACTACCGACGTTTGGAAGCCGCTGGCTGATGCCGCGCCTCTATCGCTTCATCGATGCCAATCCTGATATGACGATCACCATCGGCTCACGATCCCACCCCTTCGATTTCGATGAGGAGGGTTTCGATCTCGCCATCCATTATGGCCAGCCGGTCTGGGCGCACGGCACCTGCACCTTCCTGTGCAATGAGGTCATCGTTCCTGTGGCGAGCCCTTCCCTGCTTCGCCGCGCCGGCGTGACCCATGTCCAGGATCTGGCCGCAAAGCCGCTGCTTCATGTGACCACCCGCCCGAAGCTCTGGACGGAGTGGCTGGAAATGAACGGAGTGATGGCAGACAATGCCTACCAGGGCAGCCGTTTCGATCAGTTTTCGATGATCATCGAGGCCGCAGCGAGCGGCATCGGCTTCGCCCTCCTGCCACGGTATCTGATCGAGGCCGAACTGGCGTCCGGCCGCCTCGAAATCGTTTTTGACATCCCCCTGCAGACCGACAAGAGCTATTATGTCGCCCTGCCGGAAGGACGGCAGGACAATGCGCTTGCCCGCAGCTTCCAGGCGTGGCTGCTCGACCAGGTCGGCAGACCAGTCTGAGTGCTGCTTCTTCAGCCTGCCCAGCCCGAGGCGACGTCGTCCAGCCCCGGAAGATCAGGACCAACAGGAACGATACGGGTCGGATTGAGTGCTTTGATGGAATAATAGCCGCGCTTGATATGGTCGATATTGACCGTTTCGCGCACGCCTGGAATGTCCAGCACCCGCATCATATAAGCCTGTAATGCGGTATAATCTGCGATACGGCGAAGATTGCATTTAAACAGGCCGTAATAGGCAGCATCGAAACGCACCAGCGTCACAAAAAGCCTGACATCCGTCTCGGTGAGCTGATGGCCGAAAAGAAAAGGTCCACCTGAAAGAAGGCGATTTTCCAGCTCCTGGAGCGTCGAGAACACATCTGCAAAGGCCTCTTCATAAGCCCCTTGTGTGGTGGCGAAACCGGTTCGGTAAACGCCGTTGTTAAGGCGCGGATAGATGTGGTCGTTAAGCGCATCGATCTCGTTGCGCAGCGCTTCGGGATAGAGATCAACGCCATTATCGGCAAGATTACCAAAGCCGTCATTCAGTATCCGCAGGATATCGGCAGACTCGTTGTTGACGATGGTTCTCGTCTTCTTGTCCCACAAAACCGGCACTGTGGCGCGACCGGTGTAGTGTTGGTCCGCACTGGTATAGACCTCATGCATATGGATGAAGCCGTTGAGCATATCGCGGTCCGAACCCGGATAGTCACCGAATTTCCAGCCTTCGTCCGAGAGTGCCGGCTCCACCACCGAGACCGAAATGACATCTTCCAGCTTCTTCAGCTTTCGCCCGATCAGCGTCCGCGACGCCCAAGGGCAGATCAGCGCGACGTAAAGATGATAACGGCCAGCTTCCGCCGCAAAACCGCCCTCACCCGTTGGTCCGGCAGAACCATCTGGAGTTACCCAGTTGCGGAAACCTGAAGTCTGGCGAACGAAGCCGCCTTTCGTGTCGGTCGCCTGCACCGGATGCCATTCGGCGGTCCATTTTCCATCCACGAGCATTTGCGGCTCCCCGTTCATCTATCGATGAACGCCATATGGAACGGGTCGTCATCCTTTCACAAGACACGCTTCGGTTGACGCACTGTTTCAAACCACGAATGATTTCAAAGGCGATTGCGGAAAAACGGGTTCCAGCGCACTGTGCCCAGCCTCACCTTTTCGCGGATCATCGTCAGCAACCCCGATGCGGCGATGACGGCGAGCCCGAGCACGGCGATGGCATCAGGATATTCATGGAAGAACGTCATGCCAATCGCTACGGCCCAAAGGATTTGCGAATAATGCGATGGCGCGATCTGGCTTGCCGGCGCAATACGGGTTGCGACCAAGAGGGTGATCTGACCCGTTGCCGTGCAAAGCCCGATGAAAGCGAATGCGAGCAACTGGTGCAAATTGGGCACGACGAAATCGGGGATTGCGGCAATTCCATTGAAGGTCAAACCATAGATCAACAGCACACCCATGATCGAGGTGCGCTTTTCCTTTCCCGCGAGCGAACGCAAGAGCACTATGGTCATGGCAGCAAGGAAGGCGACACCGATGGCGGCGATGTGCCCGAGCTCCAGAGTCTTGAACCCCGGCCGTACGACGAGGATGACACCGACGATGCCGGCGAGTACCGCCGCCCAGCGCCAAGGGCCGATATTCTCCTTCAACACAAAAGCTGACAGCACGGTCACGAAGAGCGGTGACAGGAAGATCAGTGCATAGGCTTCCGCCAGCGGAATGGTGGTGAAGGCATAGATGCCGAAAATACCCGCAAAAAGGCCGGAAATCGCGCGGCCATGCACGGCAAAGGGGCGACTCATGCGCCAGAATTCACGCCATCTCTCTTCCCGCGGCTTGCTGAAGAAGATGAAAATGCCGGAAAACAGGATGCTGAAGAAACCGATTTCAAAAACGCTGATCTGAGATCCCAGCGACTTGATGGTGGCATCGCCCATGGAGAAAGTCGCATAGGCGAACAGACCGAGCAGAAAACCCTTTTGCATTCGACTTCCCCGAACATAGACCGCAACGCAAAGCGTATCCCAGTCGCGTGACACGCGACCCGGATGCCCCTGTAGGGACAGACAGTCTGGCAGATTTGATCCTCACCCTATGGCTAGACCCGGCTACCTATGAGTGCAAGCCGCAAAACCGGCAAAATTGGGCCATCCTCCAACATCGATGCAAATGGCTGCGAGGTGCGGCAAATTTGTCCCGCGGGGCATCACATCACCGTCACGGAAAGCGGTTAGCCGGTGATGATAAAGGGGCTGGTGCCTGACACGATGGCGGCTAACCATTGCGACGGTTTTTTTCATCCGCCAGTTTCCCCATCGGCTGCCGATGCGTTACCATCGCCCTGCTAACCGAAAGGAAAACGAATGCGAATTGTAATGATTGGTTCGGGTTATGTCGGTCTTGTGTCCGGCGCATGCTTTGCAGATTTCGGGCATGACGTGGTTTGCGTCGACAAGATGCCGGAGAAAATCGAGGCGTTGAAAAGCGGCCATATACCGATCTTCGAGCCGGGTCTTGAAACCATCGTCGCCAACAATACCAAAGCGGGCCGGTTGAGCTTCACCACCGATCTTTCGGCAGCCGTGGCCAATGCCGATGTCGTCTTCATAGCGGTCGGCACGCCGTCGCGGCGCGGCGATGGGCACGCCGATCTGGGCTATGTCTATGCGGCGGCAAAAGAGATTGCCCATGCGCTCGACGGCTTCACCGTCATCGTCACCAAATCGACCGTTCCCGTCGGCACTGGCGACGAGGTGGAACGCATCATCCGCGAGGAAAATCCATCTGCCGATTTTGCCGTGGTCTCCAATCCGGAGTTTCTGCGCGAAGGCGCCGCCATCGAGGATTTCAAGCGGCCGGACCGCATCGTCGTCGGCCTTTCGGACGAGCGCGCCCGCCCGGTCATGACCGAGGTGTATCGACCGCTTTACCTCAACCAGTCGCCGCTCCTTTTCACCACCAGAAGAGCGTCCGAACTGATCAAATATGCCGCCAATGCTTTCCTGGCGATGAAAATCACCTTCATCAACGAGATGGCTGATCTATGCGAAAAAGTCGGTGCCAACGTACAGGACGTCTCGCGCGGCATCGGCCTGGACGGCCGTATCGGGTCGAAATTCCTGCATGCCGGGCCGGGCTATGGCGGCTCATGCTTTCCCAAGGATACGCTGGCGCTTGCCAAGACCGCGCAGGATTATGACGCACCGGTGCGACTGATCGAAACCACCATTGCCATCAACGACAACCGCAAGCGCGCCATGGGCCGCAAGGTCATCAATGCCGTGGGGGGCGATGTGCGCGGCAAGAAGATTGCTGTTCTCGGCCTCACCTTCAAGCCGAATACGGACGACATGCGCGACAGCCCGGCCATTGCCATCATCCAGACCCTGCAGGATGGCGGAGCGAAAATTGTGGGTTACGATCCCGAAGGCATGACGAATGCCCGGCACCTGATCGAAGACATCGATTATGCAACCGGCCCTTACGAGGCGGCGCAGGACGCCGACGCCGTGGTTATCGTGACGGAATGGAACCAGTTCCGCGCGCTCGATCTACCGCGTCTCAAGGCCATCATGAAGAGCCCCGTTCTGGTGGATCTGCGCAATATCTACCGCACGGATGAGGTTGCCGCCCATGGCTTCACCTATGCCGCCGTTGGTCGTCCGCACGAAAGCAGCCTCGACCAGGGGGCATGAAGGTTCCATTTTTACAATTTCATTAATAGATTTTCAGCGTTTCGGTCAGATCGCAAACGCGCCAAACAATTCAGGATATGGTCATCATGCGTTATCTGGTTACAGGCACTGCCGGTTTCATTGGCTTTTACGTCGCGAAACGGCTGTTGGATGCCGGCCATTTCGTCACCGGCTTCGACGGAATGACGAAATATTACGATGTCAGTCTCAAGGAAAAACGCCACGCCATTCTTTCCCGCTCTAACGGCTTTCGGGCCGAAATCGGCATGCTGGAAGATGTGGATGCCTTGAAGCGTGTCGCAGAGGCCGCAGAGCCGGAAATCATCATCCATCTCGCCGCGCAGGCCGGCGTCCGGTACAGCCTCGAAAACCCGCGCGCATACGTCGATTCAAATCTCATCGGCTCCTTCAACATGCTGGAGCTTGCGAGAAGCCTGGAGGTGAAGCACCTGATGCTGGCGTCGACCTCCTCCATCTACGGTGCCAACGAGAAAATCCCGTTTGCGGAAAGCGACAAGGCCGATGAGCCGATGACGCTTTATGCGGCCACCAAAAAATCGATGGAGCTGATGGCGCATTCCTATGCCCATCTTCACAAGCTTCCGACGACTGCCTTCCGCTTCTTCACCGTCTACGGACCATGGGGACGCCCGGATATGGCGCCGATCAAGTTTGTTGACGCCGTTTCCAACGGCCGGCCGATCGACATTTATGGCCAGGGTAATATGAGCCGTGACTTCACCTATATCGACGATCTCGTCGAAGGCATTGTGCGGCTAAGCCAGATCATCCCTTCCGAGGAAAACCGGGTCACCGAGGACGGCGTCATCGATACACTTTCCCGCCACGCGCCGTTCCGCGTCGTCAATATCGGCGGCGGCCAACCGGTGGAACTGATGCATTTCGTCGAAACGGTCGAAAAGGCGGTGGGAAAACCGGCGATCCGCAACATGCTTCCGATGCAGCAGGGTGATGTTCCGCGAACCTTCGCGTCGCCTGATCTTCTCCGGGCTTTGACCGGTTTTGTGCCGCACACTCCGGTCGAAGAGGGCATCAAGGTCCTCGTCGCCTGGTATCGCGAGATGAACGGCCCACTGCAGGAATAATCAAAGGGTCGCGAGCAGGCGGTTCGATAGCGTGCCGCCCGATGCCGCCTGCATCGACACCTTGGTCTCGACGGCCTCTATGATCGTATCGCTGAAGTCCACATTGGTAAGCTCCAGGATGTTGGATAGGCCGCCGGGCGAAAAGACGTTCACTTCGAGTATCTTGTCACCGACGATATCGAGACCCACCAAAAACATCCCGTCTTCGACGAGCTTTGGCCGCATCATTTCGGCAAGCTCGACGATGTCGTCCGTCACCTTCACCGCTTCGGCGGTGCCGTTGGCGTGAATATTGGAACGCAGGTCGCCCTTGGCCGGAACGCGGCGAAGCGCGGCATATTGGCCATCGCGCATCAGCGGCCTGCCGTTCATCATGAAAAAGCGGACGTCGCCTTCCTTCGCCGCAGGGAGATAGGCCTGCGCGATGAGATAACCTTCGAGGCTGACCGCCTCGAAAATCTGGTTGAGATTGGCTTCCTTACTGGACCCGATCTTGAAGACGTTCTTGCCTCCGGACCCCTGAAGCGGCTTGACGATGACACCCTTGGGATGGGCGTCGGCGAATGCGCGGATTTCCTCGACATTCCGGGAGATAAGCGTCGTCGGCCGCACGATCTCGGGGAAGCTCTGGAAATAAAGCTTGTTCTGCGCAAGCGCCAAACCTTCCGGATCATTGAGCACGACGACGCCGCGCTGCTCGGCAAGCCTGCCGAACAGAATACCGGCGTGAACCGCCCAGGGTCTGGTCGTCTGGTCGAGCGAGGGATCGTTGCGCAACATCAGCGCATCGATTTCCTCCACATCCATGGTCATCCGCTCGAGCGACTTGTCCTGCAGGGCGGCATGAAAGGCTTCGGGTTTCTTGTATTTTCCTTTACGCATGATCGTCGCATGGACGGCCAGCGTGTCGTCGGAGCGCAGGGTAAAATCGCCGGGCGTCAGATAGACCACCTCGTGGCCGCGATTGAGCGCCGCCATGGCCAGCAGACCGGTTGCGAAGGTCGGACCTTCGGTTTCGATGGAATTGACGAAAAATGCGATACGCATGGAGCCCCTCCTATAATGTCGCCAGTTCGGCAATGGATAATCCCGCACGGATCTTTTCAAGGCGTTCATTCGCCTTTGCGGGTAACAGAAATGCCGGCCGCACGCCCGGGGGCCTTAACAGGCCACGCAGCGCAAGCTCCTGCATGATTGGAAAATGCTGGGCCGCGATCTTGCCCATCCAGAATGGATCGAGCGCACCGCCCCGGCGCAAATGCTCCATCACTTCAGAAAGACCCCGCAGATAGATTGCATCCTTCGAAAGACCGCCGCCTCGATAGATGCGCAGCACCATATTGAAGGCGCCGGCCTCGTCGAAACCGTGCTCGCGCGTCATGATGCGGAAGGTGTCGACAAAGCTTGCGCCATCCAGCATCGCCGCGCAGCCGACAACGCGGCCGGCGATCAGCCGCAGGCGCTCGCGCGTCATCCCGCCGGCCAGATGCTCTGCCAGAACTGCCAATCCTTCCTGCACGCCCTCATAACCGGAAAGCCCCGTGCGGAAGAGGCGCAGGCCCTGAAACGAGCCGTTGAAATATGTAAGTAGGTGCACCCCAATCTCGTGCGACAACAGAGCCTCGACGCGGCGCTGTTCCATGACGGTGTGCCGGGAAATCAAAAGCTTCTCCCCCGTCACCATCAAGCCGGGCGGTAGGTCGTCACGAATTTCGACACGCGCCTTGAATTCCGGTTCTTCCGCCAGATAGGTCTCGATCATCTCACGCGATTTGCCAGCGACAGCGTAACAGTCCACCATCGCGATCGCGCCGCTCTCCTCTGCGCGCGGGCATTCATCGAGAACACGAAGCGCAAGCGTCAGAAGCTCCGGCTCGACAGCGCCATAAAGCGCGCGGGAGAAATCGGTGAAGGTTCGCCGGTGCAGGTTCGCGAGCATCGTCAGTTGCAGGTCGATCTCCTGCTGCTTTTCGCGATAGAGATGGTAAAGCACCGGGTCTTCGAGGTGATCGAAGACCACAGAATAAAGTTTACGTTTCTGTTCCTCCACATCGACGCCGAGCGGGCGATAAAGCAGGCGCGGCGCATACTGAAAGCCGCCGTCGCGGAATTCCTCGAAGGCGCGCCGGGCATTGATCGGCGTGACGGAAAGAAGGAAGTCGAAAGAGGAGACGATATCGTCGATCGATCGGTCAGCACGTTTCACCGCATCGACAAATGCCTTGCGGCCCAGCGCCCGGTGCGTGGTGACTTTCAGCGCGTCCATGCCGGAGGAAAAAGCCGAGAATGCCTGGAGACCCGCATCGAAGAGATCGGCGATCATTGTTTCGCGAAGGCCGGGATAATCCGCACCGGATTCCGGTTGGCGATAGATCGGCGCAAAGCGCACGCTGATGCATGGGAACTCCAGATTGGCATTCTGGAATCTGAGTATTGGATCCGCCTCAGGCTCGGGGCGGGTGATGCGAGGCGTGCGAAACCGGACCTCCGCATCGCAGACCGCCTTGATGAACACCCTGCGCGCCTTTTGCGTTTCCAGCTCCGTCGTCGCAGAGATTGAGACCTCGTAGTGCGGCAGAAAAGGTGAATCGTCCGCAAGGAGAATGTCGTGTTCCAGTTCGCCAATATCGAGAACGATAAAGGCGCCGAAACGCGCCTGCATTACAGCACCGACCGCCTTTATCAGCGGCGCGGCTTCCTGAATGTTCGAAGCGATGAGGTAGGAAGCATGGGCTGCGGCGATATCCCGGGCCGCCAAATTCTTCGTGCCGCCGGTCAGGTGCAGGCAGAGAAACGGCAGCGGCCGGTCGATATGGAGGCGGCCATCCTTCCCCACATCACGGCGGATTGCCTTTCCGGCTTCAAGGCATGATGTAACGTCATCGACCAGATCGTTCACGGACGGCGGCGCATGTCGGGCGGATGAGAGGTTCATCGCCGCGACCTCAGAAAGTCTTCGAGAACTGGTTGAAGGGACGCGAAAGTGTCCCTGATATCAGCAATGACACGCCTGTCTGGCTCACCGGTCCATTCGTCCATGAAGAATTTCTTGAACTCAATCGCGATGGCACAGCCATTCTCGGGAAAACGCTCATGGATGAAGCGGGTCTGCTCTCCCTTGCCCTGAAACGCAACGTTCTCACGCACGTCGAGGCGGCGCCCACCGATGGTGGCCGATGCAAAATGGCGACCGACGATGCTGACGACATCCCCCCAGCGGCTACGGTCCATGGAAAAGGTGCCGATATTAATGTCCGGCGCTTCCGCCTGCTCCGTCGGCGGTGCAGAAGCCCCCTGCCGACGATGATTGTAGCTGTGCACATCAAGGACCACAAAAGCGCCGTGCCGCCTTTCGACAGCCGATAGCACGCTCTCCAGCATCGCATAATAATCGGCGTGGAAGTCGAGAGAATGGGAAATTGCCTGCTCGGAGGGCTGCTCTTTCCAGACCTCAAGGCCCCAGGACTGTTCGGGTCTCAGATACACTGCCTGGTCGGCGGCGCGGTTGAGGTCGACCTCGAACCGCGAGTGGTGAACGACAATGCGGTTGGTGAGGCCGGCAATCATCTCACCGGTAAAAGGGTCTTCCTCTCTCAGACATTGCTCGTCGGACAGGGCGATAAGACCGGCGACATCGGGCCGGATCTGGTGGCCATCATGAATAGCCGTGCCAACGACCGGCGAACCGCCGAAGTCGATCGTCCAGAAGCCCTTGTTTTCGTTGATACGCTTGCCTTCACCGTCGTTTGTTCTGGCTGACATGCTGCCTCCCTGCATCCGGGGGTAAAACAGCACGACCTCAGCATTTGTTCCGGTAAAAATTGTGCGCGATCTAGTCGCCGTCAACACGAGTTCAACAGAAAAAATGCGGAACCATACCGAAAAGCTCACGTTGTTCTGGCAGGAGGGGCCGCCGTGTCAAACGGACGCGATGGCGCTGAAGAACATCGGGATTTTTCCGTTTTCTCCCGATGGCCAACGAAATGGCAGCCGAGCTTCTTACCCATCCGGTATCCCCTCCGCTTCGCTTTCCACGCACAAGGAGCCGCGACATGGAAAAGACCGAAACGCGCAAGATCGCCGAGGAATATCTGCGTCTCGGCGGCACCCGCCAGGTGATGATCGACGACAACAAGACCTTCGTGCGCCAGTGGGAGCACGAGCCTGCCGAGGCAGAAAAGTTCTGGCAGGAAAATATCGAAAAGCTCGATGCGGAACGCCGCAAGGACGTAGAATTTTTCCTGCCATCCATCAATTCCGACCAGGAAGACTGAAATCAAAAGGAGATCGACATGACTTCCATCAACTCTGCAAAAATCCTTATCCTCGCAACCGATGGCTACGAGCGTTCAGAATTGCGCGTGCCCTATGACCAGCTCAAGGCCAAGGGTGCGGACGTGAAGATCGCTTCCATCAAGGAAGGCGAAATCAAGAGCTGGGATGAGAAAGACTGGGGCGACAGTATTGCCGTCGACATCCAGGCAAAGACCGTGAAGACAGAAGATTTCGATGCGCTGGTGCTTCCCGGCGGCCAGATCAATCCTGACGTGCTGCGCCATGATGAGGATGCGATGCGTGTCGTGCGCGACTTCGTCAAATCCGGCAAGGTCGTCGCCGCGATTTGTCACGCGCCCTGGCTGCTGATTGAAGCAGACGCCCTGCGCGGACGCGACGCCACCTCCTATTGGTCGATCAAGACCGACGTCAGAAACGCCGGTGCCAACTGGAAAGACGAGAATGTGGTGACGGACAAGGGCATCATTACTTCTCGCAGCCCTGACGACCTCGATGCCTTCGTCGCAAAGATCGTTGAGGAGGTCGAGGAAGGCCGCCACGAGCGCCGCGCCGCCTGATCGGTCCTTTGACGCCCTTATGCCGCCGGCCCTGCCGGCGGCATTTTTATTCGGGAGGAAGACATGAAAAGCAGATTACTGGCAGGCGGCGCGGAGCGGACTTTGATACTCGTCATCGAACCCGAGGAAGAAGCCTTCGAGGCGATCAAGCGCTTTGCCAAAAGAGAAAATATCAATGCCGCGTCAGTGACCGCGATCGGCGCCTTTTCGACGGCGACGCTCGCTTTTTTCGATCTCGCCAGCAAAGAATACAAGGAAATTCCGGTGAGTGCGCAGAGCGAGGTCCTGAGCATGCTCGGCGATATCGTGCTCGACGAAAACGAAACGCCCAATCCTCACCTGCACGTCGTGCTGGGCTTTGCCGACGGCTCTACGAGAGGAGGCCATTTCCTAAAGGGTATGGTACGACCGACACTGGAGGTGGTTATCCGCGAGACGCCTGCGGAACTGCGACGGAGCTACAGAAAAGACTTCGGCATCGCATTGATCGATCCTGCGCGCTGACACGACGGAACCGGAAAAACGCGCTGGCGTTATTGGCGTATATCTGGGGGCAGCATGGCGACAGCAATAGATCGTAAAGACGGGGAAGACGGCGAGGTCAGAAAGTTTCTGATCGGCCTTGCGCGTGGAACGGCTGGTGCGCTGCTGTTTGCCCTGCCGATGCTAATGACCATGGAAATGTGGTTTCTGGGTCTCTACATCAACCCATGGCGGCTTCTGCTGCTCTGCGTCCTTAATCTCCCGCTTCTTTTTCTTCTTGCCCGCCGCATCGGTTTTGAGAACATCCACTCCTGGGGCCAGGCTTTAAGGGACGCGATAACCGCTTATGGCCTGGGCATAATGGTCAGCGCAGCCGTGCTCCTTCTGTTCGGCATAATGGACGACCAGCTTACCGCGTCCACGGCCGTTGCGAAGGTTGCGCTGCAATCCGTGCCTGCCAGCATTGGCGCTCTTCTTGGCCGCAGCCAGCTTGGCCAGCACTCCGACGATGACGATGAAGAAGACGACGAATATTCCGGCGAGACCGGTTATCTGCACGAACTGTTCATGATGATGGTGGGCGCGCTTTTTCTGAGCCTGAATGTCGCGCCGACGGAAGAAATGATCCTGATTGCCTACAAGGTGACGCCCTTTCACATTCTTGCGCTCTCCCTGCTGTCCATCGCCGTCATGCACGGTTTTGTCTATGCGCTTCATTTCAAGGGATCACATCAGCTGGATGAAGGCCAGCAATGGTGGCAATCCTTCATCCGCTTTACCCTGCCCGGTTATGTCGTCGCCATCGCCATCAGCATTTATACGCTCTGGACCTTCGAACGCCTCGACCATACGTCGCTGTCGCAGATCATGAATGCTGCGGTCATTCTGGGTGTTCCCGCCTCGATCGGCGCGGCGTCGGCCCGGCTGATCCTGTGAGGACAAGATGACGACATCAAAAAACGGAAAACAGACGGAAAGTTCAAATCCGCATTGGATTGAATGGGTAACGGGCATCGCCTGCACCTTGCTGGTTGCCGCGATGCTGGGCTGGATCGCCTATGACATCTACCGCTATTCGCCTGAGGAGGCGCGCTTTGAGGTCGCCGTCAGCCGTGTCGAGGGCGAGCCGGGACAATATCGCGTGAAATTCGACATCCGCAATCTTTCGATGACCACGGCAGCCCAGGTCAAGGTGCGGGGAGACCTCGAGCGGAATAACGCAGCGCCGGAAAACGCCGATGTGACCTTCGATTATGTCGCATCGGAATCCAGCGACAGCGGCACACTCTTCTTCCGTAACGATCCACGCAGCGGAACACTCACCCTCAGCGTCGCCGGCTATACCGAGCCGTGAGCCATCGCCATCGTGTCTGTTTGCGGTAGCTCGCTCATTCTTCCTTGATACCCGCGATGACCTGGACGCGACGCAGCATCCACAGCACGATGATGCCCACGGCCGACGCGAGGAAAGCCAAGGGCCACAGGCCGAGACCGGCCGAAAGGCCGATGGCCGCCGAAAGCCACATGCTGGCCCCGGTCGTCAGGCCTTTGACATCGCCTCGCGTATAAACGACCACGCCCGCGGCAAGAAACGCGATGCCGGCAGTCACTGCCTCCACAAGGCGGATAGGATCGAGCCGCGCTGCCTCCTGGCCTTCGGCCATCGTTTCCATCATATGAATGGTGATGATGCAGAACGTGACGGCGGCCAGGCCGATCAGCATGTTGGTGCGCAGGCCCGCCGTGTTCCTGTGGAACTCCCGCTCCAGACCGATCAGACCGCACAGGATGACGGCACCGAAGATGCGCACGACAAGCACCTCGAACGGAATGGAAATATCCATTGAAAATTCTTCTGCCAGACTCTGCGGCATGTTCGCACTCCTCCGTAAACTGGTCACACTAAGCGCGAACGCGCGCATTGGTTCCGCCCGCGCAATATAAACCTTGTGCACAACCAACCCGGAACCATAGGAGCGGCGGACAGTTTGTCTCCCGTGCGCATGACGCACTTCATGCTATTCACTTCATGGGAGAAGAACCAATGGCCGAGAAGAAACTCGATGACCTTTTTTATGATACGCTCAAGGACATCTATTATGCCGAAAGGCAGATCCTGAAGGCCCTGCCGAAAATGGCGCGGGCAGCCACAGACCCGAAACTCAAACAGGCCTTCGAGAAGCACAAGGAAGAGACGCAGGGTCAGATCGAGCGTCTGCAGGAAGTGTTCGAGATCATCGGCAAACGGGCGCAGGGCAAGACCTGTGAAGCTATCCAGGGTATCATCGCGGAAGGCGAAGAGATCATGGACGACTTCAAAGGTTCGCCCGCTCTCGATGCCGGCCTTGTATCGTCTGCACAGGCAGTCGAGCATTATGAAATTGCCCGCTACGGCACACTGAAGGCGTGGGCGGAAAAGCTGGGCCATACCAAGGCTGTGTCGTTGCTCGACGCGACCCTCAAGGAGGAGTCCAAGACAGACGACGCGCTTACCGCACTCGCTAAAACGTCGGTCAATGCTGCCGGCGAGAAAAAGGCGGCCTGATACCGCCCGCAGAGCACGTCGGGTTTTGAAACAACCCTGCGTGCCCTACCGCCATTGCATGAACCACAAGTAAAACGCGACCGCTTTATTGCAATGCGCAAGAAAAAACCGGAATGGCGAACCATTCCGGTTTTTTATGGGCCCGAAACCTGCCGTTGTTACGGCAGGGTATAAGCGATGACATAGTCCCCGGGCTTGGTTCCGACAGACCCATGACCGCCGGCCACCATCACCACATACTGTTTCCCGTTATCGAGGGAGTAAGTCATGGGCGTCGCCTGGCCGCCGGCGGGCAGACGTGCTTCCCAAAGCTGTTTGCCAGTCGTCAGGTTGTAGGCCCGCAGATAGTTATCAACAGCGGCACCGAGGAAAGCCACGCCACCCTTGGTGATCATCGGACCACCGATGCCCGGAACACCAACCTTGAACGGCAGCGGTAGGGGCGTCATGTCATAAACCGTACCATTCTTGTGCTTGTAGGCGACATCGCCGGTGCGCAGGTCGGCTCCTGTGACATAACCCCATGGCGGCGCCTGGCAGGGAACCTGCAACGGTCCGAGGAACGGTCCCATGAACACACCGTAGGGTGCGCCATCGTTGCGGTTCAAGCCCTGTTCGCTGCCCTTTTCGTCCTGTCCCTTTGGCGGGATATCGGCGCGCGGCACGAGTTGCGAGGTGAAAGCGAGATAGGTCGGCATGCCGAACATCACCTGACGCTCGGGGTCGACGGCCACGCTGCCCCAGTTGAACGTGCCGAAATTGCCAGGATAAATGATCGATCCCTTGAGTGAAGGCGGCGTGTAACGGCCTTTATAATTCAACTGATGGAAACGAATCCGGCAAGCCAACTGGTCGAACATGGAGACGCCCCACATGTCCTTTTCCCGCAATGGCTCCGGCTTGAAGGACAAGGCTGTCGTTGGCTGCGTCGGAGACGTGAAATCCTCGGGGATCGCACCATCAGGGGCAGGTTCTTCGGTGATCGGCAGCAGCGGCTCGCCGGTGCGGCGGTCAAGAACATAGATGTCGCCCTGCTTCGTGGGCCCGACGAGCGCAGGCACGGTCTGGCCATCCTTGGTGATGTCGAGCAGCACCGGCTGCGCCGGTACGTCCATATCCCAAAGGTCATGGTGAACCGTCTGGCGAACCCAGCGATCCTTGCCGGTGTTGATATCAAGCGCGACGATGGAGGAAGAATATTTCTCCACGTTCTCGCTGCGGCCCATGCCCAGCTGGTCCGGCACCTGATTGCCAAGCGGGATATAAACCAGACCAAGGCCTTCATCGTAACTGAAGACCGACCAGCTGTTTGGCGAGTTCGTAGTATAGGTTTCGCCGGCGGCAATCGGCTCGGTTTTCGTTGGATTGCCCGAATCCCAGTTCCAGAGCAGTTCACCGCTATTCACATCGAAAGCGCGGATGACACCGGACTGCTCCTGCGTCGAATAGTTATCGTTCACAGCGCCGCCAATGATGATTTTTCCAGCGGCAATGACCGGCGGTGAGGTCGAATAATAATAGCCTGCCGGGTTGTATTTCATGCCTTGCTCAAGATGGAGAACACCCTGATCCGCAAAGGAGGTGCAGACCTGACCCGTGCCGGCATCGAGGGCGATCAGGCGCGCGTCAGAGGTCGGCAGGTAAACGCGCTGGGCGCAGGCCGTGCCTTCCGCAGCGCTGGGTTCGGCGTAATAGGAAACACCGCGGCAGGTCTGGTGCTGACGGTCCGGATTGAGGCCGACATTCGGGTCGTATTTCCACTTTTCCTTGCCGGTGGCAGCATCGATGGCGATTGCCCAGTTATGCGGCGTGCAGATGTAAAGCGTGTTACCGATCTTAAGCGGCGTCACCTGGTAGGTGGTTTCGCCGACATCGTCAGGCAGCTTCACGTCACCCGTCTGGTAGCGCCACGCTTCCTTAAGCTGGGAGACATTGTCGACGTTGACCTGCGTCAGGGGGGAATATCGCTGACCATAGGGCGTGCGGCCATATTGATGCCAGTCTCCGTCAGGCACATCGCCGCCATAAACAGGTGCCGCCGAAGCGGTTTCCTGCGGCAGCGAGCCCGGCTGGTCATGTGGATCCTGTGCCATGGAATAACCGGCCACAGCAATGGATGCCAGGACGGAAAGCGCGAGCGGCCAGGCATTCGGGCCATAGCTCAGCCCGGTCGGACTGGAAAAACCAAGTGGTTTCCTCACCCACGGCACCAGTAACCAAAGACCGATGACGATGATGACGCCGCCGCGCGGTCCAAGCTGCCACCAGTCGAAACCGACTTCCCAGACTGCCCAGGCGAGCGTTGCCACGATGAAGATGGCATACACGTGAAGGGCGGCGCGATTGCGCTTGAACAGCAAAAACGCTGTCAGGAGGAAGGCCAACCCTGAAAGAACATAATAAAAGCTCCCGCCCAGCATAACGAGCTCGGAGCCGAAGCCGAACAGCGCAAGGCCGATCAGCGCGAGAATAACTGCAGTGACCGTGACTGCCATGTATGAGACCCCCGATTCCTGTCACTTTCGGTCGAACGGAATCGAGGGCGATATGGTTCCATACTATTTATCACCATGGGTATTTAACCCATGATGGTTATGGGCTCCGGGGCGCGCCGGTTGAATCCTGCGGTGTCGGGTTGGTTTCCGTCGAAGACGGAGCGGCCGGGCGGCCATTGGCAGGGTCATTGTCGAAGGTGCCAGAACCCGACGGCTGCTGAGGCACGGGTGCGGTTTCCGTTTGCGGGTTCGGCGGCAGGTTCTCGTCCGGTTTGAAGACGGAATATTCCACAACGCCCCAAACCACCAACGCCAGAAGCACGCTGACGATCAGGATGACGAGAACAGGTCGTCCGCGCGAACCCTGGCGTGCGCGCGTCGCTGTTTCCGCTCTGGGTGCATCCTGGCTGCGCATATAGCTGGTATTGTCTCTAGCCATATCTCTCACTCCCTGTGTCCTTTGGAAATCTAATCCCCGGCGACGGGTTTTGTTCCAGACAGGACAGGATGACCGAGACAGACCAAAGCACTGGTTTGCAAACCTGCTTTTTGACGTCGAGATGCTTTCAGCTCATTTTGCGGTCCAGCCGCCATCGATGGAGATGGTGGTGCCGGTGATGGAACGCGCCATATCGCCGGCGAGATAAAGCGCCATCTCGGCGATTTCCTCCGGCTGGATGAAGCGTTTTGTCGGCTGCGGCGCAAGCATGACCTTTTTCACCACGTCATCCTCGCTCATACCGTGCACCCGTGCCTGATCGGCCACCTGCGCGGCAACAAGCGGGGTCCAGACATAACCGGGGCAGATGGCATTGCAGGTGATACCGAGCTCCGCTATCTCCAGTGCGACGCTCTTCGTCAGCCCCACCACCGCATGTTTGGTCGCCACATAGGGCGCCTTAAAGGGCGAGGCGCGCAGGCCATGGGCAGATGCGATATTGACGATGCGACCCCAACCCCTCTCCTTCATGCCCGGCAGGGCCGCGTGGATGGTGTGAAAGGCGCTGTCGAGTGAGATGGAAACGATGCGGGAGAAATCCGCTGCATCGAACTCATCGATGGGTGCGACCTTCTGAATGCCGGCATTGTTGACGAGGACATCGATATGGCCGAACTCGGCGATGACCTTTTCCGGCAGATGCGCGCTTTCGTCATGTTTGGCGAGGTTGGCTGAAAAATAGACCGGCCTGTGCCGCGCGACCCTTGCAACTGTCTCCAGCGCCTGCCTCGCCTCCTCGGGGGTCTCTAGCCCATGCACCGCGACCAGATACCCCGCTTCGGCAAAACGTTTGGCGATGGCGAGCCCGATGCCGCTGGTGGAACCCGTAACCAGCACGGTCTTTGGTTGATCCTCCATCGGCCTAGTCCCTCAGCTGCGGCAGGTTGCGGAAAAGCTCAAGCGATTCCGGATTGGCGAGCGCATCGGTATTCTTGACCAGCCGCCCGTGAATGGTATCGCGTACCGCGATTTCGGAAATCTTGCCCGACCGGGTGCGGGGAATGGCACTGACGGCGATGATTTTTGCTGGAACGTGCCGCGGCGTCGCGCCTGAGCGGATGCGGCTGCGGATCGTCTTTTCCAGCTCTTCCGTAAGCGCAGCACCTTCCTTCATGCGCAGGAAAAGGACGACCCGCTGGTCGCCCTCGACATCCTGGCCGACGGCAATGGCCTCCTCGACCTCAGGCACGGCTTCCACCTGCCGGTAGATCTCTGCCGTTCCAATACGGACGCCGCCGGGATTGAGCGTCGTGTCGGAACGACCGTGAATGACGTATCCGCCGGAAGGCCGCAATTCGGCAAAATCGCCATGCGCCCAAAGGCCGGGGAACCGTTCGAAGTAGGCGGCCCGATAGCGCGAACCATCGTCGTCGCCCCAGAATCTCACCGGCATGGAAAGATGGGCATTGCGGCAGACGAGTTCACCGGCAACGCCACGAACGGAATGGCCCTCATCGTCAAGCGTATCGATATCCATGCCCAGCATGGCGCCCTGCAATTCGCCGCGATGAACCGGCTGCAGCGGATTGCCGCCGAGGAAACAGGCGCAGATGTCGGTACCGCCGGAAATGGAGGCGAGATGCACATCCGCTTTCCAGTCGCGATAGATGTAATCGAAGGACTGCGGGATGAGCGGCGAGCCGGTGGAGAGGATTGTCCGCAGCGATGACAGATCGTGGCTTTCGCGGGGTGTCAGTCCGGCCTTCAGGCAGGCGTCAATGAACTTCGCCGACGTGCCGAAAGTCGCAATACGTTCGGCATCGATGAGATCGATCAACCGGCCGGGCGTCGGATAGCCGGGATTGCCATCATAAGTGACGAGAGTGGCACCGAGCGCCAGACCGGAGACCTGCCAGTTCCACATCATCCAGCCGCAGGTGGTGAAATAGAAGAAGCGCTCGCCCTCCTTGATATCGCATTGCAGCTTCTGCTCCTTCATGTGCTGGAGAAGCAGTCCACCGCCGGAATGGGTGATGCATTTCGGCTTGCCGGTCGTGCCGGAGGAATAAAGGATCGCCAGCGGCGCCTTGACGGGCAGACGATTGAAGGCAATCTCGCCCGCAGCATAAGGCGCGACGAAATCCGCAAGCGTCACGCAGCCGAGATCGGCAAGGCTTTCGGGTACGGTTTCGCCGATCAGGACGATTTGCTCCGGACCCGCACTATCAGCTACGGCGCGGATGGTGGGTCCGACGTCGATGCGTTTGCCGGCATAGCCATATTCCGGTACGGCGATGAGAACTTTGGGATCGATTTGGGAAAGGCGGTCCGAGGCACCTGCGGGGCCGAAATCCGGGGAGCAGGACGACCAGATGGCACCGATGGCGCTCACGGCCAGATATCCCACGATCGCTTCTATGTCATGGGTGACGATCGCGCCGACGCGGGCGCCTTCCCGCACGCCAGCATGAACGAGCGCCTGCACCATGCGCGAAACATCGTCATAAAGCGCTTTGCGGCTTATCTCGCGCCGTGTGCCGTCGTCTCGGTGCGCGATGACGGCGAGACGCTCATCGGCATCGCGCAGGAGGTTTTCGGCATAATTCAACCTCGCGCCCGGATAAAACTCGGCCTCCCGAATCGTTGCGCCCGGCTTGAACGCTACCTCGCCGCGCGCACCTATAATGCCGAGCTCGTCCCACAGCGCATTGTAAAAATCTTCCGGCGCGTCGATGGACCAGCGCAGCAGGCCAGCATAAACATCGGCGGCCTGCCCGTGGAGCTCTGCCGTTTTTGTCGCGAAGGAAAAAAGCGCCGAGCCCTTCACCCGCTCTTCCAGCGGCACCCATAGAATCTCGGATGGCGTTGCGGTTGTCATGCTTTGCTCCCGCGCAGCATTTCAACGATCGCGGAAAAATCACGCCCGCCCTGCCCGTCGTCAACGAAGCTCTCGTAAAGCGCTGCTGCAGCAGCACCAAGCGGTGTTGAGGCGTCGGCCCCATTGGCCGCCTCCTGAGAAAGCTTCAGGTCCTTCAGCATCAAGGCCGCGGCAAATCCGGGCTGGTAATCCTTGTTGGCGGGTGACGTCGGCACCGGGCCCGGCACCGGGCAATAGGTGGTGAGCGACCAGCATTGCCCGGAAGATGTGGAGGCGACATCGAACAGCGCCTGGTGCGAAAGTCCGAGTTTTTCGCCGAGCACGAAAGCCTCGGAAACCGCGATCATGGAAATGCCGAGGATCATGTTGTTGCAGATCTTGGCCGCCTGCCCATTGCCGCCCTTGCCGCAATGCACGATCTTCTTGCCCATGGCTTCCAGCAGCGGCCTCGCTGCCGAAAAAGCCTCCGCCTCACCGCCGCACATGAAGGTCAGGGTGCCCGCCGCCGCGCCGCCCGTGCCGCCGGAAACGGGGGCGTCGACCGAAGGGCAGCCAGCGGAAGCGGCCAGTTCATGCGCCTTCAATGCACTTGCCATGTCCACAGTCGAGCAGTCGATAAGGAGCGTTCCGGCAGAGATTTTACCGACCAGATCGCCATAGGCCGAAACGACATGTTCGCCTTTCGGCAGCATGGTGATGACGACTTCAACAGCTTTGACAGCTTCGGCAGAATCCGCGGCAACCGGAATGCCCGCCTCCTTTGCCGCTGCACGGCAGGCTTCGGCAAGATCATATCCCCTGACGGCATAACCCGCCTTGACGAGATTGGCGGCCATCGGCAGACCCATATGTCCCAGCCCCAGAAAAGCGACGGTCTTCATCGGTAGGTTCCTTTCAGCGATTATCCGCAAGGATCATGTCGGCGGCCTTTTCGGCAATCATGATCGTCGGCGAATTGGTATTTCCAGATGTAATGCGCGGCATCACCGAGGCATCGGCGACGCGGAGCCCGGCGAGCCGGCGGAACTTCAGGCGTGCATCAACGACGCTTTCGATATCCGATCCCATGCGCAGCGTGCCGACAGGGTGGAAGATGGTGGTGCCGATATCACCTGCCGCCTTGGCAAGATCATTGTCGTTTTCGAAGGAGGGACCCGGCCGGTATTCCTCCGGCCTGAAGCGGGAAAAGGCCGGCTGGGCGACGATGCGGCGCGTCAGTCGCATGGCATCTATGGCCACCTTCCGGTCGCCTTCGGTGGAAAGATAGTTCGGGCGGATTTCCGGTTGCATGGCAAAATCCGGTCCCTTCACATGCACTGAGCCACGGCTTTCCGGCCGCAGATTACAGACGCTTGCCGTTATCGCGGGAAAAGTGTGAACCGGGTCTCCGAACTTGTCGAGCGAAACCGGCTGGACGTGATACTCCAGATCGGCGGTTTCCTTTTCCGGCGAGGAGCGGGTGAAGACACCGAGCTGGCTCGGCGCCATGGACATCGGCCCGGAGCGCGTCAGCGCATATTCGAGGCCGATCCGCGCCTTGCCAAAGAGCGTCGAGGCCCGCTCATTCAGCGTCAGAACACCGGAGACCTTGTAGACCATGCGCAGCTGTAGATGGTCCTGCAGGTTTTCGCCCACCCCTTGAACCTCCGCCACCGTATCGATACCGGCAGCCTGCAACACATCCCCACGGCCGACCCCGGAAAGCTCCAGAATATGCGGCGAGCCGATCGCGCCGGCGGACAGCACGGTTTCGCGCCGCGCCCGCATTTTTTTCAGGACGCCGTCATGGTGGAATTCGACGCCCGTGACCCGGTCTTCTTCGATGATGAGCCGTTTGACATGGGCTTTGGTCAAGACAGTGAGGTTCTTGCGGCCAAGCGCCGGTTTAAGGAAGGCTTTCGCCGTGTTCCAGCGCCAGCCCGCCCGCTGGTTGACATCAAAATAGCCGGCCCCTTCATTGTCTCCACGGTTGAAGTCGTCAGTCGCGGGTATGCCCGCTTCCCCTGCGGCTTTCTGAAAGGCATCCAGCACATCCCAGCGCACGCGGGCCTTTTCCACCCGCCATTCGCCCCCGGAGGAATGCAGGTCACTCTTGCCGCGATAAAAATCCTCCGACTTCAGGAAATAGGGCAGGATGTCGTTCCACCCCCAGCCTTCGCAGCCAAGCTGCCGCCAGACGTCATAGTCCCGTGCCTGACCGCGCATGTAGATCATGCCGTTGATGGAGGAGCAGCCGCCCAGCACCTTGCCGCGCGGATAGATCAGCGCGCGTCCATTCAGGCCAGGCTCTTCCGCCGTCTTGAAACACCAGTCCGTGCGCGGATTGTTAATGCAATAGAGATAACCGACCGGAATATGGATCCAGTGGTAATTATCGTTGCCGCCCGCTTCCAGAAGCAGAACACGGTTATTCGGGTCTTTCGAAAGGCGGTTGGCGAGAACGCATCCGGCACTGCCCGCCCCGATGACGATATAGTCATATTCGCCCATGCTCTTCTCCACACGCCACCCTTGCCGCGTCGTCCCGAACGCGGGGAGGCTTTTGAGGTGTTTTCAAAATTGGCTAGCTGCGGTGCTGAAAGCCGAGTTTCCGCCCAAGCCGGGAAGCATAAAATTCACCGATCAGACCGCGACGGAACACCAGAACGCAGGCCATGAAAACGAGGCCAGTGATGATGGTGACCGGGAAATCCGAGGTCGCGAGATAGTTTTGCAAGGTGACGACGAGGCCCGCGCCGAAGATAGGGCCGATCATCGTGCCGATGCCGCCGAGCAGCGTCATCAGAATGACCTCGCCGGACATCTGCCAGGTCACATCCGTTAGCGTCGCGAACTGGAACACCAGCGCCTTCAGCCCACCCGCGAGACCGGCCAGCGCCGCCGACATGACGAACGCGCCGAGCTTGTAGCGCTGCACGCTATAGCCAAGCGAAATGGCGCGTTGCTCGTTTTCGCGGATCGATTTCAGGATCATGCCGAAAGGCGAATTGACGAAACGCCAGATGACCAGCAGCGCCAACACGAAGGCGGCAAGCACCGTGAAATAGATGTTAAGCGGGCCATTGAGATCGAGAATACCGAAGAGGTGGCCGCGCGGCACGCCCTGCAAACCGTCCTCGCCATGGGTGAACGGCGCTTGCAGACAGAAGAAATAAAACATCTGCGACAGCGCCAGCGTGATCATGGCAAAATAGATGCCCTGCCGGCGAATGGCGAAAAAACCGATGACGAGCCCCAGAAGCGCCGCGCCCGCCATGCCGATCACAAGGCCTATTTCCGGCGTGACACCCCATTCCTTCACCGAATAGGCGGTGAAATAGGCCGCACCGCCAAAGAATGCCGCATGGCCGAAGGAGAGCAGTCCAGTATAACCGATGAGCAGATTGAAAGCGCAGGCGAAAAGCGCGAAGCAGAGAAGCTTCATCAGGAAGATTGGATAAACGAACATCGGCGCGGCGACGAGCACGGCAAGCCCGGCCAGAATGAGCACGGTCTTGATTGTGGCTGCCGTCGTCGATACTTCCGTCTGCGGCATTGCACCGGCCGTCGGGCTATGAGTGGCTTTGGACATATCAGGCGTCCTTTCCGAAAAGTCCGGCGGGGCGGATGAGCAGCACAAAGGCCATGATGACGAAAATGACGATGTTGGAGGCCTCGGGATAGAACACCTTGGTGAGACCCTCGGCGATACCCAGCATGTAGCCGGTGACGATGGCGCCCATGATCGAGCCCATGCCGCCGACGACGACCACCGCAAAGACGACGATGATGAGGTTCGTGCCCATCAGCGGCGAGACCTGATAGATGGGGGCGGCGAGCACGCCGGTGAAACCCGCAAGGCCGGCACCCAGCGCATAGGTGAGCGTCAACAGAACAGGCACGTTAATGCCGAAAGCCTGCACAAGGGTCGGGTTTTCGGTCGCGGCGCGCAGATAGGAGCCGAGGCGCGTCTTTTCGATCAAGGCCCATGTGGCGATGCACACGATCAGCGAAATCACGACGACGAAAGCGCGGTAGTTCGGCAGGAACATGAAGCCGAGATTGGTGCCGCCTGCCAGTTCGCGCGGCACCGAATAGGGTTGTCCCGCCGCACCGTAAAGCCACCGGAACGTGCCTTCCACCACCAGCGCCAGGCCGAAGGTGAAGAGCAGACCATAGAGTGGATCGAGATCATATAGCCGTGACAGAAGGAAACGCTCTATGATGGCCCCAAACAGCGCGACGACGAGCGGCGTAACGATGAGCGCTACCCAGAAATTGATGCCGAAATATTGCAGGCCGAGAAAGGCGACAAAAGCGCCGAGCATATATTGTGCGCCATGGGCAAAATTGATGACGCGCAGCAGCCCGAAGATGACAGCGAGACCGAGCGACAGCAGCGCATAGAACGACCCATTGATAAGGCCGACAAGCAATTGCCCGAGGAGCGCCTGAATGGGAACGCCGAAGATCATCGTCATGGTTAAACCCCCAGCACCTTGTTAAGCTCACCCATGCGGGCGGAAAGCTCCCCCACCGGAAAATCGCCGACCATCTGGCCGTGGTCCATGAGGTAGAAGCGATCGGCAATGCGGCTCGCAAACCGGAAATTCTGCTCCACCAGAACCACGGTCATGCCTCGGCTCTTCAGCTTCTGCAAAACCTCTCCAATGCGCTGAACGATGACGGGGGCAAGCCCTTCGGTCGGCTCGTCCAGCAGCAGCACCTTGACGCCGGTGCGCAGGATGCGCGCCATCGCCAGCATCTGCTGCTCGCCGCCGGAAAGCTTGGTGCCGGGGCTGGTGCGGCGTTCGTAAAGATTGGGAAACAGCTCGTAGATTTCATCGAGCGTCATGCCGCCGGGCGCGACCACGGGCGGCAATTTCAGGTTTTCCTCGACGCTCAGCGTCGCGAAGATGCCGCGCTCTTCCGGCACGAAACCGAGGCCGTATTTCGCCGTGCGATGCAGCGGCACCGGCATCATATCCTTGCCGCCGAGCTTGATGACGCCCTTGCGGTTGCGGATGATGCCCATGATGGTGCGCAACGTCGTGGTCTTGCCCACGCCATTGCGGCCGAGAATGGTGATGGTTTCACCCTCGCCGACCGTCAGATCGACGCCGTGCAGGGCCTGGCTTTCGCCATACCAGGATTTCAGGTTGGAGACTTCGAGCATCGCCGCCATATCAAGCCTCCTCCGTGCCCATATAGGCCGTGCGCACACGCGGATCGGCAGAAACCGTGGCATAATCGCCCTCCGCCAGAATTTCGCCGCGCTGCAACACCGTGACCTGATGGCAGATATCGGCCACGACCTTCAGATTGTGTTCGACCATCAGCACCGCGCGGGTCTTTGCGACCTCACGAATAAGCTCGGCCACATGCGAGACATCTTCTCCACCCATGCCCGCCATCGGCTCGTCCAGCAGCAGAACTTTGGGATCAAGCGCCAGCGTGGTGGCGATTTCGAGAACCCGCTTGCGACCGTAAGAAAGATCGGCCGCAAGCGCATGTTTTTCCCGTGTCAGGCCAACCGTTGCGATCAGCTCCTCGGCGCGGGCATTCAGCCTGTCGAGCGAGGAGAGCGGCAGCCAGAACTGCGTTGCAAGGCCATTCGGCCGCTGCAACGCAACCCGGACATTTTCCAGAACCGTCAAATGCGGAAACACCGCCGATATCTGGAAAGAGCGCACGAGGCCGAGACGCGCCACCTTGTCCGGTGGCGTCTTTGTTATATCCGTTCCCATGAAGGTGATCGCCCCGCCTGTCGGCTGGAGAAACTTGGTCAACAGGTTGAAGACCGTTGTCTTGCCGGCGCCGTTGGGGCCGATCAGCGCATGGACGCGGGCGTGATGCACGTCGAGATCGACGTTTTTCACGGCTGCGAATGCGCCGAAGGTTTTAGTGAGACCACGCGCCGAAAGAACGACGCGAGGTTCTGCCTGCCCGGCGGGGGCGGGAGCGATCGTCATGACTTTCCCCTTTATTGCATCAGTCTTTTATTGCGTCACCAGCGGGCAACCGCTCTTTGCGGGGTCCATGAAGGCTTCCTTGCCGGGGATGGTGGCGAGAACCTTGTAATAATCCCAGGGCTGCTTGCTTTCGTCAGGCTTCTTCACTTCAATGAGGTACATGTCGTGGATCATGCGACCATTGGCGGCAACATGGCCGTCCTTGGCGAAGACGTCGTTGACGGGCATTTCCTTCATGGCTTTCGCGACGGCATCGGCATCGTCGGTGCCGGCCTTTTCGATCGCCTTCAGATAATGCAAGACAGCGGAATAGGTGCCGGTGTGAACCATGTTCGGCATGGCGCCGGTGCGTTCCTTGAAGCGCTCACCAAACTTCCGCGATTCATCGTCGCGGTCCCAATAAAAACCTTCCGTCAGCGTCAATCCTTGAGCTGCCTCAAGGCCGAGGCCATGGACTTCGGCTAGCGTGAAGAGAAGCGCTGCAAGGCGCTGGCCGCCGGCAACGATACCGAATTCCGCCGCCTGCTTGATGGCGTTGGAGGTGTCGAGACCGGCATTGGCAAGACCGATAACCTTCGCGCCCGAGGACTGCGCCTGCAGCAGGAAGGACGAGTAGTCGGTCGTCGCCAGCGGATGGCGCACGGAGCCCAGCACCTTGCCGCCATTGGCCTCGACGAAATTGGACGTATTTTCTTCCAGCGAATAACCGAAGGCATAGTCGGCTGTCAGGAAGAACCAGCTGTCGCCGCCCTGTTTGACGAGCGCCCCACCGGTGCCGACAGCCAGCGAATAGGTGTCATAGGCCCAATGAAAACCATACGGGCTGCACTGCTTGCCGGTCAGCTCGGTGGTGGCAGCACCGGTATTGACGGTGATCTTCTTCTTGTCTTTGGAAAGCGCCTGCACGGCAAGGCCAACCGATGACGAGGTCAGTTCCATGATGGAATCGACCTGTTCGGTGTCGTACCACTGCCGGGCAATATTGGAGGCAACGTCAGCCTTGTTCTGATGGTCGGCGGTCACCACTTCCACCGGCGCACCGAGCACCTTGCCGCCGAAATCCTCGACCGCCATCTTCGCGGCTTCGTAAGAGTATTTGCCGCCGAAGTTGGCGTAAACGCCGGATTGGTCGTTCAGGATACCGATCTTGACCTTGCCGTCCGAAATCTCGGCAGCATAGGCAGCGGTGCCAGCGGCCAGTGCCATGGCCGTGGATAAAACGATACTCTTGCGCATGACTTCTCCTCCCAGAGAGATTGCGAGCCTCA
This sequence comes from Agrobacterium tumefaciens, assembly GCF_017726655.1. Taxonomy (NCBI): domain Bacteria; kingdom Pseudomonadati; phylum Pseudomonadota; class Alphaproteobacteria; order Hyphomicrobiales; family Rhizobiaceae; genus Agrobacterium; species Agrobacterium tumefaciens. The sequence goes on from NZ_CP072309.1 coordinate 486,539, forward strand.
GATTGTCTGTGCAGCGGTGAACCGAAACCCTGCACATGAATGGCCGCACCGCCCTCCTCAAAGCGGTGCATCCTGAGCGTAGACTTCTCGAATTCGGCCGTTGACACAAGAGCAAGTCATCATCAAATTGCGAACAGGAACTGTTCATTTTTGAACAGAACTCCTGATGGGAGACGAATATGGCCACGCCGTTCACCTGGGACGACCTGCAATATTTCCTGGCCGTGGCCCGCACCGGACAACTCTCATCCGCCGCCAGAAGCCTGCGCACCAGCCACGCCACCGTCTCCCGCCATATCGACCGGCTGGAATTTTCGCTTAAAACCAAGCTCTTCGAGCGAAACCCGCGCGGTTACGAACTGACAACGGTGGGTCGTCGACTGGTGGATACCGTCGAGCGCATAGAGGCTGAGGCTGAACGGCTGCAATCGGATATTTCCGAAAGCGGCAGCCTGCTGCGCGGCGTTGTGCGCCTGAGCGCCCCTGAAGGTTTTTCCAATTTTTTCTTCGTCGAAAGGCTGAAGGACTTCGCCGCCACTCATCCGCACATCATGGTGGAAATGGTGACGATCCAGCAGATCATGGCGCTTTCCCGTAAGGAGGCGGATGTGGCTGTCACGCTCGATCCGCCGAAGGCCGGTCCCTATATCAATGAACAGATCATCGATTACACGCTGCATATTTACGCCTCACGGTCCTATCTCGCCGGACAGCCGAAAATCACGAAGCGGGAAGACCTGCTCGACCACTTCTTCATCGGCTACGTGCAGGATCTGATCTTTTCGCCCGGCCTCGATTACATGCGCGACGTGCTTCCAGGCCTGCGGCCAAATTTCCAGTCTTCCAGCATCTTCGCACAGCTAACCGCCACGCTCGGAGGGCGAGGGCTCTGCATCCTGCCGAATTTCATCGCCGCGCGCTTTCCGGATTTACAGATGGTGCTTCCGGGTGAGGTCGAGCTGCGGCGAGGTTACTGGCTTACCAGCCACCAGGACTTTGCCAACGTGCCACGGGTGCGCTCCCTGATGGATTTCATCCTCACCACCGCGCGCGCCCACGAAAAGCTCTTTATTCTCAACCGCGGCATCATGGTCTGAAATCGCGATCGTTCACATTTTGGCGACACCCTGTCTACGCCCGGCAGGTTGGAGGAACTGCCCCATTGCCTATATGAGGGACAACAACAGAGCTGGCTTGCAGAGCCGGCATCCTCCGACATCTGGAAGATCACTATGAAAAAGATCGGATTCCTATCCTTCGGCCACTGGACGCCCTCCCCCCAGTCGCAGACCCGCTCGGCAGCCGATACGCTGCTGCAATCGATAGACCTCGCCGTGGCTGCGGAAGAACTGGGCGCTGACGGCGCCTATTTCCGTGTGCACCATTTCGCCCGTCAGCTGGCCTCGCCCTTCCCGCTACTGGCCGCCGTCGGCGCCCGCACGAAGAAGATCGAGATCGGCACCGGCGTCATCGATATGCGCTACGAAAACCCGTTCTACATGGTGGAGGATGCCGGTTCGGCCGACCTCATCGCCGGTGGACGCCTGCAGCTCGGCATCAGCCGCGGCTCGCCTGAACAGGTCATCGACGGCTGGCGTTATTTCGGTTACCGACCGGCTGAGGGCCAGAGCGAAGAAGATATGGCGCGTCAGCACACCGAGGTCTTCCTCGAGCTTTTGAAGGGCGAAGGCTTTGCCGAGCCGAACCCGCGGCCGATGTTCCCCAACCCGCCCGGCCTTCTGCGGCTGGAGCCGCATTCGGAAGGCTTGCGCGATCGCATCTGGTGGGGCTCGAGCTCCAATGCAACGGCGGTGTGGGCGGCAAAGCTTGGCATGAACCTGCAAAGTTCCACGCTCAAGACGGACGAAACGGGTGAGCCTTTCCACGACCAGCAGGCGCAGCAGATCCGCACCTTCCGGGAAGCCTGGAAGGGGGCCGGACATGCCCGCGAGCCGCGCGTCTCCGTCAGCCGCAGCATTTTCGCCCTCGTCAATGATCGCGACCGCGCCTATTTCGGTTACGGTAACGAAGGCGACGACAAGATCGGCTATATCGACGACAAGACGCGCGCGATCTTCGGACGCAGCTATGCCGCCGAACCGGAAAAGCTGATCGAACAGCTGAGGGCCGACGAAGCCATCGCCGAGGCCGACACGCTGTTGCTGACCGTGCCGAACCAGCTGGGCGTCGATTACAACACCCATGTGATCGAGACCATCCTGAAGCAGGTGGCGCCGGCACTCGGCTGGCGCTAAATTTGGAAAAATTGCACCATCCACACTCCGTCACCCCGGACTAGATCCGGGGTCCAGCGCGATCAAGTCTTTGATCGCGAAAGACTCTTTTCACGGCGCAGACGCGCCGTGGCTGGATGCCGGAGCTAGTCCGGCATGACGGAGGACGGACTTACCTCCATTAAAATCCGGGCTGTGTACCGCTGTTCATTTCACCGCCTTGCCATAACGGGCGAAGCTTTCCGTCAGCGGCGTGGTGCTCGCACCCGGCTGCTCGGGCCGTTTGTAAACACCATCACGCACCTGGATCGGTTCTTCAAAATGATCCTTGATCCAGGGTATATATTCGAGAATGGTCGAAGCCGGGTGCCAGTAGCTCAGATGCACATGCACCTGGCTCATCTCGCCGGCGTGCGGCACGACAGGCAGGCGATGGGCGAGTGCCAGATCTGCGACCTGGATATATTCGGTGATGCCGCCAAGCCGCGTCACGTCAGGCTGGACGTAGGCGACCGCGCCTGCATCGATGAACGAACGGAACGCATCCACCGTGTAGAGCTGCTCGCCCAGCGCAATCGGGATAGTGGTATTGCGCGCCAGCCGGGCATGGCTTGTCACATCGTCGTACCACAGCGGCTCCTCGAACCAGTAGATGTCCAGATCCCTCGCTGCCGCACAGAAGCGCTGGCATGTGGGCAAATCCCACTTGCCGTTGCCGTCGATGGCGATGCGGATGGATGAGCCGACGCGTTTGCGCACGGCAGCAAGCCGGGCGATGTCGATATTCGGATCGTCATGCCCGACCTTGATCTTCAATCGGGTAAAGCCGTCTTCCTCCACGGCCCTTGTGCTGCCTGCGAGCAAATCGTCCAACGAGAAGGAAAGCCAGCCGATATCGGTATTGTAAGCTTCCACCGCCGGCGTGCGTGCACCGCCGAGATAGTGCCACAGCGGCACACCCGCCTTTTTCGCCTTCAGGTCCCAGAGAGCCACATCGATCGCGGCTAACGCCAGATGCGTGATGCCGGCCCTGCCGACCCATTGGAGCGAGGGATAACGGGCGAGTTTCATCCAGAGCCGTGAATGCTCCGACGCATCCTCGCCGACGAGCAATGGTGCATAACAATCGCTAATACAGGATGTAATCAACCTGTCCGACGCCAGATGCGCATGAGTGCCGGTGAAACCATAGCCCTCAAGGCCATCGCTGGTGGTGATCTTCGCGCCGACGACGCCCCAATGCGTGATGCTGTGGGTGGAATCCGAAATGGAGTCCGAGGTCAGCGGCAGGTGCAGGATGAAGGGTTCGACGGTGGTGATTTTCATGATCGGTCATTCCTCGATTGCTGATTGCTTGCAGGGAGGAATAGACGCCGCGTCCCCGCGACCATGGCCGCGAAGATGGCTTTCGGGAAATGGCCTGACCGCCCTCCTCCAGCAGCCGGCTTCCGACGATGGATAGAGCTAAAGGAAAAACGGCATTTGTAAAATAAAAAATTTTTTATTTTTAATATTCAGCCATTGCCAGTCCTTCGAAGCTGGGCAATGATGCCGCCATGAACTCGCTGGTCAAAGTCACGCTCGCCGAACAGGCGCATCAGGAACTGCGCGCGCGCATCGTCAGCGGCAGATTGCGCGGCGGCGAACGGCTGCTGCCCAATGAGCTTGCCGCCGATCTCGGCATCAGCCCCACGCCGGTCAAGGAAGCTTGCCTGAAACTCGAGGCCGATGGCCTGGTGGTCAATTCCTCCCGTCGCGGCATGGTGGTGCGCGATTTCACCGTGGAGGACGTTGAGGAACTTTACGCCGCCAGAATGCTGCTCGAAAAAGGTGCGGTAGACGTGGCCTTCGATGCCGGCCAACTGGACGGAGCGCTGCACGCGACACTGCTGGAAAGCCTTGCGAAACATCGCGAGTTCGCCAAGGGCTGGACGCTGGACGAATTGTCGAAAGCGCTTTTTTATGACCGCAGCTTCCATACGACCCTTGTGTCGGCGGCGCGCATTCCCGTCATTTCCGGCTCGCATGAGCGCATTCTCGACCAGACCCACACGGTCTTCGTCTCGATCCTCGGTGATTACGCCCGCTCGGTCGAGGAGCACCAGAATATTGCCGATGCCATTGCCGCCGGCAGTAAGGCCCAGATCATCGATGCGCTATGGCGGCATCTGGAGCGCAGCCGCCAGAACACGCTGCGTCAGGTTCGGCTCCTCAAAGAGGCCAGCGCCTGAAAGAGCGAGCGCCAGATGGGATGGACGAGGACACCGAAACGGCGTCAATCATGAGGCCCACGCTGCCAACCGAATCCCTATCCTTCCAGACGGAGATTTCCCTCCATGCCAGACCGGCTTTGCGTCGCAACCCTCGCCCACCTGCCACCGACGGTCGCAACGCCTACCTATGACCGGGAGACGATCACGCCCGGCATCGTGCACCTCGGCGTCGGCGCTTTTCACCGGGCGCATCAGGCGGTTTTCATCGACGATTGCCTCAATCGCGGCGAAACAGGATGGGGCATCATCGCCGCATCGCTGCGCAGCCCGGACACCCGCGACGCCATCGAACCGCAGGATAATCTCTACACCTTCTGCCTTCGCGACGGCAAAAGCGAGCGCCTGCGCATCATCGGCTCGATTGTTGAAACCGTCGTCGTCCCGGAAAACCCGCAGCGCTTGGTAGAGCGGATGGTCGACCCGAGCGTCCTCATCGTTACCCTGACCGTTACGGAGAAGGGATACCTGACGAACCTCGCCTCCCGCAGCCTGCTGAGCGACCATCCAGATATCGTCCACGATCTCGAAAATCCGCAGCGGCCGCGCTCGATCTTCGGTTTCATCCTTACAGCGACCCGACGCAGACGTGCAGAGGGTTCCCTGCCCCTGACGCTGCTGTCCTGCGACAACCTGCCCGCTAATGGACACATGCTGCGCAAGCTGCTGCTCGACTTCGCGCGCCTTGCGGATGAGGAACTGGCATCCTTCATCGAAGACAATATTGCCTGCCCCTGCTCGATGGTCGACCGTATCGTTCCCGCCACCACTGATGCGGACCGGCATGCGATTTCTGCCGCACTCGGCTTGCGTGATACGTGGCCGGTCGTTGCCGAACCCTATTTCCGTTTCGTCATCGAAGACCACTTTCCGCATGGCAGGCCGGAGCTTGAGAAATCAGGCGTGGAATTCGTCGATGATGTCGAACCTTACGAGCATATGAAGCTGAGGATGCTGAACGGCTCCCACAGCGCCATCGCCGCCATCGGCCAGATTACCGGCCTCGCGACCGTGGCCGACGCCTGGGCTGAAAAGACCGTGCGCGATTTCATCGATGCCTACTGGCGAGAAGTCGGCCGGACGCTCGCACCTGCCGTCAATGGTGTGGAATTCGCGGCCGGGCTGCGGGAGCGTTTCGCCAATCCGTCGCTAGAACACAAGACGATGCAGATCGCCTCCGATGCCTCGCAGAAAGTGCCGCTACGCATTCTTGCACCCTTGCGCGAATTGCTCGAGAAGAACGCCGAAAGCCGCGCCATCATTCTCGCCGTCGCCCTGTGGATCAGGTCCTGTGCGGGGAGAAACGAAAAGGGAGAGCCGGTCACGATTCTCGATCCCGCCTTCATCGAGTGGGATGCACCGGATCAGTTGAAAATGGCGCCGGATGAGGTTGTCGACCGATTTCTGGCCTTCAAACGCGTCTTCGCTGATGATCTGCCTGACAACGAGGCCTTCGTTTCGAGCCTGAAGGCGGCTTACGGTGACATCAGAGAGCTCGGCGCACTTGCCGCCATCGGAAAGTTTTTAAAGTCCTGAAAATGAAACAGGCCGGAAAACCCGGCCTGTCATCAGTGCTTTCGTCTGCTTAAGCTGCTGCGCCCTGTCGCGCCGCCTTGCGGCGTTCAACGCGGGCGCGGATTGCCTCCACATCCGTGACGGGCGTGGCGGCAAAAAGCTGCCGCGTATAGGGATGCTTCGGACCGGCGAAAAGCTCCTCACGCGTGCCTTGCTCCACAGCTTCGCCTTTGGAAATGACCAGCACGTCGTCAGCAATATAGCGGACCACGGAAAGATCGTGGCTGACGAAGACATAGGTCAGCTCGAACTCTTCCTGCAGATCGCGCAGCAGATTCAAGACCTGTGCCTGCACCGAAAGATCGAGTGCCGAGACCGGCTCGTCCAACACCAGCAGCGCCGGGTTCAGCATCAGCGCGCGCGCAATGGCGATGCGCTGGCGCTGGCCACCCGAGAACATGTGCGGATACCGATTGAAATGCTCAGGACCAAGGCCGACCTTTACCAGCATGGCTTCGGCCCGCTCGCGACGCTCGGAAGCCGGCATCTTGGTGTTGATGATGAGCGGCTCCATCAGCACGTCGCCCACCTTCTGGCGCGGGTTAAGGCTGCCATAGGGGTTCTGGAACACCATCTGCACCTTGGAGCGCATCTGCGTGTCCGGACGGCGCTTGGCGATATCGACCGGTTTGCCCTCGATCTTCAGCTCACCGCCGGATGCCGGGTCGATCAGCGCGATGATGCGGGCGAGCGTCGACTTGCCCGATCCGGATTCGCCGACGATGGCGAGCGTCTTGCCGCGCTCGACGGCAAAATCGATGCCCTTCAGCGCCTGAACGGTCTTTGCGCCGCCGAAAATGCCGCCGGGAACGTGGTAATGGCGGGTGATCCCCTTGCCTTCGACAACGATACTCATCGAACGCCCTCCTTGCCAAAGAAATCGGAGACAGTGGGCAGACGGTCGCCGGTGGCATTTTCCGGCAGGGCCGAAAGCAATGCCTTGGTATAGGGATGCTGCGGGGCTTCGAAGAGGCTCAAGACATCTGCCTCCTCCATCTTGCGACCCTTATATTGCACCACGACGCGATCGGCGGTTTCCGCCACGACACCCATGTCATGGGTGATGAGGATCAGCGCCATTCCGTATTCTTCCTGCAGCTTCATCAAGAGGTCGAGGATCTGCTTCTGGATGGTCACGTCGAGCGCAGTCGTCGGCTCGTCGGCGATCAGAAGGCGCGGCTTGGAGGCGATCGCAATCGCAATCATCACGCGCTGGCACTGGCCGCCCGACATCTGATGCGGATAGGCCTTCAGCTTCGTCTCGGGATCGGGAATACCGACGGCGCGGAACAGTTCCAGCGCCCGGGCGCGCGCGGCAGCGCCGCCCATGCCGAGATTGAGGCGCAGAACTTCCTCGATCTGGAAACCGACCGTGAAAGACGGATTGAGCGAGGCGACCGGCTCCTGAAAGATCATGGTAATCTCGCGGCCGATCAACTTGCGGCGCTCCTGCGGCGACATGGCCAGCAGGTTGATGCCGTCAAACACCATTTCATCGGCCGTAATCGTCGCCGTATCGGGCAGAAGCCCCATGACGGCGAGCATCGAGACCGATTTGCCCGAACCGGATTCACCGACGATCGCCAGCACTTCGTGCTTGTCGACGGAGACATCGATGCCATCGACGGCGGTGAACGCGCCTGTCGCGGTGGCGAATTTAACCGTCAGGTTCTTGATTTTCAGCAGGCTCATCTCTCAGCTCCGCTTCAGTTTGGGATCGAGCGCATCGCGCAGCCCGTCACCCATCAGGTTGATGGCAAGCACCGAGATCAGGATCGTCAGGCCCGGAAGGGTGACAACCCACCAGGCGCGCAGAATGAACTCACGCGCTTCGGCAAGCATCGTACCCCATTCGGAGGCAGGCGGCTGAGCGCCCATGCCGAGGAAGCCGAGTGCGGCCGCGTCGAGAACGGCGGACGAGAACGAAAGCGTTGCCTGCACGATCAGCGGCGCAAGGCAGTTCGGCAGGATGGTCTTGAACATCAGCCGCAGATTGCCGGCACCGGCCACGCGCGCGGCCGTGACATATTCACGCCGAAGCTCGCTCATGACGGCAGCGCGCGTCAAACGGGCAAAATGCGGCTGATAAACGATGGCAATCGCAATCATCGCGTTGGTGAGGCCCGGCCCAAGGATCGCGACAAGCACCAGCGCCAGAAGCAGCGATGGAAACGCCAGGATGACGTCCATGACGCGCATGATGACGGAATCGACCCAGCCACCAAAAAAGCCGGCAATGAGACCGATGACGATGCCGCCGACGAGCGCGATGGAAACGACAACGATACCGATGAACAGCGAATATTGCGCGCCGTAGATCAGGCGGGACAACATGTCACGCCCGACGGCGTCCGTGCCGAAGAAGAAGCCGGCACGGCCGCCTTCCTGCCAGACCGGCGGCACGAGCAGGGCGTCGCGATATTGCTGTGTTGGATCATGCGGCGCGATGAGCGGCGCAAACACCGCGACAAGCACCAACAGGATGAAGACAGCAAGGCCGATGACGGCACCGCGGTTCTGGCGGAAATAAAACCAGAAATCGGCGATCATCCGGCGGCGGATGGCGGCGTCAGAAAGTCTGACGACCGGAGCTGTGGTCACATCGCTCATTTGTGACGGATCCTTGGATTGATGAGGCCGTAGGTCAAATCGACGAGCAGGTTGACGATCATCACCAGGCCCGCAATCAACAGCAGGCCGCTCTGCACGACCGGATAGTCGCGGCGCGAGATAGAATCGATCATCCACTTGCCGATACCCGGCCAGGAAAAGATGGTTTCTGTCAGAATGGCACCCGCCATCAGCACGCCGATCTGGAGACCGATAGTGGTGATGACAGGGATCATGGCGTTGCGCAGCGCATGAATGCCAACGACGCGCGAAGGCGACATGCCCTTTGCGCGAGCCGTGCGCACATAATCCTCACCCAGAACTTCAAGCATGGCCGAGCGCGTCTGGCGCGCAATGACGGCAAGCGGAATGGTGGCAAGCACTACCGAGGGCAGGATAAGATGCGAAAACGCCGAGGCGAAGGCGCCCTTCTGCCCCGAAATCAGGCTGTCGATCAGCATGAAACCGGTGACGGAGGGGAAGAAATACATCAGCGAGATACGGCCCGAAACCGGCGTCCATTGCAGGATACCGGAGAACATGATGATGAGCAGCAGGCCCCACCAGAAGATCGGCATGGAAAAGCCAACCAGAGCCGTCGTCATGGAAATCTGGTCGAACCAGGAACCACGTCTGATGGCGGCGATGACGCCAACGGGCACGCCGATGAGCGTTGCGATGATGATGGCGACGAGACCGAGCTCGACCGTCGCGGGAAAGAGCGACAGGAACTCGGTGAGAACCGGCTTCTTGGTGACCAGCGAATTGCCGAGATCGCCCTGAAGCAGCCGTCCGAGAAAATGGAGATATTGTTGCCACACGGGCTGTGCAAAGCCGAGCTGTTCGGCAAGCTGCGCATGCCGTTCGGGCGAAATACCACGCTCGCCCGCCATCAACAGCACGGGATCGCCCGGCAGGACGCGCACGAAGGCGAAGGCGACGATGGTAATCCCGAGGAAGGTCGGAACGAGATAGAGAAGTTTGCCGAGAATGAACCGGATCATGGTTTTTTCCTGAATAGACGCGCGGAAGAACAGGGTTCTTCCGCGCGTCCGGTTGTTCGGGGATTACTCCGCGATGTCGACGTTTTCGAAGGTGAAGTCGCCAAGCGGGCTCATGGTGAAGCCGGAAACCTTGGCGGACATGGGAACGAACTGCGTGGAGTGCGCAAGCGTCGCCCACGGAGCCTGTTCCTTGAAGATCACCTGGGCCTGCTCATAAAGCTTGGTGCGCTCCGCAACGTCGGTGGTCTGCTTTGCCTTGGCGAGCAGGTCCGAGAACTCCTTGTTGCACCACTGTGCACGGTTCGCACCGCCTTCACCTGTTGCGGCGCAGGACAGGAGAACGCTGAGGAAGTTGTCCGGGTCACCGTTGTCGCCGGTCCAGCCGAGGATGACGGCGCCGTCGCGCTTCGTTTCGGTGGACTTCTTGAGATATTCACCCCATTCGAAGGAGACGATCTCAGCCTTGACGCCGACCTTCGCAAAATCCGACTGGATCAGCTCGGCGGTGCGACGGGCATTAGGCATGTACGGACGCTGAACCGGCATTGCCCAGATCTTCATAGACAGATCCTTGACGCCAGCGGCTTCGAGAGCCTTCTTGGCTGCTTCCGGATCGTAAGCATCGTCCTTGATGCTGTCGTTATAGGACCACATGGTCGGCGGGATCGGGTTTTTGGCAACCTGGCCTGCACCCTGGAACACGGCGTCGATGATCGCCTGCTTGTTCATCGCCATGTTCAGCGCCTTGCGCACTTCCGGCTTGTCGAAAGGTGCAACGGTCGTGTTGTAGGCGAAGTAAGCGACGTTCAGGCCCGGCTGTTCATCGAGCTTGAGGTTCTTGTCGGCGCGGATGGTGGCGAGGTCAGCCGGAGCCGGATAAGGCATCAGGTGGCATTCGCCGGCCTTCAGCTTCTGCAGGCGAACGGCGGCGTCAGGCGTGATCGCGAAGATCAGGTCGTCGATCTTCGGGGCTTCACCCCAGTAGTCGGCGTTCTTCTGATAGCGGATGACCGCGTCCTTCTGGTAGGCGACGAACTTGAACGGACCCGTGCCGATCGGCAGGTTGTTGAAGTCTTCCTTGGTGCCGGCCTTCTCAAGCGTATCGGCATATTCCTTCGACACGATCGAAGCGAAAGGCATGGCGATATTGGCGAGGAACGGCGCTTCCGGGCGGGTCAGCACGAACTTGACCGTGTAATCGTCGACCTTGACGATTTCCTTGATCAGGGACGGCATTTCCATGGAGTTGTAATATTCGTAGGTGATGCCTGCGATATACTGGTTCCACGGATTCTTCGCGTCGCCCTGGCGGTTGTAGCTGAAGATCACGTCGTCAGCGTTGAATTCGCGGCTCGGCGTGAACTTGTCGTTGGAGTGCCACTTGACGCCCTTGCGCAGGTGGAAAGTGTATTCGAGACCATCCTTGGAAACGTCCCATTTTTCCGCAAGGCCGGGCTCTACTTCGGTCGTGCCCTTCTTGAACTCCGTCAGACGGTTGTAGACCGGATGCGCGGAAGCGTCGAAGGTGCCGCCTGCGGTATAAGGCGACGGATCGAAGCCTTCCGGCGATGCCTCGGAGCAATAAACGAAGGTCTTCGCCATGGCTGGCATGGCGGAAGTCATCGCAAGTGCAGAAGCGATAAGCAAACTGCGGGTCAGCATTTTCATCTGATGGTCCTTTCCCTCTTTTTCTGAGTTCCTGCGGCCCCCTCCAGGGGCCTACCTCTTCTGGTCAGCAGCGACATGGGTTCCGTGTCGCCGTTCGGTCTTTTGCCTCCCGACCAATTACCCGGCAACCGGCTGAAACAGCCGGTCGAGGTTCGTTTCCGGCGGGCAGAACCAGCGCGGCCCTGCCTCCGTCATATAAGCTATATCCTCGAGACGGACGCCGCATTCACCATAGACGCACAGCATCGGTTCAATGGAAAAACACATGCCCGGCTCCAGCACCGTCGCATTTCCAGCAACGATATAGGGTTCTTCATGAATATCCAGCCCCAGCCCATGGCCGGTGCGGTGCGGCAGGCCGGGAACCTGATAAGCGGGACCGAAACCGGCCGCCTTCAGGCTGTCGCGCGCGGCCTTGTCGACGTCCTGACAGGCGACGCCGGGGCGCGCAGCGGCAAAGGCTGCGGCATGAGCATCGCGCTCTGCGTTCCAGAGGAAGCGCTGGCGATCGGTCGGCGTGCCGAAAACGTAAGTGCGGGTGATGTCTGAGCGATATCCATGGAGAATACCCCCGAGATCGACGAGCACCATGTCGCCGGCCTTCAGCGTCTGTGCATGGGCAACGCCGTGCGGATAGGCCGTCGCCTCACCGAATTGCACCGCCACAAAAAGGGGCTTGAGGCCAAGCGCAATATGGGCGGCATTGACAAAATCGGCGACTTCGGTCGTCGATATTCCGGGTCGAAGACCTTCGAACACTGCCTTCTGCACGCTGTAGCTCGCGTCCATTGCCGTCTGGATGATGGCGATTTCGGCTGCGGACTTGACCTGCCGTTGCGCAACGATCATTGGCTGGGCGGAGATGATCCGCCCTTCCAGCCGCTGCATGAGCGCCGATGCAAACACAAAGGGCGTAGCAGGATCGATCGCAACGCGATGACCAGGACAGCTCAAAGCGTCGATGCGATCAGACATCAGATCGAAGGGATTTTCATCTTCTTCCCAAACGGCGACGTCACCGGGAATGCGGATGAGCGTCTGCAGCTTCGGTTCTTCGAAGGTCGGGCTGATATAAAGCGGCGCGCCCTCGGAAGGAATGAGAGCACCATGAATACGCTCGGACAGACCAAGCGACAAACCGGTATAATAGGTCAGCGACGACGAAGCATCGAGCCAGACCGCCTTCACATTTTCACGGATCATCCGCGCCTGAAGGCCGCGCAGCCGCAGCCTGAACTCATCTTCAGCGATCGATGAAACCGCGACCGGCTGAAAACGTTTCAGCGCCTCTTGTAAGTCTGCCATTCTTTCCCCGTCGCTTTGGGGCCGCAGACATCAAAGTGCCAGCCACCTCCCAAGCGTTCTTTTGCTCATGCTTAAACAGAGCCATGGAGCGAAGCAATGGGCCGCTGGAGAGTGGCAAGCGAAAACTGTGCAAATTTATCTAGACATAACGAAAATGTGATCGACACCGTCCCGATTTCGGTTGCCGTCGCCTTGACGACTTGAATTGGCGCGCCCCCGGAAATCCAAGGGTATTGTCAGCCGGCAACGGGGAGCGGCCACCAAAATATTTCTGCGAAGAGAAGTCCAGAAAAGGAAAAAGCCTGCCGCGGGAGGAGGTGCGGCAGGCTTCAAACTTGATCGGTGATTGGGAGGAGGAGTACCACCGATCCACATCGAGCGACGCTGGGAGGAGGAGTGCGTCGCTTCGATGATTGGAATATAGCGGTTCCTGCGATTTTTAACAGAGCAAGTCTCGCAATGCAGCATTGCAAATCTGCATAGCTCCCCGAATCTTGCTCTGTTTTTCAGCACACATCGTTCAGCGGGACATCAGCTTTCGCGGTAGACCTGGAAACCGGCAAAGGACTGGTTGACTGGCATCAGCTCCAGGCTGTTGATATTGATGTGTTTTGGCTGTGAAGCCACCCAGTAGATCGTGTTGGCGATATCCTCGGACGTAATCGGGTTAACGCCCTTGTAGAGATTGTCCGACGCTTCCTGGTTTCCACCGGTGCGCACCAGCGTGAATTCGGTTTCACACATGCCGGGCTCAATCGACGTTACGCGCACGCCCTTTCCATGCAGGTCAGAACGCAGGCCCAGCGAAAACTGGCGCAGGAAAGCCTTCGTCCCGCCGTAAACATTGCCGCCCGTATACGGATAATGCGCGGCGACCGAGGCAAGATTGACGACAATGCCCTTGCGCTCAATCAGCGTTGGCAAAAGATGATGGGTGATGTTGAGCAGACCGGTGATGTTGGTGTCGACCATCGTCTGCCAGTCTTTCAGCGGCACCTGCGGCGCGGGCGCGGTGCCGAGAGCAAGACCCGCATTGTTGACGAGAATGTCGATGCCCTTGAATTCCTCCGGCAAAGCCGCCAACGCCTCTTCGGTCGCCGGTTGATCGGTAATGTCAAAGGCTGCCCCATGGAATGCGGACCCGAGTTCTGCCGATAGGGCCTCCAGCCTTTCCGCCCGCCGGCCGGTGCCAATGACCTTCCAGCCTTCCTTGACGAAACGCCGGGCCGTCGCCTGGCCAAAACCGGATGTCGCGCCGGTTATAAGGATGGTGCCGCTCATGATGATGCCTCCACATTCGTTTTTTCAGGATAGGTTTCAGTCAGCAATCTTTGGGCTGCCACTGCAAGGCAGCGTCTATACGCTTCGAGATCCGTATACAGCGCCTCTTCTGCGGCATCGCCAACAATAACAACCCCGCCCCGGCGCAGGATGCCGCCGTGCAGCATGAGATTGTCGACCATGTCGAAATTTTCGATGGATAGCCCGTCCGGTCCGCGATACCGCCCCATTTCATCCATCGTGGCAACATCGTTGTAATGCGCCTTGATACGCGAGAAATGGTTAGCGGCGACATTGGTGTAAGCGAAAACCGGCTTACCCAGCGCGCACATGAAACCAAGCTCGTAGCTTGTGCCGGTATCGGCGGCGATCCCGCGAAAGGGCGTGAGATTGGCAATCACCGCATCGGCCTCGAGCATCATCCGCTCGTCCACTTCGTTGATATTGCAGCCGTGGCCGATCCTGGTATCCGCCGGCGGTATTTGCAAATCACCTGGAGAGAGCGGCGTAAACCCGGCTTCCCGGGCGAGCGCTGCCTTGAGGTCAAGCATCTCACGCGCATTCGGGAGGAAAACTTCCGGGCCAGCGAGATAGATTTTCTTTGTCATGGGGAATTCATGCAATCTGAAGGAAGGAATGTGTTGAACCTAACCCGGGCTCTTTCGCAAAGGCAAGCCGATGAAGGGCGGAAACCGCCCATAAACAGTATCGCCCCGATGCCCTTTGCGTTATAGCCGGTTCGACAGACAGGAAAATTCGGAGCAAGACATGGCAGCCACCATCCGCTACCACGAGGGCGATATTTCCGCCGAAGATGCCGCCCGTTACACCGGTGCCATCGCCATCGATACGGAAACGCTGGGGCTGGTGCCGCGCCGCGACCGTCTCTGCGTCGTCCAGCTTTCACCGGGCGATGGCACGGCTGACGTCATCCGCATTGCTGCCGGCCAGACGGAGGCCCCGAACCTCGTCCGAATGCTGGCCGACCCCGCCCATCAGAAGATTTTTCACTATGGCCGTTTCGATATCGCCGTTCTGTTCCATACGTTCGGGGTCACGACCACGCCGGTCTTCTGCACCAAGATCGCGTCGCGTCTCTGCCGCACCTATACGGATCGGCACGGGCTGAAGGACAACCTCAAGGAAATGCTGGAAGTCGATATCTCCAAGGCCCAGCAATCCTCCGACTGGGCGGCGGAGACCCTGTCGCCAGCACAGCTCGAATATGCCGCCTCCGACGTGCTTTATCTGCACGCACTACGTGACAAGCTGACCGCGCGCCTCATCCGTGACGGCCGCATCGATCATGCCGACGCCTGTTTTGCCTTCCTGCCGACCCGCTCCAAGCTTGATCTTCTCGGTTGGGACGAAACGGATATTTTCGCCCATAGTTGAGCGTCCCCAGCCTGTGTTTAAGGTCTGATTTACCAGAACTGCCTATTCTCGGCTGCAACTTTGGGCAGCCGGGAACCGTGAAGGATGATCACTCCGCTACAGCAGACAGCGGGTATTGCTGTCAGCGACCTCATGCGGTCGATGGTGGAAGCCATAGAGGACCGCCGGCGCGAAGAGCAGGAAAAGGCGAACGGCACCAAAAGGGATGATGCGGTCAAGACCCAGCCGCAGCCGGACAAAAGCCATCGTATCGCCAACGAAAAGATCAGTGCCTATCTGTTCGGTTTCATGAAACAGGACCCGAACGCATTCGCATCCCTTGTCTCCCGCTTTTCCTCCGCCCTTGGCGTCACACAGGAAGCCGATGAATCAAGCTTCTCCTTCGCGCGGCGGCTTCAGGACGCCCTCACCCTGACCACGAGTTTCAGCAAAACCGACGCGCAGGGAAAAGCCGCGACGATTTCTCTGAAATCCTTCGGCGTTTCGGAGGCGCAGGTTGTGGACGTGCTGAACAACGGTATCACTGCCAAGACCGATGCCATGGCTGCTCTCGCCGCCCGCATCGCAAAGCGCGCGGGATTGACGGGTCAGGAGGAGAATTTCGGCGCGCAGATGTCGACGGTCATCATGGCCATGCGTGCAACCTTGCCGAAAAACGACACCGAGCTCGAAGAGGTCACGGGGCTCAAGGAACTCGGCATTTCGGCAAAACAGATGATCGCTGCTATCGCGAACCCCTATGGGGACGAGGCGCGCGCGGTGAAAAATGCCCTGAACGAGCAGGTGCAGGGCACGCAATTCATGACGCGGGAGACGTTGAAGATTATCCAGCGCCTTGAAGATGTCGCCGATCCGAAGACCAAAGAGGAGCTGCAAGCCGAACGCGGCAAGGAAGAGATTGGCGAAATCAACGATGCCGAAGTCAAGGCCGAGCGCGAGGAGGAAATCAAGGCGCTCAATGCGCAGGGCAAGCTTGAGGACGTGCAGGAGCTTCAGGATGTCGTGAAGGAGCACATCGATGCTTCCATGGACAAAAAGGCAGACGGCACCAACAAGCAGAAGCCGAGCGATCCCTTGCCTGAAACGACGCTCATCTCCGTATTAGCAGCGACATCGAAGGAAGACACCGCTCCAACTGAAAACCAAGATGAGCCGGCAAAGGCAAAAGCGGCGGCCGAAAGTCCAGCTGACGTGGAAAATGATGCTGAAGAACTGCTTAAAGCGCAGGCGGTTGTTAATGACGCCCGCGCCGCCATTCTGCCGATCTCGATCGATGACAATGGGCTTTACGAACTGCTGAAGAAAAAGGCGGCATGACTGCCGTTCGGACCATTCCCTTGAGCGAAACATGATGTGAGTTCAGACATGACCGATATTCCCGGCTTGCCCGGCGAGGTCCTTTACGACGATGAGCACAATGTGGCGCAAGCCCTGCTATCCATGGCCACCCCGCCGCTTGTTCCCGACGACGCGACCATTGCTGCAGCCGCCGACGAGGAGCAACCCATATCCACGGTGGAGAGGCGGCCGGAGCGCAGCCTGCCCATGGCGAGTTGGCTTGATGCCATGCCACCGGTTTCGTACAAAGCTCCTTCAAGCGACGCGGACCATATTTCCTCGGTGAATTCCGACGATAACGGCCTCTATCGCATGTTCATCGGCGTCTCTCCCTGACGGCGCGGGGCCGGTTAGCCAAATCTTAACAGTTGCAAGCCAGGATTGAACCAGATGATTCTGTATGCGCTGGAACCGATGACGCGGGCAGAGACGCATACGGCGCTCCCGCATGAGCGGGCGAGATGACACCTGTACATCACCGGCGCGGCGATTTCTCACCATTCGAGCCAGATGCGGATCACGAAGCCAATGGGGATTGGCTTCTCGCAGCCAGCGGCGGCCACCGATAGGAACGGAGCGCAGCATGTTACCGCCTGTACCGAAAATCGCCGCAGCCGACGCCGCCAATGGTACCACCGTTTTGGTGACCACGCGCACGCCGGTGAAAGAAATCGTGCCGACACGGATGGGCGATCCTGCCCCTGAAACCAGTGGCAGCCTCTTCGCCCGGGCCGCCGTCGCCTCGCTCACCGGCGAATTTCAGCTATCCCGCAGCACTGCTGTTCTGGCAGAAGCGCTGGGCAAGCTTATGAACCTGCCACGCCGGGACGGCGAGGCTATCCAGACCTACGTGACGCGACTGACGGAGGCGCTCCGCGCCCTGCCAGCATCGCAGCGGCTGGCATTGGAACAACAGGTCGGCAAGGCGCTGCAGGGTTTGACCCTGACAATGCTCGCCGAAATTCTCAAACAGCCGACGGGGCCGGATGCTGCCCGTTTGGCGCTGCTGATAGAGCTTTCCCGATCCAAGGGTGCGGATTTGGCGGCCAGGGCCGCGGTTTCATTCTATCAGCAGAACAACGCGGCTCATTCCGAGACGACCGCTGCACCGCCCAACCAGCCGAGACAACAGACAGCACCAAATCAGACTATCGAACCCCGCCCATCCTTCGCCCCCACAGCGCCGGCGGCGAACGCCGCAGGCGCCACCAAACTTCTTCCCATGCTCATCGGCCCGCTCGTCCTCAGTGGCGCAGCGGTGAAAGCAACGGTCGCGGCTCTGACTACACCGCCCGAATTTCGCACCACAAAGCAAGTCGTACTGGCCCACACGGATGAGGTGCCGAGCAGTATCGCCAAACCGGATGGACGGGCGAACGACGCCGCACGTCCGCTTCCGCCGCAAGCCGGCGGCGGGGCGAAGGAGATGTCAGGTGACAACCGTCTGCCAAACTTGCCCCGCATCGACAATGGTGAAACGCGCCCTGCCGTTGCGCATCGGGAATTGGCCAAGACCGATTCGAAGGAAACCCGCACGGGTGTCATCCCACCATCCGGTCCGCTGACGAAAGATGCCGAGACCATAAACACCCTGTTGCTTGCGGCCGCAACAGGCAGGCTTCCGCTCAAGGCAGCCGTTCCGCAGCAGGCGCTGCCCGCGCCGCAAAGCGCTGCGCAACAGCAGTCTGACGATCAGGCCACGGAAAAAGCCGCCCTCGCAACGCCTACATCTCATCCCGTTGGCGACGAGACGGACGCTGCGGCCAATCGCCCGGAACCCCAGATGTCGCCGCGCGCGACACTCGACCCGGAAGCGAGAATGGCGATGCTGGAGCAATCGGCCTCGCAATCCCTGCTCGCCGCGGCTCTTGCGAAAGACGGCACGCCACTACCAATCGTCGCCTACCCGCCAGCGGATGAGGACTACGAATCGGAAACGCCACCGCGGGGTGGTGGACCGTTTTCAGAGGAAGAGGCGGGAGAGGAAGCCGAGGCCGGGGCTGAGGATCCCGATAATCAGGAAGACAAGGAAGAACGCATCGCCGCCAATGACACGAGCGGGGAGCAGGTGAGCGGGTCCCCAGCAACGTCCGACGACAGTGCAGAAAACTATTACCTGAAGATGAGCGGCATGCTCTGAAAAGCGGCTCGTTACCCCCTAAGGATGAGTTGCAAGCAATAAAAAACCCGCCGGAAATTCCGGCGGGTTCTTCAGTTCAACGATCTTGACGATTATTCGCCGCGGTTCTTCAGAGCCGCGCCGAGGATGTCGCCGAGCGAAGCGCCCGAGTCGGAGGAACCGAACTGTGCGACTGCTTCCTTCTCTTCAGCAATTTCCAGAGCCTTGATCGAAAGCATGACCTTGCGGTCCTTCTTCGAGAAGTTGACGACGCGGGCGTCGACAACCTGGCCAACGGAGAAACGCTCAGGGCGCTGCTCGTCACGGTCACGGGAGAGATCAGCGCGACGGATGAACGAGGTGAGGTCTTCGTGGTTGACGAGCTTCACTTCGATGCCGCCATCGTTGACCGCGGTGACTTCAGCGGAAACGACTGCGTTCTTGCGCAGGTCGCCGGAAGAAGCGGCTTCGCCGACAGCGTCCTTGCCGAGCTGCTTGATGCCGAGCGAGATGCGTTCCTTCTCAACGTCAACGTCGAGAACGACAGCCTTAACGACGTCACCCTTGTTGTACTCTTCGATGACCTGCTCGCCCGGACGGTTCCAGTCGAGGTCCGACAGGTGAACCATGCCGTCGACATCGCCTTCGAGGCCAATGAACAGGCCGAATTCGGTCTTGTTCTTGACTTCGCCTTCGACTTCCGTGCCAGCCGGATGGCTGTAAGCGAACGCCTGCCACGGGTTTTCAAGCGTCTGCTTGAGACCGAGCGAGATGCGGCGCTTGGACGGATCGACTTCGAGAACGACAACGTCAACTTCCTGGCTCGTGGACAGGATCTTGCCGGGGTGTACGTTCTTCTTGGTCCAGGACATTTCGGAGATGTGGATCAGGCCTTCGATGCCCGGCTCCAGCTCAACGAATGCACCGTAGTCGGTGATGTTCGTGACCGTACCGGAGATCTTCTTGCCAACCGGGTACTTGGCGGAGATGCCATCCCAAGGATCCGACTCGAGCTGCTTCATGCCGAGCGAGATACGGTGGGTTTCCTGGTTGATGCGGATGATCTGAACCTTGACCTGCTGGCCAATGTTGAGGATTTCCGAAGGATGGTTGACGCGGCGCCATGCCATGTCGGTGACGTGCAGCAGGCCGTCGATGCCGCCGAGGTCGACGAACGCGCCGTAATCGGTGATGTTCTTGACGACGCCGTCAACAACCTGGCCTTCTTCGAGGTTCTGAACGATTTCAGAACGCTGCTCGGCACGCGACTCTTCGAGAACCGTACGACGCGAAACGACGATGTTGCCGCGACGCTTGTCCATCTTGAGGATTTCGAAGGGCTGCGGGTTGTGCATCAGCGGGGTCACGTCGCGGATCGGACGGATGTCGACCTGCGAACGCGGAAGGAAGGCAACAGCGCCGTCCAGATCGACGGTGAAACCACCCTTGACCTGGTTGAAGATAACGCCTTCGACGCGCTCGCCAGCTTCGAACTTGGCTTCGAGCTTGACCCAGCTTTCTTCACGACGAGCCTTTTCGCGCGAGAGAACAGCTTCGCCGAGAGCGTTTTCGATGCGCTCGACATACACTTCAACTTCGTCGCCGACCTTCAGCGTGCCGTCCTTGGACTTCGCGCCGAATTCCTTGAGCGGAACGCGACCTTCGACCTTGAGGCCGACGTCAACGATGGCGACGTCCTTCTCGATTGCCGTGACGATACCCTTGGCAACATAGCCTTCGGCAAGATCGTTAGAGGCAAAGGATTCTTCGAGAAGCGCTGCGAAATCGTCGCGCGTGGGGGTAGATACTGACATGAAATCTCCTGAATGCATCCGCACGGGGGCGAATACAAAGCGCCGGTGGGCTAGTGTTGTTGATACCCGAACCCATGCCCGCCTCTTCAAGAGGCTTTCCGGCGCAAGGACATGTCTTCAGGCAATTCCGGACTAAACGCAGATGGCGACAAGCCGTTCCGCGAAAAACCTATCTCTTCAGAGCGGCGTCGATAATCGTGCGCGCGGCCTGAAACGCCGCCTCTATACTCATTTCCGACGTATCTAGCAAGTGCGCGTCTTCAGCCGGTTTCAACGGGCTGTCGGCACGTCCCATGTCCCGCTCGTCACGTTTTTTCACCTCGGCGAAAATGGAATCATAATCCGCGGCGCCGCCACTCTCCAGAATTTCATCGTAGCGCCGGCGCGCCCGCACGTCTGGAGAAGCCGTCACATAGAGCTTCACCGGCGCGTCCGGGCAGACGACGGTCCCGATGTCGCGACCGTCGAGCACCGTACCGGGCTCCTTTGCGGCAAAGCGCTGCTGCGCCTCGACCAGCGCGCGCCTCACGGGCGTCATCACCGCAATCTTTGACGCAGCCTCGCCGATATCGTGCCGGGAAAGCACGGCGCGATCCAGGCCGGCAAGATCGACCTCCAGCGCTATTCTCTCCGCGACCGTCTCATCATCGAGCGGCAACCCGGCATCCAGAAGAGCTTTGGCGGTCGCGCGGTAGGTGAGGCCTGTATCAAGGTGATGAAAGCCATAGGTCTCGGCTATCCTGCGGGAAAGGGTTCCTTTGCCGGCCGCGGCTGGCCCATCTATGGCAATGGTGAAGGTCATGAAGCGTTCCGTCCGTGCATCCGTCGTCACTTTAATAATGTGTGCGAAGCCTCTCCTATTACATCAGCATAGACGCATAGGGCTTGCGCCAGCGGAGGTAGCACGCGAAGTTTGTCTTTGACACGAAAGAGCGCAACGATTAAGGGGACCGGCTATAAATTTTACCGTCTATGCCGGTTTCACGGCGTACACACCGAAACTCATTCGACAATTTGAGGCTTAGACAGTGGCAAAAGCGGAACTTGGTACCAAGCGCACAGACCCCGATACCGGCAAGAAGTTCTACGATCTGAACCGCGACCCGGTCGTTTCTCCCTACACCGGCAAGTCCTGGCCGCTCTCCTTCTTCGAGGAAAGCACCGCCCAGGCCAAGATGGAGCAGGCTGAAGAAGAGGAAGTGGCGGAAGTCGATACCGAAAACACGGAAGTCGAACTCGTCTCGCTGGAAGATGCCGATGGCGACAACAGCGGCGACGACATCCCTGATCTGGGTGACGACGATGACGTCGAAATCGACGACGATGACGACACCTTCCTCGAAACCGACGACGAAGATGACGACGACGACATGTCCGGCATCATCGGCGTACCGGGTGACGACGAAGAAGCTTGATTTTCCATGATAATCCGGCCCGGCGACAAAAAAATGACGCCGGGCCGTTTTTTATGCTTGCACTCACCGGAAAGCCGAAGTAGTAAGCCGCCACCGAACGGAAACAACAACCGCTTCGGTTCCCGGAACCGGAAGAAATGCCGGAACCCTTATGGGGCTATAGCTCAGCTGGGAGAGCGCTTGCATGGCATGCAAGAGGTCAGCGGTTCGATCCCGCTTAGCTCCACCAAATCCTTCTCAGCAGTAAAATCTCTTTGCGCAAAAACGTAAAACGATGCACGAGCATCGCGTTTTGTCGCCACGCCGTACATCCTCGTGCCTGAGGCGAGCATCCAGATATTTGTCACACAGACGACGCTTCAGCACCGGTGAGCCCGCGTGCAGCAGGCGGAGGCCGATGATGTGTTGACCGGTAGCACGCACTCCGGCCCAGAACCTCACTGCACCATCAGGCAATGCAGGAATTGATCAGCCGGCTTCATGGCGACCAGCCATCTGCTACATCAGCAGAACCTTGCCGGCCGTCACATCCCTCACCGTGCCCATCGCCATGATCGGAAGACGGTCGCTGTCCAGAATTACTCGTCCCGTCGTGCGCAACCAGCGAAAACCGCCCGCCTTCAGCTGGATGCGGTATTCCTGATCATAAAACACGCCATTGGTGAGGGAATTATAGACGGCCTGAGCAACGCGTGCGCGCGAACCGTTTTCGATTTGGGCAATGAAATCCTCGACCGGAATGCCTCTTGCGCCCTGTTCCGGGGAAAATTCGCGCAGATGGGCGGCTACGGCATCCAGATAAACCAGATTCGGCCCGACGTTCCAGGTGTAATAACCCACAAGTGTCTCTTCGAAAGATATGTTGTCCAACACTAGCCTTTATGGTCTGAAATGCTTGCGGCGGCTCTGTAACATAGCTGATGCCGGACGGCTAATGCCAAGAGTTCATCCTTTTGTCTGACGGGCCGCGATTGTGCGAACAGGCGTTTTATCGACAGCGCATTTTAGCGGCCATGTTGGCGAACCAGGCATCCTGTGCCAAAGAAGATTGATCCTGGGGACAACGATAAAAGGACCAGCCGTGACAATCGGGCTTGCCCACGCCGAACTCATTGCCGTCGTTACCGCGATGACGACGGATGAACCGCGTGTGATGACCGTTCGGGAAGGTATCGCCCTACCCTCCGGGCCTTTCGAATTCGGACACAGGACACTCCAGAGCGGGTTGCGTGAATGGATCCACGAGCAGACGCACCACCCGGTTGGTTACCTGGAGCAGCTCTACACCTTCGCCGATCGCGACCGTAACAACGACATTCCAGGCGGGAGAACGATCTCGATCGGTTATCTCGGCCTGGTGCGCGAGCAGGAAGCGTCGGGCAGGAGACGCGCGCTGTGGCACGGCTGGTACGATTATTTCCCCTGGGAGGATCATCGCAAGGGCCGTCCCGAAATTCTGGGCAGTATCATCGACCGGCTCCGCGACTGGGCCGATTCCGACCCTGCCTGCAAGGACCAGCGTCATCTGCGGGCCGACTTCACCTTCGGCCTCGATGGCGGCGGATGGAACGAAGAACTTACCCTGCAACGGTACGAGCTGCTCTATGAAGCCGGGCTGGTCGAGGAAGCGCAGGGCGAACCACGGATCAATTTCGGCAAGCCGATGTTTGCCGATCACCGCCGCATCCTTGCCACCGGCATCGCGCGCCTGCGAGCGAAGATCAAATATCGTCCGGTGGTTTTCGAACTCATGCCGGATGCCTTCACGCTCCTCCAGCTTCAACGCGCGGTCGAGGCGCTGGCGGGCCTCACGCTGCACAAACAGAATTTCCGCCGACTGATCGAGTTGCAGCAGCTGGTCGAAGAAACCGGCGACGTGACTACCGAGACCGGCGGACGGCCAGCCAAACTCTTCCGCTTTCGTCAAACCGTTCTTGATGAACGCGCGCTTTCCGGATCAAAGCTTCCCCTCTCTCGCAATTGACATATGCTCATGATGAGAATATGTATTTGAAGGACATATGCTCAATTAGAGCATTAATGGGAGGCGTCCGTGAACGAACCGATTTCCGCTGCAAGCCTTTACGACCGCGTTTCCCGCGTCATTCCCAAAGCGGAATGGATGAGCTTTCAGGACGATGTAAACGCCATCCTCGCGCTGAAGCGCGACCGCAACGCCGTCATCCTCGCCCACAATTACCAGACACCGGAAATCTTCCATGGCGTGGCGGACATCGTCGGCGATAGCCTGGCGCTCGCCCGCAAGGCAATGGAGGTGGAAGCGGATGTGATCGTCCTCGCAGGCGTGCATTTCATGGCGGAGACGGCGAAGCTTCTCAACCCGGAAAAAACCGTGCTCATTCCGGATATGGGTGCTGGCTGTTCGCTCGCCGATTCCATCACGCCCGAGGATATCGCCCTTCTGCGCAAAGCCTATCCCGGCGTGCCTGTAGTGACCTATGTGAATACGTCTGCGGCCGTGAAGGCCGCCTCCGATATCTGCTGCACCTCAGGCAATGCGCGTCAGGTGGTGGAATCGCTCGGCGTGCCCCGTGTGCTGATGTTGCCGGACGAATATCTGGCGAAAAACGTCGCGCGCGAAACCCATGTGGAGCTGATAGCATGGCGCGGCCATTGTGAGGTGCATGAGCTTTTCACCGCTGATGACATCAGGGAACTCAGGGAAAGCCATCCCGGCGTCACCGTGCTGGCGCATCCGGAATGCCCACCCGATGTCGTGGATGCCGCAGATTTTTCCGGCTCAACCGCCGTCATGTCCGACTATGTCACCCGCGAGCGCCCCGCCCGCGTGGTGTTGCTAACCGAGTGCTCGATGAGCGACAACGTCGCCGTGCATCACCCGGATGTCGAATTCATCCGTCCCTGCAATCTCTGCCCGCATATGAAACGCATCACGCTTGGCAACATCCGCACGGCGCTGGAGGAAAACCGCCACGAAGTGACGGTTGATCCGGCCATCGCCGTTGCCGCGCGCCGCGCTGTGGAGAGGATGCTGAACATATGAGGAAGGGCCATCCGCAAGCGGGCTGGACCGTCATCGTCGGAAGCGGCATTGCCGGTCTTATGACGGCGCTGACGCTTGCCCCGCGGCCCGTGCTGCTTCTCACGCGTGCCGCCTTGGGCGGCGAAACCTCCAGTGCCTGGGCGCAGGGAGGCATCGCAGCAAGCCTTGGGCCTGATGACCGCCCCGCGCTTCACCTGGCCGATACACTTGCTGCAGGCGATGGCCTTTGCGATGAGGATCTCGCAGTCGAAATTGTTTCATCGGCACCCGCCGTCATCGACGCACTGGAGCGGGCGGGCGTTCGCTTTGACCGCGACGCCCAGGGCAACTACGTGTTCGGGCTCGAAGCCGCTCATAGTCGGCGTCGCATTCTCCACGCGGAAGGCGACGGGTCGGGCGCTGCGATCGTCAGCGCGCTTGCAGCGGCCGTTCTTCGCACGCCATCGATCTCGGTTCTTGATGGCACGGACGTGCGTCGGCTGCTGACGCAGGACGGCGCGGTCGCCGGCGTTGCATGCCTCGGTCCGAAAGGCTGTTTTACCCTTCCGGCTGCGGAAGTTGTCCTGGCGACTGGCGGCCTCGGCGGGCTTTACGACGCGACGACCAACCCACCGGCCAATTTCGGGCAGGCCATCATGCTTGCCGCGCGCGCCGGCGCCATTCTTGCCGACATGGAGTTCGTGCAGTTTCACCCCACCGCACTTTCTTCGACCCGGCGGCCGCTGGCGCTGGTCAGCGAGGCCGTGCGAGGAGAAGGCGCGGTGCTCGTCAACGAAAGTGGCGACCGTTTCATGGCTGCCACGCCGGGTGGGGAACTCGCGCCGCGGGACATCGTCGCCCGTGCCATCAACCGTGAAATCGAGCGCGGCGGCAAGGTCTTTCTCGATGCGCGCAAGTCGCCCGGCTCAAAGTTCTCTACCCGTTTCCCCGCAATCGACCTGCTCTGCAGGGAAGCGGGGATAGACGCGGCCCGTGACCTCATTCCCGTCCGCCCGGCCGTGCATTACCACATGGGCGGCGTCGCAACCGATGGCAATGGGCGCAGCTCCGTGCCGGGCCTCTGGGTTGCCGGCGAAGCCGCCTGCACCGGCCTGCACGGGGCAAACAGGCTCGCCAGCAATTCCCTGCTCGAAGCGGCCGCCATGGGCATGCGGGCGGCGGAGGACATTGCCGGCAGACCCGCCTCCGCCGGAAGAGCGGCGGCAACTATACCGACGCTGCCCCTACCGGATTTTCCTGCGCCCGATCTCTCTCTCATCAGGCCCATCGTTTCACGCCACCTCGGTATTGCAAGACATGCAGAGGGACTGACCAATGCGATCCGCGATCTTCTGCCCTTGGCAGAGAGAAATGGCGCCGCATCGGATCCAGCGCTTGTTGCACTAGCCGTCGCGGTCTTCGCGGCGCTGCGCGCAGAATCGCGCGGCGCGCATTTCCGCGACGATTTTCCCGGGCGGCACGCCGTCGCCACGAGGCGCAGGCTGAACCTCAGCAACATCACCACCATCGCCCATGAATTTGTGTCGTCCGACCGCCCGGCGGCCAGCTTTGCGCGGAGCGCCTGATATGACCGTTTCCACCCTTCCACCCCTGCCCCGGCTCCTCCTCGAACCAATCGTTCGTAACGCCCTTCTGGAAGATCTGGGCCCGGCGGGCGACATCACCTCCAACGCCGTCGTTCCTGCCGATCATCGCTCCGTGGTCGTTATGGCCGCGCGCGAACCGGGCGTTATTGCCGGTCTCGATGCCGCGGAGCTCGCCTTTCAGCTGGTGGACCCCGCCATTGTCATGAACCGGAATGTGATGGACGGTGCAACGGTCGAACCGGGCGACATCATCGCAACGATAGAGGGCCCGTCCCGTGGCCTTTTGACGGCAGAGCGGACGGCGCTCAATTTCCTCGGCCATCTCTCAGGCATCGCTTCCGTGACGGCAAGAATCGTCGCGGCCATTGCCGGTTCCAAGGCTTCGGTCGCCTGCACCCGCAAGACGACACCGGGGCTTAGAGCGATGGAAAAATATGCGGTGCGCTCCGGTGGCGGGATGAACCACCGCTTTGCCCTTTATGATGCGGTTCTGATCAAGGACAACCATATCGCCGTCTCAGGGAGCGTGCGCCACGCCATCCGCCGCGCAAAGACGGGTGTCGGGCATCTCGTCAAGATCGAGGTGGAGGTCGATACGCTGGCGCAGTTGCAAGAGGCGATGGAAGAAGGCGTGGACGCCGTCCTCCTTGACAACATGACGCCAGAACAATTGCGCGAGGCGGTCCACTTCGTCGCCGGTCGCGCCATTACCGAAGCCTCCGGCCGCATCAATCCTCAGACCGCGCCGGCCATTGCCGCGTCCGGCGTCGACCTCATTTCGATTGGCTGGCTGACGCACAGCGCACCGGTGCTCGACATCGGGCTGGATTTTAAGGCTCAGGGTTGAAACGGTCGAAGCTTACACGCCGCGCGGAACAAAATTTCCGCACCGTCGTTATAATCCCGCCTGGGGTCATTTCAAGGCGGGGGGACGTGCGTAAACATGCGGGTCCATAAGCCTCCTGACCTCTCATAAGAAAGGAAAGGCCTGTTATGGAAGACGCACAAGTTGGCTGGATTGCAGCAATCATCATCGGCGGCGTAGCCGGTTGGCTCGCCGAACAGTTCATGAAAAGCAATATGGGTGTTTTCATGAACATCATTCTCGGTATCATTGGCGCGATTGTCGCGAATTTCCTTCTCGGACTTGTGGGCATTTCGCTCGGCGGCTGGATCGGTTACCTCATCGCCGGCTTCATCGGTGCCTGCATACTCATCGCGATCGGGCGGGCATTCCGCAGGTAAGGGGAGGACACCATGAGCTTTTTCGACAAGATCAAGAACGCGATTTTCGGCAAGGCCGAAGCGGCACCAGAGACCTCCGCGCCTGCCGCAACGCCGACATCCACCGCGAGCCCGACGGCGACAAGCCCGGCAGCACCTGCCGCGCCTGCGCCAACAACCGCGGCGCCGGCCCCCGCAGCAACAGGCAATGTTGACGTCGCCTCCATTCTTGATGCCGCTGTCAAAAAGAACGGCCAGAAACTCGACTGGAAACACTCCATCGTTGATCTTCTGAAAGCCCTCGACCTCGACAGCAGCCTCACGGCCCGCAAGGAGCTGGCGAGCGAACTGGGTTACACCGGCGACACTTCGGACTCGGCGACCATGAACATCTGGCTGCACAAGGCCGTTATCAAGAAGCTTTCCGAAAATGGTGGCAAGGTTCCGGCCGAGCTTCTCGACTGAACGATAATTTTGGAGCGCCGCAATGGACGATTATTCCAGCCTTCGAGAGCAGATCGGTCAGGACCTCGACACCTTGCACAGGACCGAGAATCCCAAGTCGATCTTCGAAATCGCCGACGATTACCTTCTCGGAAATCCTGATCTGAAAAGGACCGTCGTCGAAGACATCATCAAAGAAGAAGCGGACAAGCGCGGCATCTCCATTCACTGACGGCCGGTCCTTCAGACGCGACTGATTAAAATGGGGCAGCATCCCGACTGGATGCTGCCCTTCTTCAATGTCCACGTGACCACTGCCATCCCATCTTAGCTCGCCAGACCGATCAGTCTTGTAATGATATCGGTAACACACAGCGAATGCCAGCCCTCGTCAGTGCCATTGGTGCGGATATGGCCGACGCTCACACGGTCGCATTACGAAAACGCGATCTGCACCTTCATGGCACGACCGCGGTCCGAGGCAAATTCGAAAGCCGAGATAGCATCGTCTAGATCGACAGTCTGCGTGATAAACGGTCTGACGTCGATCAGGCCTTTGCGCATCAATTCGACGCCGGTAGCGAATTCTTCGTGGAAGCGGAACGATCCGCGCAGATCGAGTTCTTTCGCGGTAATCGCCATCATCGGCAGATTCATATCGCCGCCGAGACCAAGCTGAACGATAATCCCCCGCGGACGCAGCGCCGGAATCGCGCCCGCGAGCGCCACCGCAGCCCCAGAGCATTCATAGAGAACATCGAAGGTCCCCTTGTCGGCACCATAGGCCGCCAGCGCATCAGGTTCGTCCTTGCTGTTAATGACACGGTCCGCCCCCGCTTCACGCGCCTTGGCGAGCGTGAAATCGGAAAGGTCGGTCGCGATGATCTCAGCAGCACCCGCACGGCGGGCGGCGAGAATGGAAAGAATGCCGATGGGGCCGCAGCCAGTCACAAGCACCCGTTTTCCCAACAGATCGCCAGCGCGGCGCGTCGCATGCAGCGTCACCGCCAGGGGTTCCGCCATGGCTGCTTCTCCACCGCTCAAGCCATCGGCCGGTACGCACTGCAATGCATCTGCCACCAGAACTTCGCGGAAAGCGCCCTGAATATGGGGGAAAGGCATCGCGCTGCCGTAAAAGCGCATGTTGAGACACTGATTGTGCAGGCCTTCCTGGCAATAGCGGCATGTCCTGCATGGGCGGGAGGGCGAAACCGCAACAAGCCCACCGACCTTCAACCCCTCCACACCATCGCCCAGCTCTTCGATAATGGCCGAGACCTCATGCCCGAGCACCATGGGTTCCCGAAGGCGCACCGCGCCGAAGCCGCCATGGTTGTAATAATGCAGATCGCTGCCGCAGATTCCGCCCCGGACCAGACGAAGCCGCACTTCACCCGGCCCCGGCATCTCCTCAGGCCGCTCTTCGATGCGGACATCCTTCGCCCCGTGGGCAACAATCGCTCTCATTGATATCTCCGTTTGACGTCGCCCCTCCGCGACGTGACAAATATAGCTTACATCCGTCGCCTCCACGAATGTATCGCGTGCGGACATCCACTCGCCGCTTACAGGAGGCGAGCGTTTCAGCCTTGACATTCAGAGCTGAAACGGATGAATGTTATCGATAACATAAATCGGCATGAGGTCAATGCCGGGAGAGACTGGAGGAAATAGTGAGCCTGAAATTGTTTGATCTTTCCGGGCGCAGAGCCCTGATCACCGGCTCGTCCCAGGGCATCGGCTTTGCGCTGGCGCAAGGCCTGTCGGAGGCGGGAGCCGACGTGGTGCTGAACGGCCGTGATGAAGTGAAATTGGATGATGCCGCCACGCGGATCAAAGGCGCTAAAACACTGCCCTTCGACGCCACGGACCATGCCGCTGTGCGCAGCGCTATCGATCAATTTGAAGCAGAGGTTGGTCCGATCGATATCCTCGTCAACAATGCCGGCATGCAGCACCGCTCTCCTCTCGAGGATTTCCCGGCCGATGCCTTCGAGCGCCTGCTGCAAACCAATATCGCCTCGGTATTCCATGCCGGTCAGGCAGCCGCGCGCCATATGATCACCCGAGGCCGCGGCAAGATCATCAACATCGCCAGCGTCCAGACCGCCCTCGCTCGGCCGGGCATTGCGCCCTACACCGCCACCAAGGGCGCTGTCGGCAACCTGACCAAGGGCATGGCGACGGATTGGGCGAAATATGGCCTGCAATGCAACGCTATAGCGCCTGGCTATTTCGACACGCCGCTCAATGCTGCACTGGTGGCTGATCCCACCTTTTCTGCGTGGCTTGAAAAGCGCACACCCGCCGGTCGTTGGGGCAAGGTGGACGAACTCGTCGGCGCCTGCATTTTCCTGTCGTCAGACGCTTCGTCCTTCGTGAACGGACATATTCTCTATGTCGATGGCGGCATTACCGCTTCGCTGTAAAAAACGGCAGTCGGACGACACCACGACACTTTGGGAGGAGGCCGTGAGCAACATGAGCGAGAAGAACAAAGTCGCCCTGATCGGTGCTGGCGCTATGGGCGGCGCTATCGGCACGCGGCTCATCGAGACGGGCAATCATCTGACGGTTTTCGATCTCGACGCGGAAAAGGTGTCGGCGCTGACGAACCTTGGCGCACAGAGCGCCGGCACGGCTGCGGAGGCGGCTTCGGCTTCCGATGTGGTTATCCTCAGCCTCAACTCGCCGAAAATCGTTCGCATCGCTGTGTTCGGCAAGGATGGCGTGGCGGCCGGCGCAAAACCCGGCACGCTCATCATCGACACGTCCTCGATTGACCCGGAAGCGACTAAGGAACTGGCGGCTGACGCCGCAGATAAAGGCCTGCGCTGGGTGGACAGCCCGCTTTCCGGCGGCGCGCCCAAGGCGCTCATCGGGCAACTGACATTGATGGCCGGAGGTAGTGAAAAGGATGTGACCGATGCTCACCGGGTGCTCCAACATGTCGCAAGCAACTATACCCATATGGGGCCCTGCGGGGCGGGCCAGACCACCAAGCTTATCAATCAGGTTCTTTGCGGGCTGAACTTTCTCGCCGTGGCGGAAGCAACGCAGCTCGCACTCGATGCTGGCGTCGATGCCGCAAAGATACCGCAGGCGCTAAAGGGCGGGCGCGCCGACAGCGCCATCCTTCAGGAGTATATGCCCCGCTATGTAGCAAAGGATTACCGCCGGACCGGCCGCATCGATAACATGGTGAAAGATCTGAATGGCGCGCAGGACCTTGCCCGGCGAACCAACACTGCCATGCCACTGACGGCCGTCTGCGCCGAGGTGCACCGGATGTTGACGGCAGCCGGACTTGGCGGAGAAGACCAAGCTGCACTGATGGAGTTTTTCGGCGGCGCAAAACGCAACCTTTCGGGCTGATGCCCGGAAATAGCGGATGGCGGGAGGCTGTTGAAACTCCCGCGCCGTCCCATTGCGAAATGGTCCCGCACCGACGATGATCGGCGAATCGGCAGGGCATTTGCCGTATGACCGCAGATATACATGCAGAGGACATTTCCCGATGACTATTTCGACCACAGGCGCGGGAATTGCCGGTGTCACCGTTTCCGGGAATGGGTTTTCTGCCGAAATTGCCTACGAGGGCGCGACGCTCCTGAGCTGGCGACCCCTCTCTGCAGACGGTGCTGGGAACGAGAACCTCATCGACGGATATTTGAACCCTTCCGACATTGGCTCGCAGAATGGAGTGAGAAACGGCATTCTCGCACCCTTCACCAACCGCATTGCGGATGGTCGCTTTAGCTTTGGCGGGCAGGACCATCGCATTGAACCGGTACTTGCCCATGAAGCCCTGGTTTTTCACGGATTTGCCAGAGCCCTGCCCTTCATTCTTGTCCATTCCGACAAGGCGGATGACGCCCACATTCTGCTGTTTCGCGCCGATATACGGCCTGCCGATTTTGCGGGCTATCCATACCGGCTCACCATCGAGGTGGAATATCGTTTCTCCGGCCATGAGGTTGCCATCGACATCCGCGGCATCAACCGCGGTGAGCAGACCATGCCCTTCGCGGCCGGCTGGCATCCCTATTTCCGCCTGCCCGGCACGACGTCTATCGATAACCTTCTTCTTACGCTGCCCTCGAAGACCGTTATCGAAACAGACGCAAATCTGATCCCCCTTCGTGACCCAAAAGGCGCTGTCGTCAAACGGGACGACATTGGTTTTGTCCAAACGCCGCTATCAGGCCATGTGCTCGATTTATGCTTCACCGATCTGAATGCATCCGAAAACGGGCTTTACGAAACGAGGCTGGAAGACCGTAATAGCGGCGCGAGCCTGACGGTATGGCAGGAGCGGGGTCATATGCATGTCTTTACCGGCGATACCCTCGCGCGCGGCAGGCGCCACTCTATAGCCCTGGAACCCGTGGAAACGCCCACCAATGCGTTCAACCAGCCCGAATTCGCGGACGCGATAACATTGAACCCGGGAGAAACGCGCAGCTTCCGCTTTGGTTTTCGTTTCGACGGCCAATCGACGACGCGTTGATGGGCGCTCAGATGTGCGTCGTCGGCAGCGATGACGACAGCTTCACCGTCTCCATCGAGATAAAGGCCGACATATCGTAAAGCTGAACGCGACGCAGGATTTGCTTGTAGACGGTGTCGTAATATTCGACATTAGGCAGCACGAGTTTGAGAATATAGTCGAAATTACCCGTCAGGCGGTGAACCTCGACAATCTCCGGTATGGTGCTGACGGCGGCATGGAACTTGTCCAACCAATCCTCGGCATGCAGGCCCGTTCTCACCAGCAGGAAAACCGTGGTCGGCAGATTGATTTTTCGCCGGTCCAACAGCGCCATCGTGCCCGTCACATATCCCTCCGTGCGCAACCGGGTAATGCGCCGCGAACAGGCCGATAGCGACAGCGAAACCTCCTCGGCGATATCGGCGAGCGGCGTTTCCGCATTTTCCTGGAGAATCGCAAGGATTCGGCGGTCTCGATCATCAATCATCCGAAAAGAATGCACCTGTTAACATATTTTCGCAAGAAATTTGCGCATTTACCGGCCATCCCGCTCCAGACTTGCACTTCCGCCTAAAAATCGCAGGAAAAACGCACGCCGTTTTCGTGACGGCGATGGCATCCTTGTCGCAATCAATTTTGATAAGGGGAAACAGATGAAACGCATCGGCCTGATTGGCGGCATGAGCTGGGAATCCACCGCAACCTATTATCGCATGATCAACGAGGCAGTGCGCGACAGCCGCGGCGGGCTGGTTTCGGCCGATATCGTCATGCATTCGCTCGATTTTTCCGAAGTTGTCGCCCTTCAGAAGGCTGACCGCTGGGATGAAGCAGGCGCGCTTCTGGGCGCTGCCGGCGCACGCCTCGCCAATGCCGGTGCCGATTGCGTGCTCATCTGCACCAACACCATGCATCTTGTCGCAGACACGGTCGAAAAAATGTCAGGCGTCGCCCTGATCGACATTATCGACGAAACCGCCGCCGCCCTGAAGGCGGATGGACGCCGCAAGCCATTGCTGCTCGCCACCCGTTACACGATGGAACACGGCTTCTACACCGATCGGATGCGTCGCCAGGGCATCGACGTCGTTGTGCCCGAAGCGGATGACCGGGCTGCAATTCATGACATTATTTTCGGCGAGCTCTGCCAGGGGGAAATCAAGTCCTGTTCGCGCGAGCGCTACCTTGCAGTAATCGAAAAAGCCCGTGCGCTGGGTGTTGATTCCGTCATTCTCGGCTGCACCGAAATTTCCCTGCTGATCGACCCCAACGCGCTGCCGTTGCCGGGTTACGATTCGACAGCCATTCATGCGGAGGCCGCGGTCGCCTTCGCGCTTGGGAACAAGGCGTTCGACAGAGCCGCGTGAATGTGCCGCCTCTTTGCTTATTCCGGTAAACCGGTCTGGCTCGACAGCCTTCTGATCGAGCCCGAAGCATCGCTGGTCAGCCAGTCCATGGCCGCGAGAGAGGCCAAAACCGTTGTGAACGGCGATGGCTGCGGCCTCGGCTGGTATGGCGAGCGCGGAACGCCCGGCGTCTTTCGCGACACGCGACCTGCCTGGTCGGATGCCAATCTGGCGGCGCTTTGCCACCAGCTTCGCTCGGGCATGTTCATGGCGCATGTGCGCTCCGCCACATCTGGCGAAGTTTCCCGCGCCAATTGCCACCCGTTCTCCCATGGCCAATATCTGTTCATGCATAACGGCCAAATCGGCGGCTATGAGCAGATCAGGCGCGACATCGATTCCCTCATTCCAGACGACCTCTATGCAAACAGGCGCGGCACCGGCGACAGCGAAGCCATTTTTCTGATTGCCGCGGGGCTCGGCCTTGAAGCCGATCCCGTCCGCGCGATCGCGACGGCGCTGCGGCTCTGCCATAAAAAGATGGTCGCGGCAGGCGTATCCTCTGCGCTTCGCTTCAGCGCCGTGCTCATGGATGGCGACTGCGTGCATGCCTTTCGCTGGTCGAGCGACGACAAGCCGCCGACGCTCTATTGGCGCATGCTCGATGACGGCATCGCGCTCAGTTCGGAGCCTTTCTCCTTCGATTGCACGCCCTGGTGCGCCGTTCCGCCGAACACCAGCCTGACGATCCGCGCGGGAGAAATGACGGCGGCACCTTTTTTCCTGCAATAGAGATTCTTATCCGAGACGATTTTGCCAAGAGCATAAAGCCGCCATCCAATTTGCGCCGTGGCGGCTTATTTATTTTCATTGAATTTTTGCGGCTGCGAAGGCTAGTGTGTACGTTGAGGCATTCGGCTAAACCACGGACGGTTTCCAGTCTGGTGCATGGATATAATAAAATGAACAGATTTCAGGACCGGTGAACCATTTCAAACTTTTGCAGCCTCATTCTCTTTTGAACGATGCCAGACATCGCACCGCCGACGCAAACAGCCTCACAAACTGCGGATATGAGGCTTAGAACATTCTTTGTGTCCTTCAGGGCGTGAAAAAACTCTTATTTTTCAAAATTCTAGCCCACATCACTTTCCGCGAAAATTGCTGTTGCCACGCCTCCATATCGATGCATAAACTGACATCAGCAATGGCAATACGGATCAACCTCTCAGACCCTCTCCTCCCACCAAGGTGCTGACCGACCAATGATCAATAATCTCAACGCCGCCGATCTTCCCCGCCCCGCGCCGCGCAGTTCCAACCCGGAAATCATGGCCGCGGAAATCATCGAGCGACTGACCTACCGCATCGGCAAAGACGTTAAGGTTGCAAAACCGCATGACTGGCTGACCGCAACCATCCTCGTCGTGCGTGACCGCATCATCGACAAGTGGATGGAATCCACCCGCAAGGCCTATGCCAACAATTCCAAGCGCGTTTATTATCTGTCGCTGGAATTTCTGATCGGCCGCCTGATGCGCGACGCCATCTCCAACATCGGCCTGATGCACGAGATTCGTGACGCGCTGTCCTCCCTCGGCGTCGATCTTGACGTTATCGCCGGGCTGGAGCCGGATGCGGCACTGGGTAATGGCGGTCTTGGGCGTCTTGCTGCCTGCTTCATGGAATCCATGGCGACCGTTGATATTCCCGCCTATGGCTACGGCATCCGTTACGTGCATGGCCTCTTCCGCCAGCAGATGGCTGACGGATGGCAGGTGGAACTGCCGGAAACCTGGCTTGCCCACGGTAACCCATGGGAATTCGAGCGCCGCGAAAGCTCTTATGAAATCGGCTTCGGCGGCTCGGTGGAGACGATCGGCGGATATGAAGACCCGCAGCGCTTCGTCTGGAAACCGGCCGAGCGGGTCATCGCCATGGCTTACGACACGCCGGTCGTCGGCTGGCGCGGCACCCGCGTCAACACGCTGCGCCTCTGGTCGGCACAGCCGATAGACCCCATTCTCCTCGCCGCCTTCAATGCCGGCGACCATATCGGGGCTCTTCGCGAGAGCAACAAGGCGGAAAGCCTGACGCGCGTTCTTTACCCAGCGGACGCAACGCCGGCCGGCCAGGAACTGCGCCTGCGACAGGAATTCTTCTTCTCTTCCGCCTCGCTGCAGGACATCCTGCGCCGCCACTTGCAGCAGTATCCGGATTTCACCTCTCTACCGGACAAGGTCTCTATACAGCTCAACGACACCCATCCGGCCATTTCCATCGCGGAAATGATGCGCCTTCTGTGCGATGTGCACGGTCTGGAGTTCGAGGAAGCCTGGAAGATCACGCAGGGCACCTTCTCCTATACCAACCACACGCTGCTTCCCGAGGCGCTGGAGAGTTGGCCGGTGCCGCTGCTTGAGCGTCTGCTGCCAAGACACATGCAGATCGTTTATGCGATCAACGCCAATACTCTGCTCTTTGCCCGCAAGGAAAAGAAGATGGCGGACCAGCAGATCCGCTCCATTTCTCTCATCGACGAAGGTGGCGAGAGACGTGTGCGCATGGGCAACCTCGCCTTCATCGGCTCGCATTCCATCAACGGCGTCTCCGCCCTTCACACCGATCTGATGAAAGAAACGGTGTTTGCCGATCTGCACAGCCTGTATCCGGAGCGGATTAACAACAAGACCAATGGCATCACACCACGCCGCTGGCTGATGCAGTGCAATCCCGGCCTGACCAGCCTGCTGCGCGAGACGATCGGCGACGATTTCCTCGATGATGCGGAAAAACTGACCGCTCTCGACCGCTTTGCCGAGGACGCCGGTTTCCGCGAAAAATTCGCCGAGGTGAAGCGCCTGAACAAGGTCCGCCTTGCCAATACGGTGGCGCAGCGCATGGGCATCCGCGTCGACCCCTCTGCGATGTTCGATATCCAGATCAAGCGCATTCACGAATACAAGCGGCAGCTTTTGAACCTTGTCGAAACCGTCGCACTCTATGATCAAATCCGTTCGCATCCGGAACTGGATTGGGTGCCGCGCGTTAAGTTCTTTGCAGGCAAGGCAGCGCCGAGTTACCACAACGCGAAGCTGATCATTAAGCTTGCCAACGATATTGCCCGGGTGATCAATAACGACCCGGCCGTGCGCGGACTTCTGAAGGTGGTTTTTGTTCCGAATTACAACGTCTCGCTCGCGGAAATCATGGTTCCCGCTGCCGATCTCTCCGAGCAGATATCGACGGCCGGCATGGAAGCGTCCGGCACCGGCAACATGAAATTCGCACTCAATGGCGCACTCACCATCGGCACGCTCGATGGCGCGAATGTGGAAATGCTGGAACATGTCGGCGCCGACAACATGGTCATCTTCGGCATGACCGCGGAAGATGTCGCCAAGGCCCGTGCCGATGGTCATAATCCCCGTGGCATTATCGAAGGGTCTGCGGAATTGTCGCAGGCGCTGTCATCCATCGCGTCGGGTGTGTTCTCACCCGACGACCGTTCCCGGTTTTCCGCCCTTATCGACGGCATTTACAACAGCGACTGGTTCATGGTCGCCGCCGATTTCGACGCCTATGCCGAGGCTCAGCGCAAAGTAGATGCGATCTGGAGCGATCAGGATAGCTGGAACACCAAAGCAGTGCGCAACACGGCGCGTATGGGCTGGTTCTCGTCCGACAGGACGATCCGTCAATATGCCACCGAGATCTGGAGAGCCTGATGAAAAAACCGCTCAATTCGGCCGAAGAGAAAAAGACTGTCGACATCACGAAGGCTGAAATCGAGGCGATTAAGAGCGGTTTGCATTCCAACCCCTTCGCCCTTCTCGGTGTTCACGAAACGCCGGAAGGGTTTCTTGCCCGCTGTTTCATTCCCGGTGCGGAGGAAGTCTCTGTCCTGACACTGGACGGGACTTTCGTCGGCGAATTGAAGCGGTTGGATCCCGATGGTTTTTTTGAAGGCCCGATCGACCTCCAGAAACGCCAGCCGATCCGATACCGCGCTGCCCGCGATGATGCCGAGTGGGCAGTGACCGATCCTTACAGTTTTGGCCCGGTTCTCGGACCGATGGATGATTATCTCGTCCGCGAGGGATCGCATTTGCGGCTCTTCGACCGGATGGGTGCACATCCTCTGAAACTTGAAGGTGTCGAAGGCTTCCATTTTGCCGTCTGGGCGCCCAATGCGCGGCGCGTTTCGGTGGTTGGCGATTTCAATAATTGGGATGGCCGCCGCCACGTCATGCGCTTCCGCAAAGATACGGGCATCTGGGAAATCTTCGCGCCTGACGTCTATGCCGGTTGCGCCTACAAGTTCGAAATCCTCGGCGCGAATGGCGAGTTGCTGCCGCTGAAAGCGGACCCCTACGCGCGCCGTGCCGAGTTGCGACCGAAAAATGCATCCGTCACCGCCACCGAACTGTCGCAGAAATGGGAAGATCAGGCCCACCGGGAACATTGGGCGCAGGTGGACCAGCGTCGCCAGCCGATCAGCATCTACGAAGTGCATGCGGGTTCATGGCAGCGGCGCGAAGACGGCACCTTCCTGAGTTGGGATGAACTCGCCGCGCAGCTTATTCCCTATTGCACCGATATGGGCTTTACCCACATCGAGTTCCTGCCGATTACCGAACATCCCTATGATCCCTCCTGGGGTTACCAGACGACGGGTCTCTACGCACCGAGCGCACGGTTTGGCGATCCGGAAGGCTTTGCCCGTTTCGTCAACGGTGCGCACAAGGTTGGCATCGGCGTCTTGCTGGACTGGGTTCCCGCGCATTTTCCGACCGACGAACATGGGCTTCGCTGGTTCGACGGCACGGCACTCTATGAGCACGCCGATCCGCGCCAGGGTTTTCATCCAGACTGGAACACGGCGATCTATAATTTCGGTCGCGTCGAGGTGATGTCTTACCTCATCAACAACGCGCTCTATTGGGCCGAGAAATTCCATCTCGATGGCCTGCGCGTCGATGCGGTCGCCTCGATGCTCTATCTCGATTATTCACGCAAGGAAGGCGAGTGGATCCCGAACGAATATGGCGGACGGGAAAATCTCGAATCCGTGCGTTTCCTGCAGAACATGAATTCCCTCGTTTATGGCACCCATCCGGGCGTCATGACGATTGCCGAGGAATCCACCTCGTGGCCGAAAGTGTCGCAGCCCGTTCATGAGGGCGGTCTCGGTTTCGGTTTCAAATGGAACATGGGCTTCATGCACGACACGCTCAGCTATTTCGCGCGTGAGCCGGTGCATCGCAAGTTCCACCATCAGGAACTGACCTTCGGTCTGCTTTACGCCTTCACCGAAAATTTCGTGCTGCCGCTGTCCCACGACGAGGTGGTGCACGGCAAGGGCTCGCTGATCGCCAAAATGTCCGGCGACGACTGGCAGAAATTCGCCAATCTGCGCTCCTATTACGGCTTCATGTGGGGTTATCCCGGCAAGAAGCTGCTGTTTATGGGACAGGAATTCGCGCAATGGAGCGAGTGGAGCGAAAAGGGGTCACTCGACTGGAACCTGCGCCAATATCCGATGCATGAGGGCATGCGCCGGCTGGTGCGCGACCTCAACCTCACCTATCGGTCCAAAGCCGCCCTGCACGCCCGCGATTGCGAACCCGAAGGGTTCCGCTGGCTTGTGGTCGATGATCACGAGAATTCCGTCTTCGCCTGGCTGCGCACGGCGCCTGGTGAAAAGCCGGTGGCGGTCATCTGCAACCTCACGCCGGTCTACAGGGAAAATTATTACGTGCCGCTGCCCCAGGCAGGGCGGTGGCGGGAAATTCTCAATACCGATGCCGAAATCTATGGCGGCAGCGGCAAGGGAAATGGCGGACGCGTTCAGGCGGTCGATGCCGGCGGCAATATCGGGGCGATGCTCGTCCTGCCGCCGCTCGCCACGATCATGCTCGAACCGGAAAACTGATACATACAGAGGGAGGACACCATGTCGGAAAAAAGAGTTCAGCCTTTGGCGCGTGATGCAATGGCCTATGTCCTCGCGGGCGGCAGAGGCAGCCGCCTCAAGGAGTTGACAGACCGCCGGGCAAAACCCGCCGTTTATTTCGGTGGCAAGGCGCGCATCATCGATTTTGCGCTCTCCAACGCGCTCAATTCCGGCATTCGCCGTATCGGCGTCGCCACCCAATACAAGGCGCACTCGCTTATTCGACACCTGCAGCGGGGCTGGGACTTCTTCCGTCCTGAACGCAACGAAAGCTTCGACATCCTGCCCGCCTCCCAGCGCGTTTCAGAAACGCAATGGTATGAAGGCACCGCAGACGCAGTTTACCAGAACATCGACATCATCGAGCCCTATGGGCCGGAATACATGGTCATCCTCGCCGGCGACCATATCTATAAAATGGACTACGAATACATGCTGCAGCAGCATGTGGATTCCGGTGCCGACGTGACGATCGGCTGCCTTGAAGTCCCGCGCATGGAAGCGACCGGCTTCGGCGTGATGCATGTGAATGAAAAAGACGAGATCATCGATTTCATCGAGAAGCCGGCCGATCCGCCCGGTATTCCCGGCAATGAAGGCTTCGCGCTCGCTTCCATGGGCATCTATGTCTTCCACACGAAATTCCTGATGGAAGCGCTGCGCCGTGATGCCGCCGACCCGACCTCCAGCCGCGACTTCGGCAAGGACATCATTCCCTATATCGTTGAGCATGGCAAAGCCGTCGCCCATCGCTTCGCGGATTCCTGTGTGCGCTCGGATTTCGAGCATGGCCCTTACTGGCGAGACGTCGGCACGATCGACGCCTATTGGCAGGCCAATATCGACCTCACGGACATCGTGCCCGACCTCGATATCTACGATAAATCCTGGCCGATCTGGACCTATGCGGAAATCACCCCGCCGGCTAAATTCGTGCACGATGACGAGAACCGCCGCGGTTCGGCCGTTTCTTCGGTCGTTTCCGGTGATTGCATCATTTCGGGCGCATCGCTGAACCGCAGCCTGTTGTTCACAGGCGTCAGAGCCAATTCATACTCACGCCTTGAGAATGCCGTAGTACTGCCGAGTGTGAAGATCGGGCGTCACGCCCAGCTCAGCAATGTCGTGATCGACCATGGCGTGGTCATTCCGGAAGGATTGATTGTAGGAGAAGACCCTGAACTGGATGCCAAACGTTTCCGCCGCACTGAAAACGGCATCTGCCTTATCACCCAATCGATGATCGACAAGCTGGACCTGTAGCGCCGATGAATGTCCTTTCGGTTTCATCCGAAATTTATCCCCTGATCAAGACTGGAGGGCTCGCCGATGTTGCCGGCGCGCTCCCCATCGCGCTGGAAGCGCTTGGCATCAAGACGCGGACTCTGATCCCCGGATACCCGGCTGTAAAAGCCGCTGTGACGGATGCCGTCAAATGTTTCGAATTTACCGATCTTCTCGGCGAAAAAGCCGAGGTGCTCGAAGCGCGGCACGAGGGGCTTGATCTCCTTATTCTTGATGCGCCTGCCTATTACGAGCGCTCCGGCGGCCCCTATCTCGACCAGACCGGCAAGGATTATCCTGACAACTGGAGGCGCTTTGCAGCGCTTTCGCTGGCGGCAGCACGCCTTGCGGCTGGCGAATTTCCGGGCTGGCGCCCGGATCTCGTGCATGCTCACGACTGGCAAGCCGCCATGGCGCCGGTCTACATGCGTTATGCCGAAACGCCTGAGATTCCGAGCCTGCTCACCATCCACAACATCGCTTTCCAGGGGCAATTCGGCGCCAACATCTTCAGCAAGCTTGCCCTGCCGGCCCATGCGTTCAGCATGGAAGGCGTGGAGTATTACAACGATGTCAGCTTCCTGAAGGGCGGCCTGCAGACGGCAACCGCGCTCAGCACGGTCAGCCCTTCCTATGCAGAGGAAATCCTCACCCCACAATTCGGCATGGGTCTCAACGGGGTCATCGGCAGCCGCGCGCACGTGTTGCATGGCATCGTCAACGGCATCGACGCCAACGTCTGGAACCCGGCAACCGATCACCTGATCCATGACAATTTCTCCGCAGCCAACCTAAAGAACCGGGCGTTAAACAAGAAGGCCGTCGCCGAACATTTCCGGATCGATGCTGATGACAGCCCGCTATTCTGCGTCATCTCCCGCCTCACCTGGCAAAAGGGCATCGATCTCATGGCCGATGCGGTGGATGAGGTCGTTTCCCTCGGCGGACGGCTCGTCGTGCTTGGCGCCGGCGATGTGGCATTGGAAGGGGCACTTCTGGCGGCAGCCTCCCGCCACCATGGCCGTGTCGGCGTCGCCATCGGTTATAATGAGCCGCTGTCGCACCTGATGCAGGCGGGGTGCGATGCGATCATCATTCCCTCGCGCTTTGAGCCCTGTGGGCTTACCCAGCTTTATGCGCTGCGTTATGGCTGCATTCCGGTCGTCGCCCGCACGGGCGGGCTTGCCGATACCGTCATCGACGCCAATCATGCCGCGATCGCTAATAAATCGGCGACGGGCGTACAGTTTTCACCGGTGACGCTCGATGGCCTCAAACAGGCAATCCGTCGGACCGTCCGTTATTATCACGACCCCAAACTCTGGACACAAATGCAGAAACTCGGAATGAAATCCGATGTTTCCTGGGAAAAGAGCGCCGCTCTTTACGCCGCGCTTTACAACCAGCTTATATCGAAAGGCCATTGAACCAATGATAAAGACCGTTCAGACGACGCCCTATCAGGATCAGAAACCGGGCACTTCAGGACTGCGCAAGAAGGTGCCCGTCTTTGCCCAGGAAAATTACGCCGAGAACTTCATTCAGTCGATCTTCGACTCTCTCGAAGGCTTCCAAGGGGAGACCTTGGTTATCGGTGGTGACGGCCGTTACTACAACCGCGAAGTCATCCAGAAAGCGATCAAGATGGCCGCAGCCGCCGGCTTTGGGAAGGTGATGGTCGGTCAGGGCGGCATTCTTTCCACGCCGGCCGCATCCAACATCATCCGCAAATACAAGGCCTTCGGCGGTATCGTGCTTTCCGCGAGCCACAATCCCGGCGGCCCGACCGAAGATTTCGGCATCAAATACAATATCGGCAACGGCG
The DNA here is from genome assembly GCF_017726655.1 of Agrobacterium tumefaciens. Taxonomy (NCBI): domain Bacteria; kingdom Pseudomonadati; phylum Pseudomonadota; class Alphaproteobacteria; order Hyphomicrobiales; family Rhizobiaceae; genus Agrobacterium; species Agrobacterium tumefaciens. Next base: position 529,749 of record NZ_CP072309.1, read on the forward strand.
GTCCCGCCCCTGAGAAGATCACGGACGCGATCTATGCCCGCTCCAAAGTCATCGACAGCTACAAAATCTCCGACGCTGCCGATATCGACCTCGACAAGGCCGGCAGCTTCAAGGTGGACGACCTGACGGTCGAGGTGATCGACCCGGTCGCGGATTACGCGGCCCTCATGGAAGAACTGTTCGATTTCGATGCCATTCGTGCACTCATCGCCGGTGGCTTCAAGGTTGTGGTCGACTCCATGAGCGCGGTTACCGGCCCCTATGCCGTCGAGATCATCGAAAAGCGGCTTGGTGCGCCCAAGGGTTCGGTCCGCAACGCGACGCCGCTGCCGGATTTCGGTGGCCACCACCCAGATCCGAACCTTGTCCATGCCAAGGAGCTTTACGACGACGTCATGAGCCCGGAGGGCCCGGATTTTGGTGCCGCCTCCGATGGCGACGGTGACCGCAACATGGTGGTCGGCAAGGGTATGTTCGTCACGCCGTCGGACAGTCTTGCCATCATTGCCGCCAATGCCAAACTGGCGCCCGGTTATGCTGGCGGCATTTCAGGCATCGCCCGCTCGATGCCAACCAGCGCCGCGGCGGACCGCGTCGCGGAAAAGCTCGGCCTTGGCATGTACGAGACACCGACCGGCTGGAAGTTTTTCGGCAACCTGCTGGATGCCGGCAAGGTTACGGTGTGCGGCGAAGAGAGTTTCGGCACCGGCTCGAACCATGTGCGTGAAAAAGACGGTCTGTGGGCCGTGCTTTTCTGGCTGAATATCGTTGCCGTTCGCAAGGAAAGCGTCAAGGACATCGTCACCAAACATTGGGCGGAGTATGGCCGCAACTATTATTCGCGCCATGACTACGAAGAGGTTGACGCCGACGCCGCCAACACGCTCGTGGCCATCCTGCGTGAAAAGCTCGCGACGTTGCCGGGCACCAGCTACGGCAATCTCAAGGTCGCTTCGGCGGATGATTTTGCCTATCACGACCCGGTCGACCAGTCCGTGAGCAAGAACCAGGGTATACGCATTCTCTTTGAAGGCGGCTCGCGCATCGTGCTGCGTCTTTCCGGCACAGGCACGGCCGGCGCCACGCTTCGTCTCTATGTCGAGCGTTACGAGCCGGATGCAGCACGGCACGGTATCGAAACGCAGGAAGCACTCGCCGATCTGATCGCCGTTGCCGATACGATCGCGGGCATCAAGGCCCATACCGGGCGCAGCGCGCCGAGCGTTATTACCTGAGGCCACCGCGACGCTGACCCCAGCGGAGCCGGCGCCGCGCGCATGACGATGGGTTTGCGAGAGTGAAGCAACCCTCGTCACACTCGGCTTCATCCTCGGGCTTGACCCGAGGATCTACTGGGTGTCCGGGGTTTGGATCATCGGGTCAAGCCCGTGGATGACAGAGGGAAGGTTTCGTTCCTAAGACTGTCGGCGCCTTTTATGAGGCAAATACCCTATTAGAGAGAGAGCATGCAGACACCTTCCGTTTTTCCCAAAGGCGCGCAGCGGACGGAAAACGGAACGGAGTTCGCGGTCTATTCGCGGCATGCTTCCCAGATCGATCTCTGCCTTTTTTTTGATAAAACCGGTGACAAAGAATCGGCGCGCCTGCCGATGGTGCGCGGCGAGGATGATGTTCACCGGCTGACTGTCTCCGACGCCAGCACCGGCACACGCTATGGCTTTCGCGCCCACGGCATTTATTCACCCGACCATGGTCTGTGGTTCGATCCGGCAAAGCTGCTACTCGACCCCTATGCAACGGAAATTGACCGCCCGTTTCGCCACGATCCCGCGCTACATGCCTTTGGTCAGGACACGGGCCACATCGTGCCCAAGGCAATTCTTTCCCATCATCACCCGCTTCAACGCCAGCCGCCACTTTTTGCCGAAGGCGGGCTGATTTACGAACTCGCCGTCAAATCCTTCACCCAGCTGCATCCTGAGGTACCCGACGATATCAGGGGCACCGTCGCGACGCTTGCGCATCCCGCCATTCTCGCCCATCTGAAAAAGATCGGCGTTGATGCGGTCGAACTGATGCCAATCACGGCGTGGATAGACGAACGACATTTGCCGCCTCTCGGTCTTTCCAACGCCTGGGGGTACAATCCGATTGGCTTCATGGCGCTCGATCCGCGCCTTTGCCCGGGCGGCGTGCCGGAACTGCGCGACACGGTTGCGGCATTGCATGCGCAGGGCATCGGCGTTATTCTTGACCTGGTCTTCAACCACACCGGTGAAAGCGATATCGAGGGTTCGACCATGTCGCTGCGCGGCCTCGACAATCTCACCGCCTTCCGTCACATGCCGGGAAAGCCGGGCGAGCTCGTCAACGATACCGGCACCGGCAATACAGTCGCCTGCGACCACCCCTATATTCGCCAGCTCATCATCGATTCGCTGCGACACTTCGTTCTTCATGCGGGGGTGGACGGCTTCCGTTTCGATCTGGCACCCGTGCTCGGGAGAACCGCGGCGGGTTTCGACATGGCCAGCGAAACATTGGCCGCCATGCATTCCGATCCTGTTTTGTACGACCGGGTGCTGATCGCTGAACCCTGGGATATCGGGCCCGGCGGGTATCAGCTTGGCAATTTCCCGGAAAGCTTTCTCGAATGGAACGACCGCGCCCGCGACGACATGCGCCGTTTCTGGCGTGGGGATGCCGGCATGACAGGCGCACTCGCTGATGCCTTATCCGGCTCGTCGCCGATTTTCTCCAGACACGGGCGGACTAAAAGCCGGAGCGTCAATTTTCTTGCCGCCCATGACGGCTTCACCCTGTTCGACCTCGTCAGCCATGAGCGCAAGCACAATGATCAAAATGGTGAGAACAATCGCGACGGCCATAACGACAACCATTCCTGGAACAATGGTTTCGAAGGTCTGACGGACGATCCTGCCATCATGGCAGCGCGGCTTGCGGATGTGAAAGCGTTACTATCCACGCTTTTTGTCAGTCGCGGCACATTGATGCTGACGGCAGGCGACGAGGGAGGGCGCAGCCAGCAGGGCAATAACAATGCCTATTGTCAGGACAACGCCATCAGCTGGGTCGACTGGTCGTCGCTTGTCCCCGAATTGATCGACCATACGGCGTTTCTTGCCACATTGCGCAGGCGCTTCGATGTGTTTGCCAAGGCCGATTTCTTCACCGGGCGCGGTGATGTCGTTTGGCTCGCACCGGGCGGTCAGGAGATGACGGTGGCAGATTGGGAAAGCCAGGAGGTGCAGGCCTTCGCCATGGTGCTTTTCTCTCTGGACCGTGAAACTGGTGAAGACGCAGAGCTAGCCGTGCTGATCAACCGCAGCCGGAACATCGTGCCGTTCGCCCTGCCGGGCGATGGCTGGTCCGCGATCGGTACGGATTTCGGCAATCCCGCCTTCCTTCCAGCCCGTTCGGTTGTCTTTTATCTGCGCGGTTGATCACGTCGCGTCACCAGCCGTATAAGTCGCGGTAAACCAATGCGGACGAGGTAATATGACAAAAGAAATTGCGCTGGCGGATATGAAAAACCACGTTGGCAGCGAAATGGGCGTTTCCGACTGGATTACGGTTGACCAGTCGATGATCGATGCCTTCGCCAAAGCGACGCTCGATGACCAGTTCATTCACACCGACCCAGAGAGAGCGAAAACAGAAAGCCCGTTCGGCGGCACCATCGCCCATGGATTTCTGACGCTCTCTCTTCTTTCAGCCCTCAACTATGAGGCCCTGGCCCGTATTCGTGAGCAAACCATGGGCATCAATTACGGCTTTGACGCCGTCCGCTTCGTCGCTCCTGTCAAAAGCGGTGCGCGGGTGCGCGGTCGTTTCACGCTGGCAGAAACCCGCTTTCGCGGCGCCACCATGTTGATGACGACTTACGATGTGACGGTGGAAATCGAAAACGAAAAGAAACCTGCCCTCACCGCCCGCTGGACGACGATCAGCCAGTTTAACGCACAAGATCGGCCACAGGACGCCTGAGGCGCAGGCAGGGAGGACCCGCATGCATGACGAAGCCGTAAGGAATGCGTTTCTGGTTCAGGCAAAAGCCTGTGACAGCCTCGGATCTCCCTTTACCGCGCAGCTTTGTCGCGTTGTCGCCACACGGCTCGACCGGCAGACCGAGGTGGGCGAGACTATCTTGTCCTGGCCCGGCGATGTTGGACCTTCCGGCGATTCCGTTCCCCTGCGGTTGGCCGGGGCGTTGCATGCCCTTGCGATTGAGGAAAAGATCGCCCCTCTTGTCGATATCGGCCCTGACGATGAGGACGCGCTTTGGCGTGCCTGTGCCAGTGCCCTGCGTTTCCACGCTGCCTTCATTCTCGAACGATTGAAATCGGCTCCGCAGACCAACGAGGTTCGCCGATCAGCCGTTCTCTTACCCGGTTTCCTTACGCTCGCGACATTGACCGGCAGGAGGCTTGTGCTTTCGGAAATTGGTGCCAGCGCTGGGCTCAATCTGCAATTCGACCGCTACCAGTATCGTTTGGGTGACCTCGATTGGGGTCCGCAATCGGAGGTACTCCTGTCACCGGAGTGGCACGGCGGGAACCCGCCCCGTGAAGAGATTGAGGTTATCTCGCGCGCCGGCTGCGATCTCAATCCGCTTGACCCGTCATCTGAGGAGGATCGGCTGAGATTGATCTCTTACGTCTGGGCCGACCAGACGGACAGGCTGGAAAGAACAGTGGCAGCACTGCGCCTTGCGCAGGAACACGGCCTGCATGTCGAAAAGGCTGACGCGGTTGATTGGCTAAAATCGCGCCTGGCGCAGCGGTATGAAGGCGCGACGCACGTGATCTACCACTCGATCGCCTGGCAATATCTGCCGGACCACCTCAAAGAGGCGGGAGAGGCGCTAATGGCAGAGGCCGGAGCGCGGGCAACGGCAGAGGCTCCGCTTGCTCGCCTCCAGATGGAGGCAGATGCGGCTCCCAATGGTGCCGCGATCACCCTGCAACTATGGCCTACGGGCGAGAAGCAGGAAATCGGCCGAGCCGATTTCCATGGGCGATGGGTCGAGTGGCGAGGTTGGCAGACCTAGAGTATTTACGGTGATTACGGGATCACAATTAATGCTCTATCCCTTTCGCTTTGCCCCATTGTCCGACGCCGAAGCGAACACGCTTCGTCTGAAAATGCTCCAGGACGTTTTTGGGTAGATCCTTGGCACCCTTTTCTTCAACATCTTATATCATCACGTCCTGCGCCGCTTCCTGCAACAAACCGCCGACATAGGTCGCGAAAGAACGCCAGCACTCCACCCGGAACGTGTCATCTGCCGTGCGCAGCAGCACAACTTCCGCCTTACCAAACACGGCGCGTGAGCAGGCGCCGACCGGGAAACGCGCAAGCGACAGATCCTGCGGGCAGCCGGCATTTAGCGCAGCTTCAGCGCCCGCACCCGACACGATGATGGCGTTGTTGCGATGGGAAACGTCTGTTGCCGAGAACAGACCGGACACATTGGCAAGCGCCGCCAACAGGTCGCTTTCGCCCTGATCAATCACCAGCCATTCATCCGGCCCCAGCCACAGGGCGGAGCGCAGGCCCGAGGTGACAGATGTTTTCGGCCTCATCGGCAGGGCAAGACCAAGCGCTTCTGACAAGGCAGGGATGGCGCTTTCCCGTGCGCGCAATGCCAGCCGCGAGGCCGAAGCCGCTGGCTTCAGAGACACGAAGGGCGAGCCGCCGTGAAAATCCTCAAGTACGGATTTGCGTTTCGCGTGCAGCATATCAGCCATTGAGACGGGCTCCTTCCTTGTCGAGGAAGACCATGTCGGTCACTTCGACGGCAATGGTTTTATCGGCAAGCGGGATGTAGAGCGTTTCGCCCATGCGCGCCCTGCCATCCGCCACCAGGGCGAAAGCAATGGAATGGCCAAGATTTTCCGACCAGTAGGCCGAGGTCACATGGCCGAGCATGGTCATCGGCTTTGGCTGGTTCGGATCGGCAACGATCTGACCGCCCTCGTCCGGTACGGTCAGCCGGTCCTTCGTCTTCAGACCGACGAGCTGCTTGCGGCCGCTCCGCGTGAGATCGATGCGTTTCAGCCCGCGAATGCCGACGAAATCCGTCTTCTTCTTGGAGACGGCCCAGGCAAGCCCGGCATCGTCAGGCGTCACCGTGCCATCCGTGTCCTGACCGACGATGATATAGCCCTTTTCGGCACGCAGGATGTGCATCGTCTCGGTGCCATAGAGGCAGCCGCCCACGGCTTCCGCCCGGTCGCGGATCGCGGACCAGACAGCTGCGCCATAATCGGCAGGCACATTGATTTCGAAACCGAGTTCACCGGTGAAGGAGACGCGGAAAAGCCGCGTCGGCACGCCGCAGAACTTGCCCTCGGCCACCGCCATATGGGGAAATGCGTCAGGCGAGATATCGATACCCTCGACGAAAGGTGCGATCACCTCCCGCGCCTTCGGTCCCTGCACGGCAATCACCGCCCACTGTTCGGTGGCCGACGTGAGCCAGACATCGAGATCCGGAAATTCGGTCTGAAGATAGTCTTCCATGTGCTGGAGAACACGCGGCGCACCGCCCGTCGTCGTCGTCACATGGAAGCGGTCCTCGGCCAGACGCCCGACGACACCGTCATCGTAAACGAAGCCGTCTTCACGGGTCATGATGCCATAGCGGCAGCGGCCGGGCTTCAGCGTGTCCCAGGCATTGGTGTAGATGAGGTTCAGGAACTTTGCCGCATCCGGGCCAACCACCTCGATCTTGCCCAGCGTGGAGGCATCGAACACGCCGACACTGTCACGCACCGTCTTGCACTCGCGGTTGATCGCCTCATGCATGTCCTCGCCTGCACGCGGGAAGAACCAGGCACGCTTCCAGTTGCCGACATCTTCGAACACCGCACCGGCCGCGAGTTCTTCGTCGTGCATCGGTGTCTTGCGCGCCGGATCAAACAGCGCGCCACGCGAATGATTGATGAGCGTGCCGAAGGTAACCGGCGTATAGGGCTGGCGGAAGGTAGTGAGACCGACCTTGGGCAAGTCCCGGCCCAGCGCTTCCGATGCGATGGCGAGGCCATGCATGTTCGACATCTTGCCCTGATCGGACGCCATGCCATTTGTGGTGAAGCGCTTGATATGCTCGACCGAATGCATGCCCTCGCGAACCGCAAGGCGGATATCTTTGGCGCAGACATCGTGCTGGAAATCGATGAACGCCTTGACTCCGGTTCCCTCGCCAGCACCTTCCGCCGCACCGATCATGCCGCCAGTCCACGCCCTGGCATTCTCGCCCGAAAACGCGACCGATCCGCCGCCAGCCGCTGCGGCTTCGGCAATGATTGCGGCAAGATCATCCGTGCCGTTGCAGGCGCCGATGGAGACGCAGTTCTGGACATGGACGTCAGGCAGGAAGCGCTGGTTCGCCGCGTCGAATTTCAGTTTGCCGCGCGACTGGGAGAAAAGATGCACCGACGGTGTCCAGCCGGCGGAAACGACAAGCGCATCGATGGCAATCTTGCGTTTGTTGGAGCCGCCATTGCGTCCGACGGTCATCGAGGATACGCGCAGGCGGCCGGCGGTGTTGTATACGCTGTGGCCCGCCAGCACTTCGATGCCGAGCGCCCGGGCCTCATCCAGCAGACGCTGATCCGGGTTCTCACGGCAATCAACGATGGCGGCGATCTTCACCCCGGCCTTCTTCAGATCGAAAGCCGTCTCATAGGCTGAGTCATGCGCCGTGTAGACACCGACATTGTGGCCGACGGACACACCATAATGGTTGAGATAAATGCGGGCCGCTGAAGCCAGCATGATGCCGGGCCGGTCATTATTGGCGAAAACCATATGGCGCTCGATCGCGCCCGCCGCCAATACGACCTTTTTGGCACGGACCTGCCAGAGGCGCTCGCGCGGCTGGTGTTTGGCCGGTGTCGCGAGATGATCGGTGACGCGTTCGGCGAGCGCGACGAAATTGTGATTGTAATATCCAAAGGCGGTCGTGCGGGTCAGAACCCGGACGTTGGGCATGGATTGCAGTTCGGCAAGAACCTTCTGCGCCCATTCATAACCGGGCAGACCGTCGATCACCGCGCCAGTGTCGAAGCGCAACGCACCGCCGACCTCGGCATTCTCATCAACCAGAATGACGCTGGCACCGGTTTTTGCCGCCGACAGCGCCGCCGTCAGGCCGGCCAGGCCTGCACCGGCGACGAGCACGTCACAATGGGCATAGCGGCCGGAATAATGATCGGCATCAGGTTCGCTCGGCGCCTTGCCAAGACCGGCGGCTCGGCGGATCAGCGGTTCGTAAATCTTGTGCCAGGCGGCCTTCGGCCACATGAACGTCTTGTAGTAGAAACCGGCGGCAAACATCGGCGACAGGAGGTCATTGACGGCGCTGAGATCGAAGGAAAGCGTCGGGAAACGGTTCTGCGAGGCGATGATCGCGCCGTCGAACACTTCCTGCACCGTGGCGCGCACGTTGGGCTGCTTACGCAGGCTGTCGCGCGACACGTCGATCAGCGCATTCGGCTCCTCCGGCCCGGCGGAGAGGAAACCGCGCGGGCGGTGATATTTGAATGAGCGGCCGACCAGATGCACGCCATTGGCCAGCAGCGCGGAGGCGACGGTATCACCCTCCAGTGCCGGATAAATCTTGCCGTCGAATGTAAAGCGCGCGGTTCTCGCTGGAGTAAGACGGCCCGCACCCTTGATACGATAATCGCCGCTCATTGCCCGGCTCCCTTTTCTGCGGAAAGGACCGTTTCGGCATCGGGTTTCGGTTCACCCGCCTTATAGGTCATCAGGAATTTGTCGCTCACCGAATCGCGGGCGGCGTTGAAGAAGCGGCCGCAACCGTGAATGTGCCGCCAGCGTTCGAAAACGACGCCCTTGTCATTGTCGCGAATGAAGAAATACTCCGCGAAGGCCTCGTCGGAGATATCGGCGATGTTTTCCGGCCGCGCTATATGGGCTTCGCCCGCCCAGCGGAATTCCAGTTCGGAACGGTCTTCCCCGCAATAGGGGCAATGGATCAGAAGCATCGTCGCTCCACCTAGAGAGAATTTTCCGGAAGGATCGTTCCGGCGGGTTGGTCACACAGCCGCTTCCCCATGGCTACGAAGGGGGAAAGCCGCTTTAAAAGCTGCTCGAAATTATCGAAGGGGCGCAGCGCCGAGGCCCGGCCCAGATTGACGATGGCAACCGCCATCATGTCGGTATCGATCGCGAAGGGATAGTCCTGCTCGCCATCCTCCTTCTCGCCGACAAAATAGACCATCTTGTTCGCGAGGCTTGGAGCACACAAAAGCAGGCCTTTTTCCGCCATGAAGGGCCAGTCTTTCTCGCCCTGCATCTTCTGGATTTTCTGGCTGCGGAAATCCTTTGCATCGGGAATGACGCTGACGGCAGGCACGACGTCGGCCGCACCGGAGACGTTGATCGCAAGCATGGCCGCCGCCAGCATCAATGCGCCACCGCCGCAGCAGCAGCCTCATCGATCAGCCGGCCTGTGCGGAACCGGTCGAGCGTCAGGCCAGCCGCCAGACGATGCGGTTCCCCGCGGGCGATGAGATGCGCGAAGAGATTGGCCGAACCCGGCGTCGCCTTGAAGCCGCCCGTGCCCCAGCCGCAATTGACGAAGAGATTCGGCACCGGTGTCACGCTCTGGATGGCGGACCGATCGGGTGTGTTATCGGTAATGCCGCCCCATTGGCGCATCATTTTCACGCGCCGGAAGATCGGGAACAGCTCGCAGATGGCGTCCAGCGTATGGGTGATGATCTGGAGACCACCGGTCTGCGAATAGGAATTATACTGGTCGGTACCGGCACCGATGACCAACTCGCCCTTGTCGGATTGCGAAATATAGGCATGCACCGTGTTGGACATGACGACACAGGGGAAGATCGGTTTTAGCGGCTCCGACACCAGCGCCTGCAGCGGGTTTGAGTGCAGCGGAACACGAACGTCAGCCATCTTCATGATCACGGACGAATGGCCGGCGGCGGAAACGCCGATTTTCTTGGCGCCGATGAAACCGCGATTGGTCTCCACACCCGTCACCGCTCCGTCCGGCCCGCGGCGAATGCCCGTGACCTCGCAATTCTGGATGATGTGCACGCCACGATCGGAAGCAGCACGCGCATAGCCCCAGGCGACAGCGTCATGGCGAGCCGTGCCGCCGCGACGCTGAAGGGCAGCGCCATTGATCGGGTAACGCGCATTGCCTGATATATCGAGCGGCGGACAATACGCCTTTGCCTGCTCTGGCGTCAGCCACTCGTTGTCGATGCCATAGAGTCTGTTGGCATTGATATGACGGCTGAAGGACTGCCGATCATGGATATTGTGCGACAGCATCATCACGCCGCGCGCCGAATACATGACGTTGTAATTGAGATCCTGGCTCAAGCCTTCCCAAAGCTTCAGGGAGTGCTCGTAAATATCCATGCTCTCTTCATAGAGATAGTTGGAGCGGATAATGGTGGTGTTGCGCCCGGTATTGCCGCCGCCGAGCCAGCCTTTTTCGAGAACTGCGACATTGGTAATACCGTGTTCCTTGGCAAGATAATAGGCAGCACCCAGACCGTGACCGCCGCCGCCAATGATGATGACATCATACTCCTTGCGCGGCTCAGGTGAGGCCCATTGCGCATCCCACCCTTTATGACCCCTGAGCGCCTCACGCGCCACGGCAAAAACGGAATATTTGCGCATTCTCGGTCTGCTCCTTAAGAACCGGCAAGAGACCGGCAACATCGTTCCGGTCCATATCATTACACATGGCAAATCAGGATGGGAGGCAATATCCATTTTGCGACGCCGCAATGATTTTGTTTCGACATCGCGACAGGAATCGTCTGCTGGAGGCGTTTTACAGGCGGATTATGCGTCTGCGGCTGGACTTGTTGCCAATGATCTGATATTCCACGCGATCAATCGCCCCGCCTTACGGCCGGATGAACGAATTTTATTTGCGTGCGAATACCTTTATTCGCCCAGCAAGACAGCAAAATTAAAGGAACAGGATACACGTGCAGGTACTAGTCCGCGACAATAACGTCGATCAGGCGCTCCGCGCCCTGAAGAAAAAGATGCAGCGCGAAGGCATTTTCCGTGAAATGAAGATGCGCGATTTCTTCGAAAAGCCCTCCGAGAAGCGCGTCCGCGAAAAGGCCGAAGCCGTTCGCCGCGTCCGTAAGCTTGCGCGCAAGCGTGCACAGCGCGAAGGTTTGGTCGCTGGCGCCCGCTCAGGTCGTTAACAGGCCGTCTTTTGGACGTTTTTGAATGCTTGTTGGGCGGGGGCGATCAGTTCGTCACCGCTCTTTGTGTTTGTGGTCGGAGAATGTTCATGAGACCGGCCTGCGAGGGAACCCACATCGAATGATCGCTGTCGACGCCTGTGTTGTGAAAATGTCCGATGCCTCCAAGCGCCGGATACCGTTAATGAGCAACAGAGGGTTTCGCGCTTCTCTTGTGGTCTGCACCGTGCTTGCGGGTCTTTCCGGCTGCGCGACATCCAACCAGACTGACGATGTGTTCCGGATCGACCGCGCGCAGGGCTCGCAGGAAAATATCGCATCTCTCACGTCGGTCATCAACGCCAATCCGCAGGATCCGGAGGGCTACAATGTGCGTGGTTCGGCTTATGGCCGGGCTGGCGATTCGCGCCGCGCCATTGAAGATTTCAACAGGGCGCTGCAGCTGAACCCTCGCTTTTACCAGGCCTATGCCAACCGCGCACTGGTGTATCGCAACAGCGGCCAGCAACAGCAGGCCCTGCAGGATTACAATGCCGCGCTGCAGATCAACCCGAGCTATGATGTGGCGCTGATCGGCCGCGGTAATCTCTATCGTCAGTCGGGCCGTGTGAACGAAGCTTTCAATGACTTTTCCCGCGCCATCGAGCTGGAAACCACTGACGGCCGCGCTTGGCACAATCGGGGCCTGATCTACCAGCTGCGCAACCAGCATGCGCAGGCCATTGAAGATTTCTCCAAGGCCATCTCGCTGTCATCGACGTCGCCTGAGCCCTATAACGGCCGCGGACTTTCCTACGTCGCGCTTAACGACGACGAAAACGCGTTTGCCGACTTCAACCACGCGATCTCGCTTGATGGCAATGTTGCGGAATCCTGGGCAAACCAGGCGCTAGTCTACGAGCGACGTGGTGAAATGGCCAAGGCTGCCAAGTCCTACGCGCATGCGGCAAGGCTTGATCCGAAGTACAAACCCGCACTTGATGGCGTTGCCCGCACACGCGGCGCTGCCGGCGCTTCCTGAGTTTTTAAGAGACCAGCAAAAAGCCGGCAGGTGCATTACCCGTCGGCTTTATGCATCACGGATTGAAAGCCTTTAGTGGCTGTCGCGGCGCGCCTCCGGCGCAGCATCGCTCGACCACAATTCTGCCTGAACGGCATTTTGAAACTCCATGACCTCCCGCCGCATAGCAGCATCGTCATAGCCAAGGGCAGTCAGGCGGGCGGCCAGGCTGCGGCACTCCGTGCGCCAGAAGTCGTTTGCCTCCGCGCCATGCAGCCGATCGAGCATCGTCGCGCAGCGTTTGACGTCGGCAATACGGTTTTTTGCCGGGAAAGCGATTACTTCTGAACTCGTTGTCACGCGGTCACCCTGGTCTTCGAGGAATCAATACCGACTTTTTAAAGGCGAGATGGTTAACGAAGTCTGCAGAACGCGAAGGCCCCCTGCAATTGGCCGCTTAAGACGTATTTTAGCTGTCTCAGACGCAAGGACGGCCGGTGGAAACGGGCTTGATCGAAAAATTCCACGATTACCAAGGAATTTACCAATCAAGATTACCGAAATTTCATGCTGCAACCCCTAGAAGAAGTATATGTGTGTTGAAACAGCACCGGTCTCATCGTATATTTCCTTCAAAGAAGAAAAATGCAGCAGAGCAGTCAAGAGCGGAGAAATCGTTCTCGGGAGGAGAGCAACATGTATGCACCTCGTGTCTTTTTCAGCATGATTGGTGCCTTGCTTGCCTTTGCCATCGCGACATATTTCATCCACGGGTCGTTCTACACGGCTCTCATTCAGACCCTCGTCTGCGCCGTTATCCTCCAGATTGGCTATTTTATCGGGATTCTGGTTCTCGTTGCCCGCGAAAAGCGCAGAATGCGTGAGACCTTTTTGCGCGACCGCAATGCCGATATCATTGCGGTTGACACGGCCAAGAGCGCGCCGCCGCATGGAGCCAAACTCTCCGATATGTGACCCTATGCGGCGCTTATTTTGTTGCGCCGCAAAAAATCGCTTGCATCCATACGCCTGACACTTTCTGCTGGCCATATCCTGACGGTGTTCAAGGCAGAAGGACAACACATGGTGAGCGGTTCACAGCCCATTTGCGTCATCATCGCTGCGAAAAATGCGTCTGACACGATCGATATCGCCATCCGCTCCGCGCTTGCGGAACCGGAGGTCGGAGAAGTCGTGGTGATCGACGATGGCTCCACGGATAAGACAAGCGATGTGGCTCACAGAGCGGACGACGCTACGGGCCGTCTTCGGGTCGTACGTTTCGACGTCAATCGTGGCCCTTCGGCCGCGCGCAATCACGCGATTTCAATTTCATCTGCACCGCTGATCAGCATTCTCGACGCGGATGACTTCTTTTTCCGAGGTCGCTTCGCCGCCATGCTGGCCGATGACGACTGGGATCTGGTGGCCGATAACATCGCCTTTATCCAACAATCCTTTCCAGGCGCATCTTCCATGCAACCGGCCCGGTTCGAGCCGCAGGCCGGATTTCTGTCGCTCGTTGAATTCGTCGAAGGCAATATCTCAAGACCCGGTGTGGAGCGCGGGGAGACCGGCTTTCTGAAACCCGTGATCCGCCGCGCCTTTCTCGACAAACATGCGCTGCGTTATGACGAGGCCCTTCGGCTTGGCGAGGATTACGAACTTTATGTCCGCGCGCTTGCGGCCGGTGCGCGATACAAGGTCATCCGCCATTGTGGTTACGGCGCAATCGTGCGGGGCAACTCGCTAAGCGGCAAACACCGCACCGAAGATCTTCGCCTTCTCTATGAAGCCGACAGGGCCATTCTCGGCAGCTGCCGCTTGTCTCCAGAGGAAACGGCGATCCTGCGCGAGCATGAAAAACATATCCGCGCCAAATTCGAGCTTCGTCATTTTCTGGATGCAAAGAAAGAAAGCGGCATGGGCGGCGCGCTGAGCCACGCCCTTTCACGACTACCAGCCCTGCCCGCCATTGCGCGCGGCATCTGGAGCGACAAAACCGCCCGCTTCCGCAAATCGCCGCCGGTTCGCGACGTGCGTTACCTGCTGCAAGGCACGCCGGTTTCCTAAAGAACGATTTAGGTACTGCCGCCGGCCCGACCTGCTCCGCTCAAACTCTCCGCCAAATTCAGCGCGGGCCCGATGGGGCTCAGGTCCCAATTGCCGGGTTTTACTGAAACTTGTCCAGCATCTTGTAATAAAAGCCCACCAGCGGCAAAAACCACGGTTTTCCGAAGTGCCCGGGCACCGCTGGCCAGTCCAGACCCTTCAGCGGATTGTTGTCCGGACGTCCGAGAATGGCGTCGGCCATGATCATGCCGAGATGCGTCGAGAGTTGCGCGCCATGGCCGGAATAGCCCATGGCGTACCAGACGCCGTCATGGAAACCGGCGCGCGGGTAACGGTCCTTGGTCATGTCCACCAGTCCGCCCCAGCAATAATCGATTGGTACATGGGCGAGTTGCGGGAAGATGCGGTGCAGGCTGTCCTGCAGGATTGCGCCGCTCTTGGCATCGGAACGCTGATCGGATGTCGCGGAAAAACGGGCGCGGCCGCCGAAAATCAAACGATTGTCCGGCGCAAGACGGAAATAATTGCCGATATTCATAGTGTTGACATAGGTGCGGTTGCCGGGAACCGAGGCTTTGATTTCGGCATCCGTCAGCGGCCGCGTGGCGATGATGAAGCTGCCAACGGCGATGATGCGCCGGCGGAAGTAACCGAAGCCGGAGGGCGTATAGGCGCCGGTGGCGACCAAAACATTGTCTGCCGTCAGCTTGCCACGCGCGGTCTCCAGTTCATGCATCCCGCCGTTCTGGACATGTTTCGTCACGGCTGCGTTTTCAAAAATTACCGCGCCATGACGGCTGGCGGCTTGCGCAAGGCCAGCGACATAACGGCCCATATGCATCATGGCGCTCTTTTTCGAAAGCATGGCGCCATAAAAAGGCGAGCCGATTTCCGCCTTCAGTTCCGCCTCTGACAACAGCGCCGTATCGGGATCCACCTCGGCGTGAACCGCTTCGAAATTCCGGGCAAGGCCTTCGAAATGCTGGGGCTTCGATGCCATCTTGAGCTTGCCGGCCCGGCGGAAATTGCAGTCGATATTTTCCTCGGCGATGAGGCTTTCCAGCGTATCGATGGAGGCATCGAGCGCCTGATAGAGCGCGATGGCGCGCTCCTTGCCGAGTTCTGCCTTGGCAGAGAGGTAGGAATGGGCAAGGCCATTGTTCAGATGGCCACCGTTGCGACCCGAAGCACCCCAGCCGACGCGCTGCCCTTCCAGAACGACGACGCGCGCACCGGCTTTTGCAAGCTGGCGCGCAGCACCGAGACCCGTGAAGCCGCCGCCAATGACGGCCACATCATAATGGCCTTCGACAGGACCTTGCGCCGCTCCAGCAAACAGCGGCGCCGTGTCGTGCCAATAGGAGACGAGCTTCATGATCAATGTCCTCTCTTACAGTCCGACAACGGCCGCAAGACCGGAAATGTCTGAAATTTCCGTATAACCGTAATAGGGATTTGCAGGTTCATGGCCACGGTTGACCCAGACCTTGTTCTTAATGCCGAGATCATGCGCGGACATCAGATCGTAACGGAACGAGGACGAAACGTGCAGGATTTCCTCCGGACCGCAACCGAGCATGTCGAACATATATTCGAAAGCCTTGAAATGCGGCTTATAGGCCTGCGCCTGCTCGGCCGTATAGACCGCATGAAACGGTGCTCCGAGTTTGGCGACATTCGACATGATCTGCGAGTTCATGGCGTTGGACAGAATGACGAGTGGGATTTCCTTGGCGACCTTGGAAAGACCCGCCGGAACGTCCGCATGCGGCCCCCACGTCGGAACCCGCTCATAGACCATTGCTGCATCTTCATCCTTGAAGGCTACACCATTGCGCTTGCAGGTGCGCCACAGGGCGTTGTGAACGACGTCTGCATAGGGTTTCCAGTCATGCATGACCTCGTCCAGTCGATAGGCGGAAAAATTCCTGATGAACTCTTCCATCTCCGCCTCTCCCAGACGATCACCATAGAGATCGCGGGCAGCCTCTGCCATCTGGAAATGAATGAGCGTGCCGTGGCAATCGAATGTGATGTATTTCGGGCGGAAGGTGGTCATCTCGTCGTCATCCTTGCTTGGGGATTGGTGGTGGCTGCAATAACCAGATCATAGAGGCCTTTGGCTGATCGGCGCACCGCAATTGACGCTCATGGAAGCAGATTGTTGCGTATGCGGCCGCCGGTTTGGCAGAGAGTTGCGCGGGGGCGGGCCAGCTGCTTTCTCCACTTTCTACCTTCCCGGCCGGCGCGACGTGGACGCGGCATAAGATGCGGCGGCGGATAAAAGCAACAGCGAAACATATCGAACCTTCCCATTTGTCAGGACAATCTTCTTCCGGCACCAGTCTATCAATGAATGAGCAGAAAAACGGAGTTCCGACATGCAGGCGAGCCTGATCGATATCCAACCTTTTCAAGCGGACCATCTTGATGCGGCCGTTGAACTTTCCCGCCAGGCCGGATGGCCGCACCGGAAAGAGGACTGGGCGATGGTCCTTTCCATCAGCAAAGGTTTCGTTGCCGTTGACGACGGGCGCGTCGTCGGAACGGCGATGGCAACGCTGCTCGGAGAACGCTGCGCCACCGTCAACATGGTGATCGTGGATGAAAGCATGCGCGGCCGGGGCCTTGGACGCAAATTGATGGATGCGGCGCTCGACGCCGCCGACGATCGTGAATGCCGTCTGGTCGCCACTGCCGATGGGCTGCCGCTTTATGAAAAACTGGGATTCGTCGCCTGGGGTCAGGTGGTTCAGCATCAGGGAATTCCGAAGACCCCCACCAAACCGGAAAATGTAGCCTGGGCGCCAAACATCGACGCGGCCGAACTTGCGACACTTGATGCAGAGGCTTTCGGCGCAGATCGGACACCGCTTTTTGCGGCACTTGCGCAAAGGGCACGTTTCGCGACGGTGAGGAGCGAAGGCGTCATTCAGGGATTTGCGGCAATGCGTACCTTCGGTCGCGGCGAAGTCATCGGTCCGGTCGTGGCCGAAGACATTGAAATTGCAAAAGATTTGATTGCATTCGCGATGTCGGAACGCCCTGGCGCATTCCTGCGTGTGGATACAACCGTCAAGGCTGGGCTCGGTTCGTGGCTTGCGGAACAGGGCCTTGCCCATGTCGGCGGCGGCATTGCCATGCGCCGGTCAACGACCGAACTACCTTCTGAAAAGAGATTGAAAACATTCGCATTGACCAGCCAGGCGCTGGGCTGAACCGGGAGAAACACATGCTAAGCAATTCACTGATCGAACTGGACCGCGCCCATCTGGTGCATCCGGTCTCGTCCTTCCGCGGCCATGAAAAGCTTGGCGTGCGGGTGCTCCAATCGGCGAAAGGCGCCACCGTCACCGACATGACAGGTCATCAGCTGATCGATGGCTTTGCAGGGCTATGGTGTGTCAATGCCGGTTACGGACACGACAGCATCGTTGAGGCGGCGGCAAGGCAGATGCGGGAATTGCCCTATGCGACGGCCTATTTCGATATCGGAAGCGAACCCGCAATCCGGCTGGCCTCTGAGCTTGCCGACCGCGCACCCGGTGATCTCAACCACATCTACTTCACGCTTGGCGGGTCCGACGCGGTGGACAGCACCATCAGATTCATCCGTTATTACTGGCACGCGAAAGGGGAGCCGCAGCGCGACCAGTTCATTTCCATCGAACAGGGGTATCACGGCTCCGCCACGGCCGGCTCAGGCTTGACGGCCCTGCCCGCGTTCCACGCCGGCTTCGGCGTGCCATACGACTGGCAGCACAAAATTCCGTCGCACTATGCCTACCGCAACCCTGTTGGCAGCGATCCGGCGGCCATCATCGCCTCCTCCCTGCAAATCCTGAAAGAAAAGATCGAGTCCATCGGCCCGGATCGTGTCGCCGCCTTTTACGCAGAACCCATTCAGGGCTCGGGCGGCGTTCTGGTGCCACCGCCGGGATGGATCAAGGCTATGCGCGAACTCTGCCGCTCCTATGGCATTCTTTTCGTCGCCGATGAAGTCATCACCGGCTTCGGTCGTACAGGACCGCTTTTTGCGTGTGCCGACGAGGACATCGTGCCTGATTTCATCACGACAGCCAAAGGCCTCACGTCAGGCTATGTGCCTATGGGCGCCGTCTTCATGGCCGACCACGTTTATGATACAATAGCCGACTTTGCTGGCGAGGCTGCCATCGGGCACGGATATACTTATTCCGCCCACCCCGTCAGCGCGGCTGTCGGTCTGGAAGTGCTGAAACTTTACGAAGGCGGACTGCTGGAGAATGGCCGTCGCGCCGGTGCGCGATTGATGGCCGGACTTGAGGGCTTGAGAAGCCACCCGCTGGTGGGCGACGTGCGCGGCCGTGGCATGCTTGCCGCCATCGAACTCGTGACCGACAAGGACAGGAAGACTCCTTTGCCGGCCGCGGCTGCCCCCGCGCGAAAAGTTTTCGACCGCGCGTGGGAAAACGGCCTCATCGTGCGGGCCTTCGCGAATGGCATCCTCGGCTATGCGCCGCCGCTTTGCTGCACCGATAGCGATATTGACGCCATCATTGAGCGGACGCGCAAGACACTGGACCAGACGCTTGGAGACCCGGCCGTACGCGCAGCCATGGCCTGAGGCGAAAGTAAACTGCGTTGCGGCGCCCTCTGGAAATGTCGCAACGCCCCACTTATTCGCAATATTCTGCCGAACAGCTGATCCAATTCGGCGTATCCCGCGCGCCGAAGGTGCCAAACTAGCACTGTAGACCGCAACAAACGCCATAAAAAAGGGCGTAACGACAAAATGGGAACGGGACAAGGATCTCGTCCGGGAACAGAATAATCTGCCGCAGCCGTCCCAAGAGGCCGAGGCAGCAAAGTGGAGACCCACATTGCCCAAGAAACTGAGCGACTTCAAATATATGAGCTTCGACGTGGTGGGCACCCTCATCGATTTCGAAGGTGGCCTGAAATCGACCCTGGCAGCGATCGGTACGGAAAACGGCGTGGAGGTCGGTGGCGAAAAAGCGCTCGCGCTCTACCGCGCTGCCCGGTATTCCGATGCGACCGATCTGTTTCCGGACGATCTCGTCCGTGTCTACCTGATCATTGCCCCCGAACTTGGCCTGCCGGCAGAGCGGGCGTTCGGCGAGCGCCTGCGTGATGCGGCAAAAGACTGGAAAGGCTTTGAAGACAGCCGCGCCGCAATGGCAGAACTGGCAAAGACACATCGCCTCATCGCCATGACCAATGCCCAGCGCTGGGCCTTCGACTATTTTTCGAAGGAGCTTGGCAATCCCTTTCATGCCGCCTTCACGGCGGATGACACGGGCACGGAAAAACCCGATCCGGCCTTCTTCGAAAAGGTATTTGCTTTCGTCGAAAGCGAGGGCGCATCGAAGGACGACATTCTGCACGTCGCGCAAAGCCAGTACCACGATATCGGCATTTCCCGGAAACTGGGCATGACGAATTGTTGGATCGAGCGTCGCCACGCCCAGAAGGGCTATGGCGGCACGATAGAGCCGGAGAATTTTACGGAGCCGGACTATCACTTCACGTCGATGGCTGGCCTTGCCGAAGCGACGAGACAAGCAGCCGGTTAAGCCATACTCCAGAAGACGCAGCGCGAACCGCCCTGCGGTGTCGAGTATTTTTCAATCGGATTTCAACAAATACAAAAGGGGAATACCATGAGTGACAGGATTACAAACTGGACCCGCTCTGACGATGCCGCCGTTGAACAGGCGATCCGCCGCGGCGCGACGCGGCGTGAGCTGCTTCACATGATGCTGGCGGGTGGCGTGGCCCTTTCGGCCGGTTCGGCCATCCTCGGCCGCGCCTCGAAGGCCGTGGCGGCAACACCGGTTTCCGGTGGCTCGTTAAAGGCGGCCGGATGGTCCTCCTCCACCGCCGATACGCTCGACCCCGCAAAGGCCTCGCTTTCGACGGATTATGTCCGTTGCTGCGCCCTTTATAGCCGGCTTACCTTTCTCGACGTTTCCGGCACACCGCAGATGGAGCTGGCCGAATCCATCGAAACGAAAGATGCCAAAACGTGGACGGTCAAATTGCGTTCCGGCGTCACCTTCCATGACGGCAAGTCTTTGACGGCCGATGACGTGGTCTATTCGCTTAAGCGTCACCTCGATCCCGCTGTCGGCTCCAAGGTCGCCAAGATCGCGGCTCAAATGACCGGTTTCAAGGCGGTCGACAAAAACACCGTCGAAATTACGCTGGCAAACCCGAACGCCGACCTGCCATCCATCCTTGCGCTGCATCACTTCATGATCGTTGCCGATGGCGCTACGGACTTCTCCAAAGGCAATGGCACCGGTGCGTTCAAGCTCGAGAAATTCGAGCCCGGCGTTCGCTCCGTCATGGCAAAGAATGCGAATTACTGGAAGTCCGGCGGTCCGCATCTCGACAGTTTTGAGTTCATGGCGATTTCCGACGACAATGCACGCGTCAACGCCCTTCTTTCCGGCGACATCCAGCTTGCTGCCGCCATCAATCCACGTGCGCTTCGCCTGCTCGACAAACAGGACGGCGTCGTCATGTCCAAGACGACGTCCGGAAATTATACCAACCTCAACATTCGGCTTGATCAGGCACCCGGCAACAAAATCGACTTCGTTGCGGGCATGAAATCGCTGATCAATCGCGAGCAGATCGTCAAGGCGGCGCTGCGCGGCCTCGGTGAAGTTGGCAACGACCAGCCCGTTCCGCCCATGAGCCCCTATCACAACCCGGACCTCAAACCGAAGGCCTTCGATCTGGACAAGGCAAAGTTTCATTTCGAAAAAGCCGGCGTCATCGGTCAGTCCATTCCGGTCATCGCATCGGATGCGGCAGGATCATCCATCGACATGGCAATGATCATGCAGGCTTCGGCCGCACAAATCGGCGTCAAGCTCGACGTACAACGGGTGCCATCGGATGGCTACTGGAGCAATTACTGGCTGAAGGCACCGATACACTTCGGCAACATCAACCCGCGCCCGACACCGGACATCCTCTTCTCCCTGCTCTACGCCTCCGATGCACCCTGGAACGAAAGCCAGTACAAGTCGGAAAAGTTCGACAAGATGATGCTAGAGGCCCGCGGCCTGCTCGACATGGAAAAGCGCAAGCAAATCTATTTCGAAATGCAGGCGATGATTGCCGATGAAGCCGGCACCATCATTCCGGCCTATATTTCGAATGTCGACGCGATCTCCTCCAAGCTGAAGGGTTTGGAAGCAAATCCGCTTGGCGGCATGATGGGGTACGCGTTTGCGGAATACGTCTGGCTCGAAGCCTGATAGACCATGGAGCCGGGCATTCAAGTGCCCGGCGACCTTTCCGCCGATGCGGGAAGCCTCCACAATAAGGGCCGGTCGCAGGAGCATCTTGAATGAACAGCCGAATATTGTCTCTTATCGCCAGGCGGCTGGTCGTCATGCTGACGACGCTGCTGATTGTGTCGTTTATCGTCTTTTCCGCCACCAGCCTGCTGCCCGGCGATACCGCGACGATCCTCCTCGGCCAGGCTGCCACGCCGGAGGCGGTGGCGGGTCTGCGGACCGCGATGCATCTTGATGATCCGGCCCTTCTACGTTTCGTGCGCTGGCTTGTCGGCCTGCTGCACGGCGAACTTGGCACGTCCTACGCCAACAACATGGCGATCGCCGATCTCATCGGCCCCCGTTTCGTCAATTCCATGAAACTTGCCGGCATCACCACCATCATTGCCGTGCCGCTGGCGCTCACGCTCGGCATCAGCTCCGCCATGCTGCGCGGAACGCTTTATGATCGGGTTGTCACAATTCTCACAATTGGCGTCATCTCCGTGCCGGAATTCATGATCGCCACGCTCGCCGTCCTCCTGTTTGCCGTTTATCTGAAATGGCTACCGGCATTGTCACTGGTTAGCGAGGTTCATACGCTATTCGATGTGCTGCGCGTTTATGCCATGCCGGTCATCGCGCTTACCTTCGTCGTTTCGGCGCAGATGATCCGGATGAGCCGTGCCGCGGTGATCGAGACCCTGGATACTCCTTATGTGGAAATGGCACTTCTGAAGGGCGCTCCACGCATGCGCATCGTGCTGCGTCATGCGCTGCCCAACGCGCTGGGCCCCATCGTCAATGCGGTCGCGCTGTCGCTCTCCTATCTCGTGGGCGGCGTTATCATCGTCGAGACGATCTTCAACTATCCCGGCATCGCCAAACTGATGGTCGATGGTGTGGCAACCCGTGACCTGCCGCTGATCCAGACCTGCGCGATGATCTTCTGCGTCGGTTATCTCCTCCTCATCACGACAGCTGACATCATCGCCATCATGTCCAATCCAAGGCTGCGCTGATGACCGATCATATCAAGACATATCAGGGAACTTCGCGTTTGGGTTACAAGATCAACGCAGTCGGCGTTTTCGGCTTTCTCGTCATTTTCCTCTGGGCGATGGTTGCGATTTTCGCCCCCTATCTCATTCCGCATCCGGTCGGTGAAATCGTCGATTTCGATTACTTCGGGCCGATGACGTCAGATCTCTGGCTCGGTTCCGATTATCTCGGCCGTGACGTCTTCTCCCGCATCTTGATGGGTGCGCGCTTCACAGTCGGCATTTCGCTCGCGGCTGTCACCATCGCCTGCACCTGCGGCGTCGTACTCGGCATGTGCGCCGCCGTCATCGGCGGCTGGTTCGATGCGGCGCTGAGCCGATTTCTGGATGCGGTGAACTCCATTCCGAGCAAGCTTTTCGGCCTCGTCGTCGTCGCCGCGGTGGGGTCGTCCATTCCGGTGCTGATCATCACGCTGTCCGTCATATACACGCCGGGCGCCTATCGTTTCGCCCGGGCACTCGCTGTCAACGTCAACACCATGGACTTTGTCACCGTTGCTCGCGTTCGCGGCGAAAACCTTCTCTACCTTATCGGCGCAGAAATACTGCCGAACATCATCCGTCCCGTACTTGCCGATCTCGGCGTGCGGTTCGTTTTCATCGTTCTGCTCTTGTCCGGGCTTTCCTTCCTCGGCCTCGGCCTGCAGCCGCCAAATGCGGATTGGGGCGCGCTGGTGCGCGAAAACATCGGTGGTCTGCCCTTTGCGGCACCAGCCGTCATATTCCCCTCGATCGCCATTGCCAGCCTGACGATCAGCGTCAACCTTCTGATCGACAACTTGCCGCAGAAAATCCGCGACAGGAGGGAAGCATGAGCAATCTGGTTGAAATTCGCGGACTGAAGGTCGAAGCGACCACCGATTCCGGTCGCCGGATCGAGATCATCAAGGGCGTCGACATCGACATCGCCGATGGCGAGATCGTCGCGCTGATCGGCGAAAGCGGTTCTGGTAAGACGACCATCGCCCTGACCCTGATGGGTTATGCCCGACCCGGCTGCCGCATTTCAGGCGGCAGTGTCACCGTTGCCGGGCGGGACATGGTGCAGCTCTCCGAAGCAGAGCGCGCCAAGGTGCGTGGCACAAATGTGACCTACGTACCGCAAAGCGCCGCCGCCGCCTTCAACCCGGCGCAGAAGATCATCGAACAGGTGATAGAAGTCACCCGTATCCACCATCTGATGCCCCCGCAGGAGGCGCGCATCCGCGCCGTCGACCTTTTCAAGGCACTGTCCTTGCCAAACCCTGAAACCATCGGGGAGCGTTACCCGCATCAGGTTTCGGGCGGTCAGTTGCAACGCCTCTCCGCCGCCATGGCGTTGATCGGCAACCCGAAGCTGGTGATTTTTGACGAACCGACGACCGCCCTTGACGTGACGACCCAGATCGAAGTGCTGCGCGCCTTCAAATCGGCCATGCGCAAGGGTGGCATTAGCGGCGTTTACGTGTCGCACGATCTCGCCGTCGTCGCCCAGATCGCCGACCGCATCGTCGTGCTGAAGGGCGGCGAGATCAAGGAAACGGGCACCACGACGGAAATTCTTGAAAATGCGCAGCACCCTTACACGAGAGAATTGCTGACGGCATTCCATGACAAGGTTCGCGCGGTTGCGCCGTCCACGCAGGAACGGGCAAAACCGCTGCTGGATATTGAAAATCTGATCGCCGGTTATGGCAATAGGGGTGACGACAAGATGCCGCTGGTCCGGGCGGTGGATACGGTCAGTCTCGCGGTCTATCCCGGCCGCAACCTCGGCATCATCGGGGAATCTGGCTGCGGAAAATCCACGCTTGCTCGCGCCATCGCCGGCATTCTGCCGGCGGCGAGCGGCCATGTCATCTTCGAAGGTCGCGAACTGCACCCTGACGCTCGGCGTCGAACCAGCGACCAGCTGCGTCGCATGCAGATCGTCTTTCAATATGCGGATACGGCACTCAATCCATCAAAATCGATCGAAGACATCCTCGGCCGGCCACTGACCTTTTACCACGGCATGAAAGGCAAGGTGCGCGATGTGCGGATCGACCAGCTTCTTGATATGGTGAAGCTGCCGCGATCGGTGCGCCATCGCCACCCATCCGGCCTTTCCGGTGGGCAAAAGCAGCGCATCAACTTCGCCCGCGCCCTTGCTGCCGATCCTTCACTGATCATCTGCGATGAAATCACCTCGGCACTGGATACCGTTGTTGCAGCTGCCATCATCGATCTTCTCGGCGAGTTGCAGCGGGAACTGAACCTTTCCTACATCTTCATCAGCCACGATCTCTCGGTCGTCGAAACCATCTGCGACGAGATCGTTGTGATGTATGGCGGGCAGAAGGTCGAGCATCTGGAGACGGAAGCGATCAAATCGCCCACCCACCCCTACTCCAAGCTGCTGTTCTCCTCGGTGCCCAAGCTCGATCCAACGTGGCTCGATAATCTCCAGCAGGACGCGGAGTTGGTCAGGGCCTTTTCGAAGAGATAGGCGCGTTTCCCCGGGTGATCCAGCAAGTCTCGCTGCCACGAGGTTTGGCCCGGCGGCAGTGAGATGGCCCTCAAGGGCGTGGATCGCCTTTTCATGGGCCAGGAGCCGACGCAGGAAGTATCATTCCTTGACGGGCGTTTCCGGCACCGGCGTCAGCACCTTGCCGTCCCTGAACCAGCCGAGAATATTATCGGCCACCAGATCGGCCATGGCATTGCGCGTCGGAACCGAGGCGGAGGCAACATGCGGCAGCAGGGACACATTTGGAAGCGACAGGAAGGTTTCCGGCACCTTCGGTTCGGCGTAAAAAACGTCGAGCCCGGCAGCTCCCAAGGCGCCACTCTGCAACGCCTCAAGAAGCGCGTCCTCATCAACGCTGGAGCCGCGGCCGACATTGATGAATATACCTTCAGGTCCGAGCGCCGTCAGGATTTCGGTATTGATCGCCTTGTGTGTTTGCGGCGTGCCCGGCACGATACAGATCAGCGTATCGACGGCCTCAGCCATTTGTTTCAGTGAGCCATAATAGGTGTAGGAGAGTTCATCCCGCTTGCTACGCGTGTGGTAACTGATCTCCACCTTGAACGGCTCCAGGCGCTTGGCGATTTCCTGGCCGATGCGGCCCATTCCGAACAGCCCCACCTTGCGGCCGCGCAGCGAGAACGGCGACAGTGCGAACGGACCTTCCCCAGCCCATTTGCCCTCCCGCAGCCAGGTTTCGGCCTGATAAAGACGGCGCACCGTGTTGATAAGCAGAGCAATCGTCGTATCCGCCACTTCGTCATTCAGCACATCAGGCGTATTTGTCACCACGATGCCGCGCGTCGCCGCATGCTTGGCGTCGACACCGTCGTAGCCCACGCCGAAATTGGCGATAATCTCGAGCTTCGGCAGGGCATCGATCCAATTGGCGTTGACGGCGCCGGAAACAGCAATGGCGTTGACGCGCTCGGCCGCACCCTCAGGCAGAACCGGCTCGGCGCCCGCAGGCGCAGCAACGATCTCGACCTTGCCTTCGAGGCGTTCGAGAACGCGCGGATTGATCTTGCCGGGAACGAGAACGACGGCCTTTTTGTCAGACATGAGCGGATATTCCTCCTGATAACATTCCAATAGCCGGAGCGGGTTGCAGTCAAACTACTCGCCACCCCGCCCCTTCCGGCCGCGATCTTTTCAAACAACGGCTGCCGTGAAAAGGCCAATTAGGGGATGTTATGGGGCAGACAGAGGTTTCATGCCGATTTTTTGTGGCGTCCGCCACCGGCAAACGGACCGGATCCACGACTGTCCGGTTCAAATCGAAAAAGCTATGGGGAGGACGTAAACATATAGCTTCCGTCATTCCGGCCCTGAGCCGGAATTGAGCCGCAGCGCGTCCGCGCGGCGAGAAGAGTCTTTTCAGCCCAATGACTTGGGCTTGCTGGATACCGGCTCAAGGCCGGTATGACGGAGGAAGGAAACGTCGCCGGCGACTATGGGCAACGCGCAGTCAGCCGGCTCAGGGTCGGAATAACTGATAAAAGCGATACCGAGCTCACACCCGCGGCCGCACCGGGCCGGTCGATTGCCGGATTCGCATTTCCGGCTTGATGAGATGAATGCCGTCAGGTTCATGGCTGCCCGCGAGCCGGTCCAGCAGCGCCCGAGCTGCCAGGCGCCCAACCTCGGCCTGGCCGTTGGAAACGGTGGTCAGCGCCGGGGTGGCGATGGCAGCTTCCTCCAGATCGTCGTAACCGGTGACCGATATATCGACACCTGGCACCAGACCGGCGCGGGAGATGCCGTTCATCAGCCCGATGGCGACGAGATCGTTCCAGCAAACGGCAGCCGTCGGCTTCTGCGGCAGCGACAGGAAATGAACAGCTGCCTCGAAGCCGCCCTGCTTGGAGCGCGGGCCGGGGATGCGCAGGTTCGGATCAACCTCGATGCCCGCCTTGCGTAGCGCGTTGACATAACCCTGGTAACGATCACGGCCGGTCGAGGTCTGGTCAGTGCCGCCAACCATGGCGATAGTGCGGTGGCCGAGGCTGATCAGGTGATTGGTGGCGAGCGAAATGCCGTAGCTGTCGTCACCACGATAGGTCGGCATATCGACGCCGTCCATGGAGCGGGCCACGAGAATGGCGGGCATGCCGTTCTCTTCGGCGAGCGTCATGTCCTCGATCGGCGTACCGATCGCCGGGGACATGATGATGCCGTCAGACCCGAGCTGCAGCAGCGTCTCGATGAAGGTGCGCTGCTTTTCCACCGAATCATAATGGTTGGACAGGATGAAGGTTTGGCGACTGCGATCGAGTTCGCTTTCGATGGCTTTCAGGATTTCGCCGTAAAAGGGGTTCATCACATCATGGAAGACAACCCCGACAATACCCGAGCGCGACGTGCGCAGGCTGGCGGCGCGACGGTTATAGATATAACCCAGTGCCCGCGCCTGTTCCTTGATCTTGTCGCGCGTATCGGATGCTACCAGTGGACTGTCGCGCAATGCCAGAGAAATGGTGGCAGTCGAAAGACCGAGACTCTCGGCAATCGTCGACAGTTTAACCTTTTGTGCCATGGCATTCCTCCCTAAACGCATGTCAACGGCGCATGTCCATTTAAACTGCAATTAAACAATTTAAATGAAATCCGCAACCCGTTTAAGGAACGCTTACAAAAATTCAGGACAGATTTAAAAATCAAATAAATTCATTGAAGATTTGCGTCGATAGCTTTGAGAAGCCTGACGACGTTACGAATGTCTTTGGCAGAAAAACCCGATATCGCGCGCTCGCTGCAAGTGGCGATTGAGTTGTTGATATGGTCGACGCTCTTCAAACCCGCTTCCGTCAGCTTCACCAGCGTAACGCGGCCGTCTTCTTCATCGCCGCTACGCTCCACGAACCCCTGGGCTTCCATGCGACCGATGGTGCGCGTCATGGTGGGTGCCTTGACGCCCAGTTTCTGGGCGATCTGTCCCGGTGTCAGGCTGCCTTCCTGCGCCAGAGCGAGAATGACGCCGTCCTGTCCGGCATAAAGGCCGCTTTCGGCAAGGCTATGGCTGAGCGCCGTGCGCATGGAGCGGGCAGCCTGGGTAATGGACTGCGCCAGTTCCTCCGGGTTGAAATTCTCTTCCCTGTTTTTCTTCCCTTCCTTGGCCTTCTTGCTGCCCTTGTCCTTCTTGGCGCTTTTGTCCTTGCTCATATGCGAGTGCCTTTTACCCTGTGGCGGAACCGATATATGCTGCTGGAAATCCTTATCGAATGCATGCGCGGACTGCCAGATGCCAAACTCATACACGCATTATCACGACGAAAACGTAACAGAGCCCGATCTTCGCGCAACAGGGGCAATTTCCGTGCTGCCGCTCGGCGCCCATGAGCAACACGGGCCGCACCTGCCCTTCGAGACCGACACACTGATTGCAGAAGGAATCGTCACCCGGCTCGCTGCCGCGCTGCCCCGCCATCTTCCTGTTTCTTTCCTGCCGGCAGAGCCCGTCGGTTATTCCAT
This sequence comes from Agrobacterium tumefaciens, assembly GCF_017726655.1. Lineage (NCBI taxonomy): Bacteria > Pseudomonadati > Pseudomonadota > Alphaproteobacteria > Hyphomicrobiales > Rhizobiaceae > Agrobacterium > Agrobacterium tumefaciens. The sequence goes on from NZ_CP072309.1 coordinate 558,353, forward strand.
CGAGCACATGAATGTGCCCGGCACGAAGACGCTGGGTTACGCTGAAGCCGTCGAACGCTGGCTCGGCATTGCGGAGGCGGAATATAAAAAGGGCGTGCGCAAATTTGTGATGCTGAACGCTCATGGCGGCAATTCACCACTGATGACCATCGTCGCCACCGAGGCCCGCGTCCGTTTCGGCATGCTCGCCGTGGCGACGAGCTGGACGCGCTTCGGCGTGCCCGCAAATGTCATCACCCCCGAAGACAAGGCAATCGATATCCATGGCGGCGATATCGAGACCTCCGTCATGCTGGCGCTTCACCCCGAGCGTGTGGCGATGAAAAAGGCCGCCAATTTCCCGTCGCGGCAGAGTGATTTCACCCAACGTTTCAAGCATCTGCGCGCCTACGGTCCCCACGCCTTCGGCTGGCTGATGAGCGACCTCAACCCGGATGGCGTTGCCGGAAATGCCGCCGCCGCGACCGCGCAAAAGGGCGAGAGGCTCATTTCCCATGCGGTCAACGGCCTTCTCGAACTGCTTGAAGATATCCAGGCTTTTGACATAACGTTATTTCATAACAAAACTTGAGTGGCACGGCCGAATTCGACCAAAATCTCTTTGAACTGCCGCGGCGTCGCGCCTATATGGACGTCAACACATCTTCCTGAGGCGATCAGGCCTCTCTCCACACGGGGTTTTCCATGACCGAAACAGCAGCAGCCAAGCCCATTCCAGTCACCGTCCTGACGGGATATCTCGGTGCAGGCAAGACGACGCTTCTCAACCGCATTCTCTCCGAGAACCACGGAAAGAAATACGCTGTCATCGTCAATGAATTCGGTGAGATCGGCATCGACAACGATCTGATCGTCGAATCCGATGAAGAAATCTATGAAATGAACAATGGCTGCGTGTGCTGCACGGTGCGTGGTGACCTCATCCGCGTCGTGGAAGGCCTGATGCGCCGGCCCGGCCGTTTCGACGGCATCATTGTGGAAACGACGGGGCTCGCCGACCCGGTGCCCGTCGCCCAGACCTTCTTCATGGATGACGATGTGCGCGCCAAGACCGAGCTCGATGCCGTCGTTGCCCTCGTTGACGCCAAGCACCTGCCGCTGCGGCTGAAGGACAGTCGCGAGGCTGAAGACCAGATCGCCTTCGCCGACGTCGTCATCGTCAACAAGACCGATCTCGTTTCGCCCGAGGAAGTCGCCCGCATCGAAGATATCGTGCGCGCCATCAATCCTTCCGCCCGCATCTACAAGACCACGCGCTCCGGCGTCGATCTTGCCCGCGTTCTCGACCAGGGCGCATTCAATCTCGAGCGCGCGCTCGAGAACGATCCGCATTTCCTCGAGCATGGCCATGACGACCACGTCTGCGGCCCCGATTGCGACCACCACCATGATCATGACCATCACCACTACGATCATGACCACGACCACGCGCATCATCACCATGATCACGACCATGGCCACGATCACCACCATGGCGCAGTTTCGCCAATCCATGACGTCACGGTGCAGTCGGTTTCGCTGCGCGGCGGCGAGATGAATCCTGAGCGCTTCTTCCCGTGGATTCAAAAGGTGACGCAGGTCGATGGGCCCAACATCCTGCGCCTGAAGGGCATTATTGCTTTCAAAGGCGACGCGGAGCGTTACGTGGTGCAGGGCGTGCACATGATCATCGAGGGCGACCACCAGCGTCCTTGGAAGGAAGATGAAAAGCGCGAAAGCCGCCTCGTCTTCATCGGCCGTGAACTGGACCGCGAGAAGCTGGAGAAAAGCTTTAACGCCTGCCTCGCCACGGCATAGGGTTTCAAGGGCGGCACCGAGATGCTTTACCGGTTTCTCGGCACCCCTAGCGACCTCCGGCGTCGTCCTCGGGCTTGACCCGAGGACCCGATGCCGACAGCATGGAGACGGTCGGAGGCTCCGGGGTTCGCCCCGAATGCCGACCTCGACGCCAGGGTGCGGAGCCGCGTTAGCGGATCTTCGTGACTTTGGTTTGAGACCGAACCCACCGCAGAAAACACAGATACGAAAGACCAATGCCCCATGCCGACTGTTGCCCCGCTTGATATCGAAGGCCACGTGGTCTCGACCCATTTTCTCGGCGACATTCCGCTGTTTGCCACCGCCGCCGGCACCATTCACCGGCTGGATGGCGGCGAGAAGGTAACGGAGGCACATGACGGGCTTCTGACCTGCATTCGTGACCCTTACAGCGCCACGCTGCTTTCTGGCGGTGAAGATGGGCGCGTGCTGCGCATCGGCCATGATGGCAGCATCAGCGAGATCGCCAACGTGCCGCGCAAATGGGTTGGCGTCGTCGCCGGCGGTCCGCAGAAAGCGGTCGCTTATGGCGTCGGCAAGTCCAGCTTCGTGCGTCTCTCGGACGGCACGGTCAAGGAATTCAAGGAAGAGCGCACAGTGGAGGCGATCGCCTTCGCACCCAAGGGCCTACGGATTGCCGTTGCCCGTTATAACGGCGTGACGCTCCACTGGGTGGCAACCGCGGGCGATCCCGTCGATCTCGAATGGAAGGGTGCGCACACCGGCGTCACCTTTTCGCCAGACGGCAAGTTCCTCGTCACCACCATGCAGGAAAATGCCCTGCATGGCTGGAAGATGGAAGCCACGAAAGGCGGCATGGAAGCGCGCCATATGCGCATGACCGGTTATCCCGCCAAGGTTAAATCCGTATCATGGTCGGCAAAGGGCAAATGGCTCGCCTCATCAGGCGCGCCAGCCGCGATCGTCTGGCCCTTCTCCGGCAAGGACGGCCCGATGGGTAAGGCCCCGGAAGAACTCGGCAGCCGCGCCAACATCCTCGCCACCAACGTCGCCTTCCACCCGGTGGAAGACGTTCTCGCCATTGGCTTCATCGACGGCATGATTCTCGGCGTGCGCCTCGCCGACGGCAAGGAAGCCCTGCTGCGCCGCCCCGGGAAAGGCGCGATCACCAGCATGGACTGGAGCGCCACCGGCAAACTGCTCGCCTTTGCCTCCGAGGCGGGAGACTGCGGGATCATCGACATTTCAGCGTGACGGCCAACTTCAATGAAGAAGGCTGCCTGATAACCACCGTCGGCGCCGAAGGCGCCGATTGCCTTTCCGGCGTCGGATATCCAGCAAATGCGGCCTGAACAATGCTGCCGCATTTTCCGGATACATGCTTAAAAATAATCCCGCTTCACAGTGTCTAGAACCGCCGAGAAACGTTCCTTCCGCTCCTCCAGTCGGCCGTCCGGGCTGAGGCGGGGTTCTGCGCGGCTGGCCTGCCAAAGCGCCAGCGTGGAAGGGGCCGCCAGCACCTGCTTGGCGAGTTTTCGCAGCGAGCGAGATTGCGTTTCCTGTGGGCGTACCAGCACTTCGCCTTCATGCGCGGCGCCCTCATGCGGAGAAACCGAACCAGGCTCGGCGACGACAGGTGGCGGTGGTGGCGGGAAGCTCATGCCCCAGAAACGCGAGCCTTTTTTCGCCGCCTCTGCGCGGGTCGAAACGGGCACATAACGCGGCTGATACTCCACGCCGACGCTGCCGGCCCAGTCGCTCCATTTGAAGCTGTTGATCGAAGGCGAGGTGCTGACGGCAACCCACGGCACGCGAAAGGCATCCGCCAGAATTGCACCATGCATGGATTCAGCCACGATGAATTCAGACTGGGCAATGGCGCGGATGACCGCTTTCGCTTCGCCGCGCGGGTCAAGATAGGTGAGGCCTGCTGGCTCACAGACCGTTTCCCACATGCCGAACTCCGCCGATTCCCAATGGGGAACGAAGGTCTTCTTGTAAAGTTTGGGCAGGTTTTTGAAGTCAGGCATCTCCGTGACCATGACGGCGGGGTCGACAATGCCCTTTTCAGGCGCGAGTCCCAACTTGGCGGCGGTTTTTTCGCCGCGCACGCAACGAATATCCCAGAACTCGGTGCTGGTATCCGGCACCGCGCCATAACCATAACCGCTACCGATCACCAGCTTGCGCTGTTTTCCAGGCAAAAGAACGTCGTTGAGCACGGTGCCGACACCGACGAGCATGACATCGTCATGCACGTCGCGCAGACCCGGGAGCAGGAAGTCCCACAGCCAGAGGTTGAGATCGTCACCGAAATTTCCGTGATGAGATTCCCAGTGATAAGGTTTCATGAGGTCACTCCTCGGTGAAAAACATATAGATTCTTGCGGGCGAGAATTCGCTCATCTGGAGCGCACGATTTTGCCGGCGCCGAGTTCGAAAGCGGCACGCAGCAGTGCCGGATCACGCATCACCCACTTCAACAGCAGTCCGAATTCGGGCGCCTTGCGCCGTTTCAGATTGCCCGCCTGGCTCCACAGCGCCTGTTTGCGTGCCGTGTTTTTATAGGATGCAATGGAGGCGACATCGGCCGGCCGGCGTGAAAAACGCCCCTCCAGCGTATCGAGCGCCACCCAGGTGTTGAACTGCTGGCGCAGGAATTCCGGCGAGCTATTGTCGATGCTGTGGAAGATATTGACGCCCATTCCGCGCATCGCACCGGCGTCGTCACAGAGCAGCGTCCGCTTCGAAGCGAGGATGGAATCGCAGAAAAACAGCACATCTTCCGCCGCCAGTCTAAGCGCCGGATCAAAGCGGATTTTTTCAAAAAGCGGACGGCCGATCACCATGCAGGAGAGATGCAGGAAGCTCCAGTTGCGCAGCATGACACTCGCCAGATCCGGCAGTTCGATCACCAGCGGCGTCTCGGAAACGCGGGCCGCGCCCTCGTTTTTCTCAAGCTCGGAAATGGCGAAATGGTAATAAAATTCGTCACTTGCCTGCATCGAAGCCCAATAGCACTCGCCACCGAAGGTCGTGAGCGCAAAGGCTGCATTCTTGAGATGATCAGGCGTCCAGATATCGTCGGAATCCAGGAAGGCCACGTAGTCGGTGCCATCGGGCACGTTGTCCAGACCGGTGTTGCGTGCACCGCCGGGGCCGGCATTCGCCTGCTTAATGACAATAATCCGGTCTTTCTGTTCCTGCGAAATTTCCGCAAGTTCCCGATCGATCGGGTATGGCGATTCGTCATCGACGATGACAAGATCGAAGTCCTGGTAAGTCTGCGCAAAAACCGATGCGAGTGCACGTCCCAGGACGCCGTGCTGCTTTTGGTAGTAGGGAATGACGACAGTAAATCTTGCCATTGTTTCGCCCCTTGCGTTGATCAAGAAGTGTCGGGCCCGATCCTAAAAGCGGCCCCGATGGTATCGGCAACTCCCAACCGGCTTCCTCCCGCCGGCCTCCAGAAACAGGATGCTTGTATGCCCCCAGCACCAAATGTAAAGACCATCACCACGAATGTGGGCTGGAGCGTTTTATCAAAAACAGGGACATTCGGGCTTAAATTTGTCACGGTCCCCATTCTCGCTCGTCTCCTCACGCCGGAAGAATTCGGGGTGGTGGCAGTAGGACTTACGGTTGTACAGTTCCTGACCATGATCGCCGGGGCGGGGCTCACCTCCGCCCTCATCGTCGAGAAGGATGAGGATATGGAAACGATCCATACCGTCTTCTGGGCCAATCTGGCGATCTCCTGCACCATGGCAGCCGTCCTCTACATCTTCGCCGAATTTTTCGGCGGATTGCTGGGTGCGGTGGAAAGCGCATACCTGCTGCGCATCATGGCCTTCCTCATTCCGTTGCAGCTTGCTGGCGACGTTGCTTATTCGCTCTTGGCGAGGCGGATGAACTTCAGCAAGGATGCGCTCTGGAGCATGGCCTCGGAGAGCATCGCGGCGATTGCCGCGGTCGCGCTCGCCTTCATGGGGTTCGGCGTCTGGGCGCTTATCATCCAGCTTTTTGCCGCGGCTTTGATCCGCCTCGTCGGACTTTACGCCGTTTCGCGTTATTGCCCGCGTTTTGTCATGAAGCCACGCCGGCTGGTGCCGCTTCTCGGCTTCAGTTCGGGGCTGATGGGCTCGGAAATCGCCAATTTTGTCACCTTCCAGTCGCCGATGGTGGTAATTGCCCGGCACTTGGGTCTGGCGGATGCCGGCGCCTATTCCGCTTCCAACCGTTTCGCCAGCATTCCCAACCAGGTGGTTTTATCCGCCGTCATGGGGGTTCTGTTTCCCGCTTTCAGCCGCATGATGGACGACCCGCAGCGCCGGCGCGATGCGTTGATGTTTAGCACGCAGGTGCTGACCGTTCTGCTCGCGCCCATGATGTTCGGTCTCTGGGCCGTGGCCGAGCCGGCCATGCTTGTCATCTTCGGGCAGAACTGGGCTTATGCCTGGCCGGTCCTTGGTCTTCTTGCCCTATCGAAAGCCATTCTCACGCCCTGCAGCACCTTCATCCCTTACCTCAAGGGCGCTGGTTACGGGCGTGTCCTGTTCTGGTCGGCGACACTCCGTGCCGTCGTCACCACGGTCGCGGTCTGGTTCGCGGCGCTTTATGGAACGTTGATAGACGCCATGATCTGGCTCTGTATCGTCAACGCGGTCACGCTCGTCGCTTACTCCTGGGCCGTGTTCAAAGCGAGCGACACGCCATTCTTCCAGGGACTTTACGTCAGTAGCCGGCCGATGATCGCCGCTTTCGTAATGGCCGTTGCGGTGCGCTATTTGCTTCACCTTCTCGCCGATCGCGTTCCCAACGCCACCCTTCAGGTTCTTATCGGCGCTGCCGTGGGCAGCGCCATCTATGCAATACTGATCCTGCTGACCGAACGTGCCCTGCTGGGGAAAATCCTGGGCATGGTCAAATCACGGCGTGCGCCGAATACCGCAACCCAGGGTTAGAAATACCGCAGAAAAATGCGCCTCATTTCTGCCGTTAAGCGGCCATGCCACGGCGATTTTTATCGTCGTGGCATGGAGGATTGGGCGCTCTTTTTGCAGCGCAACATCACGGCAAATGACAAATTCACACGCTTCGAAGATTTTTAAGGAAACGTGATTTCCAACAAAATTATTTTATTTCAATAATTTAATTTTTTCGTGCGACAGAATTTGAACTCAAGCCAGACATTCACCCGCAAAATCTAATCTTGTGTTTTTCCCGCGTCGCCACATTTTATCCCAAAGTCGAAACCAGACTTTCCAGTGCGGGCTTAAGTTCGCTCTGGTTGCAACGCGGCGTGGGGAGACGCCGCCCAATAGGGGTGACTGATGTGACTGTCGATCAGAACCTATCCTCCCGTATCAATTTGATGCGCATATTATTGATTTCAGGAATCGTGTTCGTGCATGTTCCGCACAATGCTGAAACCAGCCCGTTTCTCGGCCTTTACGGCTTTTTCGACTGGCTGCGGGTTTTTCTGGGCGACGCCCTGTTTCGCATTGGTGTGCCCTGTCTCAGCGCCATTTCCGGTTACCTGCTGTTTCGTCGCGGCATGAGTGAATTCAATTATCCGGCAACGATCCGCTCCAAATCGAAAACCGTGCTCCTGCCCTTCCTGCTGTGGAATGGCGCGCTGTTTGCCGCCGTGTTGCTGATTCAGTTTTTCGAAGTCGGCGTGGGATATTTCCCGGATCTCTGGAACGCCGGCCCGCGTGAAATCCTGAGCCACGGGGCGGCGCTGGAACAGTTGCCGGTCAATGTACCGCTTTATTTTCTGCGCGACCTTTTCGTCTGCATTCTGCTGTCTCCTGTCCTCGCATTTCTGATGCGCCGCTTCGCGCTGCCGACCCTTGCCATTTTGCTGGTCGTGACGGCCATGCCTGATCTCACGATCTACATCGTCCAGAAAAAATCGATCCTCTTCAGCTTCTCGCTCGGTATTGCGCTTGCGTTGCACCGTGTCGACGTCAAGGCGCTCGATCCTTACGCCCTGCCGATCATGGTGCTGACCTTCATCGCCTCTGCCATTCTGGCCACCGGTCTATATTTCACCGGTCCGGAGTTCACGTTCTGGCTAAACATGTCGCGCAATCTGCTCGCTGTCTTCGGCGCGCTCGGCTTCTGGGTGTCTTCATCCATCCTGATCCGCAGCCGGCTTGGCCAGCGGCTTGCCGAGACCGGCAGTCTGAGCTTCTGGATATTCTGCGCCCATTACCCGTTGCTGGTCATCATGTGGATGATCTGGAACAAAGGCGGGCCGGACTTTTATCCGGCTTTCTATATCGCTGCGACGTTGTCTGCCTTCGTCATTCTGATCATCAGCAACGCGCAGACGCGTAAATATCTGCCCACCCTCTATTCTGTGCTCACCGGAAGCCGCAGCGGCAAACGCAAGGCGACCGTCGCCGCCGTGACAAAACGGGCCTCCATGATCGGCCCGCCCACATCCGAAACGCTTTATTCGCAACGACAGAGGTGAACCAATGACAACATTTGTCACCCGCGTTCAGACACGCATTCTTCTTGCCGCCGCCCTCTCGGCCACGGCCTTCACAGCGCCCGTCAACGCCCAGGAAGGCAACGGCACGTCCTTCATCGAGAACTTCGATTCTATGGACCGGTCTTTCTGGTACGTTTCCGACGGCTGGAACAATGGTTCCCACCAGAACTGCACCTGGTCGAAGAAACTGGCGACGGTCGAAAACGGCCAACTGACGCTTGGTTTCGATCAGCAAAAACTCGGCGAACGCAACTTTGCCTGCGGTGAAATACAGACCAAGGGCCGTTACCGTTACGGCACCTATGAAGCGCGGATGAAGGCCGCAACAGGGACAGGCCTGAACTCCGCCTTTTTCACCTATATCGGCCCGACCGACAAGAAGCCGCATGACGAAATCGACTTCGAGGTTCTTGGCAAGAACACCAATCAGGTACAGCTCAATCAATATGTGTCCGCCAAGGGCGGCAATGAAAAGCTGGTGCCGGTGGCAGGTGGAGCCGATGCCGGTTTCAACGACTACGCCTTCGTCTGGGAACCACAGCGCCTGCGTTATTACGTCAACGGCAAGCTCGTCCATGAGGTGACGGACGCGACGAAAATTCCGCAGAACGCTCAGAAAATCTTCTTCAGCCTGTGGGGCACCGATACGCTGAAGGACTGGATGGGCAAGTTTGCTTATGCCGGGCCATCGCAGATGGTCGTTGACCGCTTCGCCTTCACCGCGCTGGGCGACAAATGTCAGTTCCCGGAAAGCATCGCCTGCGCTCTGAATTGACCGGATGTTTTGAACCAAATCCCGTGCTGCGGCGTCTTTGACACGCGAACCACCCGGAACCCTGCATGACCCATATTCTCTACCTCGCGCATGATCTTTCAGACCCCGCCATTCGCCGGCGGGTGCTGACCTTGCTTGCAGGCGGGGCGCGGGTCACGCTGGCAGGTTTCCGGCGCGGGCAGAACCGGCTGGCGGAAATCGAGGGCGTCGTGCCCGTCGTGCTCGGGGAGACCGCCGACGGGAAGTTCATGCAACGCCTAGCCGCGGTGGGGAAAGCCAGCCTTTCGCTGGGCAAGCTATTGAGCGGCATCCCGACACCCGAGGTCATTCTTGCCAGAAATCTGGAGATGCTGGCTCTGGCAAAGCGCGCCATGTCGATCTATGGCGGCGAGCCGGCACTGGTTTACGAATGTCTCGATATTCACCGCCTTCTTCTCAACAAGGGCAAGCCCGGACAGCTGCTGAATGCCGCCCAGCGCTATTTTGCACGCGACGCCAAACTGCTGATCACCAGCTCTCCGGCCTTCGTGGAGCATTATTTCAAGCCCGTTTCCGGCCTCGATCTTCCTGTCCTCTTGCAGGAAAACAAGGTGCTGGCGCTCGATAGCACCTTTGCCGCCACGCCACGACCACGCGCGCCTGCGCCAGGAGAGCCGTGGAAAATCGGGTGGTTCGGCGCGCTTCGCTGCCGCAAGTCGCTGGTAATCCTCGCCGAATTTGCCCATCGAATGGAAGGCAAGGTCGAAATCATCCTGCGCGGCCGGCCGGCCTATTCGGAATTTCCTGATTTCGATGGCTTCGTGGCCGCAGCCCCGCATGTGCATTTCCATGGGCCATACAAGAACCCCGAGGATCTCGCCGACATCTATAACGAGGTGCAATTCACCTGGGCCATCGACTTTTTCGAGGAAGGCCAGAATTCCAGCTGGCTGCTGCCCAACCGGCTATATGAAGGCTGCCTTTATGGCACCTTGCCGATTGCGTTTTCCGGCACGGAAACAGCCCGCTTCATCGAAAAACGCAATATCGGCTTCGTCCTGCAACAGGCGGGCGCTGACGATCTTGCCGCCCTCTTCAACCAGATGACCCCGCAGACCTATGCGGATGCCTTCCACACCCTATCGGCAACAGACAGGAAACAATGGCTGACCGACCGCGACGATTGCCGTCTGCTGGTGCAGCAATTGTCCTCACCCGCCAAATCCGCTTCCGGCCACGCCCGTAAAGCGCAGTTTTCACCCGTGTAGTGCGTAGGGGGCAAATCATGGAAGGTTTCGGTCATTCCGGCATCAGAACGCTGATCGTCATACCCTGCCTCAATGAGGCGAAGACGATCGAGGGGCTGCTTGTCAAATTCACCGGCGCGATGCAGGGTCGCCTGTTCCGCATCGTCGTTGCCGATGGCGGCAGCACGGATGGAACGCGCGACATCGTTGCCGCCTTTGCGGCAAAGGACGAACGCGTCACGCTTCTTGCCAACCCGAAGCGTATCCAGAGCGCAGGCATCAATCTTGCCGTCGCCACCTTCGGCGAGGATTTCGATTACCTCATCCGCATCGACGCCCATGGCGATTATCCCGATGATTATTGCCAGCGGCTGATCGAGGACGCCGAGCGGACGGGTGCGGACTCCGTCGTCGTCGCCATGGATACGGTCGGCAACGGCCTGTTCCAGAAGGCCACGGCCATCGCCCAGAATTCCAAGCTCGGCAATGGTGGCTCGAAGCACCGCGAAGGCGCGAAAGGCCATTGGATCGATCACGGCCACCACGCGCTGATGCGGATTGCCGCTTTCGATGCGGTCGGCGGTTATGACGAGAGCTTCAGCCACAATGAGGATGCGGAGCTGGATTTCCGGCTGCGCAAATCCGGGTTCCGCATCTGGATGACCGACAAGACCCGCATGACCTATTATCCGCGGGCCAGCGTCATGCCGCTCTTCAAGCAATATCTCGCCTATGGCCGCGGCCGGGCCAAGAACCTGTTGAAACATCGCTCGATCCCGAAAATCCGCCAGATGATTCCGCTCGCCGTGCTGCCGGTCTTCGTGCTTGCGCTGCTGTCGCTTGTGCACTGGGCGGCACTTATTCCGCTCGGCCTCTGGATTGCCGCATGTGTGGGTTATGGCTTGTGGATGGCAATAGGTCAGAAAAATCCATACGGCCCACTCGCCGCCTTTTCGGCGATGGTGATGCATCTGGCCTGGTCCACCGGCTTCTGGCTGGAACTCCTGAAATTCCGGGGAAGAAAGGCTGTCTCATGACCGACAACACCGTCACCCGCCCGCATTTTTCGAAAACCGTCGATATCGGTATCTGCACCTACAGACGCCCGGCGCTTGTCGCCACACTTCTGTCACTCTTCGAACTGGAGGTGCCGGAAGGCGTGAAAGTTCGGCTGATTGTCGCCGATAATGACGAGGAGCCCAGCGCCAAGGCAAGCGTCGATCGCCTGCGCGAAACCGCGCCCTTCGAGATCACCTATGTGCATTGCCCGAAATCCAATATTTCGATTGCCCGCAATGCCTGCCTGTCGGAATGCAAGGCGGATTATCTTGCCTTCATCGATGATGACGAAACCGCCCCGCCGCAATGGCTCAATGCCCTTCTGAAAAAGGCGGACGAGACCGGCGCGGAAGCGGTCCTCGGCCCCGTCACGGCCGTCTATCGGGACAACGCGCCGGGCTGGATGAAACGCGGCGATTTCCATTCAACGCTTCCGGTCTGGGTGAATGGCGAAATCATCACCGGCTATACCTGCAACACGCTGCTCAAGATGGATGCGCCATCGGTGAAGGGCCGGCGCTTCGCGCTGGCGCTCGGCCAGAGCGGCGGTGAGGACACCCATTTCTTCTCGCACCTTCACGCCGCCGGCGGCCGCATCGTTTTTGCGGAAGATGCCATGCTGTCCGAACCCGTGCCGGAAAATCGCGCAAGCTTCATGTGGCTTGCCAAACGCCGCTTCCGCTCCGGCCAGACCCACGGCCGTGTGCTGGCTGAAAAGAAGCCCGGTGCTCGCCGTGCGGTTCAAGTGGTGAAAGCCGGCTCGAAAGTAGTTTATTGCGCCCTCTTTGCTGCCCTGACCAGCTTCAACGCCGTGCGCCGCAACCGTTATGCGTTGCGTGGCGCACTGCATATGGGTTCAATGAGCGGCGCCTTCGGTGTGCGTGAAATCCGCCAATATGGTGCGGTGGAGGCGACCTGATGGAAAACCTTACCTCGCCGCCCGATATCAGCTTCGTCATCGCCGCCTATAATGCCGCCGATACGATTGAAGCCGCCATTCAAAGCGCACTCGACCAGCAGGGCGTGACTCTGGAAGTGATCGTCGTCGATGACCGGTCCGCCGACGATACCATTCCCTTCGTTGAAGCGATCGCCGCCATCGATCCGCGCGTGCGGCTGCTTGCGCTCGAAGAAAACCGGGGTCCGGGCGGTGCACGCAATGCCGGTATCGAAGCCGCGACCGGCCGCTGGATCGCCGTGCTCGATTCCGACGATGTCATCCGCCCGGAGCGTTCCGCCTGCATGTTGTGCAGGGCACAAGCCGCGGGTGCAGCGATCGTTGTCGATAATCTCGATGTTGTCTACACCGATGGGCGGCCGATGGAGACGATGTTTTCGGAAGAGTTTCTTGAGGAAAGGCCGGTCCTGACGCTTGAGGACTTCATTTCCTCCAACATCCTGTTCCGCTCCACTTTCAATTTCGGCTACATGAAACCGATGTTCCGGCGCGATTTCCTCAATAGCGAGGGGCTGCGCTTCCGCGAGGACATCCGCATCGGCGAGGATTATATCCTGCTCGCCTCGGCGCTCGCCGCCGGCGGCCTCTGCGTCATCGAACCGAAGCCGGGCTATATCTACAATATCCGCGAGGGCTCGATTTCGCGCGTGCTTGAACTGCACCACGTTGAGGCGATGATGCGGGCCGATGAGGATTTCCTGAGCCACTATACTCTTCTGCCCACCGCCATGGACGCGCAGCAAGCGAGGACCCGCAGCCTTCAGCTTGCGCATAATTTTCTGACTTTGGTGGAAAACATCAAGCGCCGCTCGGTACTTGGCGCTTTGAAGACCACGATCAAAGATCCCGCCGTATTGGGGCATTTGCGAATGCCCATTGCAGTGCGGCTGAGGAGGCTGCGGGACGCGATATTTGCGCCCGCGGCGAATACAGGGGTGAAAAGGCAGATTTCATAAAATTTGCGCGCGGACCATGTCTGCGCGGGGACTGGGGACAGATGAAACCTTGATGAAGGAGAACGCGATGGACCTGAACAAAACTGTCAGAAAAGCCGTCATTCCGGTAGCCGGCAACGGCACGCGGTTTTTGCCCGCCACCAAGGCGATGCCGAAGGAAATGCTGACGATCGTGGATCGTCCGGTCGTGCAATATGCTGTCGATGAAGCCATGCAGGCCGGCATCGAGCACATTATTTTCGTCACGAGCCGCAACAAGACCGCCATCGAAGACTATTTCGACAGCGCGCCGGAACTCATCAATACGCTGACCCGCTCCGGCAAGACCGTGCAGGTGTTGCAGCTGGAAAAGATGCTGCCCGTTGCAGGGACGGTCAGCTACACCCGCCAGCAAGTTCCGCTCGGTCTCGGCCACGCCGTCTGGTGCGCGCGCGAACTGGTGGGCAAGGAGCCATTTGCCCTGCTGCTGCCTGACATGGTCTCCTATGGCGCGCGCGGCTGCATTGCCGGTCTGATGGAGCTTTATGACGAAGTCGGTGGCAATATTCTCGGTGTGGAGGAATGCCTGCCGGAAGAAGTCTCTTCCTATGGCGTCGTCGGCGTCGGCCAGAAGGTCAACCACGGCTTTGCCGTCACCGAAATGGTCGAGAAGCCGGAACCATCCAAGGCGCCGTCGAATTATTACCTGAATGGCCGCTATATTCTGCAGCCGGAAATCTTCGATATTCTCGCCAAGCAGGAGCGTGGCGCGGGCAATGAAATTCAGTTGACCGATGGCATGAAACATCTTGCGGAAAAACAGCCGTTCCACGCGCAGAAATATTCGGGCCGCACCTTTGATTGCGGCAGCAAGCAGGGGTTCATTGCCGCCAACGTCGCCTTTTCGCTGATGCGGGCGGACATGGAAGCACAGGTTCTCGCTTCGGTGAAGGAACTGGTGGCGAACCACGAAAGCCGCGTACAGGCGGCCTGACTTTAATCGCGCCGCCGGGGAGGCGGCCGGCGCACCAATAACGGGAGGCGGGAAGGCGAGTGTTGCTCGGCTTCCCGCGTACCATTTTTAATTCACAAGGTAGGTCCATGCACCACAAGACCTTTAAATCCAATATTGGTTTTCCGGAATCCGGCAAGGATTCCGATACGTTTATCGACCTCGACCGCCTGTGGGCCGCCGTGGTGCGCCGCGCCAATGTCATTGCCGCCTCCGTCATTGCCGCTGTGGTCCTCGCCGGCCTCTATCTGGTATTCGCGACCCCTGTTTACACCGCGATGACGCAGGTGCTGCTCGATGAAAGCCTCTCGCGTTACGCCGAAGAGGAATCGCCGGTGCCCGCCGCCCAGATCGTCGACAACCGCATCGCCAGCGCCGTGGAAATCCTGAAATCCAAGGAAATGGCGCTGACCGTCGTCGACAAGGCCAAGCTTGACGAGAACGACACGATCGTCAATCCAGCGATGTCCCCGGTCGAACTCGTCAAATCCTCCGTTCGGGGCATCCTCGACCTCGTGCTGCCGGGCGACCCGCCAGTCTCCGAAGCCGCAATCCGCGCCGGACGGCGGGAAAAAGCCGCCGCCGTGCTGCAGCAGTCGCTGACGGTGGAACGTGTCGGCCGCAGCTCGGTCATCGCCATTTCCACGCGTTCGACAGATCGTCAGCTGGCCGCGCAGATCGCCAAGACCTATGCGCAGGCCTATCTCACCGAACAGCTGAACGCCAATTTCGACGCCAGTGAACGTGCTTCTGTCTGGCTGCAGGAACGTCTGACCGACCTCAATCAGCGCGCCCAGGCAGCGGAACTCGCGGTTCAGAAATTCCGGTCCGACAACAATATCGTATCGTCACGCGGCGAACTGATGTCGGAAAGCCAGCTTGCCGATCTCAATGGCCAGCTGATTTCTGCGCAGGCGGATGCAGCCACGGCATCTGCCCGTTACAATCAATATAAATCGATCATCGACCGTGGACCGGAAACAGCCGTCGACAACGCCGTTGTCTCGGCCCGCGACACCGACAATTCGGTCATTCAGGATCTTCGCAAGCGTTACATTACCATTTCCGACCGGCAGCGCGGCATCGTCCAGCAGTTCGGCGCCGATCATCCGCAGGCGACCGCGCTCGAAGCGGAAAAGAAGGAAGTATCGCAGCAGATTTTCCAGGAGTTGCAGCAGCTGACCGGCAGCTTCAAGAACGAATATGACGTCGCCAATTCGCGCGTTCAGTCATTGCGCGACAGCATCGATAAGGTGGCTGGCCGAAATTCGGCAGCCAATATCACCATGGTGCAGCTGCGCGAGCTTGAGCAGCGGGCGACGGCACTGCGCACCCTCTATCAGTCCTATCTCGGACGCTTCGAAGAGGCTTCGCAGAAGCAGTCGCTACCGATCGCCAAGGCCCGCATCATCTCCGAAGCCGGCCTGCCGACATCCCCTTCCAGCCCGAAAAAGACCATGACCATGGCGCTTTCAGTGGTTCTGGGCCTGATGCTCGGTGGCGGCATTGCCGCACTTCTGGAGTTCCGGGACCGCTTCTTCCACACTGGCAACGACGTGCGTGACAATCTGCGCATGCGCTTTCTGGGTTACCTTCCCTTCATTGGTGAACGCGGCGTC
Source organism: Agrobacterium tumefaciens (assembly GCF_017726655.1). Lineage (NCBI taxonomy): Bacteria > Pseudomonadati > Pseudomonadota > Alphaproteobacteria > Hyphomicrobiales > Rhizobiaceae > Agrobacterium > Agrobacterium tumefaciens. The sequence goes on from NZ_CP072309.1 coordinate 574,221, forward strand.
GAAAATGCCAAAACAGGCAATAGCGCCGCCACTCCTGGCGGAGAAAACGCAACACTTGACGAAAGCGGTCAGGTCTCGTTCCAGAAAATGCTGCGCCTTGCGGTCGACAGCCCGCGCTCCAGCTTCGCGGAGACGCTGCGCAACGTGAAGCTCACGGCCGATGTCGTCATTCAGGAACGCCAGTGCCGGGTCATCGGCGTCATTTCCTGCCTGCCAAACGAGGGCAAGTCGGTCGTGGCGCTCAATCTCGCCGGCCTGATCGCCTCGACCGGTAAGCGCACGCTTGTCGTGGATGCCGATATCCGCAACCCCGGCCTTAGCCGCATGCTGACGACACGCCAATCCGCCGGACTGGTGGAAGTGGTGCTCGATGAAGTTCCGTGGACGCAGGCGGTAAAGGTGGATACCCGCACGAAAATGGGCATCCTGCCGGTTTCGACCAGCAACCAGTTCGCCCATTCGAGCGAGTTGCTCTCCTCGTCCGGCATGCGCAAATTCATCGACTCCGCCCGCGAGGCCTGCGATTACATCATCGTTGACCTTGCCCCCGTGGTTCCCGTCATCGATGCCAAGGCCTTTGCGCCGCAGGTGGATGGCTTTGTCTTCGTCACCGAATGGGGCAAGACGCCAATCCAGATGGTGCAGAACCTGATGGCCAACGAGCCGCAGATCGCCAACAAAACGCTCGGCATCGTGCTCAACAAGACGGACATGACGGAACTTCAGCGCTACGCCGGCCCCGGTGGTTCGGAGCATTATCACGAGAAATTCTCGGCCTATTACGGCGACGCAAAACCGCCGGTTAAGGAAGATGCCTGATCATGAAACGGCCCGGTGAAGAGCGGGCTGTCGACACGAAGGCAACTCGGGAACTGGGCGATCCAGCAAACTTACCATCCCACGCCGTCACCCCGGCCTTCGAGCCGGGGAACAGCCATCCAAGTCGTTGGCTGAGGAGAACCTGTACGTCTGGCAGGCGCGCGTCGGCTGGACGCCGATCGCGTCCGGGGTGACGGGAGAAACGTAAAATCCCGCCTGTGGCCTATGCATTTCTTCCAAAATTGCGCATTGATGGCGTGCCATCAAAATCGCAAGCAGGACCAATGCCATGCCATCACCTATCGCCTTTGTTTCACGGATGAATGCGGAAACGGAAACCGTGTGGAAACAGGCGCTGCGCGCCGCAATGCCGCAGGAGGTGATCCTCTCCTTTTCAGAATTAACGGACGAGCAAAGGCGGGTCGTGGATTTTGCCATCGTCGCCAATCCAGATCCGGCCGATATCGCGGCCCTTCCCGGCCTGACCTGGATTCATAGCCTCTGGGCGGGCGTCGAGCGGCTGGTGCTGGAATTGGGAGAAAAGGCGCCGCCTATCGTCCGGCTTAAAGACCCGGAGCTTTCCCGCGTCATGGCCGAAGCAGTGCTTGCATGGACCTATTATCTACAGCGCGACATGCCCGCCTACCGCGAGAACCAGCAAAAAGCATTGTGGCAGGAGCTGGACTACCGCCATCCCGCCGAGACGACAGTTGGGCTCCTCGGTCTCGGTGCGCTTGGCATGGCGGCTGCGGACCGTCTCATCCATGCCGGTTTTAATGTTTCCGGCTGGAGCCGATCGGAAAAGGCGATCCCAGGTGTGGAAACCCTGAATGGAGACGATGGCCTTCAGGCATTGTTGGAAAAAAGCGATATTCTCGTCTGCCTCGTCCCGCTTACGGACGCAACGCGCGGCCTTCTCAACGCCGACCGTCTGGCAGCAATGAAACCGCGAGCAGCCGTGATCAATTTCGCCCGCGGCGCGGTGATCGTCGCGGATGACCTGATTGCAGCGCTCGATTCCGGCAGACTGTCCCACGCGGTACTCGATGTATTCGAGCAGGAACCGCTGCCCGTGGACTCACCATTCTGGCATCACCCGAAAGTCACCGCCCTGCCGCATATCTCTGCGCCGACAAGCCGTGAAAGTTCGGCACGGATCGTTGCGGGCAATGTCCGCGCCTGGCGGGAAAGCGGCAAACTTCCAGAAACCGTCGATATGGCTCGCGGTTACTAGGGCACGCCCCGCACGCAGGGGGCGTCCCGCTTCTGCGATCCGAGCCGGGCCGCGACGGCTGGCGGCTTACTCCGCCAGCTCGCTTTTTGTGCTGTGTGCCTGTCGGACTGCCGAAACGATTTGTTGTTCGTCGTAGGGCTTTGTCAGGAGCACGGCATTTTCGGGCGCACCCTCAGGCAGGTTGCTGTCGCCGGTCGCAAACACGACGGCTAGCCCCGGTCTGCGGCGCAGGGCCTCCACTGCCAGCTCACCCCCCATCATGTCGGGCAGGCCAAGATCGGTAACGAGAACGTCAACGCGGTCCGCCTCGATCACCTGAAGCGCCTCAGCGGCATTTCCGGCTTCGATGACGGCAAAGCCGCTATCCGACAGCATCTCCGTCGAGTTCATCCGGATCAGTTCATCATCCTCGACCAGAAGAACCCGTACTGACCGGTTTTCCTTCTCCGCTGCGCCGGGGAGTCCCGACGATTTCGCGTGACCCGGCGCGGCGGCCGGCCGCGCTCTTGCCAGGGAAACCTGCTTGCGGTTGGCGATGACATGGCGAATGCGCCGTGCCAGCGCTTCGCGCGTATACGGCTTGGAGAGAAGCTCGACCCCGGCATCCAGCTTGCCGCCGTGGACGATGGAGTTTTCGGTGTAACCCGAGGTGAAGAGAACGGCGAGATTGGGCAGCCGTTCCTGTGCGCGGCGGGCCATTTCCCTGCTTTTCAGAGGCCCCGGCATGACCACGTCGGTGAAAATCACGTCGATCGGAATACCGCTTTCCACCACGGTCAAACCCGCCTGCGCATCGCGCGCCGTCAGCACCCGGTAGCCAAGGTCGCCAAGCGTCTCGACGACAGTGTTGCGCACCTCCTCGTCATCCTCGACCACCAGGATGGTCTCTGTTCCACCCTCGATGGGACCGGTCGGCATGACCACTTCCCTGTCCTCATCGGCAGCGGAGCGCGGCAGATACATCTTCACCGTCGTGCCCTGCCCTACCTCGCTGTAGATGTTGACGTGGCCGCTGGACTGTTTCGCAAAACCATAAACCATCGAAAGGCCAAGGCCCGTCCCCTTGCCCTCCGGTTTTGTCGAAAAGAACGGTTCAAACACCTTTTCGAGAACCTCCGGCGACATGCCGGAGCCGGTATCGGTGACGGCGAGCATCACATATTGTCCCGGCGAAACGTCCGAATGCTTGCGGGCATAATCGCGGTCGAGAACCGCATTTCCGACTTCGATTGTCAGTTTTCCGTGACCTTCCATGGCGTCGCGCGCATTGATCGCGAGATTGAGAAGGGCGTTCTCCACCTGGTTGGGGTCGGCATAGGTATTCCAGAGACCACCAGAGGTGATGACTTCCACCTCGATCGCCTCGCCGAGCGACCGGCGCAGCAGATCGTCCATGCCCGTGACGAAACGGGAAATGTTGATGACCCGCGGTTCCAGCGCCTGACGGCGGCCGAAGGCCAAAAGCTGGCTGGCGAGCTTCGCGCCCCGATGGACGCCCGCCAGCGCGTTCTCCAGCCGCCGTTCGGCGCGCTCATTGCCGATCACGTCCTTCGACAGCAGTTGCAGATTTCCGGCAATCACCTGAAGAAGATTGTTGAAATCATGCGCCACACCGCCGGTCAGCTGACCGATGGATTCCATCTTCTGCGACTGCAGCAGGGCTTTTTCCGCCTGGCGTCGCTCCGCCATTTCCGCCTCGACCCTGGCCTCAAGACCTTCATTCAATTGCCGAAGCTGCTCTTCCGCCCTGATTCGGTGGCGAATCTCGCGCTCGAGGTTGCTGGCATGTTCCTTGAGCGTATCCTCAGCCTGACGCTGTTCGGTGATGTCCGTGTGGACCCCCACCCATTCGGCAATCGCACCATTCTTATCAAAGATCGGAACCCCACGGATTGCAAACGTCCGATAGACGCCATCGTGACGGCGCACGCGGTGTTCCCAGATATAGGTCGACTTCTCGGCGACAGCCTTGTTCCAGCTATCCACCGACCCCTGCCGGTCGTCCGGATGCACGGCATCGGCCCAGCCAAAACCCTGGTATTCTTCAGCCGTCTGACCTGTCAACGCCGCCCAGGCAGGCTGTTCCCCCAGCATTCTGCCATCGGCACTGTTGGTCCAAAGCACCCCGTGCACCGCCTCCACCGCCGCCCGGAAACGGTTATTGCTGATGAGGATTTCCTGCTCGGACCGCTTGCGGTCTTCGATATCGATGATCAGAACATAGATCCCGTTGACGGAACCATCGGCGACGTAACGCGGCATATAGCGGATTTCGGCGGCGCGTGTTGTGCCATCCGGCCGGCGGATGACCGTGTCGGAGACGATGCTCTCACCGTTGAGCGCCCGATCGAGATAGGGTTTGCGCGCGGCAAAAAACTCTTCGCCGACGATATCGGGAACACTGTGGCCAATCACCTCATCGGCGCTACGGCCAAACCACTCCAGATAGCCATCATTGGCGAATTTATAGACGTAATTGCAGTCCACATACCCGACCAGAATGGGCAGTGCATTGGTCAGCCGGCTAAGCTCCAGGCGGCTCTGCTCCAGCGCTTCCAGCGCCCGCACCTTGTCAGTGTTTTCAAGCACGGTGCACAGAACGCCGTCGACTGTGCCGCCTTCATTGTAGATCGGCGTGTAGAACAGATCGAAGATCACCTCTTCCGGTGCGCCATGTCGCATCAGCGTCATCGGCTGGTCGCGGTAGGCCATGACCTCACCGCGAAAACCGGCTTCGAGAATACGGCTGTTCCAGTCCCAGATTTCCGGCCAGATGCCAGGCACCGTGCCGCCCAGCGCCTGCGGATGATAATTACCGGCGATCTCCGCATAGCCGTCATTGTAGATCATCACATGATCGCGGCCCCACATCAGCACCTGCGGAATGGGTGAATTGACGACGGAGTTGGCTTTTTGTCTCAGATTTTGTGGCCAGTCACAGATCGGACCGAGCGAGGTCTTCGACCAGTCGAAGCGGCGCACAAGCTCACCCGTTTCACCGCCGCCGATGGGCCATACCGGGGCAGCACGAAGATTGGTCATTCAACATCACCACAAAAATCGAGAGGAAATCTCCCGTAATACAGAATAGGAGAAAAGTCCAAGAGAACAGAAACTTCGTTGGTTTGTTCCCTGCTTTTTCAAAAAAATGAAAAAGTTCCATCGGTTTGAAAATTTCTTGGCGCTGCTGCTAATCAACCATTTATTTCAAAGCCTTCACGCCAGAATTTTTTCTCGAATACCCCTGCAATGGCGCCTTCTCCTCAGGGTGAGCATCCTCAATACGCCAGAAATTGCCGCAAACGGAATGGCGACAAACGAATTATTAAGCCTCAATAAGGGCGCTGGCGGTCGCGGTGCCGTCAGCGCCCGGGTCTTCGCCACACCGCGACCAGAGGGAACAACAATGAAAATACTTTTGGGTGCCACAATTCTTTCCGCAGGCTTCGCCTTTTCAGGCGGCGCAGCTTATGCTGCCGATTGCGGAAGCGTTACAATCGCCAGCATGAACTGGCAGTCGGCTGAAGTTGCCGCCAATCTGGACAAGTTCATCCTTGAGAAGGGCTACGGCTGCTCTGCCGAAATCGTCACCGGCGACACCGTTCCGACATTGACCTCCATGGCCGAGAAAGGCCAGCCTGATATCGCCCCTGAGGCTTGGGTCAGCCTGCAGCCGGAAATCGTCAAGCAGGGTCTCGAAGGTGGCAAGGTGGTCGCGGCCGCTAAAATCCTTTCGGACGGCGCTGTCCAGGGCTGGTGGATCCCGAAATATGTTGCCGAGGCCAATCCGGATCTGAAAACCATTCCTGACCTCTTCAAACATCCTGAACTTTTCCCGTCGCCGGAAGACAAATCCAAGGGCGCTGTTTTCAACGGCCCGCAGGGCTGGGGCGGCACCGTGGTTACTGCGCAGCTTTTCAAGGCGTTTGGCGGCGAAAAGGCCGGCTTTACGCTTGTCGACACCGGCTCTGCCGCCGGCCTCGATGGCTCTGTCGCCAAGGCCTATGAAGCAAAGCAGCCGTGGGTCGGCTACTACTGGGCTCCAACCTCACTGCTCGGCAAATATGAAATGGTAAAGCTCGGGTTCGGAACCGAATATGACGCGGCCGAATGGAAGCGCTGTACTTCGGTTGCCGATTGCGCCGATCCAAAGCCGAACGCCTGGCCGATCGACGACGTGCAGACACTGGTCAGCAAATCCTTTGCCGATCGTTCCGGCCCTGCCATGGATTACCTCAACAAGCGCGCCTGGACCAACGCCACCGTCAACAAGCTGATCGCCTGGATGACGGATAATCAGGCAACCGGCGAGGACGGCGCAAAGCATTTCCTGAAAGAGAACGAAGACCTCTGGAAGGGCTGGGTTTCTCCCGAAGTCGCTGAAAAGGTCAAGGCCGCCCTCTAAGAGCGCGTCCTTACATATCTGCCCGGTATCGGCGCCTGTCAACGGCGGCGCCGAGCCGTATCGGCTATCCCGGCTCTGGCGGGATCGCCGATACAGCGGGTTCAACAGAGTGTTCTGCCCGCGACTAGCCGGCACCCGACGCTCTGGCGATTTTACTCCCGAAGCGCGGAGGACGTTGGTCCCCGCCTCCGGTTCGTCATGGAGAACAGGATATGGAATGGCTTTTCAAATTTCCGACCATGAATGACGATTCTCTGCGCGCGCTGAAAAAAGTCATCGACGAAGGTTTCCGGGCTTTTACCCGAACCTATGGCGGCGCAATCGAGGGGCTGTTTACACCCCTTCAGAGCTTCCTCATCTGGGCGGAAAGGCTTTTGATCGGCGCGCCCTGGCCGGTCGTTATTCTTATTGTCGGCGCTCTTGCCTGGTTCGGCAGCCGCAGTGCCACCATTGTTTCGCTCTGTTGCGGCATTCTCTTCGCCATCGGCTGGTTCGGCATGTGGGAAGACACGATGAAGACGGTCTCGATGATCTTCGTCTGCGCGGTGCTGTCCATCGTCGTCGGGTTGCCGATCGGCATTGCCATGGCGCGTTCCAACCGCCTGCAGAACGTGATCAATCCCGTTCTCGACGTCATGCAGACGATGCCGAGTTTCGTCTATCTCATCCCCGTCGTGATGCTGCTTGGCATCGGCCGCGTGCCCGGCGTTATCGCCGTCGTCATTTACGCCATTCCGCCGATGATCCGTCTTACCAATCTCGGTATCCGCATGGTTGACCGCGATGTCCTGGAAGCGGCCGACGCCTTTGGTTCTTCCAATCGCCAGAAGCTCTTCAAGGTGCAGCTGCCGCTCGCTCTCCCTACGATCATGGCCGGCATCAACCAGACCATCATGATGGCGCTCGCCATGGTCGTCATCGCCTCCATGATCGGCGTCCAGGGTCTTGGCCAGCCGGTGCTGAAAGCCATCGCCAACCAGTATTTCACGCTCGGCGTCTTCAACGGGCTTGCCATTGTCGGCATCGCAATCATCTTCGACCGCATCAGCCAGGCCTATGGCCTTCGCCTGCAAAAACACCGGGAAGTGGCGCATGGCTAGTCAATCGATCGAAATTCGCAGCCTCTACAAGATCTTCGGCCCCAAGGCGGGGGACTATGTCGAACCCGTCAAAGCCGGCATGTCCAAGTCCGATCTCAACGCCAAACATGGTCATGTGCTCGGCCTGCGTGATATCAACATCACCATGCCGGGCGGGCAGATCACTGTCATCATGGGCCTTTCCGGCTCCGGCAAATCGACGCTGATCCGCCACGTCAACCGGCTGATCGACCCGACGGCCGGTGAAATCCTCTACGGCGGCAGCGATGTCTGCCGTCTGAATGAAGCGGATCTTCTGGAGTTTCGCCGACACAAGACGGCGATGGTCTTCCAGAAATTCGGCCTCCTGCCTCACCGAAACGTGCTGCAAAACGTTGTCTATGGCCTTGAGGTGCAGGGCGTCGACAAGCGTGAGCGCGAAGAAAGGGCAGAGGTCTGGATCAGGCGTGTGGGCCTCGAAGGTTTTTCGAACCATTATCCCAACCAGCTCTCCGGCGGCATGCAGCAGCGCGTCGGGCTCGCCCGCGCGCTGACCAACAACGCCGAAATCCTTCTCATGGACGAAGCATACTCGGCCCTCGATCCACTTATCCGCGTGGATATGCAGACGGTGCTGCTGGAACTGCAGAAGGAACTGAAGAAGACTGTCGTCTTCATCACCCACGATCTCGACGAAGCGCTGCGGCTCGGTGACAAAATCGCCATCCTGCGCGATGGCGAGATCATCCAGCAGGGCACCGCGGCCGAAATCGTCATGTCGCCCGCCGACAGCTATATCGAAGCCTTCGTGGAAGAGGTCAATCGCGGCCGCGTTATTCGCCTCGGCGCCGTCGTACAGCCGGAATTTGCCGGCCAGTCCCGCCTTCAGCTCGATGCGGACATGACGGTGGAAGAAGGCCTGCGCGCCCTCGTCCGGGAAAATGTCAGCAGCGCCACGGTCGTCGGGGAAAACGGCAAGACGCTTGGCGCCGTCACCACCGACGCCATCATGCGCTGCCTCGTCAGAACCGCACATGGCGAGGAGGCCGGCACGGCTGAACGTCTGTCAGGCTGAACCCTCAAGCCACGCGGCCATGCCCTTTGCAGCGGCCTTGCCGGTGGCGAAGCAGGCGGTCAAGAGATACCCCCCTGTCGGCGCTTCCCAGTCTAGCATTTCCCCGGCAGCAAAAATGCCGGGGAGCTTCTCCAGCATATAGTTCTGATCAAGGCCGCTCCATGCGATACCGCCAGCCGACGAGATTGCCTCGGCAATCGGTCTCGTCTCCAAAAGCGGTATCTCTGCATGCTTTATTCTCGCGGCGACAAACTCGTCCGGCATGGCGGCGATGTCGGGAAAGATTTCCCGCAGAAGCCCGACCTTCACGGCAGACAGGCCAGCCGCCTTACGCATGCGGTTTGCGAAACTTTCCTTCCTGACGAGCCTGCCCAGATCACGGCTAAGTCGTTCCACCGTACGTCCGGGCGCAAGATCAATCGTCAGCGACGCTTTGCCTGCTTCTTTCAACCGGTCTCGCAGGGCGGCGGAATGGGCATAGATCACGCTGCCCTCAATGCCGTGCTTCGTGATCACGAATTCGCCCTGAAAGGCCCCCGCCGGCGAAATGGTGACCGTGGATTTAACCGCTTCACCGGCAAAACGCTCACGGAAGACATCGCTCCAATCAACGTCAAAACCGCAATTGGCCGGGCGGAATGGAGCGAGCTCTACACCCCTGACCGCAAGCACCGGAACCCATGCGGCATCGGAGCCCAGACGCGGCCAGCTTGCGCCGCCAAGTGCCAAAAGAGTGACATCGGCCTTGACGGCAATCTCGCCCTCCGGTGTCGCGAAAACCAGCTGCTCGCGGGAAAAACCCGTCCAGCGGTGCCGCGTCCTGATGGTGACGCCTTGCGCCTCCAGCCGGGCAAGCCAGGCGCGCAGCAGCGGCGAAGCCTTCATCGCTTTGGGAAAGACCCGACCGGAGGTGCCGACAAAGGTGTCCTGCCCCAGACGCTCAACCCAGTTGCGCAGCATATCAGGCGTAAAATCATTAAGAGCGGCGCGCAGGCGTGGTTCCGCATCACCAAAGCGCTGGCGGAAACTGTCATAGCCTTCGGCATGGGTAATGTTGAGGCCAGATTTCCCGGCCATGAGCAATTTGCGCGCCACGGTCGGCATCGCCTCGAACACGGTCACGGCATGGCCGGCGGCTGAAAGCACTTCCGCCGCCATCAAGCCTGCCGGGCCGCCGCCGACGATGGCGACCTGCCTTGCCTCGCCCAAAACCCTCTCCATGCTTAGTTTCACTGTTCCGTGCCTTATACCGATTTCCGCGTGCGAATATATGCGATAATGAAACGTGCATGTTCACGCTCGACCGCCCCGTCACCTTTTCGCAGGATATCAAGAAAAGCCGCTTCCTCGCCTTTGCTGCACCCGTCACGAGCGAAGACGACGCGAAGACCTTTCTGGCAGCGCATTCCGATCCCGATGCGAACCATAATTGCTGGGCGTGGCGAAGCGGCCAGACCTATCGCTTCAGCGACGACGGCGAGCCGTCGGGCACGGCAGGCAAGCCGATCCTTCAGGCCATCGACGGTCAGGCGCTCGACAATGTCGCAGTCTTGGTCATCCGCTGGTTCGGCGGCATCCTGCTTGGCAGCGGCGGATTGATGCGCGCCTATGGCGGCACCGCGGCAGCGTGCCTGCGGCTTGGCGAAACCTCCCCTGTCATTGCCTATGTCAGCGCCACGTTAACCTGCCCATTTTCCGATCTGGCGCTGGTAAAATCGCGGCTTTCCGCGGCGCCGAACCTGCGGCTGGAAAAAGAAGACTTTACCGGCACGGGCGCGGATATGCTGCTCTCGGTTCCAGCCGAGGACGCTGAAAGGCTCACCCGGCTTCTCAGCGACCTTACGAGCGGCCGCGTCAACCTGCAAATTCCAGATTAGAGCGCCTGTCCGAGCCCGAAATTCATGTTATGGAAGCGCATGTCTTCAGAGCTATCGAACCCCGTTTACAACCCGCCGCTCGATCCATGGCTCACCATCGTGCACCGAGACAACGATCTGCTGGTGCTGGATAAGCAGAGCGGACTCCTCTCAGTGCCGGGGCGCGATCCTGCGCTTTCCGACAGCCTGATGACGCGCGTCCAAAAAGAGTTCCCGAAAGCGCTGATGATCAACCGCCTGGACAAGGACACATCTGGAATCGTGCTGATGTCCCTAAACCGCAAGGCCCATGCGGCAATTGCGTCACAGTTTGAAAACCGCCAGACGCGAAAATCCTACGTGGCAATTGTCTGGGGCGAGGTGAAGGGCGAGGAGGGTGAAGTGGACCTGCCACTTGCCATCGATCCCGAGAACAAACCGCGCCACCGGGTCGACCATGAAAATGGCAAGCCGGCGCAAAGCCTCTGGCGGGTGCTCGAGCGTTTGCCGCTTCCGGCAACCCGACTGGCGCTGACGCCTCTCACCGGCCGCACGCATCAATTGCGGGTCCACATGAAGGCACTTGGCCACCCCATTCTCGGCGACGACTTCTATGCCGAGGGGGATGCACGCATTGCCGCGCCGCGCCTCATGTTGCATGCACAGGAAGTCGGCTTCCGTCATCCCGATGGTCGTGGCGTCACCTACACCGTGGCCTGTCCGTTCTGAGGCCCGAGATGAAAGAACCGAACGAAAGCTTCGTGGTGGATTTCGTCGGCGGCGCGGTCGGACACCGCTTCCGCTCCGGCGAGGGGCGCGGGCAAGCCTTGCCCAAGGCCGCCGGTTTCACCAAAGGCCGCACCCCAAAGATCGTGGATGCCACGGCCGGGCTGGGGCGGGATGCCTTCCTGCTCGCATCGCTCGGAGCGGAGGTCACCCTTATCGAACGCTCGCCAGACATGCATGCGCATCTCACCGATGGTATCCGGCGCGCAACGGAGGCGGGCGGCGCCTACGCTGAGGCGGCAGCCCGCATGACATTGGTCCATGGGGATTCGCGGTATCTACTGAAGGAACTTTCACCCGAAGTGGTCATCGTCGACCCCATGCATCCTCCCCGCCACAATACGGCGCTGGTGAAAAAAGAAATGCGGGTGTTGAGGGAGCTCGTCGGGGCAGATCAGGATCAGGTGGAACTTATGGAGGCTGCGCTGGAGAATGCCACAAAACGCGTCGTCCTGAAATGGCCGTTGCGCGCAGATCCGATGCCGGGCATTCGCAAGCCCTCTCACCAGATAACGGGTAAAAACACCCGTTACGACGTCTTCATGATCTTTGGAAAATCCGTTGAGGACGATTGCTGATCAGCGAAAGTTCGGCTTACGCTGAGCATTCATCAGCAATTCATGGCGCGACGCGAAGTCACCGAATAACTTCCTCAGCCGCGATTCTTCAGCCTTATCGAGCCTGTAACGGCGGCAGAATTCCGCAACGTTCAGGATCGGTTTGGTCTGGTTCCCATCTATCGTCTTGTTGTCAATGATCTGCATGTCACCCTCCGTCTAACCGATGCCAAACGCGGCCAAAGGAATAGGGTTCCGTATGAATTCCTACGGGTTAGAAAAAGTGCGAGGGCTGCACACGCGATGATCAAGTTTTCTTGAAACTATCGAACGAAACGAATCCCTTCCCAGATGGTTTTTCGCAAGACCTTAACGAAGGAAGGGAGACCCATGTTCCATAAGACCCGATTTCTGAGCTCAACGATCCTGTGTGCCTTCTTTGCCTTGCCGCTTTCCGGGATCGCCCACGCCCAGACCGCTCCGGCTGCCGAAACGAAACGGCCGAATGCGCCGGATCAGAAACCGGCCTTTGAGGGACAGACACGCGCTCCCCAAGCCGCAAACCAGCCAAACGTGGAAAAAACCGTCGTTGCAGAGGGTCTGCCGCATCTCTGGTCCATGGAATTTCTGCCAGACGGTCGTATGATCGTTGCTGCCAAGGAAGGCGCCATGCATATCGTCGCAGATGGCAAGACGGGCCCGGCGCTGGAAGGTGTGCCTGAGGTTGCGTCCGACGGACAGGGCGGTCTTCTCGATATCGCGCTGGCGCCCGACTTCGAGACATCCCGTAAGATCTTCTTCTCCTTTTCCGAACCACGCGAGGGCGGCAACGGTACGTCCGTTGCCTCTGCGAGATTGAGTGAAGAGGGCGGTGCGGCAAAACTGGAGGATGTCTCGGTAATCTTCCGCCAGATGCCGACCTATGACGGCGACAAACATTTCGGCTCCCGCCTCGTCTTCGGCCCCAACAACGAGCTTTACGTCACTGTTGGCGAGCGGTCGGACGCAACGCCCCGCGTTCAGGCGCAGGATTTGTCGAGTGGTCTCGGCAAGGTTTTCCGCATCGATGCCAACGGCAAGGCATTTGAGGGCAATCCCTTCGCCGGCCAGCAGGACGCTCTGCCGGAAATTTGGAGCTATGGCCATCGCAACCTGCAATCGGCGGCCCTCGACGGCCAAGGCCGACTCTGGACCGTCGAGCATGGACCGAAGGGCGGCGATGAGTTGAACCTTCCAAAGGCAGGGCTGAACTATGGCTGGCCAGTCATCACCTATGGCATAGAATATAGCGGCGGCGAAGTGGGTGAAGGTATCACCGCCAAGGAAGGCATGGAGCAGCCCGTATACTATTGGGACCCCGTTATCGGCCCCTCCGGCATGGCCTTTTATGACGGTGACCAGATACCCGAATGGAAGGGCGCCTTCATCGTTGGCGGCCTGGTCAGCCAGGGTCTGGTCATCCTGCACATCGATGGCGACAAGGTTGCGACTGAAAGCCGACTGCCGCTGGAGGCGCGCATTCGCGATGTGAAAGTTGGCCCGGACGGCGCCGTCTATGCGGTGACCGAAGAGCGCGGCGGCGGCAACTCACAGATTTTGCGGATCGCCAGGGCCGGCTGATTAAACCCACAACAGGAAGACAGGCTGCCGGAACGAAGGTGGCCTGTTTTTCGTTTCCCGCAACCTCAAACGTGCCGGAAACAACCATGCCACAGCCGCCTACCCGTCTTCTTGCCAAACTCGGCCTTGCCTATGTCAACGATCAGGAACCGGGTATCGCTCGCGAAAAGCGCGGGCGTGGCTTCTGCTATCGCCTTCCGGGCGGCGAACTTCTTTCCGACAGCGTCGAACTGAAACGCATCAAGTCGCTGGGCGTGCCACCCGCTTACAGGGATGTCTGGATCTGCATTGATCCGGCCGGGCATCTTCAGGCAACCGGTTTCGACGCCCGGGGACGCAAGCAATATCGTTATCATCCCGACTGGCATGCGCTACGCGGAGAAACCAAATTCTTTCAGCTGAAAAGCTTCGGCAAGGCATTGCCCACCATCCGCCGTCGCGCGCTGGCGGACGTCGGAAAACAGGACCACGGGCAGGAGATGACGCTTGCCGCGCTCACACTGCTGCTCGACGCCGCCTATTTGCGCGTCGGCAACCGCTCCTATCTCGAAACCAACGGCACCTATGGCGCGACGACCCTGCTCAAGCGCCACGTGTCCTTTGGTGAGACAATCGAGTTGCGCTTTGCTGCCAAGGGCGGGCAGAAGGTGAAACGGCAGCTGCGTCATCCGCGCCTTCAGAAAATCCTCGAGGAGATCGCCGATCTTCCCGGCAAGGAGCTTTTCGTCTGGCAGGATAGCGAAAACCGGGTGCATTCCGTCGATTCCAGCGACCTCAACGCCTACCTCGCGCGCATTGGCGGCCAGGGCATTTCAGCCAAGACCTTCCGCACCTGGGGTGGAACACTCGCTGCCTTCTGCAATGCGATGGAACATGTGGCGGCGGGCGAAAAGCCGAGCATCAAGGGCATGTGCCAGGCAGCGGCGGCGGAGCTTTCAAACACACCGGCGATCTGCCGCAAGAGCTATGTGCATCCCGCCGTCCTCGACATCGCGACGGAAGAAAAGGCCCAGAAAAAGCTCAGCCGCATCTTGAAGGTCGGGGCAAAACCCGTCTCGGGCCTCAGGGCGGATGAAAGACGGCTGCTGGCCTTCCTCCCCTGATAACTCAACGGCTCCCCGCCCATTCCGACAGGTCTCGCTCAGCCCGTTCCAGCGCGCTGTAATTCAAAAGCTTGCGCAGGAATGCCACGGTAACGGCGCGCGTTCGAAGATTAAATCGGCCTTCCGCCTCCTCATCACCGGCCGCCTGATGCACGTTCAGCTTTTCGTAGAGGCTTTGCAGCCGGTTCTGCACGCTGCGCAGCGACAGGTTTCGGCGGCGCGCAATCGCCTTGTCGGTGAGGCCCAGCGCGACATCGATGAGGATTTCATATTCGGAATCGGTGAAACCGTGGGCCTTGCCGAGGCTCTTCTCCTGCAACCCGCGCACTTCCCGGTCGATCACGCATTGCGCCTCGATGAAGATGCTCCTGAGCGCTAGCCGCAGGCGATCGTCGGAAGCAGATTTCAGCACATAGCCATAGGCGGCACCTTCGGGCACAATGCGGGAAACGCCGCGTACATAGGCTTCATCCGAATAGTTCGACCAGAAAAGAATGCGCGTATCAGGCCGCTCCTTCCAGATGGTACGCGCCGCCTCGATGCCGTTGCGCTCGTTCATCTGCAAATCCATGACGATGTGAGCCGCCCGATTTTCGCGCGCGAGCTTCTCGCCCGCCCTGCCATTTGCGGCCTCCAGAACATTGTCGCATTCCGGCAGCGCCGCCCTCACGGCCTCACTCAGATAGGCGCGGTGCAGCACATCGTCCTCAACGATCAGCACGTCCATGTCAAACATCCTCCCGGGCATCGAAAGCACCTCGCGGCAGCGTAACAGTGATGCGGGTGCCCGCTCCGGCTTCATTGCCGGAAATATCAAAACGGGCCGAAATCAGCCGTGCCCTTGTCTTCATATTGCCAATGCCGAGACCGCCGGAGGCAGCATTGTCACCGCCGCCATTGCCGTCATCGCTCACGGTCACCCTCAACCCGCCATCAACCGCGGAGAGCGTCACGGCAATCGTATCCGGCTGGGCATGCCTGATGGCGTTGTTGACCGCCTCCTGTACGATGCGGAACAGCGAGATCGCCACCGTCTTGTCGAGCCTCTCCACCAGGCCGTCGGTCTCATCGGTGACAGACCACTTTATAACCGAGCCGCTATCGCGCACGGAGCGGTCGACATAGGTCTCGATTGCCTCAACGACCCCGAACAACTGCAGGATCGAGGGTTTTGCTTCCTCGATGATCTCGCGCAGGTCCTGCATGCAATGTTGAAGGCTCCGGACAACCGGTTCCAGCATATCGCCCGACATATCCGCCGAATGGCTCATGCGCTCGATACGTCGCGCCAGCCTCGTCAGATCGGCCAGAGTCTGGTCATGCAGGTCCATGCCGATCCGCTGACGTTCGGCCTCGAGAGCCTCCGTCAATTGCAGGGCGCCGAGGCGAAGTCCTTCTTCGCGAGCATTGGCACGCGCCTCCTCGATGGCTGAACGTTTCGCCTGCTCGGCGGCGCGGATGGCATAGAAATAGGGTGCCAGCAGATCCGCCACTGCGCGCGCATTGGCCACGTCCTCCATCGTATAGGCATTGGCTCGATGGCATGAGCAGCTGAGCGCACCAATGATATCGCCGTGCACCTTCATCGGAACATGCAGACGGCTATGCAGGTCGAGTTCATGGATGGGACTGGAAAAGGCGCCCTTGAAGTGAAATCGGGGATCGGCGCAGGCATCGCTGCTCAGAAGATGCTCGACCTCTCCGGACAGGAGGGAGCGGATGGGACTTCCGGTCAAAAGTGCAGGCGGGTGTTTGCTCCAGGCGCTGACAAGCCCGCTCTCATAGGCGATGTGGTACTTGTCATCCAGCTGTTTGATGCAAACATCCATGTGGTCATGCGGGATGATATGACTGATCTCGGTCGCAACCGCCTGAATAATGGCGTTGAATTCCAGCTGCCCGGCCAGCAGGCGCGAAATGCCCATGTAGTGATGAAAAAGCGCGCTTTTCGGCGTATCCAACATTTGCCGACGCCCTCCCAAGCGCCTGCCGAATCGACATCGGGCGGCGCAGGTTTAAGCACACTAGAGCGCCGCATCATCCATTCTGCGCCCGGAATGCCGTTTCGTCCTGCGGGTTCCCGCATGCTTTCTGCGGAAACCCGCAGTAAGATTGCCGTGATCCGCCTATACAAGCCAAATCTTATTGGTCATTCTTGCTTGTACTGGGGAACGGAGCTCCAGTGCAACGGGATTTCGTCTGCCGCCGAGGAGATTTGTGGCAGAGGAGGATTCCGGGACCCCGAAAGGGCAAGCCACCAGGGAGGAAATCAATGGCTTTCAGAAAGATGCTTCTGGCATCGGCCGCTGTCGCATGCGCAGCTCTGCCGATCACCGCACATGCCGATACGTCGGCCAAAAAAATTGCGCTTTCAAACAATTACGCAGGCAATTCCTGGCGTCAGGCGATGCTGACCAGCTGGGACAAGATCACCAAGCAAGCCGTCGCCGACAAGCAGGTGGCCGCAGCCGACGCCTTCACGACAGCGGAAAACCAGGCGACCGAACAGGCAGCCCAAATCCAGAACCTCATCCTGCAGGGTTATGACGCCATCGTCATCAACGCCGCTTCGCCGACCGCGCTTAACGGCGCGGTGAAGGAAGCCTGTGATGCCGGCATCACCGTCGTGTCTTTCGATGGCATCGTCACCGAGCCCTGCGCCTGGCGCATCGCGGTGGATTTCAAGGCGATGGGTGCAAGCCAGATCGACTACCTCGCCAAGGCCATGCCGAAGGGCGGCAACCTGCTCGAAATCCGCGGTCTCGCCGGTGTTTCCGTGGATGACGAAATCCATGCCGGTATCGTCGATGCCGTTGCCAAGAACCCGCAGTTCAAGATCGTCGGTTCGGTCAATGGCGACTGGGCACAGGATGTCGCCCAGCGCGCCGTCGCCGGTATTCTGCCGAGCCTTCCTGAAGTCGCGGCCGTCGTAACCCAGGGCGGTGACGGTTATGGTGCGGCACAGGCTTTCGCCGCTGCCAAGCGCCCGACACCGACGATCGTGATGGGCAACCGCGAAGACGAGCTGCAATGGTGGAAACAGCAGAAGGATGCCAGCGGTTACGAGACCATGTCCGTCTCCATCGCTCCGGGCGTTTCGACGCTCGCATTCTGGGTGGCGCAGCAGATTCTCGATGGAAAGGAAGTGAAGAAGGACCTGACGGTTCCTTTCCTGCGCATCGACCAGGCGAACCTTGAGGAGAACCTCAAGAACACCCAGAAGGGTGGCGTTGCGAATGTCGAATACTCGCTTGAGGATGCCCAGAAGGTCATTTCCTCGGCGAAGTAGTCTACGGTTCGATGCCTGACCCTGCGGCGCTTTCGAAAGAGGCGCCGCAGTGCCCCACATATTCAATTTCAGATCACTGGCGCAATTGCTCATGAATGACATCATCGAGGCGGAAGAAGTCGTCGCCGCACGCGGCGTGAAGGTCGCGTTTGGCGCGGTCAAGGCGCTGGATGGGGCCGATCTCGTCATCCGTGCCGGGGAATGCCTCGGCCTCGTCGGCCATAATGGCGCGGGAAAATCCACGATCGTCAACGTCATCAATGGCGGGCTGACGCCGCATGAAGGCTCCATTTCCTACGGCAGTGACCATAACCGCCACGGCATCGCCGCCGCGCGTGCGAGCGGCGTGCGCTGCGTGTTTCAGGAATTCTCGCTCTGCCCGAACCTGACGATCAGCGAAAATGTACGCATCATGCATGCCACTATCAGCGGACGAAACTGGCGCGGGCGCGCTCTTGCCATGATCCGCCAGACGCTGGACGAGATTTTTCCCGGGCATAGCATCGATTGCGAACTGACGATTGCCGAGCTTTCCATTGCCGAGCGGCAAATGGTGGAAATCGCCATCAATTTCTGCCGCACACCTGAGGCCCCGAGGCTGGTGATCCTCGATGAACCCACCTCCTCGCTCGACGCCGGCTTGGCCGAACAATTGATGGACTATGTCCGTCGTTTCGTGCGCACGGGCGGTTCCGTTCTGCTGATCTCGCATATTCTCGGCGAGATTCTTTCGACCGCCACCCGGATCGTGGTGATGAAGGATGGCCGCGTGGTGGCCAACCGGCCGGCCGGCGAATTCACCACGCGCACGCTGGTGGAAGCCATGGGCAGCGTCGTCAAGCCGCAGGACAGGCAGAAACTCGAAAACCGCAAGGCGGGCGAAAAGGTGCTGTCCATGCCGGCGCGCCGGGGCGAAGGCCTTGCCTTCGAGGCCTTTCGCGGTGAGATCATCGGCCTTGCCGGTCTTGGCGGCCATGGCCAGACCGAAGCGCTTCTCGAGCTTTACCTTGCCCGCAACAGCAGCTGGCTGCTGGCGCGCAAGACCGATATCGCCTTTGTCGCAGGTGACCGCAGCCTCAACGGCACCTTCCCGCTGTGGAGCATCCTCAAGAACCTGTCCATCGCGTCACTCAGGGATATTTCATCCGCAGGCGTGGTGGACAGGGCGAAGGAGACCGAACGCGGCGATCAGTGGAAAAAGCGCATCGAAATCCGCACGCCTGATATGGGCAACAAGATCCTGTCCCTCTCCGGCGGCAACCAGCAGAAGGTGCTTTTCGCCCGTGCGCTCGCCACCACCGCCAGCACCGTCTTGATGGACGACCCGATGCGCGGCGTTGATATCGGCACGAAACAGGAGGTCTACGATATCTTGAGAACTGAAGCCTCTCACGGCCGCACCTTCATCTGGTACTCCACCGAAATGGATGAAATCCGCCTTTGTGACCGGGTCTACGTCTTCCGCGATGGCGCCATCCAGGCCGAGCTCGTCGGCGATGACATTACCGAGCAGAATGTATTGGCCGCCTCCTTTGCCGGAGAAGACCACGCATGAAACTCTCGGCAAACGCCCTCCGCCTCGTCATTCCCGCCGCCTCGCTCGCTTTCCTGCTCGCCGCGGTCTTCTACATGCAGCCGCGTGCCATGAGCTACACCGGCATGAACCTGCTGTTCAATCTGGCTGTGCCGATCGCGCTCGCCACCATTGCGCAGATGCTGATCATGTCGGTCAATGATCTCGACCTGTCGATGGGCACCTTCGTCAGCTTCTGCGCCTGCGTCACCGCCACCTTCCTGCAAACGACGCCCCTGCTCGGTATTGCGATCTTTGCCGGAGCGATAGCGGTTTATGCTGTGCTTGGGGCCGTCATCCATATCCGCGCCCTGCCCTCCATCGTTGTCACGCTCGGCATGAGCTTCGTCTGGGGCGGCCTCGCCGTTCTTATTCTGCCTTCGCCGGGCGGCCAGGCGCCAGCCTTCATCCGCACCCTGATGACGGCGAAACCGCCTTTCGTGCCGATCGCGATCGTCGCCAGCATCCTGATTGCGGTCATCGCCCATTATATCGTCATGCGCTCCTCGTTCGGCGTGCTGATGCGCGGCGTCGGCGGAAATTTCCGCTCTGTCGAGCGTTCCGGCTGGTCGGTCATCGGCATCCGCGCCGCCACCTTTGCGCTGGCCGGTTTATTCGCGGTGCTGTCCGGTATCGCCCTTGTGGGCCTGACGACATCGGCCGACGCCAATATCGCCCTGCGCTACACGCTGCTGTCGATCGCCGGCGTCATCCTCGGCGGCGGCGAATTTGTCGGCGGAAGAGTATCGCCCATCGGTGCCGTCATCGGCGCTTTGACGCTGACGCTCGCAGGCTCCTTCCTGTCCTTCATGCGCATTTCGCCGGACTGGCAGATCGGTGCCCAAGGGGCGATCCTTATCATCGTGCTTGCACTGCGCATCCTGCTCAACCGTCTCGAAAAGCGGGAGAAAAACCAATGAATGGGCTCGCTTCCATCACCAGAAAACCATGGATCTGGTCTTTTGCCGCAACCGTTGCGGTGTGGATCGTCACCGTGCTCTTCACCGGCGGCGCAAGCTCCTTCGGCCTGTCGCATGCCGCCCTCACCTTCGCGGCGTTCTCCGTCATCGTCGGCATCGGCCAGATGTTCGTCATCACGCTTGGGCCAGGGAACATCGATCTCTGCGTTCCCGCGACGATGACGCTATCCGGCACGCTTGCCCTGAAATTCATGGATGTGTCGGACAGTCTCATCCTGCCCGGACTGCTGATCGCCATTCTGATCGGCGTCGCCATCGGCATCGGTAATTATGCGCTGATCAAACTCCTGCGCATCCCGCCGATCATCGCGACGCTGTCGATGAGCTTCATCGTGCAATCCATCGCCATCTGGTCAAACCGTGGTCTGCGCATCAAGCCGCCGGAAACATTGGCGACATTCGCGATTTCAAGCTCTTTCGGTATTCCGAACGTCGCGCTCGTCGCACTGTTCCTCTCGGTCGTCGCCTGGCTCCTGCTCGACCGCACATTTTACGGACGCTGGATTGCCGCCATCGGCCAAAGCCCCTTTGCTGCCCGCATGACCGGAATTCCCGTGGATGGCGCACGCTTTGTCACCTATGTGCTCTGCGCGGTGCTGGCGGCAATTGCCGGTTATCTGCTCGCCAGCTTCTCCGGAGGTGCGGCGCTTAACATGGGATCGGAATATCTGCTGATGTCCATCGCCGTCGTTGTCATTGGCGGCACGGCGGTCGCGGGCGGCGATTCCAATGTTCCAGGCATCTGGGGCGCTTCGCTCTTCATGTTCCTGGTGGTTTCGATGCTGAATACCTATGGTTTCGGCGCCGGGATCCGCCTCATCCTCACCGGCCTCATCATCATCTCCGTCATTCTTCTGGCAAGCGGCCGCAAGGCCATGCGCTGAACCCAAACGACAAGCCCACAAGCGGACCACGCTCATGACCACAGACAAGACATCCCCTTACGAAATCCACGATGACCGCTTCCGCCATCTGATTGTCGGCAATGCAGAGCTGGAAGAGCTTTATTCCGGCTGCCGCTGGGCCGAAGGCCCGGTGTGGTTTGCCGATCTCAACTGCCTGCTGTTCAGCGATATTCCCAATGAGCGCATGCTGCGCTGGGTGCCGGACGGCGGGATTTCGGTTTTTCGCCAGCCCTCCAACTTCACTAACGGCAATACTCGCGACCGGCAGGGGCGGCTCGTCTCCTGCGAACATGGCGGTCGCCGCGTCACCCGCACCGAGGTCGACGGCTCGATCACCGTTCTCGCCGACAGCTACGACGGCAAGCGGCTGAACTCCCCCAATGACGTGGTGGTCAAATCCGATGGCAGCGTCTGGTTCACCGACCCGACCTACGGCATTCTTTCCGACTACGAGGGCTATAAGGCCGAGCCGGAGCAGAAGACCCGCAATGTCTACCGGCTCGATCCCGCCACCGGAAAGATCGACATCGCCGTCGATGACTTCGCGCAGCCGAACGGCCTTGCCTTTTCGCCCGACGAGACAAAGCTTTATGTCGCCGACAGTTCCTACAGCCACGATGTCTCCCGCCCCCGCCATATCCGCGTCTTCGACGTCGTGGATGGCATCAAACTCGCCAACGGCCGGGAGTTCTGCAATCTCGACAACGGCCTGCCGGATGGCTTTCGCCTCGACACGGCCGGCAATCTGTGGACAAGCGCGGGTGATGGCGTGCACTGCTTTGCGCCTGACGGTACGCTCATCGGCAAGATCAAGGTACCGCAGACAGTGGCGAACCTCACCTTCGGCGGCCCGAAGAAGAACCGCCTGTTCATCACCGCAACGAAATCACTGTATTCGGTCTATGTCGCCGCAACCGGTGCACAAACGCCCTGAGATCGGTAAAGACCGGTCTGGAAGGGCGTGGCAAGGTCACTTCAGGGCGCTATAATTGCGCCATGAGCGACGATTCAGACCTGTTCCTGACTGATGACATGGAGTTCGACGGCGACAAATCCGCCGTTGAACCTACCAGCCGCATGCTGTCCTGGGCACGCAATTCCGCGCTCTACCGGCTGGAACAACGCATGATGACGGAGAAGCAACTACGCGACGCCATCATGCGCAAGGCGCGAGTGAAATTCGAGACTATAAGCGCCGCCCAGGTAAGGGCGCTCGGCGATTTTGCGGTCCGTTTCGCTTACGACATCAAGGCGCTTGACGATACCGCCTTTGCTGAAATCACGGTGAGAAGCGGCCAGCGCAGTGGCAAATCGAAACGGGGGCTGGCGCAAAAACTCCAGTTAAAGGGGGTAGACCGGGAGACCGCTGCCGTCGCACTCCAGGAGACTGACGATCTTATCGCTGCCATCAATTTTGCGAGAAAACGCGCATTTGGTCCCTTTCGTCGGGTCGAATTTGATGAGAAGCGCAAGGCAAAAGAATTTTCGGCCTTCGCGAGAAACGGTTTCAGCTTCGAAATCGGGTCGAACGTTATGTCGATGACGACGGAAGAAGCAGAAAACATTTTATCCGAAGCACCGCTCTGACATTATTGCGGCAGCGGATGGGTCTTCAGATACGCGATCAGGTCGGCGATATCGGTGTCGCTCCAAAGTCCGAAAAACCGCATTGCATTTCCAGGTATCGCCTTCTTTGGACTGGAGAGAAACTTCTGAAGCTCTTCCTCAGACCAGATGCGACCGGCCGCTCCAGCATCCTTCAGCGCCTGCGAATAATGGCCGTAGTCATTGACTGATGCGATCGGTCTGCCGACCACACCCATCAGATGCGGCCCCATGCGTGTGCGCGGTGCGTCGATGCTATGGCAGGTGGAACAGCGGCTGAAAACCTTCTCGCCATGCGCGGCATCGCCATCTGCAAAGGCGCTCGCCGCAAGCAACAGGAAAAACGCGGCTGCGGCCGCAGCTTGTCTGGACATTGAAATCATGGCCCTGATCCTACAACGCCCTCTCCGTCTGACAACGAAGAGGGCGTGTTTTTGACATGCGACAGAATGCCCGGTGAGAGTAGCGGGCAATTTGCCGATTAGTTCATGGCGGTCAGCGTCACAGACGTACCGGTCGCTGCGAGGTTCAGACCAACCTGGCCGGTCACGCTGACCGTCTGCAGCTGGATGGAGCCGGAAGTGCCGCCCACGAGAACGTTCGTGCCGACGCCAAGACCGACGGTGACTTCAGCCGTTGCGCCCTGATAGAGGCCGCCGAGCGAGCCGCGATGGTAACCGGCGGTGGGAGCGAATACAGCCCAGACGAGACGGCCCTGGGTGGTGAAACCGAGGTCAACGCCCATCTTGCGGATGGCGCCGGTATAGTGGTCGGTGCGACGCGCGCCGATCGTGGACTGGAAGGTGCAGTCCAGTTCCTTGGCAGAGCCGAGAACATAACCGACGCCGCCGCCGATATCGCAGGTGAGGTAGCCGATCTTCACGCCATTACGGTCGTCCTGCTCGCGAGGAGCGGGTTCATATCCTGCAAGGTCAGCAGCAACAGCGGAGGCTACTCCACCGAGGCCCATGGTCAATGCGGCAAAAGTTACGGCAACAGCCTTTTTCATTTGATCTTCTCCTGTTTTATTCTACCCGCAGCAGCCCTTCTTGCCCTCTCCGGATATTGAATTCCGCACTGTTAACGTTTGTTCCGAAAAATCGATCCAAAACAACTTAATTGGAGGCGATGAAAGCGGCGCGGTTAACAATGTCTGATCGGGCTAGGCGGCCATTAAGACATTGTTAGGGCGGCAAATGAGCGGGGATTTGCCGTTTAACACCCGTCGTTATCACCCGTTGTTTTGCTGCAACAACTCAGAGCGGCAATGCGACAGGAAAGCCCGTGGCTGGGTGGATCATGACATCCATGCGGACGCCGTAGATTAGCTCAAGCGTCTCCGGCGTCATGATCTCTTTGGGCGTTCCCCTGGCGATGAGATTGCCGGAATGGAGCGCAACGATCTCGTCGCAGAACCTTGCCGCCATGTTGACATCATGCAGCACAACGATAATGCCGAGGCCCTTTTCGCGGGATAGCCTCTGAACAAGTGACAGCACTTCGATCTGGTGCGCCATATCAAGCGCGGAGATGGGCTCGTCGAGAAGCAGGCTTTCGGCATTCTGCGCCACCAGCATGGCGAGCCACACACGTTGGCGCTCGCCGCCGGAAAGCGTATCCACCAGCCGGTCACGGAAGGCAACGGTATCGGTGAGCTCGATCGCTTCATCCACCTTGTCCTGATCTGCGCGGGTGAATTGCCCGAGCGCTCCGTGCCAGGGATAACGGCCAAGCGCTACCAGTTCCTTGGCCAGCATGCCGGAGGCGGCCGGTGTATATTGCGGCAGATACGCAAGCTTGCGCGCGAATTCGCGGTTGCCCCAGGCATTTAAGGACATACCCTCGAACGAAACCCGGCCGGCCGTTGGCGCCTGGATGCGCGCCAGGATCTTGAGCAGCGTCGATTTTCCAGAACCGTTATGTCCTATCAGGCCGATAGTCTTGCCGGTTGAAAAACATGTCGTCAACGGCTGCAACAACGTCCTGCCCGGCACCGCCATGGTGACGCCATCAAGAGAAAAAAGCGGTGTATCTTGATCGACTGCCAGTGCTGCCTGACCCATGTTTCTCACCTCTATATATCGTTCAAAAATTCATCGCCTGCCCGACAGCCAGATCAGATAGGGGGCACCGGCGAGCGCTGCAAAAAGCCCAAGCGGCAGTTCATAGGGGAACGTCACCGTTCGCGCACCAAGATCGGAAAGCGCCATGAGCACCGCGCCGAACAGGAAGGAAGCAAGCAGGTGGCCGCGTGGCATCGTGAACCCGGCGCGCAGCGCAATATGCGGCGCCATTAATCCGACGAAGCTCAGGGGGCCGACGAGCAGCGAGGCAGCACCTGTGGCAATGCCGGCAACGGCGATCACCGCAATGCGTGCACCACTCAGCGGAAGGCCCAACGAGACTGGTACGTCACGGCCGAGGGGAAGGATCGTCAGCCATCGCGTCAATGACAGAGACGCGGCCAGAAGTACGGCGGACATGATCGCGAGAAAGACCGCCGATGCCGGGGTCGCCGTCGAGCCGGACCCGCTCAGCCAGGCGAGAATTTGCCAGGCACGCTGGTCGCCTATGGCAAGCAAGGCTGAAAGGACAGCCGAGCAGAGCGAACTGACGGCGATGCCGGCGAGCAGGATTTTTTCCGGTGCAAGGTGGCGGCGCACGGCGAAGAACAGCACAAGGATCATGACCAGTGCGGCGCCTATGCCGGCGCCGCTGAACAGTTCGAACAATCCGGCTGCCGGAAAAATCGTTATGGCGGCAGCGAAGCCGAGGCCCGCGCCCCCACTAACGCCGATCACCTCCGGGCTCGCCATGGGGTTGCCGGTGAGGCGTTGAAGAAGTGCACCTGCCATCGCCAGAAGACCGCCCGCGGCCATGGCGGCCGCCAAACGCGGCCAGCGAAACGGCAAGAGGCTTTCAAGGTCCCCCGTCGTCAGCATTGTCCAGCCTTCAGGTCCCCTGCCGATAACAAGCCCTGCGAAAACCAGCACACCCATCAAGACAAGTACCGGCAAGAGCGCCGCAAGCTGCCGCCTTTTTGCCGGCTCCGCCCCCTCGCCGCTGGTGACATCCGTCGGCCGGATTTTTGGAAGCAGCCAGAGAAGCAATGGACCGCCGATCAGCGCCGTGACTGCACCCGTTGGGAAAACCTCCGCCGTCGTGCTCGCCACGAGCTGAACGAGACCATCGCAGAACCAGAGCAGCAAGCCGCCCAGAAGCGGCGACAGGAAAAGCACGGAGGACGAGCGGCGAACGCCAAACGCCCGGGTGAGTGCGGGCGCTGCAAGGCCTATGAAGCTGACGAGGCCGACTGCCGCAGCAACAAAGGCCGCCAGCATGACGGCAACTGCCGCGACCGCAAGCCTGACGGAAAAAAGCGATAGACCAAGGGACTGCGCGCCGGAATCGCCGAGCCCGAGAACCGTCAACGGTCGGATCAACAGTGCGGTCAGCACAAGTCCCGCCAAAAGCTGGAGGCCCAGCAGGATAACGTTGGACCAGTCCTGCTGGCTAAGCGAGCCGCCGTTCCAGACGACCAACGACATGAGATATTCGCCCTGCGCAAGTGTGAGCGCCGCGGCAAGGGAGGCGGCGGTGATGCCGACCAGCAGGCCAGAGACCACCATCGTCACAGGCTCGAAGGAGCGCCGCCAGCCGAGAAGGAATACGATGCTCGCCGCCACCGAAGCTCCGGCGAGCGCCACCCACACTCGGTTACCGTCGAGAACAGAAGGAAAGAACAGGGTGGAGATCACGATGGCGAGCTGGGCCCCAGCCGAGATCCCGAGCGTGGAAGGATCGGCGATCGGATTGCGCAGCAACTGCTGGAAAAGCGCACCCGAAAGACCCAGCATCGCGCCCGCCAGAATGGCGACCGCCATACGTGGCATCAGGCTGAAGGCAAGAATGACCTGATCCATCGACATGGAAGCGGCGTCGAAGGGCAGTCTTGGCCATGCATCGAAAGGCAGCCGTTGCAACCCGGCATGCAGCGAAAGAGCCGAGGCCAGAATGAAGATGAACCCCAAAAAAATCTGCAGTGGCCGCGCCGTCAAAGGCTGTCTCCCCTGGCAAGCATGGCTTCCGTCAAAAGCCGCGCGAAACGCATGCCGGCAGTGATACCGCCATAAGGCGCGACATTGGCAAGTTCGACGACCCGACCGTCCCGCACGGCTGGCAAGGCCCGCCAGATGGCGCTATTTCGCAGGCTTTCACGCGCCTCGACCGGAATGTCGGAGACGATGACGATGCGCGCTTCCGGCGACGCTGCGAGATTTTCGATCGGCACGGGCGCCGCGAAGGTAAACTGCGAACGATCGACCCAGGCATTGGCCAGCCCCAGCCGGCCGAGAATGTCCCCGAACATGCTGTCCGAACCAAAAGCACGAAAATGCCTGGCGTCACCGATATTGATGACGTAGGTCGGCCGCCCGGAAAAAGCCGCGAGCCGGGCGCGCATGGTTTGCAGCGCCTTTTCCGTCTCTGCGAGAACCCGTTGCGCCTCCTCCTTCCGGTCGAGTCTCTGACCAAGAGCCGTTACCGCCGCGAGCGCCTTGCCGAAGGGCGGCTCGCCTTTCACATAAAACGGCAGGGAGAAGACGGGCGCAATCGTCTCCAGCCTGCTGGTATAGCGGGTGTAGAAGGGCGATATCAGGATGAGGTCGGGTCTGGAGAGTTGCAAAAGCTCGAAGTTCGGGGCACCCCGAAGGCCAAGATCCGCGACGCTGCGAGGAAGTGTCGGCTCGACCGCGCCGGCCCTGAACTGAATCAGCTCCGTCGCCGCGACGGGCATGACGCCGAGGGCCACAGATGTCTCGAGCATCGCCCAGTCAATGGCCGCGATACGCGGCGTCGCAGCCGCCCCCGCCGTCCTCACAAAAGCCGACGCGGCGAGCAGACCTAAAAACTCCCGCCGTCCCCACAAAGGGGACATCCATCGATCCCTGCGTCCCATGCCCGTGCTGTTTCACTTTCGATATGGCGTTACCAACGATAGGTCAGCTTGCCCATGATGGTCCTGCCGTCACCGTAGTAGCATCCGAAAGTGGAGCAATTAGAAATATATTCTTTATCAGTCAAGTTTTGCACGAGAAGCGAAGCACGGTAACCACTCTTCTCATAATGCACACCGAGATCGAGAAGAGCGATGCCCTTCATCTCAAAGGTGTTTGCGGCATCGCCATAGCGCTTCCCGACATAACGGACACCGCCGCCGATGCCGAAACCCTCAAGCGCCGTATCTTCTGCAAAAGTGTAATCCAGCCAGAGGCTCGCCGCATGCCGGGGGGTGCTATCAAGCTCCTTGCCGTCATTCACACGGCCTGAAACCTCGCTGTCCATGTAGGTGTAGGCCGCCCGCAGGTCGAGCCCGTCAGTAAGGCTTGCCACGCCTTCGAGCTCGAGGCCCCTCACATGTGCCTCGTCCATCTGCTGCGTCACGCCGCCAACGGTCGTGGTCACATTCTTCTGCTTCAAATCGTAGATCGCGGCCGAAAAGAACCCGTCAAACCCATCAGGTTGATATTTAATGCCCGCTTCCCATTGTTCGCCAGTAGTCGGTTTCGGCGCATCACCGACAGCCGGCTGCGGCACGGGCTCGAAG
The DNA here is from genome assembly GCF_017726655.1 of Agrobacterium tumefaciens. Classification (NCBI taxonomy): domain Bacteria; kingdom Pseudomonadati; phylum Pseudomonadota; class Alphaproteobacteria; order Hyphomicrobiales; family Rhizobiaceae; genus Agrobacterium; species Agrobacterium tumefaciens. Next base: position 602,712 of record NZ_CP072309.1, read on the forward strand.
GAGGTCGCGTAACTGACATAGGGGGCGATGCCGCCAGCGAAGAGGTAGCTCACGCCGACGCGGCCTGTCAGTTTGTGATCATCCTTGTCGAGCGAGCGGTAGGTGGTGCCGTTGAACGTCGTGCCGCTGGTGCTTGCCCAATCCTGTCGCAGACCGGCGGTGATCCGCCAGTTTTCGATCGCCATCTCATCCTGCGCGTAAAGACCGATCTGGGAAATATCCGTTTTCACATCGGCATAAAGCGTGCGCGCGGTGAGGCTGATCGGCCCGCCATAGGTTGGGTTGACTGGATTGAGCGGCGTTGCGGCCCAGAATTCTGTTTTGACGTTATTATCGAAATAGCGGTAGTCCAGACCGACGAGCAACGTATGATCGATCGGTCCTGTGGCAAAATCGGCCTGCAGGCTGTTGTCGATGTTGAAGGTGTTCAACAGCTCGTCCTGAAAGGTCGCGTTACGGCGAATGAGGCTGCCGATCATTCCGCCGCCCGTCGAAGACGTGCCGAGCGCCCGGTAAGACCAGTCGAAATTCGAGTAACGGACATTCTGGCGGAACGTGAAGGTGTCGTCGAAACGGTGCTCGAGTTCGTAACCAATCGTCGCGAACTTGCGGTTTGACGTATCGAAGGACGGATCGCCAACGGAAAAGCTGCGATCCAGCATGTTGCCGGGCCTGAAGTAGGTGAGAGCGGCCGGAAGACCGGAGGGAGAACTTGGATTATCGTGCTGATAGGAGGCGAGCACTGTGAGCTTCGTATCCTCGTCCGGCTGCCATGTCAGCGCCGGGGCGATGAAATAACGGTCGTTTTCCAGCCCGTCCGTCTGAAGATGGGCATTTCGGGCAACGCCCGTCAGGCGATAGGCAAAAGTGTCACTCTCCCCAACCGGACCGCCGAGGTCGAACATCGACTGATATTGATCATAGCTGCCGACCTGCGCGCCAACTTCGCCAAAGCGCTCGAATGTAGGCCGCTTGCTGATGAGATTGATGAGACCGCCGGGATTGCCCTGGCCATAAAGGACTGAAGCCGGCCCGCGGATGACCTCCACCCGCTCAAGCCCGTAGACTTCGTAAGACGGCGCGCCAGCCGTGCGCATCAGCCGCAGGCTATTCAGAAACTGCAGCTGATTGCCCTGGAAACCACGAATGCGAGGTGCGTCGAAACGCGGATCAGCGCCAAACGGCTGCGCGACGACACCCGGCACATAATTCAGCGCTTCGCTGAGATTACGGACATTCTGCGCATCCATCTGGTCTCTGGTGATGACGGATACCGATTGCGGCGTTTCGATCAGCGATCGTCCCGTTTTGGTGGCACTGGCGCTTGACTTCGCCACATAACCTTTGAGCGGCGCCTTGGGATCCTGAACGCTCGAACCATCGACGGTTATAGTCTGCAAAACTGTCGATGCGGCTTCCTGCGCAAGCGCGGCCTGATTGACGAATGCCGCGCAGGCAATGGCGGCGCACCCGCCCATCAAAATGGAGCTGTGTTTCGTTTTTTTTTGCACGCCAAGACCCTTCATCATCCGCTGCTGCCCAAGCGGCATCCTTTCTGGAGAATTTCAGTCATCTTATTACGCAAGCTGTCGAGCGTGATCCAATAAGTGAAACAAGATTTTTTTATCATTATTGATTATGAAATTTGGCCGCGATAATAGTCTGGAATTATTCAAACGGCACTTGGAAGGCCACACCGTGGGCAGGAAACCGGCAAGCAGGACGGAGTCGTTTGAGCTGCGACATCTGCGCTACTTCACCACGCTGGTGGATGAGCGGAATTTCGAACGGGCGGCCGCCCGTCTGGGTATCGCTCAACCGGGTCTAAGCCAGCAGATCATGGCGCTGGAGCAAATCGTCGGGATGCCGTTGCTGGACCGTACACGCCGTTCGGTGAAGCTGACGACACCGGGTCAGCTTCTCTATGAGGATGCACGTAAAATTCTTAGCAGTGCCGAGGCAACGCTTGCGGCGCTAAAGCGTGTCGACCGGGGCGAAACCGGTCGCATTTCCATCGGTTATGTCGCCTCTGCGGCCTATTCCGGCATGATGATACAGGCCATTACCAGTTTTCGTGCCTCCCATCCCGATGTAGAGCTTCAACTGACGGAGATGGAAATGCGTTTGCAGCTCGCCAATATCGCGGATGGCAATCTGGACGTTGCCTTCATCCGCCCGCCCGCACCCGTTCCGGAAGGTGTCACGACACATGTCATTCTGCGCGAATCGCTGATGGCAGCACTTCCCGAAAGCCACCCCGCGGCCCATGCGCGACAACTCGATCTCAAGTCCCTCGCCAACGAAACGTTCATAACTCCCAGACAGCCACCAGATGTCGGCTTTCATCACAACACGATCGAAGCCTGCCACGAAGCAGGCTTCCAGCCACGTATCAGCGCAGAAGGACGGGACTACACGACCATCGCCAGCCTTGTGGCCATCGGCCTTGGCGTGGCACTGGTGCCGCGCTCGCTGGAGTGTCTGCGGTTGCCCGGTGTGCGCTACGTTCCGCTTGCAGCAAGCGCAATCACTTCGGATCTCGCCATCGCCCACCGCAAAACTGAAGCCTCTCCCGCTGTCAGGGCGTTCATTCTCCATACCCGCAGTTGAGGCGAGAGCGCCCAGCCATCGGCTGGACATTCGCGTCTCACTTTAATCGTACCCGATAGAAGTCGCTCGGATCCGCGACGTGCAGCTTCGTGCCGATCTGGCCTTGTGACGCTTTCATGACAAGCTTTCAGGTTGATGTCAGCAAAATCATGCATCCGCCATTGATCGGCCGGTGCGGATGCATGGACGATGGCATTTTCGCCATGTCCCATCGCCGCCCGCCCACTCTGAAATCTGGTGGATCTTGCATTGGCACTCTTTACGGCGAAAGCGACGGGAACAACGACATATCGTCCCGAAATCGGCAGCGTATCACTCAGCCTGCTGACGGCGGCCTATCTGCTGTTTTTTGCGAACCGGACGTTCTGGTCGAAGGTCGATACCTATCTCTCCGCCTATCCGGTGGCCATCGTCGCGCTTTATGGCGCGATGTTCGCGCTTTTTGGCGCGCTGATCATCATTTTTTCGGCAAAATATATCATCAAGCCCTTTCTAATCGTCCTGATTTTCGCCTCGGCCGCGGCGTCCTGGTTCATGGATCGTTATGGCATCGTTATCGACAGCGATATGATCCGCAACGCCATGGAAACGACGCAGGCAGAGGCCGGCAACCTGATCACGCCCGGTTTTCTCTGGCATATGGCGATTTTCGGATTGGTGCCGTCACTCGTCGTGATCATCGTCCGCGTCAGGCATCGGCCAATCCTCGAAAAGCTTCTGTGGAACACGATCAGTATCCTGGTCTGTCTCACCATCGCCGGCATCATCAGCTTCGCCAATTCCAAGACCTTTACCACCGCAATCCGCCAGCACAAGGACATCGTCAAAAGCGTCAATCCCCTGTCGCCGATCATGTCGACTGTCCATTATTTCACGCAGGCCGGTAAGGAGGTCGATATTCAGGTGAGCCCGCTGGGCCAAGACGCCAGGGTCCTCCCTGCTCTCGGCGGCATTCATAAACCGCGTGTCACCGTCATCGTGGCCGGTGAGACGGCGCGTGCTGCAAATTTCTCGCTCAACGGGTACGGGCGTGAAACCAATCCGGAGCTTGCCAAACGGAACGTGGTCTATTTCCCGAACACCACCAGCTGCGGCACCGCCACGGCAATTTCCATTCCCTGCATGTTCTCAAAATTCCCAAGGTCGCAATATAGCCACAGCAAGGCGCTCGCCAATGAGAACGTCATGGATGTTCTCGTCCACGCCGGCATCGGGGCGACGTGGCTTGACAACAATACCGGCAGCAAGAACGTCGCCGACCGCATCCCTTATTTCGACCTGCCTTCGACCAATGACAGCCGCTTCTGCACCGGTGGCGAGTGCCGCGACGACATCTTCTTCGACAAGCTCGATGCCTGGCTCAACAACGTCACCAAGGACAGCGTGATCGTGCTTCACCAGATGGGCAGCCACGGCCCCACCTATTACCTGCGCTACACCGATGAATTCCGGAAATTCACACCCGATTGCCGCACCGCCGAACTCGGGAACTGCTCTGACACGGAAATCGTGAACTCTTACGACAACACCCTTCTTTACACCGACCACTTCCTGTCAACCGTGATCGACAAGCTGAAGGCCCGGTCGGACAAGCTGGCGACAGGCATGATTTACGCCTCCGACCACGGCGAATCCCTGGGCGAAAATGGCGTTTACCTGCATGGCGCACCTTACCTTCTGGCGCCAGACCAGCAGACCCATGTGCCGTTTCTGGTCTGGTTCGATGACGATTTCGCCAAATCGATGGGTCTCGACAAGGCCTGTCTGGCAAAGAGTGCCGCAGAAGGCGGACGCTCGCACGATAATTACTTCCACAGCATCCTTGGCATGATGAACGTCTCCACATCGGTCTACGATGCCTCGCTCGATGTCTTCGGCGGCTGCACCCAGCGTCAGAACAGCTAAAATACTGTGCTTGACGCTTATCCGGGGAAAGAGATACGCAAGACGAAGCGATAGAGGGAGCTGTCTTGCGGGTTCTGCTGGTTGAAGACGATCATGTGCTGGGAGAAGCGCTGCGGGACCATGTCGCGGCGGCGGGCCACGCTGTCGACTGGTTCAAAACACTCGGCGATGCCACGGCTGCGACGCTGACGATGGATTACGGGCTCATCCTGCTCGATATGCGCCTGCCGGATGGCGAAGGGATCACCCTCTTGCAAACACTGCGTCAGCGCAACGACGCGACGCCTGTGATCATTCTGACAGCTCACGACCAGGTGTCTGACCGCATTGCCGGCCTGAATGCCGGGGCGGACGACTATCTCGTCAAGCCCTTCGATCTCAATGAACTTTCAGCGCGCATGCTAGCCGTGTCCCGCCGTTACGAAGGACGCTCCGCACCTGTCATCCGTCTGCCCGGCATTGAGATCAACCAGGTGGCACGCAATATCACGGTCGATGGAACGGCTCAGACGCTCAGCGCCCGCGAATGGGCCGTGCTGGAAAAATTGGTAGAGCATCCGGGCGCCGTTGTTTCGAAGGCGCAACTCCACGATACGCTTTACGAATTTGGCGCGGAAATAGAAAGCAACACGGTCGAGGTCTATATCAGCCGGCTGCGCAAGAAAATCGGCCATGACCGCGTGGAGACCGTGCGCGGCGTCGGCTACACCATCAAGTAGACGAACCCAGGCAGAAACACATGGCCAGACCGACCAGCATGACGCGCAGACTTGTGACGGCGCTGACAAGTGTTGTTGCCATATCCTGGCTGATCGCCTGCGGCCTAGGCATCATGGTAATGCAGGACGAGTTTGCCGAGATTTTCGATGCGGGCCTTGAAGAGACGGCGGAAAGGTTGCTGCCGCTTTTGCTCGACGACCTGCGTGAAAACAATACGGCGCCAGCTGCGCAAAAACTGAACCAGTCGGCGGAAGGCGCCGAATATCTGACCTATCAGGTTCGCGACCGCGAAGGTCAGGTCGTGCTGCACTCGCACGACAGTTCGACCGAGCCTTTCGAGGTCTCCCTTGATGCCGGTTTTTCGGAAACGTCCTCGCAGCGCATTTTCACCGTCGTTTCGCCTGATGGAAATTATTTCCTTCAGGTCGCCGATGCCTTTGCCAATCGCCGCGAAGCGATCGTGGAGGCGGGCAGCGCATTGGTATTGCCCGTGCTCATTCTCATTCCTGCCAGCATTATTGCTGTTATCGTCGTGGTGCGGCGCGCCCTGCAGCCGGTGCAGACGTTGCGAGATGAGATCGGCAAGAAGGACGGCGGCAATCTTGCGCCGCTTGCAACGCAACCTTTCCCACCGGAACTGCATCCGATTGCACGCTCGGTCAACCTGCTGCTTGGGCGGTTGCGTTCCACGATCGACGCGGAGCGGGAATTCACTGCCAATAGCGCCCACGAACTGCGCACGCCGATTGCGGGCGCTCTGGCGCAGGCGCAGCGGCTTCGTGCCGATATTCCCCCGGCGCTTGCGCCACGTGTCGAAAACATCGAGAAATCCCTTCAGCATCTTGCCCATCTCGCTGAAAAGCTGCTTCAGATGTCGCGGGCGGAAGCCAGAATCGGCCTAACCGACAAGACAAGCGATCTCATTCCCGTCCTCGAACTGATCATTGACGATATGAGCAGAACGGCGATCGGGGTGTCGCGCATCCGCTTCGTCAATCGCTGTGAGGGCGGCCTGTGCGGCAGGATCGGCCCGGACGCCTTCGGCATCATCATCCGCAATCTTCTCGAAAATGCGCTGATCCACAGCCCGACGAAAAGCCCCGTTCAGGTCTTCGCGGAGGCAGACGGCACGGTCCGAGTCGTCAATGCCGGAGCGGCCGTCGACCCCGTCCTCTTACCCAAACTGACGACACGTTTCACCAGAGGCCAGACCGCGGCAGACGGCACCGGGCTTGGCCTTGCCATCGTCAAAAGCCTTGTCGAACAGACCGGCGGGACGCTGACGCTGTCGTCACCAGCCACCGGCCAGCAAGACGGTTTTGAGGCGAGGGTTGCCATCCCCGTCGAGGCCACCTGACTGTCGAAAAAAAGCCCCGCCGGTAAGGCAGGGCTTTGACGAGATTTCGACAACTCAATCCTCGTGGATGTGGCTGTGGTCGCGCGTATCGCGCATCTTCACGTAAACGACGAGCGACAGCGCGATCATGATCGTCACGTACCAGAAGAACCAGTTTTCATGGCCGATCTGCTTGAACTTGAGGGCTACAAACTCGGCCGTTCCGCCAAAGATGGTGTTTGCCAGTGCGTAGGGCAGCGCCACGCCGAGCGCACGTATATGGGCCGGGAACATTTCGGCCTTCACGACAGCATTGATGGAGGTGTAGCCCGTGACGATCAAAAGCCCGACCAGAACAAGAACGAAGGCCATGATCGGATCGGTTGTCGCCGCCAGCGTGCTGAAGATCACGTAGGTAAACAGGGTACCGAGAATGCCGAAGCCCACCATCAGCGGCTTGCGGCCGATCTTGTCCGACAGTGCGCCGGCAAGCGGCTGGCACAGCATGAAGACGAAAAGTGCCGCCGTGGTGATTTCCGTGGCGCTTTCCTTGCTGAAGCCTGAGGTGTTGACGAGGAACTTCTGCAGATAGGTCGTATAGGCGTAGAAGGCGAGCGTGCCGCCTGACGTTAGCGCCATGACCATAAGCGCCTCCTTCGGATAATGCTTGAATAGCGCCCATCCGCTGGATTTCGGCTTGTCGGCAGCGCCGGTCTTGGCATTTTCGAAGGACTGCGTCTCGGCAAGGCCGCGTCTGATATAAAATACCGCGATAGCCAGGAGGCCGCCGATGAAGAAGGGGATGCGCCACCCCCAGGAGCTGAGTTGCTCCGGGGTCAACACGCGCTGCAAAACCAGAAGAACGGCGAGCGCGAGAAGCTGACCGGAGATAAGCGTGACATATTGGAAACTGGAGAAGAAACCACGGCGATTTTTGCCGGCCATCTCGCTAAGATAGGTAGCGCTTGCACCATATTCACCGCCGACGCTGATACCTTGCAGAAGACGGGCGAAAACCAGGATGGCCGGTGCCGCGATGCCGATGGTATCATGACCGGGGGTGATGGCGATCAGCAGCGAGCCGAGGCACATCAGCGTGACAGAGAGCGTGAGGCCCGCCTTGCGGCCCTTGCGGTCCGCATAGGTCCCCATGAACCAGGCACCGATTGGCCGCATCAGAAAACCGACGGCGAAAACGGCGGCAGCGCTCAGCAATTCTGCCGTCTGATTGCCGGAGGGAAAGAAGACCGGCGCAAAATAAAGGGTGAAGGCCGAATAGACGTACCAGTCATACCATTCGACAAGGTTGCCCGCCGAACCGCCGATGATCGATTTCAAACGGGTTTTCTGATCCGGCGCGGCGGCGGGACCATTTGCCATAATATTCACGTGTAAACTCCAATTCATCTTCGTCTGGAGAAGGAAGGGCGAACGGAAGGTGTGATAATTTGTCGCTCTTGGCCGGGGTATATACCCGCCATGCTGCAATGCGCAAGTTTACGGTGCAATGCAACGTGACGTTTGTCTGGTCATGATGCGCCACGTCTCCACCTTTTCCACCCTCAGAACGAGGCTTCTACGGCGAAGCACGCGTCATGTTAGCGTAAATAACCACACGGCGCCATTCTGGACCGCCTTGTAAGGCATGCGCGCTTAAACTAAAAAATATCAATGATTTACGATATATCGGATATCCAGATCGAAAAGCTGCTCATTGTTGCCGCCCGCGCGGGCGAGGCTCTGGCACGGCTGGATGAGCGGATTGACCGGTCGCCGATGAAACACGGTTTCATCGAAAGGCAGGATTTCGCGGATGCCGTCTCATCCATGTGGGTGGATGGCGAGCTCGTGCATATGGAAGACCTGGTACTTCATGACGCGCATATGGATGTGCGCGCGCCGACCCATGAAATGACGGCAGCGCACCGGATTCTTCGCGCGCGGCGGCTAATCTTCGCCAATGCAGGCGGGTGGGCCTTCAGCGCTGCGGGTCTTTCAAAATTGCGCGGCAGAACAAGTATCGTTGAAGAGGCGGCACCTCCCAGGCAGACACATGACCAAGCAGATGCTGCCGATGCAGATCGCGATACATCCTTGGAGGGCGCCTTCTCAGAGCTCGACGCGCTGCTCGCCCGCACCGCGGCGACACTCGATGCGATGACCACTACCAACAGGCCTCCCATGATGCACAGGGGGGAAAGCCATGCGATCATCAACGAACCCGACTGGGATGAGGACGAACGGCTGAAAGAATGGTGGGGCGTGCATGCCCACTCGGAAGAACTCCCGCCTATTCTTCGCACCGCCATATTGCTCGACGCCTGGAACATGATCGAGGTTCTGCAACGCAGTCCTTGGCTCGGGCGGCTTCTCGCCGCCGCTTTCCTGCGGGACAGCGCGGTGACGCCCGATCACCTCCCTGCCCTCAGCGCCGGACTGCGCGCGGTTCCACGGGAGCGCCGTCACGTCCGAAACCAGACGCAGCGTCTCGTCGCTCTACTCGATAGCTTCTATGAAGCAGCGCAGGTAGGATTGAAGGAGCACGACCGGCTGGCCCACGCTCGCGAACGGATGATGCGCAAGCTCGCGGGCCGCCGGTCCTCCTCACGGTTGCCTGATCTCGTCGATCTCGTCGTTTCACGGCCCGTGGTTTCGGCTGCCATGATCGTCAAGGAACTTGGTACCACGCCGCAGGGTGCAATCGGCCTCGCCAACCAGCTCGAACTAAGGGAAGTAACCGGGCGCGGACGATTTCGTGCCTGGGGCATGCTATAAGCGGCGTCTAAAACATTTATTTTCAGTCTTTTTCCGAAATCCAGCGTCGCGAAAATGCGGCGATCACGAAACTTAACAAAATTTAACTATTGCGTAGGTGGGTGAAGCCGCTATGTTCCTCGCTGCGTTGCAGCACTGTTTTTTCTCCGGCAACGCGGTCGCATTCGGTCCCGGCAACTTTTTTCCGCCGCCCGCATTTAAGTGTCCATTCTGAGGGAGATGCAATAATGACTATTTCAATCTCACACCCCGATTCCGATCAAGAAACCGACGCTCCTTTTGCAAAGAAAGTTCTCGCGGCACGTCATCTTGCCGGCTATACGGTCGAACAGCTTGCCATCACCTGTGGCCTGACCACCAGCGAAATCCATGCGCTTGAAGATGGCACAGACAGCGATCCGCTGCGCATCCGCCGCGTTGCCGCGGCTTTGCAGATCCCTGTCGAAACCGTTATCTAATCCATTCGCGGTCTTCTCACCATCAGCGCCGCCAGGGAAAATGCTCTTTCCAGCATCCGGGCGGCGCACGTGACCTGATGAGTGTCACCTTTCCGGAAAGTTTTTCCGCGTTCGTCTCTTAACATTTTCGTTATCCGCCACCACATGGGTTCCACGAGCGACCGTGGCTGCCGAAGGGCTGCATGGCCCGCGCTTGTGCGAGAGCAGCAACAACCTCCGGAACCCCGCCATGGCACTCATTCTCGATACCGAAGAACCGGTTTCTTCAGCGCTGGATCGACTGTGGCCTGCGGAGAAAACGGAAATCCTCGACTGGCTCGTCACCGGAACCAAGGGCGAGCGTTTTATCGATGAAATTTTCGTTGAACTCTGCGACCGGCTGCGCGCAGATGGCATATCGGTGGCGCGGGCCGCGCTGATTTTCCGCATTCGTCATCCCCAATGGCTTGGTGCGCGCATCCTGTGGAAAGCGGGCGTGGCTTCCGCCGAGATCGTTACCTACGGTTACGGTGCTGAAAACACACCCGAATATCTCAATAGCCCCATCAACGACATTCATCAGGGTGCAGCCGAAGTACGCCACCGCTTGAATGAAGGACACGGCGACGATGCCGGCTACTCCATCTATGAGGACCTGCGTGCGGAAGGCCTGACGGATTATTGCGCCTGGCCCATCGAGCACACTTTCGGCAAGCGCCACGTTGCAACATTTTCCAGTGACAGGCCGGGCGGTTTTTTGGACAGCGAAATCCTCGCTTTGAAAAACCTGCTTCCGGCGCTCGCGCTCGTCAGCGAAATACGCTTGAAAAACCGCATGACGCGCACTCTGCTGGAGACCTACGTAGGTCCGCATGCGGGCGAAAAAATCCTCAATGGCGCAACGACACGCGGCAGCGGCATGACGGTCGGCGCCGCCATCCTGATCTGCGACCTGCGCAACTTCACCCATATTTCTGACCTCTGGCCACGCGATGACGTCATCGAACTGCTGAACGGCTATTTCGACGCCATGTGCGACCCTATCGAGGAATTTGGCGGCGAAATCCTGAAATTCATGGGCGACGGGTTGCTTGCCATCTTCCCGCTCAGTGACCCCAATGCCTGCGCGAACCTCCTGAAAGCCATCGCCAGCGCGCAGAAGAGCCTCGCCGCGCTTAATGAAATCAATCGGCGGAAAGGCCACGACCACCTCGGTTATGGCATCGGCGTGCATGTCGGCGACGTCATGTACGGCAATATCGGCTCCAAGACACGTCTTGATTTCACGGTCATCGGCCCAGCCGTCAATATCGCATCGCGGCTTGAAACACTGACCAAGGAGACAGGGCGCAACGTGCTCTTTTCCGAGGAATTCGCCCGCATGGCCGGCCATAAGGAAAGGCTTGAAAGCCTTGGCCCGTGGCTGCTGCGAGGCCTCGAGACACCCGTCGAAGTCTATGCTCTTTCACCGCACGCCGACGCGACATCCGACTGAACCCTTGCCCGCCATTGACCTGAGGAAACCCGTGCTCGCCCGATCTGAGGCGAAGACGCTGCGTGGCTATCAGCGCGTGAACGTGCCTCGTCTGTCCGGTGTGCCCCACTGTCAAAACGCTTGACACATCTGCGATGTCGAACTAGCAAAATAGAACATATATTCCATATTGAAATGTCGCTTGCATTCATATTCTGTCTTTCCGGGAGTGAGGGACGGGTATGAGAAACCGGAGGAAAGATGGTTACGAAATTGGCACTGCTCGGCGCTGGACGGATAGGCAAGGTCCACGCCAAGGCGATCACGACCGATAGCCGGGCGCAACTGGTGGCCGTGGTTGACGCCATGCCCGGCGCTGCGGAAGCGATCGCCAAGGAAGCGCAGTGCAAGGTCAGCACGATTGATGAGGTTCTGGCCGATAAGACGATCGACGCGGTCATCATCTGCACGCCCACCAATACCCACGCTGACCTGATCGAGCGCTTTGCGCGCGCCGGCAAGGCAATCTTCTGCGAAAAGCCCGTCGATCTCGATGTCGCCCGCGCGGAAGCCTGCGCCAAGGTGGTCGAAGAAACCGGCGCGAAAGTGATGCTTGGCTTCAACCGCCGCTTCGACCCGCATTTTCAGGCCGTTCACAAGGCCATCGAAGACGGCCGCATCGGCAAGGTGGAGATGGTCACCATTACCAGCCGCGACCCCGGCCCGCCGCCAGCCGAATATATCAAGGTTTCCGGCGGTATATTTCGCGACATGACGATCCACGATTTCGACATGGCCCGTTTCCTGCTGGGCGAAGAAGTGGAAAGCGTGTTCGCCACCGGCTCCGTTCTCGTTAATCCGGAGATCGGCGCACTCGGCGATTTCGATAGCGCCAGCATCATTCTGACGACGAAAAGCGGCAGACAGGCAATCATCTCTAACTCTCGTCGCGCGACCTATGGTTACGACCAGCGCATCGAAGTGCACGGCTCGCTCGGTTCGGCAGCGGCCGAAAACCAGCGCCCGGTTTCCATCGAGATCGCCAACGCGGACGGATACACCCGTCCACCGCTGCATGATTTCTTTATGACACGCTATACGGCTGCTTATGCCGCCGAAATCACCGCCTTCATCGACAGCATCGAAAACAACGTCGCGCCCTCGCCCTCCATTGGGGACGGCCTGACCGCATTGAAACTCGCCGATGCCGCCCTGAAATCGGTGGCCTCGAAGGCAGCCGTGACGATTAGCTGAGACCGTTCTCATCTTCAGCCCGGTTTTGTCCCGCGATTATTGAGCGGGACAAACACAATATCCTTCCCCAGGTCGTCCGCCGAATTCGTCGTCGCTCTTAAAGCAGGCGAAAATGCGCAGATGACGCGTACAGCATCAGCCCAAGCCCGCAGATCGGCTTCTAAAAAGCCGACGCCCGCCCTTGCATGGCTGCCATTTGAAAAATAAGGTTGTCTGACAAGCTGGAGCCACTTCATATGGCGGGAGCCAGCCTCACCCATGCCTTATTCTCTTTTGCCGGCAATCGCCGGATAGCGATTTTCTGATGCCATCAGCCAGGACCGGTTTTCTCTACGCGCTCGCTGCATTTACGATATTTGCAGCACAGGACGGCATATCGAAACATCTAGGAACGGCCTATCCTCCCGTTTTTATCGCCATGCTGCGATATTGGGCCTTCGCCCTGTTCGTTCTTCTGATCGCCGCAAGATCGGCAGGCGGCATCCGCGGAGCTGTCATGGCCAACCGCCCGTGGCTTCAGATCAGCCGCGGCGTGCTTCTTGCCGTCCAGATCGTTTTTTCGATCTTTTCATTTGCGATTGTGGGCCTTGCTCACAGCCATTCTATCATTGCTTCAGCACCGCTCATCGTTGCAGCGCTTTCCGTGCCGCTGCTCGGTGAAAAGGTGGGGTGGCGGCGATGGTGCGCAATTTTTGTCGGCTTCATCGGCGTTCTCGTCATTCTGAAACCGGATGGCGAAGGTTTCGACAAAACTCTCCTCATCACTTTCGTCGCGGCCTTCATGCTTGCGCTTTATGGCGTTCTGACGCGCCTCGGCAGCCGCAGCGATACGGCCATGACAAGTTTCTTCTATACGGGCGTGGCTGGCGCTGCAGCGCTGACGCTGGTTGGACCCTTTTATTGGGTCAATCTCGCGCCCTATGACTGGATCTGGATGCTGGCGCTCTGCCTCACCGGCATGAGCGGCCATTATTGCCTCATCAGAGCATTCGAACTTGCAGACGCCGCCTCCGTGCAGCCCTTTTCTTATTATCAGCTCGTGCTAGTCTCCATCATCGGAGTCGCTGTTTATGGAGAGGTCGTAACGCCGAACATGGTCATTGGAGCGGCAATCGTCATCGCCGCCGGCCTTTTCACCATCTGGCGTGAGCACGTGACCGGCAGGAAAGCCCGCCGGAAAGCTTGAGTGTCTCGGCTCTCTCAATCACGTCCTGATCAGACGAGAGCCGCCTCGCACCGCAGAAGCATGCCGTAGAGATCACGCGGCTCATCGGGGTCGGCCAGAAGATCGAGCTCCGTGTAGAGCCCAGTGTTTGGCAGTTTGGAGCGCACGTAACGTAGCGCGGAAAAATCCTCCGTCGCGAAACCAACGCTATCAAACAGCGTAATCTGTCGGTCCGTTGTCCGTCCTTCCGTCGTGCCGGCAATAACCTGCCAGAGTTCGGTGACGGGGTAGTCGGCCGGCAGTTGCTGGATTTCTCCTTCAATGCGCGTCTGCGGCGGATACTCAACAAAGATATCCGATCGCAGCAGAATGTCGCGGTGCAACTCCGTCTTGCCGGGGCAGTCGCCGCCAACGGCATTGACGTGAACGCCGGGCCCGACCATGTTGTCGGTCAGGATCGTCGCATATTGCTTATCGGCCGTGACCGTCGTGATGATATCAGCCCCTTCCACCGCCTCCTGCGCGCTGTCGCAGATTTTGATGACAAAACCCTGACCAGCGAGGTTGCGGGCACATTTTTCGCTGGCGAACGGGTCGATGTCGTATAGCCGCAACGTATCTATGCCGAGAATTGCCTTGAATGCACGCGCCTGAAATTCGCTCTGGGCGCCATTGCCGATGATTGCCATGGAGCGGGCGTTTTTACGCGCGAGATACTTTGCTGCGACGGCGGAGGTTGCCGCAGTACGCAGTGCCGTCAGGATCGTCATCTCGGTCAGAAGCAGCGGATAACCGTTTCCGACATCGGAGAGCACGCCAAAAGCCGTGACCGTCTGGCGACCTTCTTTCATGTTTTTCGGATGGCCGTTGACATATTTGAAACCATAGAGCGTGCCGTCGCTGGTCGGCATCAACTCAATGACGCCTTCCTTCGAATGCGAAGCGATGCGCGGGGTCTTGTCGAAGCTTTCCCAGCGCTGAAAATCCTCCTCCACCACCTCGGCAAGCTCACGCAGGAACGTGTCGATGCCCACGCGCAGAACAAGCTTCATCATGTGATCAACGCTGACGAAGGGCACAATATTGAGGTTCGGTATGACTGTCATTCCATTCTCCCTCTCAACCCGCGCGCGTCGGGCGGTCCATGACGCGCTTGCCCATCAGGCTGGCCGCAAGGTCCACCATCAAGGTTGCAGTCCGGCCGCGCTCGTCGAGAAACGGGTTTAGTTCCACCAGATCGAGGCTGCAGACCAGCCCGCTATCATGCAGCATCTCCATCACCAGATGCGCTTCGCGAAATGTTGCGCCGCCCGGCACCGTCGTCCCGACAGCCGGTGCGATGGACGGCTCAAGAAAATCGACGTCGAGGCTGACATGCAAAAGCCCGTTTGCCGCCTGAACCTGCGCGAGAAACGCGCGCAGCAGCACGGCGACGCCATGTTCATCGATCGAGCGCATGTCGTGAACGGTAATACCGCTCTGCTCCAGCGCCGCTCTTTCGGCGGGATCCACACTGCGAATACCGATCATGCCGATATTGCCTTCCGGTACCGCGTGGGAGAGCGGCGGAAAATAGCCCGCAAAACCATCTCGCCCACTGAAATAAGCCACGGGTGTACCGTGCAGATTGCCGCTGCGTGTCGTTTCAAGCGTGTGATAGTCGGTATGGGCGTCGAGCCAGAGGACGAAAAACGGCCGACCACTCTCGGCCACCCGCCGCGCCATGCCGGCGACCGTTCCCGCAGAAATCGCGTGATCCCCGCCGAGAAAGATCGGCACGGCGCCGGCACTTTCACGATAGGCAGCCTCCGTCAGCGCTTCCGTCCAGGCCACGGTTTCGGCCAGATGATGCACAGCCGGGTTTGGATGGGCAAAGTCTCGCAGCGGCGTGGGCGTCACATTGCCGGTATCGACGACCTTGTGCCCAAGCTCTTCGAGAGCCCTGGCAAGCCCAGCGACGCGATAGGCGCTCGGTCCCATCTCGCAGCCCAATTGCCCTGCCCCGATCTGCAGTGGGGCCCCGACCAACCTGATTTCCATCCCGTCCTCGCTATCTTGCTTTGAGGTCAAATTCACCACAGTGTTCTGGCGAAACGAATATCAAATATTGGCAACATTATCGAAATAAGCTACCAATCTGATGAATTCTGTTTCCCAAACTGGTTATCATGGACAATCTCGACGAAAGGCTCATCACGCTTTTGCGCCACAATGGCAGGCGCAGCATTTCCGATCTGGCCATCGAGACGCAAACCTCGCGTGCGACGGTGCGCTCGCGTATCGAAAAGATGGAAAACGAAGGGACGATTATCGGGTACACTGTCATCCTGCGCGCCGACGCGGTGGAGGCGGCGATACGCGGAATCATGATGATCGAGATTGAAGGCCATGTGACAGACCGTGTCATCCGGACGCTCGGTGGTTTTCCCGAGATTTCCGAGATCCACAGCACCAACGGCCGCTGGGACCTGATCGTGGAACTCAATGCCGCGACGCTCAGCGAATTCGACGCGGTCCTCCGCCGCATTCGCCTTGTGCCGGGCATCACCGGCAGCGAAACCAGTCTCCTCCTCTCCACCCCGCGCTCCACCCGTGCCCGCCTCTAACCGCTTGATTGAGGCAAAACCGGGATAAAACGCATTTTTCAATTTTTTCGGCTTGCGCCCCGGAATAAATCATCTATATGACGACCCACCAAAGCGAACGCGCCCCGCGCTTCAAGCTTTTGGGGAATAGTTCAATGGTAGAACAGCGGACTCTGACTCCGTCGATCTTGGTTCGAATCCAGGTTCCCCAGCCAATCTCTTCAAACAAAATCTGCTTCTTATGATTTGACGCTTTTCAGCATGAAATCGTAATGACTTTCGATCAAACACGATAGACAGCCGCTCCCCCGGTCATGCCCGCACCAGCCGCCGTCAAAAGCAGGGTTTCGCCTTCTGCGAAGGCGCGTTCCGCATTTGTGACGGAGAGGGAGAGCGGGATGGTTGCGGCGGAAGAGTTGCCAAAGGTTTCGATTGTGTGGACCGTTTTTTTTCTGTCGATGCCGAGATTGCCGCAGACGGCGTCGAACATGCGGGCATTGGCCTGATGTGGCACAAACCGGTCGATATCGGCTGCGGCCATTGCGGCGTCGTGCAGCACCTTTTGCGAGGTCTGCGTCATCAGTGCCACAGCGCGGGAGAAAACCTCACGGCCGTCACGCATCGTCATCAACGCGTCTTCTGCGGATGTGTCGCCAGAAAAGGGCTGGCTGCTTCCTCCCGCCGCTATCTGGATTAGATCGTAACCGCCACCATCCGCAACGAGATCGGCCGACAAAAGCCCGCGTTGCGGCTCGCTGGAGGGCTTGAGTACGACCGCACCGGCGGCATCGGCGAACAGGACGGCGCTCGCCCTTTCCGCCGGATTGATGCGGCGGCTCAATATATTGGCAGCAACGATGAGGACAGAGCGGCCGTGAGTGCGGACAATGCCATCAGCAAGGGTGAGCGCATAAAGAAAGCCGGAACAGGCCCCGGCGAGATCGATCGCGCCGGATCGGGCAAGGCCCAGCCCGTGGGCAAGCAGCGGTGCCGAGGGTGGCAGAAGATGATCCGGCGTGGAAGTCGCAAGCAGCGTCAATGCGATGTCGTCGGAGGCGATTTCCGCATCTTCCAGCGCCATGCGGCCGGCTCCCGCCGCAAGGCCGCTAAGACTGTCGCCCTCTTGCGCCCAATAACGCGTACGGATGCCGGTGCGCCGCTCGATCCAGCCGGCTTCCAGCCCGAGACTCGCCTCTATCTCGGCATTGTCGACACATCGAGACGGAACGGCATGACCAAAACCGGCCATGCGGGAAGAGCGGGTCTGCATTGTCAGGACTTTCGGAGACGGTTCTGGAACAGGCTAAACATCGACGCACCCTGTTTTCACGCGGTGCCGAGCGAGCGCGATTTCATGCGGTTTCGGTAACGATCCCGGTCACCTCATCGATGGCGTCAAAAGCGTGCGCAATGTCTTCCAGCGTCGAACAATAAGGCGGCATCAGATAAAGAACATTGCCGAGCGGGCGGATGACGAACCCGTGGTCTCGGAACAAATACCGCATGCGTGGCCCCGCCTCTGCAAGATACCCCCCCGCAGGAACCGCGAGGTCAAGGACAGCGATAGTCCCCATTTGCCTCACATCGGTGAAACGCCGGTCATGGGCAAATCGCTTGAGATTTACGCTGAGAGCCTGCTGCAACTGACCGATACGCTGCATCACCGGCTCATCCCGCCAGACGTCAAGATTAGCGACCGCGGCAGCGCAGGCGATCGGGTTAGCCGTATAGGAACTGGAATGAAAAAAGGTCTTGCGCCGATCGGTCGAAAAATGCGCATCGAAGATTGCCGCGCTGCAGAGTGTCGCCGCAAGCGGTAGGGAACCGCCGGTCAGGCCCTTGGAGGTGCAGAGGATATCCGGCGAAATGCCTGCCTGCTCGCAGGCAAACAGGCTGCCGGTTCTTCCCCAACCCGTCATCACCTCGTCGGCGATGAGGAGGCAGCCGTGGCGTCTGGCGATCTCTCTCAGCCCCGCGAGAACATGCGGATTGTACATCTTCATGCCGCCCGCCCCGAGCACCAGCGGCTCTATCAGCAGCGCGGCAATACGACCTGAACGACAGAAGCTCTCGAACAAGTCGAGCGTATGTTGCCTATTGCCCGCTTCCGGAAAAGCCACCCGGTCGACACCGAAGAGGAGCGGTTCATAAGCAGCATTGAACACGCCACGCTCGCCCGTGGACATGGTGCCGATGGTGTCGCCGTGATAGCCGTCCTCCATAACCACGATACGGTCACGCTTTTCGCCGCAATTGTGGAAGTAGCCAAGCGCCATTTTAAGCGCCACCTCGACGGCCGTCGAGCCGCTATCGGAATAGAACACGTGGCTCAGTCCGGCAGGCGCAAGCTCGATCAGCCCGCGCGCCAGAGTTTCGGCGGGTTCGTGGGAGAATTCGGCAAAAATGACCTGATCAAAGGTTTCGGTGGCGGCGCGGATCGCCGCCATGATTGCCGGGTGCCGGTGACCGTGGGTGATGACCCACCAGGACGAGATGGCATCGAACAGCCGGTTGCCGTCCTCATCGGTCAAGAAGGCCCCTTCCGCTGATACGAGACGTTTCATCGGCGGTTCCAGACCATGCTGGGTGAAAGGGTGCCATACGGGAGAACGGCTCATGCCGGCACCTCCCGAAAATCCGAAAGATTGAACTGGTCGGCGAATGCCTGATGCAGCGCCTGAGAAGTCATCTTTTCCAGATGCGGCAACCGACCGAGTTGCCGAACAGCGCCGAGACTGACGATGATTTCCTGGCTTTCCCTGTTCTCGTCGCCGATAAAAACCACGCCGTGCACGGGAATGGCGCGGTGCCGCAACGCATCAAGGGAGAGGAGTGTGTGGTTGATGGTGCCGAGCGACGTCCTTGCGCACAGGATAAGCGGAATTTGCCAGCGCGCGAAGATATCGGCAAAGACCACCCGTTCCGTCAGCGGTACCAGAAGCCCGCCCGCCCCTTCGATAACCAGCGGTCGGTCCGTCTGTGGGGGCAACAGCAGAGCCGGATTGATCATGATGTTCTCAAGGCGGGCAGACAGATGGGGCGAGGCTGGTAATTTCAAACGGTAAGCCTCCGGCAGGATGCGTGCCTGCGGTACACCAGCCAGCCGCTGCACCGTCTCGCTGTCCGTCTCCTCCTCCAGCCCGGATTGCACGGGCTTCCAGTAATGGGCTCGAAGGGCGTGGGTTAGCGCTGCTGCAAAAACCGTCTTGCCGATACCAGTATCGGTGCCGGAAACAACAAAGCGAGGGCTCATGCCGCTTCCTCCCGTAACGCCAGAGCAAGCAGTTCAGCCATAGCGGCGATCTCACTTTCATCGACGTTTAGCGTGACGGCAATGCGCAGGCGCGCCGTTCCCTCTGGCACCGTGGGCGGGCGGATCGCCCGCACGTCGAAACCGCCCTGCTGCAGGCATGCGGCGATCCTGAGCGAGCGGGCATTGTCGCCGATCATAACCGGCAGTATCTGCGAGCCGCTGGGCGTTATGCCGAGCCGCCGCCGCAATTCCTCGCCAGCAAAACTTACGAGTTCCGCCAGCCGCAGGCGTCTCCAGGGTTCATCGGCGATCATGCGCAAGGATTCGCGCACCGCCGCTGCCATCAAAGGCGAAGGCGCGGTGGAGTAGATGAAACCGCGGGCGCGATTGATGAGATAATCGGCGAAAACCGCTGGAAGACTTAACAGCGCGCCGGAAAGACCGAGCGCCTTTCCACAGGTGTGCAACGCCAGCACATTACGGCGTCCTTCCAGTTCCGCGGCCAGACCACGTCCGTCGGGTCCGAAGACGCCGGTGGCGTGGGCCTCATCGACAACGAGAAAACCATCGTGTCTTTCGGCAAGATCGGCAAGCGCCACAAGGGGCGCGCGATCCCCATCCATGGAATACAGGCTTTCAACGGCGATCCATGGGCGGCCCCTGCCACCTTGCCCCCGCCAGCGGATGATTTCCCGTTCGAATGCCTCAACCTGATGATGCGGAACGGCAATCGCCTGCGCCTTGCCGGCCGTAATGCCATCATGGACGCTGGCATGGATCAGGGCGTCGTAAAGGACGAGGTCCTGCCGCAGCGGCAATGTGGCGAACAGCGCAAGGTTGGCGGCAAAACCGCTGTTGAAATAGATCGCTTTTTCGCCGCCAAAGAAAGCAGCTGCTTCCAGCTCAAGGGCTTCATGTTCGCAGTGGTTTCCGCGCAGCAACCGCGAGCCACCGGCCCCCGCCGGTACGCCCATCTCCATCGCGTCGGCAAAAGCGGCCTTCAGCCGTGGTGCGGATGCAAGGCCAAGATAGTCGTTTGAGGTGAAATCGACCCCTTGCCGGGGAGCGAGTGCGCGCAGCCGCGATTTCCGCTCCAACCCAGCGAGCTTCGCCTCGTACTGGGAAAACACTGTGAGGTTCACCGGCAGCCTCCCACCTCCATGGGTTTCGATTCCCCGGGTGGTAACTCCATTGGCTTCAGGCCCAGCCGGCGGAAAAGCGCCGCATCGTGGTCTTCACCCGGATTATCCGCCGTCAACAGGGTTTCGCCAATGAAGATGGAATTAGCGCCAGCGAGGAAACAAAGCGCCTGCGTCTCGTCGCTCATATCCGAGCGCCCGGCCGAGAGCCGCACGTGCGAACGCGGCATGAGAATGCGGGCAAGAGCAATGGTACGCACGAAATCAATGGGATCGACAGGATCGGCATTGGCCAGTTTCGAGCCGGGGATCGGGATCAGCATGTTGATCGGCACGCTCTCCGGCGGGGCCGGCAGATTGGCCAGTGTCACCAGCATCGAAATACGGTCTTCCACCGTTTCCCCCATCCCGAGAATGCCGCCGGCGCAGACCTTGATGCCGGCATCGCGAACATTGGCGAGCGTTTCGAGCCGGTCCTCGAAAGTGCGGGTGGTGATGATCTCTGAATAGAACCGCTCTGACGTGTCGATGTTGTGATTGTAATAATCGAGCCCGGCATCCGCCAGCCGTTCGGACTGTTCGGTGGTCAGCATGCCGAGTGTCATGCAGGTTTCCATGCCAAGCGCCTTAACGCCTTCCACCATGGCGACAACAGCCTCCATATCTCGCTCCTTGGGATTACGCCACGCCGCGCCCATGCAATAACGCGTCGCCCCGCCTTCCTTTGCCTTGCGCGCCTCTGCCAGCACACGCTCCACCTCCATCAGTTTGGAAGCCTTGAGGCCAGTCGGGCTTCGGGCTGACTGGCTGCAATAGCCGCAATCTTCAGGGCAACCGCCGGTCTTGATCGACAACAGACGACTTATCTGGATTGCATTGGCGTCGAAATGACAGCGGTGAACTTGCTGCGCGCGGAACAAGAGATCATTGAACGATAAATTATAGATAATTTTAGCGTCTTCGACTGACCAAATCAATGGAGAGATTCCATTTGGCGCTATAGGTTCCGAAATTTGCGGGGCGAATGAGTGCATCGGATGACTTTCCCGGAATAAAAATAGATAGAAGTTATTTTTATCTATTTTTTTATCGCGCCCTTTTGCAAGCACTTTTTTGGAAGTTGTACGTCAGGAAGAGAAAGAGGGGGGCGATGACCTGGCGTTTCGCACAGGAAGACCTGCCCATTCCGCACGACCCATTCGCCAGCGGTCACGCAAGCAAGAGGGTGCCGACGGGCTCACCAGAAGCTTTCGACAATGGTTATGATGTATATCCATTGACAAATCAGCAGACACCAGCTTTTCTAATCACATGCGTGGAACGTTGCGAGCATCGAAATTGCTGGCTCTATTGTTCAGGTTGGTGATGATCCTTTCACTGGCCGGCTACAGCGTTTCCACCGTCAATGCTGCCATGCATGGTCCCGACAGAGGGGGAATGCGGCATGATCAATCCGGCATGATGGATCATGGCAAGCTGATGGATCATGGCGGCTCTGAGATGAAGAAGGCCAGTCACGACCACCAAAACATGGCCGACACTGATGGCGACGTCAAAAAGACCGAAAAACCGCAATGCTGCGGCGATTTCTGCCTCGGCATGGCGGTGCTGTTGAGCCATTCAGCCATCGGTACGCGAGTGGCCAGCACCATCAGGACCTTCCCTGACGACGACAAAGCCCTGGGCCAAACCCCACTGCTTCAACGCCCCCCAAATATCTGAACAGGCAAAGCCCGCCTTTGGGCAATGACCGTGCGTGAGCGGCTTTAGCGCCCTCGCGCCGTTATATCTCCTGTTCGGACAATACCTATGAACCCGATTTATATCGTGGTTGCAGCGCCCCTGTTACTGGGCGGCTGCACTGCCACATCGATGATGAACGACGCCGCCTCCTATGACGACGCGGCGAACCCGACGCTTGGCGCCCCTCCGCTTCGTTATCAGACGCCGGTCTCGGGCTACACCGCCCGCATGCCGGCGGATCCGAAGCCGTGGCGTAACCAGAACGATGCGCAGGCTCCGAAAGGAGGTGCATCATGATGCCACGCTCACTCCCACTCGCATCAAAACTCGCGGCAATCCTGTCGTTGCCGCTTTTTCTCAGCGGCTGCGTATCTGCCGCACAATATGCCTCCCGGGAGGCCGGTTTCACGACTGTCTCGGCGAAGACAACAGAGGCGACAGGGAAACAGACCGCATGGGTTCAGAACCGGGCCGAGGCACAGGCAACAGAGGCCCGTGTCAAATCGCTGATGGCGGCCAGCAAGACGCTCGACGTCGAAACGGCGGTGCAGGTCGCGCTGCTGAACAATAAGGGCCTGCAGGCGGCTTACGCCGATCTGGGCGAATCAGCTGCCACCGCATGGCAATCGACTCTGTTGGTCAACCCAAGCATCGGCCTGGGGCTGACGGGTATCGGCACGCCAGGCCTCAGGGCCTACAAGACAATCGAAGGCGTCCTCACCACTAATATTCTGGCACTCGCCACGCTCAAAAAGAATGTCGAAATCGCCGATACCGGCTTTCGCAAGGCGCAATTGGGCGCGGCGTTGAGAACGCTGCAACTGGCTGCGGATACACGTCGCGCATGGATTTCCGCCGTGGCGGCTTCGGAAAACGTCGGCCAATTGGCTCAGGCGCAGACCGCTGCGGCCGCCGCTTCGGAACTCGCCACCAAACTCGGTGAGTCCGGCGCGATGAACAAGGAAGGCCAAGCCCGTGAGCAGGTGTTTTATGCCGAACTGACGGGCCAGATCGCCAAGGCAAGACTGGAAGCCCGTCTTGCCCGGGAGGAACTGACGCGACTGATGGGACTTTGGGGATCAGATATCGAATACAGCATCCCCACCCGTCTGCCGTCACTTCCCAAGGCACTCGCCCAGCGTGACATGATCGAGGCCGAGGCGCTGCAGCGTCGGGTGGACTTGCAGATGGCCAAGCTCGACCTGGAGGCGACCGCCCGCTCCTTCAAGCTCACCGAAGCGACCCGGTACGTCAGCGATCTCGCACTCAGATCGGGTTTCGAGACCGAGCGTGAAAAAGATGAAGACCGCATAAACAAACAAACGACCGGCCGCGCCGAACTGGAATTCGTCATTCCGATCTTCGATTCCGGTCAGGCCCGCATGCGGGAATCCGAACTCGCCTATATGCGCGCCGCCAACCTGCTGGCGGAAAAGGCGGTCAATGTCCGCTCGGAAGCCCGCTCCGCTTATCAGGCGTATCGGTCCACCTACGACATCGCCCGGCACTACCGCAACAGCGTGGTTCCGCTGCGCAACCGGATCGAGGAAGAATCGATGCGGACCTATAATGGCATGCTGACCAACACTTTCGAGTTGCTGGCCGACAGCCGCGAAAAGGTCAATTCGAATCTACTCGCCATCGATGCCAAACGCGACTTCTGGCTCGCCGAAGCAGGGCTCGTTCCGGCCATTTATGGGGGCGGTTCGGGTGCAGCTGGCGGAGAGACCGAGGTTGCCGCCGCCTCCGGCGGCGGCGGTGGACATTGAGAAAGGAGAACCATCATGTTCAATAGAAGACAACTTCTGGGCGTCAGCGCCGCGATGGTCTCCACGGCGGCCTGGGCGAAAACCTCCAACAGCAGCCTGCCGGAAGCGGCAGTGATGGAAACCGCGGCAACGCAGGCGCCGGTGAAGCCCACAACCGGTCCCGATTATAATCCGGTCGTCACCTTGAACGGCTGGACCCTGCCCTTCCGGATGAACAACGGCGTCAAGGAATTCCACCTCGTTGCCGAGCCGGTGGAGCGCGAAATGGCCGAGGGCATGACGGCTCGCCTCTGGGGTTACAACGGCCAGTCGCCCGGCCCGACCATCGAGGCCGTCGAAGGCGACCGAGTGCGCATTTTCGTCACCAACAAGCTGCCGGAACATACGACGATCCACTGGCATGGCATGATCCTGCCATCGGGCATGGACGGCGTGGGTGGACTGTCGCAGCCGCATATCCCCGTCGGAAAGACCTTCGTCTATGAGTTCGACCTCGTGAAGTCGGGCACCTTCATGTACCACCCGCATTCGGACGAGATGGTGCAGATGGCGATGGGCATGATGGGCTTCTTCGTGATCCATCCGAAAGACCCGGCCTTCATGCCTGTGGACCGCGATTTCGTGTTCCTGATCAACGCCTATGATATCAATCCCGGCTCCTATGTGCCGAAGATCATGACCATGACGGACTTCAATCTGTGGTCATGGAACAGCCGGGTGTTTCCGGGCATCGATCCGCTGGTGGTTTCCAAGGATGACCGGGTGCGTGTCCGCGTCGGTAACCTGACCATGACCAACCACCCGATCCATATGCACGGTTACGATTTCGAAGTGACCTGCACGGATGGCGGATGGGTGCGACCCGAGGCGCGCTGGCCGGAGGTCAGCATCGATATCCCCGTCGGCGCCATGCGGGCCTATGAATTCGACGCCAAATATGTCGGCGACTGGGCGATCCATTGCCACAAGTCGCACCATACGATGAATGCCATGGGACATGACGTTCCCACCTTCATCGGCGTCGACAAGAAAACCGTCACCGAAAAGATCCGCAAGGTCCGGCCGGACTATATGCCGATGGGCACCGCCGGCATGGCCGATATGGGCGCGATGGAAATGGAAATCCCTGAGAACACCGTTCCGATGATGAACGGCTGGGGGCCGCACGGCCCCATCGAAATGGGCGGCATGTTCTCCGTCGTGAAGGTTCGCGAAGGCATCTCGGCGGGCGATTACACCGATCCCGGCTGGTACGAAAACCCGCCCGGCACCCAGGCGTGGGAATGGACCGGCGAGCTGCCGGACAGCCAAAAAAACACCGACCCAAAAACGCAGATCACGCCGCAACCGATGAAACACGGCTGATCGTCCAGATTACACACCCCCACCAGAACCAAGGAAACCATAAAATGACCAGACTGAAAATTGCACTGCTTCTCGCCGCGCTCGCCACCCCTGTTTTCGCAGGCGGCGCCCACTCCGGCGGCGACAACGCGATGGCGGTTGGCGAACCCGGCGACAAGTCCAAGGTGACCCAGACCATTCAGGTGACGATGAAGGAAACGCCTGATGGCAAGATGATGTTCACGCCCGCCAAATTCGAATTCAAGAAGGGCAAGACAGTGCGTTTTGCCGTGAAAAATGTCGGCGAGTTGGACCATGAATTCATCATGGACGAGCAAAAGGCCAATCTAGAGCATAAGGCCGTCATGGCAAAGGCGCCGGAGATGGAGCACGACAACCCAAACGCCATCAGCCTCGCGCCTGGTGAAAGCGGCGAACTCGTCTGGAAATTCACCAATGACGGCATGTTCGAATTCGCTTGCCTGAAACCGGGGCATTACGAAGCCGGCATGCGCGGCGACCTTAAAGTTTCGGCAAAGTAACCCATTCAAAAAGGATAACGACTATGAAAACCATCGTTAACATCACCCTGGCCGCAGCACTTCTGCTCACCGCACCCCTCGCCGCTTTTGCCCAGGAGTTCACCAAAGGTACGGTAAAGAAGGTGGATGTTGCCGGCAAGAAGGTCACCATCACCCATGAAGACCTGAAAAACCTCGACATGCCGGGTATGACCATGGTGTTCCGCGTGAAGGACGATGCCATCTTCGCCAAGCTCAAGGAAGGCGCCAACATCGAGTTCATCGCCGAACGCGCCGACGGCAAGCTTGTCGTCGCACAGGTGAAATAAGACAGTCGTCATCGCCGCAGAGTGAACGGAAGGGGCAGCGGGAAATCTCTGCCCCTTTTGTTACTTGGTGAATGCGCTTCCAGAAGGGTCTGGTTCCAGCGCCCTATCCAGCCGCGATTTGCCTGAAAGCGTCGAGGAAGTGATCATTCTCCTCGCGGGAGCCAATGCTGACACGAATGAAGGTGTCGAAGCCCGGTTGTTTCCATGGCTTCACGATGACGCCAAGGCGGAGCAGATTTTCCGCCACATGCACGGCGCTGACCCCGACATCGATGAAGAGGAAATTGCATTTCGACGGCGCCATGCGGTAACCCAGCCCCTTCAGTGCGCCTGCGACACGCCCGCGCTCCGTAAGAGCCAGTTCGACGGATTTCCGCAAGTGCGCTTCATCGTTGAGAGCGGCAATGGCCGAAGTCTGGGCGATGGCGTTGGTGTTAAAGGGCGTGCGGGCGCGGTTGAGAAAATCGCAGAGCTCCCCGCTACTGACGATGCCATAACCGATGCGGAGACCCGCAAGGCCGAAGGCTTTGGAGAAAGTGCGAAGGACCACCCAGTTCACATTCGCATCCCGCAGCATCTCGACAGCGGATGGATAGTTCTCGCCAGCCGCATATTCGGCATAGGCCTCGTCGATGACGACTATTGTGTCCTTGTCGAGCGCAGCGATGATCGTACCGAGTTCAGCCGGCGTCAGCCATGAACCAACGGGGTTCATCGGATTCGAGAAGATCAGCATGCGCGGTTTGCGTGCGATGGCCGCGAGCAATGCATCGACGTCGATCGTCAAATCGGACTTCACAGGCACACGGTCGATCACGCCGCCCATCAGCGTGGTGTAGTCTTCGTGCAGCGGGAAAGAGGGATAAAGCGTCGCGACCATATCGCCCTGGCGAACGATTGATCGGCAGATAACTGCAATCAGATCCTCCGAGCCGTTACCGAGGATCATCTGGCTGTCATCCACCTCGAACCGCGCAGCAAGCTGACCGCACAAGGCCCGCCCCTGCGGATCGGGATAGAGGCGCGCCAGTTCGCCGATATCGGGAAAAAGGTGACGTAGCGCAGGCGATGGCCCAAGCGGATTCTCGTTGGAGCCCAGCTTCGCGATGGTGCCAACGCCATATTTCGCCCGCACCTCTTCAATCGTCAGACCTGCATTGTAGGGGGCAATGGCGCGGATTTCGTCGCGAATGGGGCTTGAAGGCTTTTCCATTTTGCAGTCTCCATGAGATGCGGATGAACCAGTCATAAGCCCGCAAATCACATTCGTAAATATGTATAGACATTTTAAGACGAAAATGATGTCATCCTGGGTGAACAAACAAAGGGGCCGCCATGACTCAGCCGAACTTCGATCTCTCCGGCCGCCGTGCGCTTGTGACCGGCGCAAGCCGCGGCATCGGCCAGGCCATTGCCGTCGCCCTGGCGCAGGCTGGCGCCGATATCGCCATCACCGCACGCACGGTCGAGGCGCTCTCGGAAACGCATGCGCGCATCAGCAACCTTGGCCGACACTGCGTGACGCTCGCGCAGGACGTTCGCGACGTTGAAGCATGCACCCGCGTGACGACAGAAGCCGCGGAAAAACTTGGTGGCCTCGACATCCTCATCAACAACGCCGGCTTCGAAAACGTTCGCGCGTCGTTCGATGTTGACGAAGCACTTTGGGAGTCGATCCTTTCAACAAACCTGAAGGGCGCATTTTTCTGCGCGCAGGCAGCCGGCCGCATCATGGCCGAAAGCGGCGGGGGCGCCATCGTTAACCTCTGCTCGCTGACATCCTATGTCGGCATTCCAACCGCCGCTCCTTACGGCGCTTCGAAATCCGGGCTGCTGGGCATAACCCGCGCCCTTGCCAGTGAATGGGCGGCGCATGACATCAGGGTAAACGCGATTGCCCCGGGCTACTTCCGCACAGCCATGACGAAGGTTTTCTACGAAAATGACGATTGGCAATCGCGGATGCTGGAGAAGATCCCGCAACGACGCTTCGGCAAGGAGAGCGACATTGGCGGCGTTGCCGTTTTTCTCTGCAGCGATGCGGCCGCCTACATTACAGGTCATTGCATTCCGGTGGACGGCGGCTATCTGGCCTCGATCTGATGCGGACAAACCTCCCGTTGGAACGACTGTGAAATAGTACCGGATAGAGGTCTTCGGCGCTTGCCATTCGGCGCGATGAGAAACAAAGTCGCTGAATTGACCGATAAACTTTTCCGCACCTGCACAAATATTGCGCAACACGATTTCAGGCGAAAAATTACGCAAATCCAATTGACGCAGGTTGTACATATATGTATATACAAGTACATATAACCCGGCGACAACACATCGCCGAAGGCGTACAGACAGCTTTGAGGCGATTAGCGGCCATCAACGCGCGACAGGGGGAAATGTCATGGAGGCAGCAGCACTTCGTCCGGTCGATCCTTCCGCTGACCCCATCGCAGTATCCGTTAAGGACGTGGGAATGTCCTTCGGCAATGTTCATGCCGTCAAGCACGCCTCTTTTGATCTTCCCAAGGGCCGCTTCCTGACCATCCTGGGTCCTTCCGGTTCAGGCAAGACGACGCTGCTGCGGATGATTGCCGGCTTTGATCGCCCGACCAGCGGCGAAATCTTCATCAATGGACAGCCGGTCAGCGCCGTGCCGCCACACCAGCGCGCCATCGGTATGGTGTTCCAGAAGCTCGCGCTTTTTCCGCACATGACCGCCGCCGAAAACGTCGCCTTTCCCCTGAAAATGCGCCGACATGATGCCCGCACCATCCCTGAGAAGGTCGAGCGGTATCTCGACCTCGTTCGCCTCGGCGGTTACGGTGATCGCCGCATCAACGAACTCTCGGGCGGCCAGCAACAGCGTGTCGCCATTGCCCGCGCCCTGGTGTTCGAACCGGATCTGCTTTTGCTCGACGAGCCGCTCGCGGCACTTGATCGCAAGCTGCGCGAGGAAATGCAGCTGGAGTTCCGCCGTATTCAGAAGGAACTCGGCGTCACCACTATCAACGTTACTCACGACCAGCGCGAGGCACTGGTTGTGTCCGACGAGGTTATCGTGATGAACGACGGCGAAATACAGCAGAAGGCACGGCCGGTGGAAGCCTATCGCGCGCCGTCGAATGCCTTTGTTGCAAACTTCATCGGCGTCACCAACTTCATCGAAGGAAGCGTTGCCGAAGTCGCACCAACCAATGTCACTATCACGGCGGCAGGCATCAATCTTGTCGGTGTCGCTTCGGATGAGAATGTCGCGGTCGGCGCGGCCTGTGCCGGGGCGGTTCGCGCAGAGCAAATTCGCATCGCCCCTACCAATGGTCGCCTCGAAGGACTGTCAACCGTCGTAGACGGCAAGGTCGAAGACTGCATTTTCGAAGGCGAGCGCGTGGTTTATGAAATTCGGGTCCAGGCTCTCGGCGGCGTTGTGATGCGCGTGTTCGATCATGATCCGGAATCACACCTGCAATTCGCTCCGGGCGACGACGTTCGCCTGGGCTGGAATGCACGGGATATGCATATCTTTCAAAAATGACCCTCAGAAGGTCGGACCAGAGGAGAATGTTCAATGTCGCATGATAAATTTCTGACAGCCCAGCTTCGCCGTCGCACGTTGCTGGCGTCGTTCTCCGCAGCCGGCGCTTATGCCGGCCTGTCCACGCTCGGCGTCAGCCGCGCCTTTGCGCAGGAGCCGGAAAAACCAGCGGAAATCATCGTTCGCGCCTGGGGTGGCAGTTGGGTCGATGCGCTGAAAGCGGGCGTCTCCGACAGCTTCACCAAGGCAACCGGCATCGCGGTGCGCCACGATCTGACCGAGGATAACGAAATCCAGCCGAAGGTCTGGGCCGCCGTCGCCCAGAAGCGCGTTCCGCCGATCCATATCAACTGGGACACGACGACGAATGCCACCAAGTCGGCCCTGCGTGGCGTCACCGAAGACCTCTCGGACCTGCCCAATCTCAAGAACGCCACCGATCTTGCCAAGCCCGTCGGTCTCGATGGCTATCCGATCGTCAATACCTATGGGTATGTCTATGTGCTGGCCTATCGCCCTTCGGCATTCCCGAACGGAGCGCCGAAGTCCTGGAAGGACCTTCTCGACCCGAAGCTGAAGGGCCGTATCGCGCTCTATAATGACGGCATTGGCTTCCATTTCCCGGCGCAGGTCGCAGGTGGCGGCAAGCTCGAGGACATTCCCGGGAACATGCAGCCCGCCTGGGACTTCATTTCGAAGATCAAGGCGCAGCAGCCGCTGCTGGGCGAAGACCCCGATTTCACCACCTGGTTTCAGAAAGGCGAGATTGACGCTGCCTGCACCATTTCAACCAATGCGCGTGAAGCCAAGAAGAACGGCATCGAGATCGCATGGGTGGTTCCGGAGGAAGGCGCGAAATTCGATACCGATGGCCTCTGGATCCCGAAGGGCCTGCCGGAGAACGAACTCTACTGGGCGAAGCAGTACATCAACCATGCCCTGACCCAGGAAGCCCAGCAGGTCTGGCTTGATGGCCTTGGCCTTCCCGGCGTCATTCCGGGCGTCAAACCGCCGGCCGACCTCGTGGGCGATCCTTCCTATCCGACGACGGAAGAAGAGTTCAAACACCTGATCCGGGTTTCGTCCAAGATCCAGGTCGAAAACGAGAGCCAGTGGTTCGCCAAGTTCAAGGAGATCATGCAGGGTTGAAACCTTGCCACGCCCGCCGCTTCGTTCAGGTGGCGGGCATTCCACCTGAGGATAAGAGATAACGCGGTCGCTTTGGCAAATGCGCCCTAGCTTTTGCCGGGACCGCTCGAGGATCGGTATTCATGCGCGCTTCCCGTGTCGCATATCCCCTGGCGTGGCGCGTCATGGATATGCTCGAACGACTTGCGGCCATTTTCTGGCCTTCCAGCTTCAAGAAGGGTCTGCCCTATCTGATGCTGCTGCCGGCCATCGTGCTGGTTGGCCTTCTGGTCCTCGGCCTCATCCAGATCGGCGATACGAGCCTTCGGACGCTGGACACGAATACGTTTCTGATGTCCGAGACCTATACGCTCGCAAATTACCAGCGGGCGCTGACGGAAAAATTCTTTGCCACCGTCGCCGGCCGCAGCCTGATAGGCTCGCTGATCGTCACCGTCATCACGCTGATATTCGCCTTCCCTTACGCCTATCTCATGGTGCGCACGTCCTCCTCGGCACTGCGCAAATTCCTGCTCGTTGCGCTGTTCTTGCCTTTCTTCATCGGTCAGGTGGTGCGCGCCTATGGCTGGCTGATAATCCTCGGCAACCAGGGCATGGTGAATGAGGCTCTCGGCTTGGTCGGTGTCCCACCGATACGCCTTCTCTATAACTACCCGGCCGTCCTGTTCGGCCTTGTTCAATATATGCTGCCCTTCGCTGTTTTGATGCTGGCACCTGCCCTGACCGCCATTCCGGCGGAACTCGAGGCCGCCGCCGCCTCCCTCGGCGCCAGCTGGCTTCGCACCTTCCGTCATGTCGTCCTGCCGCTTTCCCGCCCCGGCCTCGTCGGAGCCGGTCTCGTCGTGGTCACGCTCTCCCTCACGGACTTTGCCATTCCCGCCATCCTTGGCGGGGGGACACAGGATTTCATCGCCAACGCGATCTACGACCAGTTTTTCCGCACCTCCGACCAAGGCCTCGGCGCGACGCTCTCGCTGCTGCTCGTCGCCGTCGGCTCCATTCTCGTCGGTGTGGTTTTCATGGTCTTCGGTGCAGGCACGCTTGCCATGGGGGGCGACCGCAAATGACGGGCAGCCGCAGCAAATCCATCGTCATCTGGGCCTTCGTCGCGACCGCGCTGGTCATGTTGTCGGCACCCACCATCGTGGTTCTCGGTGCCTCGTTCACCTCAGGCAACATCATCACCTTTCCGCCAGATGGGTTTTCCTTGCAATGGTACAGCAAGATCGCCCACGCCACCGATCTGCGGCAAGCCTTCTTCCGCTCACTGATCGTCGCGGCGATCTGCACCCTGGTATCCATTCCCGTCGGCACGCTCGCCGGTATCGCGCTCGCCAAATATCGGGTGCGGTTTGCCCGCTCCATCCAGATCTATCTGCTGCTTCCCTTCACGATTCCGCTGATCGGTTCTGGCATCGGCATGATGCTCGCCTTTGGAGAGATGGGTGTGCTCGGCAAACTATGGCCAGTCGGCATCGCCTGCTCGGTGATCAACCTGCCCTTCATGATCTGGGCAGTGACGGCAAGCGCGAGTAACCTGTCGCCGGATCTGGAGCTCGCCGCTGCAAATTGCGGCGCGCCACCCCTGCAGCGTTTCCTTTACATCACGCTTCCCGCCGTCCTGCCGGGCGTGATCACGGGTTCGCTCTTAATGTTCATTCTGGCGCTGAACGAATTCCTGGTGAGTCTGCTTCTGGTCGACGCGCGAAGCGTCACGCTGCCGGTGCAGATCTATAACTCCATCCGCTCGATCATCACGCCGGACCTGGCCGCCATTTCCGTGGTCTTCATCGCCTGCGCCGGGATCGCGATCGCGCTGCTCGACCGCCTCGTCGGCCTCGACATCTTCCTGAAATCGAAGTGACCAATCGGCCGTTTGGCCAGCCATCAAGGACAAGACGATGACATCAGTGTCTTTCTATGACTATTCCAAGCTCGATGCCGATGAGAAGGCCGCCCTGCTGCGCCGTTCGGAAAGCGACATCTCGAGCTTCATCGAAAAGGTTGCCCCCATCCTCGAAGCCGTTCGCACCGAAGGCGACAGTGCACTGGCTCGCTTCGGTCGCGAACTCGACAAGGCCGACGTGACCGAAGCCAATCTCAAAGTTACCGAAGCCGAATTCGATGCGGCCTTCAAGCTTGTCGATGCAAGTGTCATCGAATCCATCCAGTTCGGCATCGACAATATCCGCCATTTCCATGAGGAGCAGAAGCCGGAAGCCATGTGGCTGAAGGAAATTCGTCCCGGCGCCTTTGCGGGTGACCGCTTCACGCCAATCCAGTCTGTGGCGCTCTACGTTCCGCGCGGCAAGGGCTCCTTTCCGTCAGTTACCATGATGACCTCTGTGCCTGCGGTGGTTGCCGGCGTTCCGAACCTCGCCATCGTCACACCGCCTGCGCCCGATGGCTCGGTCGATGCGGCTACGCTCGTCGCCGCGCGCCTCGCCGGCGTCGATACGGTCTACAAGGTCGGTGGCGCCCAAGCGGTGGCCGCCGTCGCCTACGGTACGCAGACCGTCAAGCCAGCGCTCAAGATCGTGGGTCCGGGAAGCCCATGGGTCGTCGCCGCCAAGCGTTCGCTGTCGGGCGTCATCGATACCGGCCTGCCGGCCGGTCCCTCGGAAGTCATGATCCTTGCCGATGATACGGTCCATGGCGGCCTTGCCGCGCTTGACCTGCTGATTGAAGCAGAACACGGCCCCGATTCTTCGGCCTATCTCGTCACCCATAGCCGGCGCGTCGTTGAAGAGGCGATTGCAGCCCTGCCCGAACACTGGGCCAAAATGTCGGAGCAGCGCGTCGCTTTCTCCAAGACCGTTCTCACCGGCAAGACCGGCGGCATCGTCCTGACGTCCTCGATTGAAGAGAGCTACGCTTTCGTCAACGCCTATGCGCCGGAACATCTTGAATTACTCTCGGAAGAGCCGTTCATACACCTTGGGCATATCACCGAAGCCTCCGAAATTCTGATGGGCACCCACACGCCGGTCAGCATTGCCAATTTTTCGCTCGGGCCGAACGCCGTTCTGCCGACCAGCCGCTGGGCACGCACCTTCGGGCCGCTTTCGGTGACCGACTTCGTGAAGCGCAGTTCGATCGGCTATGTCACGCCGCCAGCCTATCCGGAATTCGCCAGACATTCCCGTAACCTCGCTCTTTACGAAGGCTTTTCCTCGCATGCCCTGGCGGTTTCTCCGGTGCGCGACGCCTATCTGAAAAAAGGTTCCTGATTCCATGAAGGCGGTGCGGCTTTACGATGCGAACGACCTGCGTGTGGAGGAGATGGCCTCCCCATCTTCGCCGCCGGCAGGCTTTGTCAATCTGCAAGTCAGGGCAGCGGGCATTTGCGGTTCCGACCTGCACAATTACCGCACCGGACAATGGATCTCCCGTCGTCCCTCCACCGCCGGTCATGAGTTCTGCGGACGCATTACGGCAATCGGCGACGGTGTGACTGATTTTGCCATAGGCGATGTTGTTTCATCGGACTCCCGCATGTGGTGCGGCCTCTGCCCTGCCTGCTTGAGTGGCCGCAGCAATGTGTGTGAAAGCTTGGGCTTTGTCGGCGAGGTGTGCGATGGCGGTTTCGCCGATGAGGTGCAGGTGCCGGCGAAGCTCCTGGTTCGCCATGATCCGCACCTCTCGCCACATATCGCTGCCATGGCAGAACCGCTCGCTGTGGCACTGCATGCGGTGCGTCGCCTTTCTGTTCCTAGAGGGGAGCCGGTGCTCGTCATCGGCTGCGGCACAATCGGCGGGCTTTGCGCTCTCATCCTCTCCCGCCTGCACAACGGCCCGCTTCTGCTCGCCGACCTGAATGCGGAACGAGCCCGACGTGTCAGTGACGTGACAGGCGGCAAGCTCGTGACACTCGACACGGCTGCGATAGACGCCACGCTTTCGGGTGGCCGCCTTCGTTATGCGCTTGACGCCACCGGCAGCATTCAGGCGATAAGCCGGGCCATCGAATTGCTCTCCGGTGGTGGCGGTCTGGCGCTTGTCGGCATCAGCCACGGCAAGCTTGATTTCGATCCCAATGTTCTTGTCGAGCGCGAAGTTTCGCTGATCGGCTGCCACGCCTTTTGTGACGAACTGCCGGAGGCGACGGCGCTTCTGACCGAACTCGCGCCGGCTCTTCACCGCTTTATCGAGGTGCTGCCCTCACTCGATGATGTCCCCGCCGCCTATGACCGATTGCTGAGGGGTGAAAGCAACGTTTTGAAGACGATAATTGACGTGTCGGAATAGACCTGACACCTGACTTCAACAATGCCGGCGCGACGACGCGGAGGCGGAGACAGTGGCCATGACTGCACTTTCAGATTCCGCCTCACCACTCTACGAGAAGGTGAAGGACTTCGTTCTCGGCAACATCGGCAGCGGCAAATGGGCGCGCAACAGCCGCTTGCCTTCGGAGCACGAGCTGGTTTCGACGCTCGGCGTTTCGCGCATGACCGTCAACCGGGCGCTTCGGGAGCTCACGTCGGAAGGGCATCTGCGCCGCATCCAGGGCGTAGGCACTTTTGTCGCGCCGCCAAAACCGCAGTCGACGCTGATCGAGATCAGCAACATCATGACCGAAATCAGAGCCCGTGGTGGTCGCCACCGCGCCGAGGTTGTGGTGCTGGAACGCATCGCCCGGCCAGAACCCGAACTCCTGCTTGCCTTCGAGTTTGAGACCAGCCGGCCCGTGGACCATTCGGTCGTCATTCATTTTGAAAACGACCTGCCGGTGCAGCTCGAGGAACGCTATGTCAATCCCGGCCTCGTTTCGGGTTATGTCGAGCAGGACTTCACCATGGCGGCAACCTACGACTACCTCCAGAACGCAACACCGCTCACCGAAGTGGAGCACCTGATCAGCGCCCTGCCGGCCAGCGAGGCCCATGCGCGTCTGTTGCAGATCCGGGTCGGCGACAGCTGCCTCGTTCTGCACCGCAAGACCTGGACGGGTCCGATCGTCGCGACCGTCAACACGCTGACCTATGTCGGCAGCCGCTACTCGCTTGGAAGCCGCTATCTGCACGGCGGCAAATAAGACAACATCCGGAACAATTGCCATGACCCAGCCCGCCAGCCGCACCGCGGAAATCCGAAAAATCGCCAAGGCCGCCGATGGCAGAGCGGAAAAGATGCTTGCCGACCTGCTGCGTGACCTTTTCAGCATCGAAGCAAGGAATGTGGCGATCAATCAGGATCAGTACAGCCTCAATTCCCTCAATGGCTTCTTCGATACCGGCGAGGGTGAGTTCTTCTTCAAGTTCCATCAGGAGGAAGGCGAAGAGGCCATGAGCGGTGAATATTACCGTGCTGACATTCTTGCCCGCGCCGGTTTGCCGGTCGACCAGCCTTTGCTCATGTCCGTGCTGCCTGGTGAACAGATCCTCGTCTATCGCCGCCGCAGCGACCCGCGTTTTTCCGATGTGTTGCGTACGCTGGACCTCAAGGACGATCCGGCAGCTCGCGCAAAGGCGGTGGAAGCCGAGTGCAGGCTGAATGAGGCGGTTCTGAAAGTGTATCTGGAAACGCTGCACGGCGTCACGCCCACGCAAGTGGCCGCCGAGCCGGTTCATCGATTGTTCTATGAGCGCCTGATCGATCCCCCCACAGGCATCTATCCCGGTGGCAGGCTGGCAAATTTCTACGTCGACAAGACGTTCGATCTGCCGGACATGACGCTGGATTGGCAAACCCTCTCCGGGCTTCGCTTCTGCGTCAACGGCATTGCATATCGCGACAGTCTTGCGGCGCTTTTCGACGAGGCGCATGAACGGCTGAAGCCAGCGAAGCTCGCCGATGCCGGCGGCGTCACCGCCCATGGCGATGCCCATAATGCCAATGTCTGGTATGAGGATGATGGCAGCGACGCCCGCCTGTCCTTCTTTGACCCCGCTTTCGCCGGTGAGAATATTCCGACGCTCCTCGCGGAAGTGAAGACGACCTTCCACAACATCCTCGCCCATCCGTTCTGGCTCTACGATCCAGCCCTTGCAGCCAGAAGCTATTCGGCGAGCGCCACGCTCGACGGCAACATGCTGCGGATCACCACCAGCTACGAGCCCAGTGCAGTTCGGCGCGACCTGCTTACCGTGAAGGGCGAGGCGATGTGGCGGCCGCTCCTTGCCGAGCTGAAGGCGCGTAACATGCTGCCCGCTGACTGGCGCCGTGTTGTCCGTCTCGGCCTTTTCCTGTGCCCGGCATTGGTGATGAACCTTCGCGCGGGCGCAACGAGCCATAACCCGGTGTCATCCCTGATCGGCCTGTCGAGTGCCGTCATGGCAGGGAGCGAACCGGTCGAAGGCGAGGACGCCCTGACCCGCTTCTTCGACGCAATCGATCCGGATCGAGGCTGAATGAAGCCAGGCAAATGTCTCCGACTATCGCCAACTCGCAAGACGAGCAGTATCCTTCCGCGCTGGACCAAAGATTATGTAACTGATGGCGGCGAGTATCCAGACGCTGATGCATGCGTAAAGCATGACCAGACCAAAACCGTCCGCAAGCGCCTGATGGACGACTTCCTCCGAAATGCCCTGCGCCGAGGCGCCGGCAGTGCCCGCGGCGATCCGTTCCGCAACCGCCTGAAGCGTTTTGGTATCGAGACCGGCGGGCAGATTGATCCGCAGCGAGGCACGGACGCCTTCCACCAGAATGAAGCCCATGATGGGGATGTTGATTGCAAGCGAGATCATGCGCGCGCTCATGTCCATGCCGGACGCCATGCCGGAGCGGGCGGGAGAAACCGCGCCTGTGGTGGTGTTGGTTACCGGCGTATTGGTCAGGCCGAGCCCGATGCCGGCGAGGATGCAGCCGGGCAGCATTGTAAGCCAGCTCGCACGTTCGATGCCGCTCCCAAATTTCATCAGCATAAAACCCAGGCCGATGGTGAACAGTCCTGCCGGAATGACGAGGCGCGGCTGATAACGCAACGACAGACGTTCCGCCAAGGGTGGCACCACCAGCGCCGGCAGCGTATAGGCAAGCAGGCCGAGGCCGGCGGTGACGCTGTCATAACCGAGACCCGCCTGAAACCAGATCGGCAGATAGATCATGAACGGCCAAAAGCTGATATTCATCGCCGCAGAACCAATGATCGCCCCGGAAAAAGACCGGATGCGGAACACGGAGAAATCGAACATCGGCCTCTGCGTGCGCTTTTCAGCAAACACGAAGGCAATGAAGCTTGCAACCGAGACTCCAAGGATGAGAAGCGCCATCGGGCTCGAAAAACCGAGCTCGGGCCCCTGCGTGATGAAGAAGGCAAGACAAAAAACGGCGAGCGAAAGCGTGGCCATTCCGGCAAGATCAAGGCGCGCCGCCTCCGGATCGCGCGATTCTCGGACACCGCCCGCAGCGAGCAGCCACGTTAGAATGCCGAGTGCCACATGGACGAGGAACACCCATTCCCAGCTCCAAAGGGCAACCATGGCCCCGCCGATGATTGGGCCGAAACCCAGCCCCACGCCTGAGATGATGCCCCACCAGCCGAAAGCCATGCCGCGCTCCCGCGCGGTACGGAACTGATGCGACAGGATGGCGATCTGACACACCAGCATCGCTCCGCCGCTCAAACCCTGCAGGAAACGGGCGCCGATCAGAACTGATACGTTACTTGTCATTCCACAGGCGAGGGAGGAAAGCGCAAAAGCGGCAATACTTGAAATAAAGACTCGTTTGCGACCGAAGCGGTCGGCTAGTGCGCCCGTCGCCATCAGCACCATGGTCACGCCGATCGTATAGGCGTTCATGATCCATTGAAGCTGACGAAAATCCGCCTTTAACACCTCTTCAAGTGTAGGCAGGATGGCCGGAACGCTGGAGATCTCCAGTCCGAACATCAGAGCGGAAAGACAAACGGCAGTGAGCGCCATGGCGCTCCGGCTCGTCGTTCGTTCGCTGATAGTAATGGTCATATGTCAGCCTTTCTTGGTGGGCCCGCAACTGCGGAGGGCCACAGGCTAGACAAAGCTTGACCATAACTGAATTGGATGATTGGCTATTTCAGAGACAACAAATAGGAATGATCGATATGATCGCGCTGGATGTGGAGGCGGTCGAGGCCTTCGTCACGATCGCCGAGATGCAAAGTTTCACCCGTGCGGCCGAAGCGCTGGGTACGACCCAGGGCGCGATCAGCGTCAAGCTCAAGCGATTGGAAGACAGGGTCGGCCATCGGTTGCTCGAACGCACGCCGCGTTCTGTGCGTCTCTCCGCCCAAGGGGCGGTCTTTCTAGCGCCCGCCCGTGAGTTTCTGGCTGCGCACGACAGGGCGCTGGCAGGACTTTCCGCCCCACGCAGGCGCTTTGGCCTCGGCATTGCAGCACATGTGGCGGGACCTGAGGTTCCGGCCCTGCTTGCGCGTCTCAATGACCACGATCCCGGCCTGACGATTGAAGTGCGGATGGATAACTCCCGTTCCCTGCTCGATGCCTTTGACAGGGGAGAAATTGACGCAGCCATCATCAGGCGGGAGGATGATCGGCGGGATGGCGAAGTGCTCGGGCCGGAGCATTTCGGCTGGTACGCCGCTCCACAATTCGTGCATCGCCAAGGTGAACCATTGCGTCTTGCGGCACTGTCTCCCGCGTGTGGCGTGCGTGATATTGCCAGCCGCGCCCTGGACGGGGCTGGCATAGCCTGGACGGAGGTTTTCCTGGGCGGCACATCGTCCATGGTAACCGCCGCCGTTTCGGCCGGACTTGCGATTTCCGCCTTCTCCTGCCGCCTTGCCCCACCCGGCACCGTGGAGGTGAGCCAGCGTTTTGGGCTGCCTTCCCTGCCTTCCACCGAAATCATCATGTTCTCGACCCTGACGGACAGCAGGTCGCGTGAGGCGTTGCGAACACTCGCTGCCGCTTTTCGCGAGCATCGACCGACCTGACTGCCTTGGCGTTACAGATAGCCCACCCGCCTGTCGACATTTACCGGTGGAAAATCTAGCATCGCGCGAAACCGGAAAAACCGATCATCTCACGTTCCAATCGCCACAGCGGAGTATTCATGCCCCTTCCCCAAAAAATCGGTTTTATCGGAACAGGCGCCATCACCGACGCGATGGTCCGCGGCCTGCTTGCCAGACCCGCCGCCGTACCACATGTCATGGTTTCCCAGCGCAGCGCAGATGTTTCGGCTGAATTGGCCGCCGATTTTTCGCAGGTAATCGTCTCAAGCGACAATCAGGCTATCGTCGATGGCTGCGACACCGTCATGCTGGCAATCCGTCCCCAGATCGCCGAAGAGGTCGTCCGGCCGTTACGGTTCAGGGACGGACAGAAAGTCATCAGCGTCGTGGCTGCAACCAGCAGGGA
This sequence comes from Agrobacterium tumefaciens, assembly GCF_017726655.1. NCBI lineage: Bacteria > Pseudomonadati > Pseudomonadota > Alphaproteobacteria > Hyphomicrobiales > Rhizobiaceae > Agrobacterium > Agrobacterium tumefaciens. The sequence continues at coordinate 643,057 of NZ_CP072309.1, forward strand.
AGCCCTTCTCGACTGGATCGATGCGGATGTGCATCTAACCCAGGCGATCCCGCTGCCCTTCGTTGCCCGCCGTAAAGGCGTTACCGCCATTTATCCCGTCGATAGGGATACGGCCGCAATTTTCAACGTCCTCGGCGGTGCTGTGGAATGTGAAACCAAGGCCGAATACGACCTTCTGGCCGCCGGCAGTGCTCTGATGGCTACTTATTTCGGCATCATGCAGACAGCAACGGAATGGTTGTCCGAAAACGGACTGCCGGAAGAAAAGGCGCGTGCCTATCTTGCCCCCCTCTTTGCCGGCCTCTCGGAGGTTGCGGTGTTGGCCGGAAGCAAGGCGGACTTTCACGAGATCAGCCGTGAATTCGCCACCAAAGGCGGCCTCAACGAACAAGTGCTCAACGACTTCGACGGGAAAGGCGGTTCAAAGGCCTTGAAAGAGGCATTGAGCCGCGTGCTCCAGCGGATTACGCGATAGCAATCGTTACAACCGCAGGAACAGGAAGGGGCCTTTCGGCCCCTTCTGCTTACGCCTTGCCCGGACGGTTGATCGTCAGGAAGTGGCGCACGACAGGTTTTTCCAGCCCGGAATGATAAGCCAGCACCTTGCCCTGCAAATCTGCGTCGGCATTGGAGACCCGCTTGTGCTGGCGAAGATGTTCCGCCCAGGATTCCACCATGAACCATTCGACGATCTTCTGTGGATCGGCGGAGTCTTCCGTCACACCCCACCCATAGGCGCCATCGCGGCGACGTTCCTGGGAGAGTTCGTCGAGTGCATGCAGGAAAGCGGAGCGGTGATGCTTTTCAACATTATATTCGATCAGGATCAGAACCGGGCCGCGATCATGGGCCACCGGCTCGGCGACGAGCGGTTCCGGCCAGTGGTTGGAAGGCACCATATCCGCATCGCCCGCAGGCAGTTTGAGGCGGTGCATGATAAGGCCCGCAACCAGCAGTCCCGCAGCGCCGATCAGCAATGCTCCCGGCACGCCCGTGGCTTCACCAACAGTACCCCAGCCAAGGCTACCGGCTGTCATTGCGCCATTGAAGACGGTCAGATAGACAGCAAGGCCACGGCCACGCACCCAGTTCGGCAGAACTGACTGGGCTGCCCCATTCAGCGTCGTCAGGGCCGTGATCCATGCGCCGCCGAGGAACAGCAGGACGATGATCGCAAGCCACTTTGGCGGAGCGAGTGAAAGCGCGGCCATGACCAGGGCGGTAATGACGGCAGCACCGAGAAGCAGGGCATCTGCATCGAAACGTTCGCGCAGCTTCGGCATGACCAGCGCGCCGCCGATGGCGCCAGCGCCGACAGCACCGAGCAGGATGCCATAAAAGCTCGCGTCTCCGCCGAGCAATTGCCGGGCAACAAGGGGAAGCAGCGCCCAGACGGCGCTGGCAAAAGCAAAGAAGATCGCCGCCCGCAGCAGCACGACATGCAATGGCTTGCTGGCACGGGTGTACCGAAGGCCGGCCCGGAATGCGCCGAGGAAACCTTCGGCCAGGGCATCATCAGCGTTCTTTACCCGCGGCCACCACAGAAGGGCGGCGATGACGACAAAGTAACTGGCGACATCGGCGCCATAGGTAAAGGCCGCGCCGAAGGCCGCAAGCAGGATGCCGCCGGCAGCCGGACCGATAGAACGGGCGATATTGATGCCGAGCGAGTTCAGAGCCACGGCGCTCTTGATATCCTCGCGCTTCACCAGTTCCGGCACGATGGCCTGCCAGGTCGGCCCCATCAGGGCGGCACCGATACCGCCGAGGAAGGTGAGACCGATCAGGGCGCTGACGGATAACAGGCCGGTGTGCGCAAGGACCATAAGGGTGACGCTGACGGAGGCCAGCAACAGCTGAACTGCGATCAGGAACTTGCGGCGGTCGAGAATATCGGTCAGCACGCCGGCCGGGATCGCCAGAAGAAAGATCGGCAGGGTTCCGGCTGCCTGCACCATGGCGACGGCAGCCGGAGAGGCAGATAGATCGGTCATCAGCCAGGAACTGGCGACATCGCGCATAAAGCTGCCGGTATTGCCGAGTACCGTGGCGGCCCAGAGGACCGCGAAGACGGGTTGCGCAAGCGGAGCAAAACTGCTCGCCGAGGATTTTGCGGCGCTCATTTGCCGGTTCCTTTCGTGAGATCGATTGCAGCGACAATGATGAAGGCGCCAGCAAGGCCAAGATGTTCAAAGAAAGCATTGGTGGCCATCATGCGATCCATGCCGGGCGCCATTTCCCAGAAGCGGAGAGCGATGAAGGTGGCGAGAAGAGTGAAGCCTGCGAGTGCCAAGGCTCCGGCCCAGCGCAGGAAGCCCGACACGACCAGAGCGGAGGCAGTGAGTTCGAACAGGATGACGACGACGGCGAATGCGAATGCCGGCTGGAGCCCAAAATGGTTCATCTCGGCAATCGCCCCCGGAAAGTCGAAAATCTTCGTCAGCGGCCCCTGAATATAGGCCGAGCAAAGCGCAAGAAGCGCAAGGGTTATTGTGGCGGGTGCGGCAACGATATCCGCAAGGAAGCTCCGAAGGCGAAGGGTTGAAGATGGCTCGGTCATAAAGTGCTCCTGCGATCTGGCCGGTCGGTTCGAGCGGCGTTTGCGTTCATCTGATGGAGCGATATTAGCGCAATGGATTATCGACAACAATTGCATCAATAGTTTCGATATAATTGCGTATTCTGAAATATTCTCTTTGTTTGGCTATTAGTCTTTTCCCATGGGCGGCACATGTGCCGCCCATGAGTGGGTTTCCTTTGTGGATCAGGCTTATACTGCCCAGCAGGAGCAGCCCAAGGCACCGAAGAAACCTTTGAGATCGGCAATCGGCAGTTTCGATGTCCAGGCACCGGCATGGTCATGACCATGGACACCGCAATCGCTGGCGCAGCCGCAGGTGGAGATGGCCGTGCGGCGCAGCGAGCGGGCGCCCGCGCCATCCGGTTCACCCCAGGCTGCATAGCCGCCGAACTTGCGCACTGGCGACCAATCGGGCATGGCCGGCGGAATATTGCTTTCGTCCAGTGCCTTGAAGTCGCCGGCGCCATAGACGATCTTGCCACCCACCATGGTCAGTTCCGAGGTGAGGAAGGAGATTTCGTCTTCCGCGCAGGAGAAGAAGTCCTTGTCCGGCACCACGAGATCGGCGAACTGGCCCTTCTCGATGCGCCCCTTCTTGCCTTCTTCGTTGGAGAACCAGGTGACGTTTTCCGTCCACATGCGCAGCGCCGTTTCGCGGTCGAGACAATTGGCGCGCGGATAAAGCTGCATGCCGCCGACTGTCTTGCCGGTTACCATCCAGAACAGCGACACCCACGGATTATAGGAGGCGACCCGCGTTGCGTCCGTTCCGGCCGAAACGTTCACACCCTTGTCGAGCATGCGCCGGATCGGTGGTGTGGCTTCAGCTACCCCCTGGCCATAACGCTCGACGAAATATTCGCCCTGATAGGCCATGCGGTGCTGGGTGGCGATGCCGCCGCCAAGCGCAGAAATACGGTCGATGGAGCGATCGGAGATGGTTTCAGCATGGTCGAAGAACCAGTTAAGCCCTGCGAGCGGGATATCACGATTGACCTTTTCAAAGACATCCAGCGCCCGCGAAATGGTCTCGTCATAGGTGGCATGCAGACGCCAGGGCCAGCGGTTTTCCGCGAGTATCCGGACAACATCTTCAAGCTCGCCTTCCATCTCCGGCGGCATATCGGGCCGCGGCTGACGAAAATCCTCGAAATCGGCCGCGGAAAAGACGAGCATTTCACCCGCACCATTATGCCGGAAATAATCGTTGCCCTGCTTGTATTTGACCGACTGCGTCCAGTTGAGGAAGTCTTCCTTTTCCTGTTTCGGCTTCTGCGTGAAGAGGTTGTAGGCCAGCCGAACTGTCATCTGGTTCTCATCCGACAGCTTCTGGATTACCTCGTAATCATCAGGATAGTTCTGGAAGCCGCCGCCGGCGTCGATCACGCCGGTCACACCCAGCCGGTTCAGCTCGCGCATGAAATGGCGGGTGGAATTGACCTGATAGTCGAGCGGCAGCTTCGGCCCTTTGGCAAGCGTCGAATAGAGAATGCCGGCATTCGGCTTGGCGAGCAGCAGGCCTGTGGGATTGCCGTTGGCATCGCGGGTGATCTCGCCGCCGGGCGGGTTCGGCGTATCCCTGGTGTAGCCAACAGCGCGAAGGGCGGCACCGTTCAGCAGCGCCCGGTCATAGAGATGCAGAAGGAACACCGGCGTATCCGGCGCCACCGCATTGATCTCTTCGATGGTCGGCAGACGCTTTTCGACGAATTGGTGCTCGGTAAAACCGCCAACGACGCGCACCCATTGCGGAGCTGGCGTTATCGCGACCTGGCGTTTCAGCATGTCCATGGCATCTGCAAGCGAGCGCACGCCGTCCCAGCGCAGTTCCATATTGAAGTTCAGCCCCCCACGCACGACGTGAGTGTGGTTGTCGATCAGACCGGGCAGCACGCGCTTGCCCTTGAGATCGATGATCTGCGTTTCCGGCCCGGCAAGGGCCATGACCTCGGCATCGCTTCCCACCTCGAGAAACAGGCCATCCTTGATCGCGACTGCCGTTGCATTCGGATTGCCACGATCAAGTGTCGTGACGCGGCCATTGTGAAGGATGGTATCTGGATGCATGGACGAAGCTCCGCTCTTGATGGGATCAGCGGCCTTAGCCGGTGAAAACAGATTCGAAAAGGCGAGACTGGATGCCGCGCCGAGGAAAGTGCGTCGTGTCGGCATCAGCTTTTCTCCCGGTTGATGGTCTGTTTGACTTCGGCAAGGTCGGATGCTTCAGCGCCACCTCTGGGCATATGGCCGAACATATGCGGTTTGATCTGGTTGATCCAGGAGACTGCAGACGGTTCTTTGCCGACAATCGTCTTCGCGAAAGGTATGATCTGCTCTCCAACCAGAATGCCGAGCAGACCGACGAGCGCGATGACGGGCGGCGCGGGGGAGCGCACGTTGAGCAAGCTGTAAACAATGCCGACCAACAGGCCGGCGCCAAGTGACAGAAGATAGACTTTCATGGAAACCTCCTCGACAGGTTGAAGCCGCACCGGCTGGATGATGATCCTGCCGGCGCGGTCGGTTGAAAGCTTATTTCTTGGCCGGGTTCGGGCCGATGCGCTTGCCGTGTTTGACACGCTCTGCACCGCCATGGACATGGGTGACGGCATAATCGATGCCCATGCCGTACGCGCCGGAATGTTCCTTCACCAGCGACGTCACGGCGTCGTAGGTTTCCTTGTGTGCCCAGTCGCGCTGCCATTCGAGCAGCACCTGCTGCCAAGTGACGGGAATGACACCGGCCTGAACCATGCGGTCCATCGCATATTTGTGGGCGTCGGACGAAGTGCCGCCGGAAGCATCGGCGACCATGTAGATCTCATAATCTGGAACATCATGCAGGGCCGAGAGCGCAAAGGTCGTGTTGCACACTTCCGTCCAAAGACCGGAGACGACGATCTTCTTGCGGCCATTGGCGGCATTCTTCGCCAGCGCATCGCGGACGTTCTGGTCGTCCCAGGAGTTCATGGAGGTGCGCTCAAGGATGTCGTTCTCCGGGTAGACAGCCAGTAGTTCAGGGAACGTGTTGCCGGAGAAGCTTTCCGTTTCCACCGTGGTGATTGTCGTCGGGATGTTGAAGATTTTTGCCGCCTTGGCGAGACCTACGACATTGTTCTTCAGGGTCTGGCGATCGATCGACTGCACGCCGAAAGCCATTTGTGGCTGCTGGTCGATGAAGATGAGCTGGCTGTTGGCGGGAGTAAGGACTTCGAGTTTGGACATGGTGGTTCTCCGTTCAGGTGGTGATTGCCGATCGACGGCGGTGAAATTGACAGGGCTTCGCCGGTCGACTGCCCGGCAGGGGCAGACGCTTCAAAAACTTGGAGCCAAGTTGGTCAGTGGAGGCGGATCAGAGACCCGCTTTATGCCGCAAGAGGCGTGAGGTTCGCCTCGATCTGGTTGCGGAAAGGCTCGTACTGGGTCGGCAGCTTCAGCGCTTCGCCCAGATGCGCGGTATCCTCGTCGCGGTCGAAACCCGGTTCATTCGTAGCGATTTCGAACAGGATGCCGCCCGGTGTGCGGAAGTAGATCGCCCAGAAGTAGTCGCGGTCTATGACTGGGGTTACGTGATAGCCCGTATCCATCAGCGCCTTGCGCACCTCCAGCTGCTTTTCACGGTTTTCGACCGCAAAAGCGATGTGGTGGACTGAACCGGCACCGGGCCGCGCAAACGGCGTCTTCGGCAGAGCTGCAAGATCGATCGTATCGGCCCCGTTGCCGCCGGGAATGACAAAGCGCGTCACATCGCCTTCTGCATCGGCGCGCTCATATCCCATGAAGCGAAGCAGTTCCTCGGTTGCGGCCGTGTCGTTGAGATTAAACCTTGCGCCGGTGAAGCCGCGTATGGCGTGGTCTTCAGAGATGCCCTCGGCAAGCCATGGAGCGCGGGCATCATTGTCCGTCTCGATCAGCGCGAGGCCGTCGCCATCCGGACCAGTGAAGCGCAGACGCTGCGCACCGAAGACCGTGTCAGCCTGGAGGCCGGCAGTGCCCTTGGCAATCAGTCGATCTTTCCAGAAGCCGAGCGAACCCTTGGGAACGGAAAACTGGGTCTCGCCCACTTCGCCAACGCCCGGACGGCCGGCCATCATGTTGGCGAAGGGAAAGTAGGTCATCACCGTGCCGGGGGTTCCCGTTTCGTCACCGTAATAAAGGTGATAGACGCTCGGCTCATCGAAGTTGACGGTTTTCTTGACCCTGCGCAGGCCGAGCGTATCGGTGAAAAAGCTGTTGTTCTGCCGCGCATCCGACGCCATCGAGGTAACGTGGTGCAGGCCCTTGATATCCTTGATCATCATCGGCGCCTTTCGTGGTCGCTGTGTTTGTTTCGATGGAGAGAGATGTAACCCACTTGATTGCATCGCGGAATTGCAATATTTCTGTCGAATGAATTGCGATTTTTGAAATAATGGCGATGAACGATTATAAGGCACTGAAAACCTTCCTGATGGCGGCCGAAAAACGCAACTTTGCGCAGGTCGCCCGTGAGCTGGGCATGACAGCAGCGGCCGTCACACGCGCGATTGCAGCGCTTGAAGATGATCTTGGCGTACAATTATTCGTCCGCACCACCCGTCAGGTATCTCTCACGACGGACGGCGCCATCTTCGCCGCACAAATCCAGCCCGCGGTCGAGGCTTTGGAGAATGCCCGGCGCGATGTTCGCAACGCCCACAAGGCCGACGAAGGACGCCTGCGGATCAGCGCGCCTACATGGCTCGGCAAGACGGTGCTGCCGCCGATCCTGTCGGGTTTCCGGGAACTCTATCCAAAAATGTGTTTTGAAATCTCGCTGTCGGATGGCCTCGTCAACATTGTGGACGATGACTACGATCTGGCGATCCGTATCTCGTCCGCCCCATCGGACAAATTCACCATCTGGCGCAAGATCAGGGCGGTGCCGCGCATCCTGGTGGCGGCCCCGGGAAGCCGGTTCGAACAGATGAGGCATCCGGCCGAACTGACGCCGGACGATTGCCTTGCCTATAGTGGGGAGAGTCGGCGGGAGAACTGGGTTCTGTCGGACGGTGGATCGAGCATTACGATCACGGCGGGTCGTGCCTTCAGCGCCAATAGCGGCGAAGTCCTGGCCGACATGGCCGCGGATGGCGCAGGTGTCGCCTTGCTGCCGGGCTTCAACATCGCACAGCATATCCACAGTGGCCGCCTCGTCCATGTGCTGCCCGGCTGGACGCCGCCGGAACTCTGGCTGACCCTTTATTATCCGCCCTATCAGGCCCTGCCGCCCCGCATTGCAACATTCTCGAAATTTTTCGAAGAGCAATTGCCGTCCCACATGGTGACGCTGGGTTAACACCCAGGAACAGCCTGCTTTTCCGTAGGAACGCGCCTCCTGGAACGCTCGAAGCGTGCCGGGCGCGCTTTGAGGTGGCGCATCCATTAGCCGGAGCTGTCAACCACAGCACTGTTCGACGCGTTAAAAAGGCGATACGCAATTTAGTTCGCACCAACATCAATATATTATTCTTATCTCATATTATTTATAAATAACATTAAATAACATTCTTGCTATATCCGCACAACCTTACATATATCATACGCGTAGACGAACTCAATATATACGCTATCTTAAGAATAACTCGCTTCCATTTAAATATTAACTGGGACTTAAATATTAAGCTGATATGAAACTGTTGCCGCGGGAATAATGAGCGGCGAAAATTATTGAGCGGCATTCGCACAAACTAGCGTGGAAAATCCGGGCCACATTTCCGGCTCGAATTGCATGATGCCTTTCCAGCACAGGTTCGCATGAGCCATGTTCTCCCTAACTTCGCTTTATTTGCGGGTGCCGGACGATTGCCGTCGTGGGCAATGTCTGGCGGCAGATAGGCGTGACCAGTCGCCATCCGGTAAAGGACACGTTCATGACGTCTATTCTCTCATCTTTGTCTGCTGCGCAGATTTCAAAGCTATCCACATCGACAATTGCGAGCCTGAGCTCAGCAGACGTGCAAGCCCTTGATAGCACCAAGATCAAAGCCCTTTCAGCGTCTCAGATCGCCTCTTTGAGCACGGACAATCTTGCTCTTTTCAGCTCCGAAGGCATCCGGGCCATTTCGGCAAGCGCGTTCAAGGGACTGACACTCACCCAGATCGCAAAACTTAGCACCACTCAGGTCAGCAACCTGTCCTCTTCTCAGGTAATGGCACTTTATGCCAGCCAGATTGATGCGATGTCGACCGACCAGATCAAGGCGCTCACCTCGTCACAGGTCGCGGGGCTCGGCGCATTATCGCTGCCTCAGATCAGTGCGCTCAACGCCGTGCACGCAGCGGCGCTTGACGGAGACGATCTCATGGCGTTTTCCAAAGAGCAGATCATCAGCTTGAGTTCGAGTGCCGTCTCCGGCTTGAGCACCGGCACGCTCGCAGCCCTGAAGGCATCTCAAGCGTCAGCCTTCACACCGGGCCAGGTCGGAGGCATGACGACCGCGCGGGTTTCCGCGCTGAACAGCGCCAAAACCACGAACAGTTCGGTGCAGGATATCGCCTCCTTCATCTCGACGGCGGCGCAGACATCAGCGGCCCAGCCCACCACATCGGGTGCTTCCGCATCACCGATGGCTTCCAGCGAGAGGCAGACGTCGGCAGACGTTGCTGCGACCATCCTGGCCTACCTCAACGTCTGAGCGTTGCAACGTCGCTCAGGTGAGGTCATGAAGGGCCTTGCCGAGTGGAGGCTCGACACGGAACTCAGAAAATTGGACCTCAAGCCCCTCGCGTTCCGGTGTGCAACACATGGGGCCGACCTGATAGGACTGCGCTTTCGGGAAGGGGCAAAGTTTCAGAAGCGGCCACCGGAGCCCGTCCGCGGATGTCTGGATACGCAGCACGCCGTCAGCAACAGTGACGCGGAGATAGAGATCGGATGGGTCCCCGGCATAGGTCGTGGTCGACCAGTCGGAACGACCAAGCGTCAGGACATTGCCGATGCAGGCGGCACCGTCCGACAGCTCGATACCCGCTTTGATCCAGTGCCGCTCATCAATGCGAACCATGATGCCCGCCTGATCATAGAGTTCCTCATAACGCGCCTCTATCCGCAACGACGCCGTAAAATCGCCCTGACATTGCATGCCGAAGAAATGGCCGCTGTCGCGCGTGAAACCGTAATAGGTCTCGCGCCAGAAATCAGAGCCCTTGTTGGTCGTAACGTTGAGGGCATGATCGTCAAGCGACCATTGCTGCGGTTCATTGTGCCAGACACAACTCTTGAACATGGGCATCCTATTCTCATTCGAAGGGACGGACGTTATATGTGACCTGTAAGGTCCTTACCAGCGGACAGATATATGCGTTATTTTACAGCGCGCGGATCAAACTGCCGGTTTGACAAGGCCCTTTTGGAGATCAAGCATGATCTGGATGAATGCAGCGACCGAACGACCTCTCGCCGCTTCCCTCATCAAAGACGCACTCGCCGCGGTGCTTCATGTAGATACGAACGCTATCGAAGTGGTGTATGATATTTCGCAGGCACAGGGTAAGGCGGTGCTGTGCATAATCCACGAAGGTGACGGGTCGGACTTCTCGCAGACGATATCGGTCTATCTCGACCAACGTCTGGCGCCACCCAGCCTTTTGAAAGGCGGCTCCTTGATCGCTGCATTCACAAAGACAGCGATGCTGTTGCCGGACGACGACACGGCGGACCCGTATTCATTCGTTCTCGCCGGTGGCTCGGGTACGAACGAAAAGGCCCTCGTCGATCCGGATCAGCTAGACCACGGCGGTCGTTATGTCATCGTGCCGCATCACCTTCGCCAAGGGTGATGGCGCGGTTAGATCGTCCAGTCATTGCCGATTGCAGAGAACGCATCCATTGGCGTGCTTGATGATGCCGTGTTTCTGGCAGCGTTCGAAGTCGACGGTGAACGATGAAATCGTCTCGTTGGCGGGAATATCTTCCGGTGTGAATGCGGCCAGCAATGTCTGAAAGCAGTGCAGGCAAGGCATCAGCAATTGTTCATTTGGCAGATAGTCAAGCTTTTCCCACCCCGTCTTCGATTTCGCCGCCTTGATCATGCGGAAAAAGAACGTCCGATCCGCGGCATAATCAGCGATACTCCATGGGATTTGAGCGATATCGAAGCCCGCCGCGCCTATACCGAGAATCGTTTGATCTCTCGAGGCTATCCAGGCCGTCAGCGCCTGCTCCCGAACCGTCTGAGCCAGAGACGACCCCGCGAGAACAAGGACGTCGATGAAGACCGCGGCAAGGCCATTGGACATCCGGACATCCGGACATCCGGTAAATCTGGTCTCGCTTCATAAGTTATACGATTTGCCATGAGGGTGGATGCCCGACGATTTACGGCGAAAATGGGTGTGAGACAGAAAAGAAAGACGCACGGCCTTGGCTTAAGACTTGGTTCTACCGCGAGGCGGAAACCGAGGGAAGCCTTTCCGAAAAGATGTTCAACACTCGCCCGATCTTCAATCCGGTTGATCCGAAGACTTCCTATCAGCCGGCGAAACCCGCATAAAAAAGGAGCCGGTCAAAGACCGCCCCCCCTTAATTGAAGCATCTTTATCCTGGTCCGGTCCGGTCCGATCAGGCGGGCCGCTCCTCCCCCGCATTCGGTCTCCACGTAATCAACTTCTTCTCTGCCACATCGAGAATGAGGTCGATGATGAGAACGAAGACCGCGAGGATGATGATGCCGGCGAAGACGCCGACGGCATCGAAGTTGCCTTCCGAGCGGGCAATCAGGTAGCCGAGGCCGGCGGATGCGCCGAGATATTCACCGATGATCGCGCCAACCACCGCAAAGCCGACGGATGTGCGAAGCGATGACAGGATCCAGCTGGCCGCTGCCGGGAAATAGACGTGGCGCAGCAGATCCGAGCGCTTGGCACCCAGAATACGCGTATTCGAAAGCACGACCGGGTTCACTTCGCGCACACCCTGCATGGCGTTGAAGAAGGTGACGAAGAAAACCAGCGTGACGGCAAGGGCAACTTTCGACCAAAGGCCAAGCCCGAGCCAGAGCACGAAGATCGGGGCTAGAACGACACGGGGAATAGCGTTCACGGCCTTGATGAACGGATCAAGCACACGGGCGACGAAGGGGCTGAGGCCGAGCCAGACGCCAGCACCGACGCCGAGACCGGTGCCGATGACATAGCCAAGCACCGTCTCGCTGAGCGTGATGCCGACGTGTTTATAAAACCCTGTGTCGGCGACCCAGGCGATGACCTGTTTGACGATATCATAGGGCGCCGGGAAGAAGAAGCGATCGATGGCGCCTGACGAAACACCGAGCTGCCATCCGCCCAAGAGAACGACCAGGAGAACAACCTGGATGATACGAACATTAACGGCTTGCATAGCTTTTCTCCACTTCGCCACGCAGGGACGCCCAGATATCGCGGTAGAGCGTCATGAATTTAGGATCGAGTTTGATTTCGGCGACGTTGCGGGGCCGTTCGAGATCGACGGGGAAACTCTCGATAACGCGGCTCTTCGGGCCGGCGGCGAGGACGACGACGCGATCGCCGAGAGCAATTGCCTCTTCCAGATCGTGGGTGATCATCACCACCGCGCGCCGGTCTTCCTGCCAGAGCCGCAGCAATTCGTTCTGCATCAGGTGGCGCGTGTGAATGTCCAGGGCCGAGAAGGGCTCATCCATGAGGATAACCTTTGGCTCGGTGATCAGCGCCTGCGCCATCTGCACGCGTTTGCGCTGGCCGCCTGAGAGCTGGTGCGGGAAACGGTCGCCAAAACCTTTCAGTCCAACCTTTTCGAGCCAGGCCGTTACCTTGGCGCGACGTTCCTCTTCGGCGACGCCCCGGAATAGCAGCCCCAGTTCCACGTTCTGATATGCCGTCTTCCAGGGAAGAAGGGCATCCTGCTGGAACAGGTAGCCGATATTATTCTGCACGCCCTGAACGGCGGCGCCATCGATAGAAACCTTGCCCTGTGCGGGCTTCAGCAGGCCGGCGATGGCGTTGAGGATGGTGGATTTTCCGCAACCCGTTGGACCGACGATGGAGAGAAACTCCCCATCGCCAACCTTGAGATTGACATTCTGGACGGCAACGAAGGCACCAAATGCCATCGTCACGTCATCGATTGCGACCATTGGCTGGGGTTTGAGTTCCGGCACGGGCTCTAGCTTTCTCGCTGGCGAAGACATCGCAGATCCTCAGTTTCCGCCCTTCGAAGCCGCGGCCTCGACGAACTTGTTGGTGTAGGTGGTGTTGAGATCGATGGTCGCCTTGGCAACCGCGTCGTTGAAGCTTTTCAGAACCGCAAGCGGCGTTTCGAGGTCGGCAGGCTCGAACTTTCCGTCTTCGGAGAAGATCGCTTTCGCCGCTTCGACGGCCTTGATGTAGGTCTGCTTGTCGCCGGACACGAAATCATCGGGGAGCTTCGCGACGATTTCTTCCGCCGAATGCTGCTTCATCCAGTGCAGCGCGCGAACCGTCGCGTTGGTGACCTTTTGGATCACCTCGGGATTGGCATCGATATATTCTTGTGTCGCGTAGAGGACCGACGTTGGATAGATGCCGCCATAGACGTCCTTCGCGCCCTGATCGCTGCGGGCATCGATGAGGATCTTGCCAAGTCCGCGCTCCACAACGATGGTCGCGGCAGGGTCGTAGTTGACGAGCAGATCAATCTTGCCCTGCTGCAGTGCCGCCACGGCCGCAGCGCCCGAGCCGACACCGATGATGGAGATATCGTTGTCGCTGAGATTGTGCTGCTTCATGTAGTAGCGAATGAAGAAGTCCGACGAAGAACCGGGCGAAGTGATGCCCACTTTCTTGCCCTTGATCGTTTCAGGCTTGGCCGGGTCGAAATCGGTGTCGTTCTTACCGGCGAGAACCAGACCGGAATTGCGCGCCAGCTGCACGAAGCCAACAACGTGCTTGTTCTGCGACTGCATCTGGATCGTATGGTCATAGAACCCGACGGCGACGTCGGTGGAGCCGGCCACGAGTGCCTGAAGCACCTTGGAGCCGCCCTGGGCGAAGTTCTCGGTGGTGACATCCAGCCCCTCTTCCTTGTAGAAGCCGAGGCTCGCCGCCACCGGGAAAGGCAGGTTATTGAGGTTATAGGAACCTACGCTCATCCTGACGGATTCGGCATTGGCAGATGCTGCCAGCGCACAGAGCGCTGCTGTTGCAAGCAAAAATTTACGCATGAGGGTCTCCTCCCTGTTTCATGTTTTGTCTCAATATGGCTGTATTTAAGCTGCGTCTTCAATTGCAGCGATGGGTTTGGCAAAGGCAAAGCCTTCAAAAAGTCTGCGGGCGGTTCTGACGAGGCCAGCCGTTATTGTGCCATTGCGCATTTCCAGCTGAACATCGAGCCGGCCGGCCGGATGTTCGATACGGACGAGTGCGGGCACGGACAGTCCTCCAGCCACATCATAGGCAACAGACCCTGGCGTCACCGCGGCGGTCGCGATGCCGACAGCGCCTGTCGTCGCAAGCGCGGGATGGCAATCATTCGGCATGAAATATCGGACCGAAAGCGTGCCGCCTTTGCGCGCAGGCGCGATCAGCACCGGCTTTGGAATCACCATGTCCGTCACGTCGCCCATGCCCATCAGCTTACCGGCTTCGACACGAATGCGGCTCATCCGCTCGATAAGATCGCGGTTGTCGGTAAGTGCCTGTGGTTGCTCATAACCGGTGACGCCAAGATCGGCGGCGCGCATAAGCACCATCGGAATGGCGCAATCGATTGCCGTCACCGCCACGCCGTCGATCATGTCGACAGCATTGCCCGTCGGCAGCAACTTACCGGTTTTCGCACCGGCAGCATCCATGAAGGTCAGCGCGATCGGCGCGGCAAGCCCCGGTACGCCATCGATCGAAGCGTCACCGAGATAAATCACCTCGCGGCCGCGCGTCGGGACTTTCGCCTCGATCAGCTTACCGGTGTTCACGTTGTGAATGCGCACCAGCGTGTCGTTGCCCTTGGCCTCGACAAGTCCCGCCTCGATTGCGAAGGGGCCGACAGCTGCCAGCATGTTTCCGCAATTTGGCGAGTAATCGACATATTGCCGATCGGTGCGAACCTGCGCAAAAAGATAATCAATATCGGCGCCTTTGACCGTGGAGGGACCGATGATGGCCACTTTCGACGTTACCGGATTTCCACCGCCAATGCCGTCGATCTGCAGGGGGTGGCCTGAACCCATGATGGAGAGCAGGGCCGCGTCCCGTTGAGCTTGATCACGGGGCAGATCGGAAGCGAGAAAGAACGGTCCACGCGATGTTCCGCCGCGCATCAGCACACAGGGTATCTTGAGCAGATCGTTCATAAGGGTAGCCTCAGTATTGCGTTAGGCGGATCAATGCGCCGAGTTGTTGCAATATGGGGAAAGAAGTGTAATCTGTTAAATGCAATGTTCGGAGGTATTATTGCAAAATGAGCATTAATTGCGAAATTCTCGATTTACGGGCTTTTCAAGCGGTGGTTGAGCTCGAAAGCTTTCACCGGGCGGCCGACGCCTTGCATATTTCGCAGCCGGCGCTGACGCGCCGCATTCAAAAACTTGAGCAGGCAATCGGGGCACCGCTTCTGGAACGTACGACCCGACATGTAGCCCCCACTGCCATGGGACAGGAAGTCATGCCGCTCGTTCGGCGTATGCTCGAGGAATTTGACGGATCGCTTTTTGCGATGAAGGATGGTGCGCAACGGCGCGGCCTTATCACCATGGCCTGCGTTCCTACGGCCGCCTTCTATTTTTTGCCAACGGTTATCAAGACGTTCAGCCAGCAATATCCGCATATCAGGCTGCGGATCAGAGACTTGACGGCGAATGAGGGCCTTCAGGCGGTCGCAAGAGGCGAGGTGGAATTTGGCATCAACCTGATGGGCAACTCCGACCCGGAGCTATCATTCGAACCGCTGATCGATGATCCTTTCGTCCTTGCGATGCGGAAAGATCATCCGTTGGCGGCTTTTGAGACCATTGAGTGGAGCCAACTCGAGCCTCACCCGCTGGTCGTCGTCGACCGCTCCAGCGGCAACAGGACGCTGCTCGACGGAGCCCTTGCGAGACACAATCTAAAGCTGAACTGGTTCTACGAAGTCACGCACCTGAACACGTCGCTCGGGCTCGTCGAAGCCGGGCTCGGGATTTCGGTCCTGCCGCGACTGGCAACGCCACAGGACGATCACCCTTTTTTGATCACGCGACCGATCGTCAACCCAGTAGTCTCGCGCACGATCGGTATCGTCCAAAGACGAAGCGGTGCCCTTTCGCCCGCCGCCGAAAAATTCGTAACGATGCTGCTGGAAACCTGGAAAACGCAGTGATGAGCAGATATCCGGACGGAAACCATACTAATCTGACTGGGCACCGACGCCCGATACCGCCGCGACCGACGCCTTGATCGCCGATGCATGTGCCGGTGTCCCCGCCCTGGAGAAAAACACGATATCGGCAGGCGGCAAAGCCGGCAGCCCCTAACTCCCCGTCCCTATCAGGCAAAACACGGACGCTGATATCGCCGAGAGGGCGACGCCGCTCCCGTTAAAATTCCGTCATGAACCGCCGAACAGCTTCCGGCGGTAAACGCATCGCTGCTCTCTCGTTCAACGAACTATAGCTTGGCGATCAAGGTGATGGACAGCAGCAATTCGGTGGGAAGACGCTGGACGACGCAAATGTGAAGCTCTTGCCTCAACTTCAGTAGCTCTGAAACGGCTAAGAACGGGATGACCCAAGGCTAGCTCAACCGCGTTAGTCGCCTCAAAATGCCTAACGATGACTTTCAATTTCCTCGCCTCAGTCATAAGCAACAAATTGTGACACAAAGACGAAATTCCCCTTGTCAGCCCCGCCATTGATGTTTATGAGGAGCGCGCAACGCAAGCGTTCGCGCATGCGGAGAGGTGGCAGAGTGGTCGAATGCACCGCACTCGAAATGCGGCATACCTGCAAGGGTATCGTGGGTTCGAATCCCACCCTCTCCGCCATAATGCACTGATCCATTATTAAAATGTTAGAATTTTTGGGCGACGGGCGTTGATGCCGTCCAAAGGCATTATCAACCTTCAGTCCATCGCACGTTCGGCATTCAACTGCCTGACAAAATAGCAAAGTCCCGAGTCGTATTACGGAAAAAGAACGACTAATAAGAAAATAAATCTCCAATTTGACGAAGGAAAGCAATTGGATTTGGATTAGTCTGCCGGGGTTCTTGGGTTCGAATATCATCAAGAGATCGTAGAGGCCGGCCCGAGAGCCTACGACGGCTCAATGATCGCCGTCGGCCATGACCGTGTCTTTCCGGAGGGGTCGGTATCAGCCGGCAGTTTGATCTGCGCGAACAAAGCCGGACATGAGAATGGCCGCGCTTTTTCAAACGCGGCCGTCTGTGAAATCAACGGTTGAAACGCTCTATCGCGAGAGAGACTTTGCAGCCTCATCTATGACGTTGGCGACCTTCTCCGGCTGAGAGGCGAAAACGGCGTGGCTTGCAGCAATCTGTTTATCGGCGCCATGACCCGAGCTGCTGCAAAGCGGCAGTTGCGTCTTCCCGCGGACACCACCGTCGATGCAGAAGTGGATCTCGGAACGACAGAGGGCGAATTCTTCCTTCAGGCCCGTCTGGAAGTCAGCCTGCCGGGCATGGACCGGGAAACCGCGCGAGCTATCATCCATGACCCACGTCAGATCTGCTCCTTTTCGAAGGCGACGCGGGGGAATATCAATGTCGAACTCCGCGTGATCTAGGAGCATCGACATGCGGTTTCTCTTCGTTCTGCTCACGAGCGCGTCGCTATTTGCAGCCCCATGCGTTTATGACCCGACATCGAGTGAATCTTCGGCTCTCGCCGGGCTTGTCGGCGTGATGACCAAGGGCTGAACGATAGTAAGGAACGGTCTGCTGGCCGTTCCACCTCACTCTTGCATGGCTCTTATAGCGAGCGGTTGGAAGCGCTTGTCGGCAGAGACGTTTTGGTCGCTCAATTATTGAAGGATCGGAGTCGCTGGCGCCTATCCGCGTAGCTATTGATCGCCGTGTTAATTTGCAGTGTCCCGTCGAACCCGCTTGATGATTATCGACGCCTTCGAACTCAAGTTCCTGCAACCGCAGGCCCCGGCGTCTCTACCGCGGGTTCTAAATTTTATTGACTGACCTGTCCATAATTGATGGATCGCTTGCATGGCAAGACCGAGAGAATTCGACCGCGATGCGGCACTCGAAAAAGCGTTGAGGGTGTTCTGGGCGAAAGGTTTCGCGGCGACGTCCACGGATGATCTGCGAGAAGCGATGGGAATAGGCCGCCAGAGTCTCTACGGCGCGTTTGGCGACAAGCGAAAGCTATATCTTGAGGCGCTGGATGCGTACCAGCAGAGAACGACCTCCGCACATCTCAAGCGGCTGTCCGCCGGTAACCCGATAGAAGGAATCAAGAACTTGCTGTCAGGTCTTGTCGCCGAAGAAGATGAAGAGCGAGCGCTTGGATGCATGGGCGTTGGATCGGTTGGCGAGTTTGGCGTGACGGATGCCGAGCTCAATGAACGCAGAAATGTCTTTGGCGAGCTGCTTTCCCGAGAAATCACGGCGAGAATTCGGGAAGGGCAGCAACAGGGAAGTATAGCCCCGAAACTCGATCCAGGCGAGGCCGCAGCATTCGTGCTGATGACGATGAACGGTCTCCAAGTTGCAGCACGCGGCGGAGCATCGAGCACGCACCTCAAAGCGATGGCCCGCTTCGCGACGGAGCGGCTCAAGAACTAAAAGCCTGCCCCACAGGGCGGGATTTTGCTTTTCTAATTATGGACTAATCTGTCAAAAATGGAGATAAACATGACGATAAATTAACGAAAGACCGCACTTGTATTCGGCGGCGCGCGCGGCATTGGCGCGGCGTCTGTACGTAGGTTAGCCAAGGACGGCTTCGACGTTGCGTTCACCTACGTGTCGCGAGCCGACAGTGCCTCCGAGCTGGCTTCGTCGATCCAGGCGCCAGGACGCAAGGTCATCGCAATTCAAGCTGACAGTGCTAATCCCGACGCGATCAGCGAGGCCGTCCGCACCGCGGTGGATGAACTCGGCCCACTTGATGTCGTCGTTGTGAACGCCGGCATCCTGCGCATCAATACGGTGGACGCGGCTGCTCTCGAAGAACTCGACCTCATGATCGACGTCAACATCCGCGGTGTCTTCCTTGCGATCCAAGCCGCGGTTGCACAGATGAAGGATGGCGGCCGAGTGGTCACGATCGGTTCCAATACGGCTGAGAGAACTGGCTTTCAGGGCAGCAGCGTCTATCAGTTCACGAAGGCCGCGGTCGCGGCCATGGTAAAGGGACTGGCGCTCGATCTCGCTCCGAGACGGATCACCGTCAACAACGTTCAGCCCGGACCGACGAATACGGATATGAACACCGGGTCGATCGAATTTCTCACCGACCGCAGTCCGTTGAAAAGAGTCGCCGATCCCGCAGAGATCGCCGAACTTGTGTCATATCTCGCCGGTCCGGGATCTTCCTACATGACCGGGTCAAGCCTGACGATCGATGGAGGATGGGTGCTTTAATCCTTCTCATGTGGACGAGTTCGACACGCATTTTTTTAACGCAGCCGTCATCGTTTGGCGGTTGCAGGGCAAGCCATCGGCAAAAGCGGCGGTGCACCCGATGAAGCCCGATCCGGCGCTTTGGCCCCCGGCCGACTTCGACGCCGATGGCTTTCGCCCACTCTGTGCGTGGTATTTGAACGACGCGGCCAATATCGCCTATGCCCGCCGCGCGCCGAGCGGCGGTCAGATCTTGAAGCCCGTGATGTTGTTGAATGGCGAGTACGACCAGATCAACACCATCAATGGCAATCGCTATGGCGACCCGATGTGCGCGGCCTACACGGACCTGACGATTGTAAACCTGCTTGGAGCACATTGGCTGCCGCTGGAGCGCAAGCGGGAACTTGTCCAGGCAATGCGAACGTGGCCGCAGGACAAGAACCTGTCTGCAACGCGACCGTGAGTTTGGACACGTGAATTTGCCAGAGCATCCAAATCACGGCCACTGATATCGCCGAAGCTGTTTGCTGAATTGTCAGGCGTGGCGCTCATGGTCCGGGGCTTACCTACCTAAGAAAGAGGGATCCTCGCAGGGGACCGCGTCACAGGATTGACGCTTCTAAGGAGAACCTAACTCGGCGGACTGCTTAACGGCGTAAACCTAAAACACCGAGGAATCTGTGCAAAGATGTCGTTCACGATCATCAATTGCGTCACGCCAGGATTTTGCAATGTTGCGCCAATAAGAACAAGGTAGGGCAAACGGTTCATGGCAGAAATTGGCAGAATCCAATCCCCTCACCGAAGGCGATGCGAGGTTTGATCGTTGAGAGTATTAATTGTCGAAGACGAAACAGAATTCGCAAATGCCTTGCGGGTTGCGCTTGAGCGAGAGCGCTTCGTTGTCGATCAGGCGGACTGCATCTCGATGGCGCAGGAGGCAGCCATGTCCGGATCCTATGATCTTGTCTTGCTTGATCGTACTCTCCCGGACGGGGATGGGTTGTCGCTCCTGCCAGTACTGCGGGAAACCCACCCCGGCCTTCCGGTGATCGTGTTAAGCGCACGCGGCGAGGTGACAGACCGCATTGCCGGCCTCGACAACGGCGCTGATGATTATCTTATCAAGCCGTTCGATGTAGACGAGATGTTTGCCCGCATTCGCGCGGTTCGAAGGCGTCCCGCGGATCTTGCGAGCGAGGAAATCCATGTCGGAGCGCTTGTTTTCGACGTCACGAACGATGAGGCCAGCGTCGGGGGTGTGAGGCTGGATCTTACCCGCCGGGAGTTGCGCGTTTTAGCTTCGCTCGTAAGACGTCGTGGTAGAACGGTATTGAGAGAGGCCTTGGAACAGGCCGTTTTCGGTTTCGACGACGAGGTGCAGTCGAATACGCTGGACTCCCACATCTCCCGTCTCCGCCGCAAGCTCGCTGAAGCGAACGCGGGGATCGAAATCCATGCGATCAAGGGTGTCGGCTACCTGTTGAAGGATCTGACATGAAGCGAGGTCAGCCGTCGCTAAAGCGCCCCCTGATCGTCAAGCCGCTGATCTTCCAGCTTGCGACACTGCTCATCGCTTGCACATTCTTCATGGCTCTGGCGCTTCGCATGGACAGCGGCGGGCTCTATACCGACGAGGCGATCACCCCGGTGATCGCGCGCGCAATCGTCCGGGATCAGGGTGGTGGGCTCTCGATCCGCGAAACAGCCGAGCTCGCCGAGCTTCGTGATAAATCTCCCGACCTCTGGTTCGTTGCCGAGGACGATGTCGGCGGGAACGTGACGTTCGGCGACATCCCTTCGCAATATTCATCGCTTCTGGGCCAATTGAAGGATCTGTCCTATGCGCATCTGCGCGATCGCAATCCCCCGTATCGATTGTCAGCAGTCATCCGGCGCGAGATCGCTCCGGCAGGAACGCTGACGATCCTGGGACATGGCAAGCTGACAGGCGTCAGTCTTATCGTTCTGCTCGCGTCGAATGTCATTGTCATTCCCATCTTCCTCGCACTCGCGCTGATCTCGCTGTACGTGACGCCCTGGATCGTGCGGCAAGCACTTGCAGGCGTATCCAGGATCGCCAGGGAAGCTGAGCAGATCGATGCAAACCGGCGTGGGCGACGCCTGAGCGAGGAGCACGTGCCGAGTGAGATCGCGCCATTGGTGCGCGCGGTGAATGACGCCCTTCGACGGCTTGACGAGGGCTATGAACGGCAGCGGCGTTTCATCGCCTCCGCCGCGCACGAATTGCGCACGCCCATCGCCATCCTGCGCTTGAAAATTGATACGGCGACCGAGCCAGCGACACGCAAGCTAAGCGCCGATGTGGCACGCCTGAGCAATCTTGCCGAGCAAATGCTTGACATACAGCGCTTGGATGCCGAACGGGCCGACGAACGCGTCGATCTAGGAGATCTCGCCCGTCGCGTCGCCGCGGATCTGGCACCGCTATTTATTGCCTCGGTGCGCACGATAGAGGTGCAGATCGAAGGCGCGTCAGTGCTTCGTGGTGACGCGGGTGCGATCGAGCGGGTAATGACGAACCTTGTCCAGAACGCGATCGAGCACGGCGGGCACCATGTCATTTTGCGCGTGACAGGTTCCGGCTTCGAGGTTCAGGACGACGGTCCGGGCATACCCCCTGAGGAGCGCGATCGCGTCTTCGAACCCTTCCACCGCCTGAGACCACGGTCGACGGGAAGCGGCCTCGGCCTGAACCTGGTGCAGCAAATCATTGAGCGACACGATGGCAGAGTTTCGATCCTGAGCGCGCCCGGCGGCGGAACCATTATGCGTGCCGAATTCGGCTTGCAGTGACACATTTTCAACGCTGCATACCAGACGTTATGGAGAACCTATGGACGAGAAGACTTGCACCTTGCCAACGCCCGAGCAACGGGAATTTCTCGAAATCCGCGAAGCTGCAGAGCAAACGATGCTGGAGACCGTTTTCAAAGCAATCGATGAGGCGGCGGCCGAAGTTTCGAAAAGACTCGAACAGTCGGGTCTTCAATTCGAGCCAACCAGCAAAGACTATTTCCTGTTCACGGTTCAGCAAGTTGCCTTCATCCGCCTCTGCGGCGGCGATCCGCGTACGATGCAAGGCGGTGATCCGGAGCTGGGGCAACGGATCGTCAACAATGGCCAGCATATCATCGACCACTACTGGCGAAGCGGCAAGGACTAGAGTCCTCAGCCGGTTGCGGACACTTTAACACTGGCAGATTTGCATGTCTTTGCGCTGACATGAGCTTCTCTGGCGCGTCTAATTCCTCCTGCCCACCCCAACGATCCTGGATTTAGAGGTTTCGGAATTGGATCATTTAGCGCGCGACAGCCACGCTCGGCCGCCAGTGCGGCTGATCGCTGCAGGATCGTACGGTGGGAAGCTTTCCAGCAAGCATTTTATTTCCCGGTCCCATGTTCTCGCAATCTTGCCCTGTTTTTCTACCGCCGTCGCCAATGACGGCGCCGAAAGGAGACCAAGGACATGATAAGACACAGCCCGAGCAGTCGGCATAGAGCTATCTTGATCGCACTCGCCACGCTTCTGAGCGCTGGGATCACGGACACCGCATCCGCTATCGATTGGGGACGCGAAGCGCACCGGGAGGATAGTAGAACCTGCGAAAGTTTCGGCGCGGTTCACGGCAGGGAATACACAAGATGTATGATTGAACAGCAGCGCCGCCGCGACGATGCCTTACTCAATGCTTCCGAGCAGCAGCGCAACAACGCCGAAGCTGCGCGCAACAATGTGGAGACCGTCCGCAGGATGCGCTGCAACCGTGAAGCAGAGCGGGCGCGCCAACGCGGGGAGCGGCCACAATGGTGCCGTTGATCTCCCGGCGACGCTTCGGCAAAGCAATCTGCGCGCTCGCTGTTATGGCGGGCACGCAGAGAACTGGTTCGGCGGCAGAAGACAAGGCGAGCGTTCCTTCGCCGCATCCTGATGCCAAACCGATCGTTTATCCCCAGACAAAGCGCGATACGGTCGTCGAGACGCAGTTCGGTGTGTCGGTGCCTGATCCTTATCGGTGGCTCGAGGGCGAGCCTCGCACCGACGCGGATGTCGCTTCCTGGATCGACACGCAGCGGCGCTTCACGACGCAGCATCTTTCCCACCTTCCTGCACGCGACGTGTTCCGCCGTTCGCTCGTCTCGACCTTTGACTATGAACGCGTCGGCATCCCGCAGAGGAGCGGGGGCCGCTATTTCTTTACGCGGAGAGCCGGGGGCCAGAACCAGCCCCTGCTGGTCATGCGTGATGCTGCCGGCCAAGAGCGCATTCTGCTTGATCCCGCGACATGGTCGACGGATGGCACCGTCGCGTTCGCGGAATGGAGAGCATCGCGGGACGGGAAACGCGTAGCTTATGCCGTTCAGGACGGTGGCAGCGACTGGCGCACCATCCGCGTCCTCGATGTGGCAACCGGCAAGGAGACGAGCGACGTTGTGCAATGGGCTCGCATGACGCAGATCGCATGGGCAAATGACGGATCGGGATTTTATTACTCGCGATACCCGGAGCCAAAGCCCGAAGTTTCGGACACCACCGGCCTTATCAACCATGCGATCTACTTCCATCGGATCGGTACGCCCCAGGCGGACGATACGCTGTTCTTCGCAACGCCGTCGAAACCCGCGAGGGTCAATTCCGCTGGGCTCACCCCCGACGGCCGTTACATGATCATCTATTCGACCGACGACCTGGTCCATGCAGATGTCTCGGTGGTCGACCTGGACCAGAGGGACCAATCACCTCGGACTTTGATTGAAAATTCGCCTGATCGGTGGTCTGTCATCGGCAATGTCGGGACAAAACTTCTGCTGAAGGCCACCAAGGGACCAGAGAGATCGAAGATCGTCAGCGTTGATCTCGCCAGTTCGGAGCCCGTCTTCATCGACGTCGTGCCCGAGCAGGACGCGCACTTGACCGGCGCATACATCGTTGGAGATCGCATACTGGCGATCTATTTCGTCGATGTAAAATTCGAGATGCGTCGGCTCCGGCTCGATGGAAGTCCCGACGGTGTTGTGAAACTGCCCGGCATGGGTAGCGTGCACGCTGTTTCTGGCGAACCGGGCAATCGAGAAGCCTTCATCCTCTATGGGAGCTTCAACCAGGCCGAGACCGTCTACAAATACGACGTCGAGACCGGACAGCTGGTTGCCTGGGTAGAGCCCGCGATCGGCGCGGATCTGGCGTCGGTCACTGTCGAACAGCGCTTCTTCCATTCAAAGGATGGCACGCGCGTGCCGATGTTCATCGCGCGCCGGAAGGACACGGTCGGCCCGGTCCCGAACCTTCTGACCGGCTACGGCGCATTTGGGCTCATGATGCCACCGGCTTATTCCGCGATGCTGACGCCATGGATATTGCAGGGCGGCGCGGTCGCTTTCCCCAACATACGTGGCGGCGGCGAATACGGCACGACGTGGCACGAGGCAGGACGCGGCCTGAAGAAACAAAACGGCTTTGATGATATGATCGCCGCAGCCGAATATCTGCACGCGAGCAAGATTGCGCCGCCAAATGGGATTGCGATCTACGGCGATTCCGCCGGCGGCTTGATGGTCGGTGCGGTCGTCAACCAGCGTCCGGACCTGTTTGGGGCGGCTCTGCCAAGCGTCGGCGTCATGGATATGCTGCGCTTCGACAGGTTCACCGGCGGCGCGTTATGGCTCGGCGAATACGGCAATCCTGCCCGCGAGGAGGACTTCCGCAATCTGCTGTCGTACTCGCCGTATCACAACGTCAAGCCGGGCAGGCACTATCCGGCGATCCTGGTAACGACGGGTGAAGCAGATAATCGCGTGGTGCCGACCCATAGCTTCAAATATATCGCCGCGCTGCAGGCCCTTGATCTCGGGCCGCGCCCACGGCTACTGCGGGTCGACACCGGGGCGGGCCACGGCATGGGCAAGCCGACGACCAAGGTAATCGAGGAGGCAGCCGACATGCTGGCGTTTGCAGCTCATTGGACGGGTCTCGAAATAAGAAGGTAAGGACTGGCCCTAAGACAGCATTGATGTGTCCGCGCTTCCACGCCCCGGGGTAGAGCAATCAGCTACGGCAGCACGAGGTAGTTGTTCTTTCCTGCATCCTGTGCAAGCTGATCAGAGATCTGCGGTCCCTCGACATTTGCTTCGGGAACACGGCGGCTGACAAATGTCCGCTGAGGGTCCGATACGGCTAGCATCAAAAGTGCGAAGTCTACGTGCCCTCAACTGCTTCCGCCGCTTGCGGACATGCAATTTCAAAGGACGGGATTTTGGCTATCCGATTCTTGCCCCGAAGCGCCCCCAGGCAATCACGCTTGGGGGCTTCCAGATCCTAAATCTGCGCTGCGCCACCGTCAGCAAAGACTTCGCCGCCGGTCATGAAGCTGCTATCTTCTGAAGCAAGAAAGAGGGCGACAGCCGCAATCTCTTCGGGATTTGCAACCCGGCCGAGCGGAATCTGTGCCGCTAGACCTTGAAGCAGCGCAGACTCCTCTGCAGGTGTTACCAGACCCTTCAGACCAGGTGTCTCCGTGGCGCCGGGCGATAGCACATTAACCCGGATACCCGACCCCTTAAGATCTAAGGCCCAGCTGCGGGCAAAGTTGCGGATTGCTGCCTTTGTGGCGCTGTAGACGCTGAACGCTGCAGTTCCCATAGAGCCGGTTGTCGATCCGGTTAAGATGATCGATCCGCCCCTCTGCATAAGCGGAAGTGCTTTCTGCACGGTGAACAACGTCCCTTTGACGTTGACGTTGAATGTCTGATCGAAAGACGCCTCGTCGATCGCTCCGAGCGGGGCGAATGTGCCTAAACCTGCATTCGCGAAGAGGATGTCAATTCGCCCGCTCTTCTCCCGCACCGTTTCGAACAACCGATCGAGATCGTCCAGCCGCGACACATCGCCCTGTACAGCCGTCACTCCACCACCAATAGCTTCAACCGCCCTGTCGAGTTCCTCTTGACGGCGGCCGGTGATGAATACTTCGGCGCCCTCTGCAACGAACCGCTTCGCTGTCGCCAGACCGATCCCACTGTTTCCGCCTGTGATGACGGCAATATTGCCTTGAAGTCTGCCCATCAAAGTTACCTTTCATAATGTCGTATGAAAACAAGATAGACATCCGCTTTCAATGTTGCGAGTATGCACCTTTTGGTAAGTAGGGAATTTCATGATGGTTACGTCCAATTTCGTCTGCGGGCTCGACGCCTCACTCGCTGTCATCGGCGGAAAATGGAAGCCGTTGATCCTGTTTCACCTCGCTCACGAAGCTCGACGTTACGGCGACCTCAGGCGCGCTGTCGGTAACGTCAGCGACAAGATGCTCATCCAGCAGCTTAAAGAACTAGAGGCCGACGGGATTGTTGATCGGCACAACTTCAAGGAAATCCCCCCGAAAGTGGAATACTCACTTACACCGTTCGGCGAGACGCTCGCCGAGGCGCTGAAGCCACTTTGTGCCTGGGGAACGCAGCACATGACGGAGGTTGAGGCACTGATGTGGCGTCGAACCTGAGGTGTTGGAGCTCGGCGACCGATGCGGCGCAGTTTGCGCTTAATGGTTGATCTGGTCGTGGAACAGATCAAACGTGGAATCGATCTACATGGCAACTCAAGGCTTAGAGGCAGAGGATTGGGAGACGCGTCTGCCGCCAACGTTGAAAATCCAATGTGCCCATCGGCGTCAGATGTTGACTCGAAAGTCGTAAAGCTTACCTGATCAGCGTTTGCGTTGTCAGATTGATCGAGAGGCCGTCTTCGCCTTTATCGAGGCGGACAATCCCTTAGCTGCCAGCCGAATTTTCTCCCACGCAAGCGGTTCCGTGGCAGGTTTTTCTTTGTGGCTCCTGTTCGCAATGGAATGCGCAGCAATCCGGAATTCCTCTAAGCCAAATATTCCCGGTTCGATCCAAGGCAGCTTAAGAGCCCTGACAGTTATAGTGACCTACTCGACGAGCGGCACGGTAGCTTGGCTTGCCCAAGGGCCGCCAAGATACCGCCAAAGATCGAGCCCCACGATCTTGATGTCGTGCGGACAAAAACTGTCGGTAAGTTCACGATGAAGCCTGTTTGCTTGGGCAACGGGGGCTTTGTTTTGAACCGTAATATGCGGCCGCCAGGTCCGCATGTCCTGCAACCCCAACCAATGAACAAAATCAGCGCGCAGGGCATTGCGAATCGCGTTCAGGTCAGGACTGTCAATCGCGAAAGCAACACCGGCCCCTAGATGACGGATGCCGCTAATGCGGGCGGAAATCGCGCGCGTCTTCTTCGCAACGGACTGAAGGCTTTCTACGATCGTCTCGACATGTTCGCCCGGCAGCCGATGAAACATCGTCAGATGCGCCCGTAAAAAATTCCTCTCTGGCGGAAAATGTTTCTGGCGAAGCAGATCGAATGGAACAAGGTCATGCTCCGCAATCCGGGCTGTGAGTATCATTGGATGGCATGTCTTCATATCGGCGGCCCGGCCTCGTCAGGAAAAGCGGAATCTGTCAGAAAGGCATCTGCTGGGTGGGGACGGCTGTAGTGGATTGCTCAGTTTCTCCTCTCCGCAAAGCTCCGTCTGGACGCTGAAGCAAATATCCGCGTCGCGGTCGCTCGGCGCAACCGCCTGCGTTCACAGACACCCCCCTTTCCGGGCGTTGATGAAACAACGTGACGTCGCCACTGCGACATCGAAGGCTACTGACGGGTGAGGCTTCCCGCAACCACTTTGGCAGTTGCGGGAAGCAAGCGGCGTTTCACTTGGCGATATTGCGGTCGAGGAAGCTCCGGATCAATGGCGCCATCTCATCCAGTTTGTCTTCAAGCGCAAAATGTCCCGTGTCGATCAGATGGAACTCAGCCTCGGGAAGATCGCGCAGATAGGGATGCGCGCCTTCTTCCGGGAAGATCTGGTCGTTCTTGCCCCAGACGACCAGCGTCGGCGGCTTGCGGTCGCGGAAGAAGGCCTGAATCTGCGGATAAAGAGTCAGGTTGGTGCGGTAGTCGTAGAACAGGTCGAGCTGTATATCCTTGTTGCCAGGCCGATCGAGCAAAGCCTGGTCGTGGACCCAGTTGTCGGGGCTGATGCGGGTCAGGTCCCTGACGCCATCGGTATACTGGAACTTGGTCGTTGCAGGCGCGACAAGCACGTCGAGCGCTTCGCGATCCTTCTTCGCGCCCGACGTCCAGTAGGCGCGGATCGGGTTCCAGAAATCACGAATGCCTTCATCATAGGCATTGCCGTTCTGGACGATCAGGCCGGTGACGCGGTCGGGATACTTGAGCGCCAGCCGGTAGCCGACAGGTGCACCGTAATCCATCACATACATCGAATATTTGGTAGCACCGAGCTTGGTCAGCAGCGTATCGACGATATCGGCATAGTGGCCGAAGGAATATTCGAATTTTGTGTGATCAGGCGCATCGCTCTGGCCGAAGCCCGGATAGTCAGGGGCGATTACGCGGTAGCGATCTGCGAGCAACGGGATCAGGTTGCGAAACATGTGGGACGATGTCGGAAAGCCGTGAAGCAGAACGACGACGGGGCCGTCTGCGGGGCCGGCTTCGCGATAGAAAACGTTGACGCCATCGATCTTCATGGAGCGATTATGGATCGTTGCAGGCGCCTGGTGCGTGGCGGCGGGTGTTTCGACGAAGGCTATCGTGGCTGGAGCGGAAGCAAAGATGCTGGCGGATGCGAGAAGCAGTACGGCGAGAGTACGAGACATTTCGGTTCTCCTCAGGAGTGGTTGCGGGCGGCTTCTTGCCTGCGACCACCATCGCTCTTTCTGCCTGGAGGGAGAATGTCCATATTAGACAAGGGATTATTGCATCTGACGATATGAGTGTGACGGAATGATCGTGCCAAGAGCGACTTGATTGCCCACTATTTGAGCCTTGAAAGCCAAATATCAATTCAAAAGCCGGTTCTCGCGTAGTCTGTTTGCAGCCATATCGACGAAGGCGCGGACCTTTGCTGGAGCATGCCGTCCTTCAGGATGGAGTATATGAATTGGCAAAGCGGGTTCCTCGAACTCGCTGAGAACGATCTGCAGTTCTCCAGCGACGAGGGCTGGACCGATCTGATAGTTGAGAACCCTGGTCAGACCCCATCCCTCACGCGCGGACTGTATCGCTGCTTCGTTGGTATTGCATTGCAGAGCCGCATCCACGGATACGCGCAGATCGTTGCCAAACTTCCATTCCGGTGAGGCCCAGGCGGCGGTTGATGCAGCGATGCGGTGGTCTTTGAGATCGTCTGGCGATTTCGGAACGCCGTAGCGCTCGAAATATTTCGGCGAACCGCACATGACGCGACGCACACTGCCTACCTTGACGGCAGAGAGATTTGAATCCGGGAGATGGCCGATACGCACAGCGACATCGATCCCTTCCTCCACGATGTTGACCGGTCGATCGATGAACAGCGTCTTTGCTTTCATCGTCGAATAGGTGTCGAGGTACTCCGTCACGATCGGAAGGACGAACATTTGTCCGAAGAGCGCTGACGCGGTTATAAATAGAGTTCCTGCCGGCGTCGCGTAGGAACCGCCAGCAGCCGCCTCTGCTTCGGCGATATCGGCAAGGATCCGGCGGCAGTCTTCAAAATAACGAACGCCAGCTTCGGTCATCTTCACCGAGCGGGTGGTTCGCACCAGGAGGCGCGCGCCAATCAGGTCTTCGAGCGAGGCAACGGCACGTGTGACAGCCGGTGCGCTCATGAACATCTGGCGTGCGGTATCCGCGAAACTTTCGGTTTCGGCGACCTTTACAAAGATCCTCATTGCCTGCCACCGATCCATCCGCGTCCCCAATCACGTTTGTTTCCAGCACCTTAAGTGCTCGGGACCGAAGCCTCAAGAGGCAACTGAGGTTCAGGCGGTCTGCGCACGAAGAGAAAGTGCGAGGCATTCTATTTCCTCGCAGGTTTCCTCGGAAATGCCAGCGCGTATTGCGCGCTGGCGCGTTTCGCGACAGGCATCCAGAGCAAGTGACACAGCGATCGACGTATGGAAGTCGAAGCTTGAACCGCGCCTTGCCACGTCCATCTCGGCGCCGGTCATGCCAAGGGCACGGCCGGCTTCTTCCTGTTTTGCGAGCAGAGGCCTGCTCGCATTGTACCCCGTGTGGGCCAGCTCTATCGAAAGCCTTACGCGAGGATCGATTGGCGACCCACCCATTGTTTCATCTCCTCGGGTTAAGGTCTTAGAAGCCGAAGTCGCTGAGGCCCGGATGGTCGTCGGGCCGACGGCCCAGCGGCCAACGAAACTTTCGGTCTGCTTCGGCAATCGGGTGTTCGTTGATGCTGGCATGACGTTCCCGCATCAGGCCATCCTCGGCAAATTCCCAGTTCTCGTTGCCATAGGCGCGGAACCACTGGCCGCTGTCATCGCGATATTCATAGGCATACCGGACGGCGATACGATTGCCGGTGAAAGCCCAGAGTTCCTTGATGAGGCGATAGTCGAGCTCCTTGTTCCACTTGCGGGTCAGGAAGGCCTCCGCCTCGGCGCGGTTCTTTGCGAACTCGGCGCGGTTGCGCCAGCGCGTATCGAGCGTGTAGGCAAGTGCTACCTTTGCAGCATCGCGACTATTCCAGCCATCTTCGGCAAGGCGGACCTTTTCGATGGCGCTCTCTCTGGTGAATGGGGGAAGCGGGGGACGGGACATGAAAAGTTCCTCTGAGGTTGATGGTCGTGGGGCGAGAGGCGGTACGTCCAGCACCGCCTCCAGGCCAAGCATTACGCAGCTGCGCGATCGATGCGGGGAAAGTCGATCTCTGTGTCGAGGGCCTCATTCACATAGTTCGTGAAGGTGTTGAGTGCGACATGGGCGATGATCTCGACGATTTCCGCGTCGCTGTTGCCGGCATCGCGAACCTTGGCGATTTCCGCTGGCGCGACGGAACCACGAGCCACCGTCAGTGCCCGGGTAAATTCCACTGCGGCGGCTGCCTTGGGATCGTTCGAGGTGCCGCGGCGGTTGGCGGCAATCTCGCTTGCGTCGAGCTTGGCGAGTTTCGTGCCGGTGAAGGTGTGGGCGGACAGGCAGTAGTCACAGCCGTTGGCTTCAGCCATCGCAAGCGCGATGCGTTCGCGCGTGGCAGGCTGGAGCTTGCCCTTACCGAGTGCGCCCTGAAGCGAGGTCAAGCCCGTCAATGCGGCAGGACTGTTGGAAACCAGCCGAAAAATGTTCGGAACGGATCCGATCTGCTTCTGGATGGTCTCGAGGATCGGGCGAGAGGCTTCCGGAGCGTCTACGATGGTGACCGGGGTAGGAATGCGTGACATTGTATTCTCCTTTTCGGTTGAGAGAGACGTTGCTCTCTTCAGATTGAATATGATCCAGCGGAACTGATCGCTGAAGATCGAAAGGGGACAAGGGACTGTTACGCTGAACGCAGCAATCACCCCCCTAGACAGCGAGCTGCAGGCCGCCTTCCTGTTCGGCTGGAACGGCGCAGCAGAGCAGCACTTCGTCGGCGCCGATCTTCGCGGTGGGCTGCTTGACATAAGCGACGGCACCCTTTTCGAGCTTCGTCCGGCACGTCCCGCAATTGCCCTCGCGGCAACTGAATTCTGGCTCGAGGCCTCGCGCCTCGGCGAACTCCAGGAGAGTGCCGGAACCAAGTGTCCACCGTGCTTCTTTCAGGGAGATGGTGAATATGACCGGCACCGGTTTATCCGACGGCTGCGCGGCGGGAGATATCATGGCTGGTGCAGCAAGCCCCGTGCGGATGAGCGACGACGGACCGAAGGCTTCCGCCTGGATACGATCGTCAGCGATGTTGAAAGCCCGCAACCCGTCATAGAGCTCCTGCGTGAACTGGGCAGGTCCGCAGAGATAGAAATCATAGTCGTTGAAGGGGAGAAACCGCGTCAGCATCGCCATATCGATCCGCCCCGCAGCGTCGTAATCCCTGCCCTCTTTAGCATCCGTGGTGTCGCTGAGCACCCTGACCAAACGCACGCCCCCCTTTGTCGCACCGATAAGGTCCGCTATCTCCTTGTCGAAAGGTCGATCTGCCTTGGAGCGCGCCGCGTAGAACAAGGTGACCGGGCGGACACGCTGCTTGCGGAGCCCCTCATAAACGATATGACGGAGCATCGCGAGCAGCGGCGTGATGCCGACGCCGCCTGCGAGAAGAACCGCCGGACGGGTCGACCGGGCGTCGATGCTGAAGTCTCCGGCCGGCGCGCGCACCTCGAAGACATCGCCAACGGCGATGCGATCATGGAGGAACTGAGATACCCGACCATCGCGCTTCACGCTGATGCGGTAGATCCCATCGGAAGGCGCAACAGAAAGCGTGTAGGTGCGGATGACCGCCTTATCGTCGCCGGGCAAGTTGATACGAATTGGCAGATGCTGACCGGCCACGTGAGGGAGGAGCCCGGCGCCGTCGCCAGGCAGCAGATGGAAAGACTTGATCGTCGAGCTTTCATCGACGATCGCAGTAACGGTCATTGGCCGCCAGCTCGTGGCAAGCTCCGCGGCACGAATTCGGTCGGCCGCTTGGCTCCAGCTCCCTGTCATAAGGGAGCTCGGCGACCAGCCGTCCTTCTGGAAAACCCATCTCAAAGCCAATGCGTTGCGGCGGCGAACAATGCGCGTCGGCTTGAACGTCCAGAACCGCTCGGCGCCCTGGAAAGCGGCGATCTCCGGCGAGTCGAAAATGACTTCGGCTGTCCCGGTCATCTGCAACATGTCGCCCGAGTTGAAGTCCACGAACAGAAGTCCTGCTTTCCCGTTTAGCAGGATGTTGCCGAGCGTTGCGAAGAAGAGGTTTCCATCGAAGTCGGGGATCGTCAGGACGCCATCGTCGCCGATGCGGACAAACCCGGCATTGCCGCCGCGATGGGAAACATCCACCTGACGTCGATCTTCGCGATCCACATAGGACGCAACGAAAAAAGCATCGGCTTCCTGGATGATCGCGCGTGCTTGATCATCGAGCCCAGCCAGTTCTTCCACCTCACCCTGGAACGGTGCTCCCGGCTGACGCTCAAACGCGAAGTCGCGCAGCTGAATGTAGCGCGGACAGTTTCCGAAGCTCTGGTCGACATCGACGCGGAAGCCGCCGTCGATCGTCGAGACAAAACCATTCATGCGGTTGCGACGACGTGTGTGCATCTCGATGCCGAGGAGACCGATCGGCAAGCCGTCCGCCAATCCTTCGCTTGCCGGGTCGCTCGGATCGCGGTGGGAAGCAATGTCGAGCACGACGGGCGAAGGTGACGACATGAACCCCGGCTCACCTTCCACGAACGTGGCCCAGGCGTCTCCGGCCCGGTCGACACTGCCAAGGACGATGAACGGCAGTTGCGTATAAAAATCCCGGTGCTGGTCCGGCATGAAATCGCGAATTACACGCTGACCGACTGAGGCCATGCGTTCCTTTACGCCGAGCTTTTCCTGGATAAAGGTCTCGCCTTCATGCCACGTCGGCAGTTTTGTGAGGGTCATGGACATCTGCGTTCTCCAGGGGAAAGAGGCGAAGGGCGCGCGACGTATCGCACACCCTGTCGAGGTTCAGGCGGCAAGGCCGACCGGCGTTTTGACGAAGTCGACGAAGCCCGGAAGTTGTTCGACCCGACGCAAGAGAGCGTTCACGGACGGATAGGCGCTGAGGTCGACATTGCCTTCCGGGGCGCGCGCGACGTAGCTGTAGATCGCGACATCGGCGATCGTCGGGTGATTGCCCACCAGCCATTTCCGCCCTTCTAGCTGGCTCTCGATCCGGCCAAGGATGGTGTGTGCACGGCCAATGACCTCTTCCGGATTAAACTTGGCGCCGAAGACAGTCACCAGGCGGGCAGCAGCCGGTCCGTAAGCGATCTCGCCTGCCGCAACCGAAAGCCAGCGCTGGACCTCAGCCGCCCCTTTTGCGTCTTCCGGAAGCCATTCCGTCCGGCCTGCCTTCTTGGCGAGGTAGACCAGGATCGCGTTGGAGTCGGAAATGAAGACATCGCCATCCGCAAGCACCGGTACTTGCCCGAAGGGATTCATTTTGAGGAAGTCGGGCTGCTTGTGGGCGCCAGCCTTCAGATCAACCTCGACCAGCTCGTGGGGGAGCCCGATCAGCGAGAGGAAAAGCCGGGCACGGTGCGCGTGGCCTGACAGCGGATGGTGATAAAGTTTCATGTGATCGCTCCTGATTGAAGGTCGGGTCCGTTCCCGATCCCATGCGCAAAGGATGCAACGGGCGATCAGCGTGCTGAATACTCATCTTTGACAGTGCACCGTTACGCTGGACGCAACAGTGTCTGGAGCCGGTCCGCGTGGTGAGCGTGACGGATGGGCCTTAAAGCCTCCTGGTTACCGGAGAGTTGGCGAGAGATGCCTCAGCCCTCAGGCAAGGTCTCAATGTGGCTGCCTCGCCGAACGTCCCTGATGAGATCGACGAACCGCCGCAGTTTGGCGGGGATATTTCGTCTTCCGGGATAATAGAGGCAGAGCCCCGGATAGGGTGGGGTCCAGTCGGCAAGAACCTGCTCCAGCCTTCCAGCAACGACGTCCTCCAATACCTGCCATTCATTCAGATAGGCAAGTCCGGCTCCTTCCCGAGCCGCCCGGAGCATCAGGTCGCTGTCGTCGAGCGTGAGCTTGCCAGGAACGTCGAGCATGAAGCTCTTTCCTCGCTTTTCGAACTCCCAGCGATAGAGCGTGCCGCTCGCCATTCTCGCCCGAATGCACTCGTGGTTCTGAAGATCTGCCGGGACCTGCGGCTTTCCATGCTGACGGAAATATTCGACCGAACCAACGATGGCCGGGCGGACGCTGTCGCCGATTGGGACCACGACCATGTCGGGCGGAACGGCTTCCCGAATCCTGATCCCGGCATCGAAACCTTTGGCATTGACATCGACCAGCGCGCCTTCGGTTACTATCTCCACCGACATCTGCGGGTTTCTCCGCATGTATTCCAGGATCAGCGGCGCCAGGATCATCCGGGTCGCACCCACCGATGTGTTGATGCGCAGGGTACCGGTGGCTTCCGCACGATGCTCGTCGACATTCTCAACGGCGTTGCGAATTGCCTCCAGCGCAGGACCGACGCTCGCCACGAATTGCTCGCCTGCGGCGGAGAGGACCACACTCCGCGTAGAGCGGTTGAACAGTCTGACGCCCATGCGCGCCTCCAGCGTAGCGATCTGCTGGCTGAGCGAGGACGACGAGATCCCAAGCTCGCGCGCTGCAACCCGAAACCCGCCTCTGGAAGACACAGCGAGAACAGCTTCGAGTTCGGCGAGGGAGCCACGCATCATTGTCCGTAATCCCTTATCAGGCTGAGCGATTTTCGCGAGCTTATCAGGACAATGGAGAAATGCCAGATAAGCCTGACAGTCGAAAGGAGTTTCAAATGCGCAACATCGACAAGATCTACATCGAGGGTCGGTTCATCACGCCAAAGGGCACCGAAACGAGCGATCTCCATAATCCGTCCACGGAGGAGAAGATCGGCACGGTCCGGCTCGCCGGCGTAGAAGATGCACAAGAAGCCATTGCCGCTGCGAAGCGCGCCTTTCCCTCGTTCTCACGCACGTCGAAGGCCGAGCGCATCGAGATGCTGAAGCGCTTGAACGCCGTGGTCGGCGCGCGTGTTACCGATCTCACCGAAGCGATGTCGCTCGAATATGGCGCTCCGCAGACCTTCACACGGTTCGCCATTCCCCATGCTGCCTCTAGCTTTCTTACCATGGCGTCCGTTCTGGAGGACTACGAATTCGAGCGCCAGATTGGCCGCGCCCGCGTGGTCATGCAGCCGTCTGGTGTCGCCGCGGCCATCACCCCCTGGAACAGTAATATCGGTTTCATCGCCTCGAAGCTCGCAACCGCGATCGCCGCCGGTTCGACCATCGTCATCAAGCCGAGCGAGATGAGTGCAATCCAGACGCAGATCCTGACGGAATGCCTGCATGAAGCGGGTCTGCCGAAGGGTGTCTTCAACATCGTCAACGGGTATGGCAATGTCGTTGGCGCGGAACTCAGCCGGCATCCAGACATAGCAAAGGTGACCTTCACGGGCTCAAGCGCCGTTGGTAGGGAAATCATGCGAAACGCGGCCGAGAGCTTCAAGCGCGTCACGTTGGAACTTGGCGGCAAGGGGCCGAACATCATCCTCGACGATGCCGATCTTGACGTTGTCATTCCTGCCGTACTGCGGATGGGCTTCATCAACAGCGGTCAGGCCTGCATCGCCGGCACTCGCATTCTGGTTCCGAGCCAGCTGCTCGATGACGTCCTGGTCCGGCTGAAGCAGGAGATCGAGACGCTCAAGGTCGGCGCTCCCAATGATCCCGACGCGATGATCGGGCCGATGGTGAGCCGCAAGCAGTACGATCGCGTCCAGTCCTACATCGAACTGGGAACGCAAGAAGGCGCCCGTGTCCTGACCGGTGGTATTGGGCGACCCGCCGGTCTGGATCGTGGCTGGTTTGCGAGGCCGACGATCTTTTTCGACGTGGACAACCACATGAGGATCGCACGCGAGGAGATCTTTGGTCCGGTCCTCTCGGTCATCGCCTACCGTGACGAAGACGAAGCCGTGTCCATCGCCAATGACACCCCGTACGGCCTCCAGGCCTATCTGCATGGTAACGATCTCGGGCACATGCAGGCGCTTGCGGATCGACTGGACAGCGGGCGGGTGGTCATCAACGGCGCGCCGCATGAGCCGCTCGCGCCCTTTGGCGGATTCAAGCAGTCAGGGATCGGTCGAGAATACGGCGTGTTCGGTCTTGAGGCGTTTCTGGAGCCGAAAGCCGTTATCGTTTGATAAGCTGAGATTGAGCGGACCGCATCACGGAGGGAACTCCGCAGCCCATACGCGCCCAAATTTCGCTTTATCACCTACAGGATTGAGCGGCGAGACACCGCCCGTATCGATGCTCAGGCACTGATGCCGTCGTAGACGAGAATGCCTGAACCGGTGATGTAGGCTGCACCGGGGTCCGCGAGAAAGGCGACGGCCTCTGCGACTTCTCCGGTTTTACCATATCGAGCAATCGACAGGTTTGGCAGACTAGCGGCTGCGAGCGGGCCACCGGCAGGGTTCATGTCAGCATCAAGCGGACCTGGTCGAACCAGATTGTCGGTAAGTTCACGAGAGCCCATTTCACGTGCGAGACCGCGCGTGAAGCTTTCCAGCGCAAACTTGGTGGCGGCATAGACCGCGATCCCCGCGAACGGCACAACCAGACCCGCATTGCTGCCGCTACTGATGATGCGACCTCCGTTAGGGATATATTTCAGCGCTGCATGGGTGATCAGAAAGAAACCCCGAACATTGACCCTCAGCTGCAGATCGATCTCCTCCAGTGGCTGCGTGGAGAAATCACTTGCGAAAAGGACGCCAGCATTATTGACCATAATATCACGGCCGCCGAAGTGGGCGTGCGTTAATAGGGTTGCCGTCGTCATCCAACAGGCGAGACAGCGCCGCTTGCGCTTCTGCACTAATCGAATGGGGTGCACGGATCGACCGTGACGAAATCTTTTTTGAAGCTCTCGCTCTACAGCGACTACGCGATGCGCGTGATGATTCATCTTGCGGCCAAAGATGATGACCTGACGTCAATCAGGCAGGTTGCAGCCATCTACGACATATCCCAGAATCACCTGATGAAAGTCGTCCAGGATCTTGCCAGCGCGGGCTTCATCGAGGCGGTCCGAGGTCGAAAGGGCGGCATTCGACTAGCGCGGCCCGCTGACCAGATCAACCTCGGATCGATCCTCCGCCACACCGAGAAGCTGACAGACCTCTTCGTCTGCGATGGATGCATCATCGCGCCTGCGTGCGGCCTTCCCGTCGTTCTCAAAGAGGCGACGGCGGCGTTTGTAGGCGTATTCGACCGGTACACTTTGGCCGACGTGGCTCGCAGGAAGTCCAAACTTGCCGCGCTGCTTTCGATTATTACGGATGCGGCCCCGGCTGGCTTGTCGACCCGCCGTCAGTAGAAGCGACTAGCGGTCCGCAACCACGACTCGTTCCCTCCTTAGGAACTCATATTCACGATCAATCCCCCAAGTGTAGCGGAAGGCGGAGCCGTCGCTCTCTGTTGCGCGATGGCAGGGGATCGCCACTGGCAGAGGATTGCTTGCGAACACGTTGGCGACCGCTTTCTCCCTTCCTGTTCCCAATTCTATAAGCCAACTCTTGGTAGAAATCCGGAGACTCACCGCTCTAAGTCTCTCAAGGAGTGCCTTTTCGATGGCGAGGCATAAAGTGGAATCTTGATCTCACCTATTGCCAATATCAACGAACTTGATTATGCGATTTGACTGGTAACCAACCAATTTTGGAGAAAAATGTGCATAGTCGGGACGAACATCAATCTCGCAGCCGAGCGCAGTGGATCATCCTGGGAGCGGCACTCCAATGCATCGCCTTCGTTAGCCAGGCAGATAGGGCAAACGCTCAGCCTGTGCCGGAAACAGGCACAACTCTTCTGGAACCTATTACTGTCACCGCGCGCAACATCGAAGAAGAGGCCAAGGACGTGCCATTCTCCGTGTCAGCCCGGCGGGGCGAAGCGCTGCGCGAGCAGGATGTCGGCGACACGCAGGCGCTGGCGCGCGGCGTTCCGGGTTTCAACCATGCTGATACCGGTCTGCCCTTCTCTAATCTCGTCAACATTCGCGGGATTGGCTCATCATCGGCGTTGATCTCGCCCTCAGTGAATTACTACATCGACGGCGTTCCCGTGCCTGCTCGCATGTTCGACATGCCTTTCGGCTACGTCGAGCGGATCGAGGTTTTGCGCGGACCACAAGGCACTCATTTCGGGCTGAACTCCCAGGCTGGCGCCGTCAACATCGTCACCGCCGACCCCGCGGACACCTTCGGCGGCAATGCCGGCGTCCTTTACGGATCGAACGGTCGTAAGGAAATCGACGCTACCGTCGAAGGCCCGATCAACGACATGATCTCGGGACGGCTCTCCGGGCGGCTGAGGGATTTCGACGGAGATCTCGCCAATATCCTCTGGTCCGCGCCAGGCATCGTGTCGTCTTCGCAAGACGTCCTGCGCGCCCGAACCTATGGTTCACTTTCCAGTAAGCTTCTCTTCAATTTCGATGATCTGGGAACACTCACGCTTAATGGAACCTTGAGCCGCGACCGGCAAAACCCAAGCACCGGGGTCTGGCTTGATGATCCGGGTTTTCCGCGCAACGCGTTCAACCCGCTTCCCGAACTGGAAGGTCAGACGGCGACCTTCTCGGCCAAATATGAGCGTGACCTGGAAGAGGCGCATTTTACCGTTCTCTCAGGGTACTCGTATTATGATACGCAACTGGACGCCGACATCGTCGACGGTTTTCTGGGAAGCGCCCAAACGGGTGCTCCGGGCTTCATGCTGCAGACGCCGGGCCTGAACGTGCGCCGTATCGATGAACGCAGCAGGCAGTTCAACCAAGAATTCCGGCTGGACGGGGAAACGGATGGCGGCACCCGCTGGGTCGCCGGAGTGAGCGGCCTTTACTCGCATTTCGATTCCACCACGGACATCACCAGCCTTGCCATCGACAATGGCACCTATCAGAGTCAGATCGACACAACCAATCTCGCCGCCTTCGGCGAAGTAACCGTACCCATTACCGAGCGCATGAACTGGATCGGCGGTCTGCGCCTGACCTATGAGCAGAAGACATTTGACGGAGTTTTTCTCGGCCGTAAAGGCGCCCTTGCCCGTTTCGCCGAAGGCGGCAGAGAGGATTACCTCTTCCCGACCGGCCGCACCGGGCTGACCTACGCAGTAATGGACGAAGTCACCGCTTTCGCAACCATCGCGCGCGGGGAGAAGACCGGGGGATATCTGTTCTACAACCAGTTCGCGTCGCTCGGTTTGCCGCTCAGCCCCTTCGACAGTGCCGAAACATGGTCCTATGAAGCGGGCCTCAAGGCTGGCGATCTCGGCGGTTGGCTCGATCTATCAACCTCCGTCTTCTATAACGACACGAAGAACGAACAGCTCTTCACCTTCAACCCCGTGTTCGGCCGCTTCTCCGTGGAGAACGCCGACACGCGCAGTTATGGCGCGGAACTGGAAGCCATAGTCCGGCCCACAGAGGCTGTCAGTCTCGGCGGAA
Source organism: Agrobacterium tumefaciens (assembly GCF_017726655.1). Lineage (NCBI taxonomy): Bacteria > Pseudomonadati > Pseudomonadota > Alphaproteobacteria > Hyphomicrobiales > Rhizobiaceae > Agrobacterium > Agrobacterium tumefaciens. The sequence continues at coordinate 683,250 of NZ_CP072309.1, forward strand.
GTGTTTCTCTGCTCAATGCCGAGATAACCGGCGGCAACGCCCTCATCAGGGGCAACGATGTGCCCTATGCTCCCACCTTCACAACCATGCTGCACGCGGAGTATCGCCGTGCGCTGAGCCTGGGCGCGCAGTCTGGAGAGGTGTATCTGCGCAGTGAATGGAGCTACACGGGCAGCCGCGCGATCGACCCCGCCAACAGCCGGGCGCTTGACAGCTACGACATCGCCAATCTGCGCGCCGGCTGGCAGGGCGAGCATTGGCAGATCTCGGCCGCCGTCGAAAACATCTTCGACGAGAAATACGTGACCTCCGCCTTTCAGGCCGGCACAAATACCACTGGCTCGCCTGTTTTCGCAGGCATCGCGGGCGAAGGGCGTACCCTTTCGCTCAGCGCGCGGGTGAAGTTTTGATGAGAACGAAGAAAAGTTTCCGTCTGGAGGTGCTGCCTTTGCTTGCCGCGCTCGCCGCCAATGCCGCGGCGCAAGCCTTTCTGCTCGTCCTCCTACCGTCACTGGGACGGGATCTCGGCTTCGATGCACTCGAAACTGGTTTGCTGCTCAGCAGCGCCGCGCTCTTTCTCGTCCTCTTCGCCCCAGCCTGGGGAAAGATCAGTGAAAGAGCCGGCCGGAAACCCGTTCTGCTGATCGGTCTCGCCGGTGCGGCGCTCGGCCCGCTCCTTATAGCGATCGTTATCTCGTTCAGAATAGACGAAGCGCTTGACCGCATCCCCGCGCTTATCCTTCTGTTTGCTGCGCGGGCAGCCCAGTCGATGCTATCGGCCGGCCTGCTACCCGCGGCGCAGGCGTGGATGGCCGACCGAACTGCGCCCGAAAACCGCGCTGAAGGCATGGGCCTGCTCGGCGCTTCCTACGGTATCGGTGGCATTCTCGGCGCGGGCCTCGCGTTCGTTGTCGGCGGAACTCATCCGCTCGTGGCGCTCGTCAGTTTGGCAACGCTTGTTCTCTTCGGGTTCGGCCTTGTTTTCGCGAAGGTTACCGACCGAACCACGTCGGCGATGGCGCAGTCACTGCCGTATCCGCACCTTGATATGCGGCGTATCGCTCCTGGCCTTGCCATCACCTTGATCGGCGTTTGCGTCTACGCAATCATGCAGCACGTCACGGCGCTGAGACTTGAGGACAGCATGGACCTGTCGCGGCCAGATGCGATCTCGAGTGGCGGCGCAGCCCTTATGGGTGCGGCCATCGTCATGGCGCTGACCCAGACCTTCGGCATTGGCAAGTTGAGGCGGCCGCCGCATCATCTGATCCGGATCGGGGCTGCAGCCGGCGTTCTGTCGTTGGCAGGCGTAACGTTGGCAACCACCCCGGCCGCGCTATTCGCGTCGCTGCTCGTCCTGGGCGGCGCACTTGGCATTCTTCTTCCGGGCAATCTAGCCCTCATCAGCATCAAGGCAGGTATGAATGCGCAAGGTCGTGCAGCGGGCGTCAACGCCGTCGCGCAGGGACTCGCCATGGCGGCTGGCCCGGTAGCGGGCGCAGCACTTCATCGATTGTCGCCGCTGGCGCCGGGTGCAGCGTCTGTCATCCTTATGCTTGCCGCACTCATCATCGGCCTCGGAGTAAGGGAGAAATCATGACCGTCTTTCCCGACCACGCTGCTGTCGACTACGACGAACGCATCGAAAACCTCGTTCCAGGCTACGCGCTGGCACTTGCTCTTTTCGGCTGCACGCTCTTCGGACGCATCGATCCGCAAGGTACGATCCTTGTGCCCGGTTGCGGCACCGGCTCTGAAATCCTGGCGCTGGCAAGCGTTTTTCCGCAGGCCTGCTTTACGGCTGTCGAACCTTCTGCCGCCATGCTGGCGAAGGCACGCCGGCGTCTGCAACACGCCGGCATCGACCACCGTACCGAATTCATCCATGGCTTCCTTAAGGATGCGCCTCAAGTCAGGCATGACGCAGCCACGGCCTCTCTGGTGCTGCATTTCCTGCCGGATGATGGTGCAAAGGCGTCCTTTCTTGGCGGAATAGCACGACGTCTCATCCCCGGTGCCCCACTTCTTCTTCTCGATCCCTCGCCCGAGGCTGACGACCGCGTACTGCGCCGCTGGCTGGAGGGCCGCGGACATGCCTCAGAGGGTGTGGATGCCATCTGCCAGCGGATGGACAAGGAATGGCATCGCATTCCTCGCAAGAGGCTGGCCGACCTACTTGCCCATACCGGCTTCACGTGTGGCGAAACGTTTTTTCAGGCGGCCAGCTATACCGGTGTCGTTGCAGAACGACGACGCGACGACTAGAACAACGGCTGAACCGCCGGGCCGGAGAGACATTGTGGACGCTTCTCACAAAGACAAAAGAGAACTCATTCTCAACACGTCGCTCGACATCATCGAGAGCGACGGGATGAAGGCCCTCACTCAGCCGAGAATCGCAAAGATCGCCGGGTTGAGACAGTCGCATCTCACCTATTATTTCCCGCGAAAGGCTGATCTCTACGTCGCTCTTCTGGAAGCTTCACACGCGCGGGCCGCGGAGCGCAACGGCGGCACTGAGCCTACTCTGGGCGCCATGCTGTCCTCACTGTTCTTCGCGCCGGAGCGGATGCGCTTCTTCCTATCAATCGTGCTGGAGGTTGATGAGGAGAGTGACCTGAAGCGTGCTGTCGCCGCCCATGCAGCCGGCCTCTGTCGCGAAGTGGCAGCCCGGCTCGGAATGCCTCCAGACGACGCACGCGTCGGGGCCTTCATCGACGAGTTGCGCGGCGCGGGCATCCGCTTCTTGCTTGGGCATGGCGTAAGCGAGCCGCCGGCGGCCGTGATCCCGGATGTTGCTCGCCGCCACGGCCTTGATCCGCTGGCCTTCGATTAGGCCTTGCCAGACGCGTATGGCTTTTTCCGATGACGACGCGGCGGACCGTGGGCAGAATCACTTGCCCGTGCGAGCCTTGAACCCGGCTGGACCGCCGAACTTTTCCCAAAGTACCAACGCAGACGCCAACGCTCAGACTGTAGAATGGGTAAAAGAACGCAGATCAAGAACACATCGTTTTCGCTTGGCCTAGCCATGTCGCTCGACTTCGCGATCCCGGTCTACCTGCTGACCGAACCACGGCCGAAGAAACACGGATTTTAACGTGCCAGCAAAGAGGACCGTGCTGCCTGTGACCTTAAACTGCATGCTTGCGCTAACATGCTTTGGCCATAGCCGCGGAACTTCATGCTGGGTGACCTCTGAAGCGAAGCCATCGTTGAGTGTGAACTGAGGTGGGCTTCGAAGACGTTGCTTTGAGAGGCATCTTACGCCCCTTGCAGCTTGGCCTGTGCTTCGAGACAAAAATCCTGATTTCCGAGCGAAGCCTGCGACCTGCTCTCGCTTGAGATGCGAATGATAAGATCTGCCTTAATGCAACATGTAAATTCGTTAAATAGATAGTGAATGGTGGATCGGGTACGTTGCCTTCACTTGGAAGGATCGAAGACCATGAGCAAAACCGACCCCATTAGCTCGATTCCCACCCCGGCCCTTATTCTGGACGAAGCCCGTATGTTGCGGAACGTCGCCCGCTTAGGACGCCATCTTGACAGTCTCGATGTCCCGATACGGCCCCACCTCAAAACGGTAAAATCCATCGATGCCGCCCGGCGCATTCTGCCGGGGGGAAACGGTCCCGCAACTGTTTCGACCTTGAAAGAAGCAGAGATCTTCGCGGCTGCAGGCGTCAGCGATATTCTCTACGCCGTGGGTATTGTGGCCCAGAAGATGGATCGGGTGCTAGCGATCCGCGCCGGTGGTTGTGACCTGTCCGTGGTGCTGGATACGCCCGAACAGGCACGGGACGTCGTTAAAGCATGCCAACAGGCCAACGATGTCATCCCAGTGCTGATCGAAATCGATGCGGATGGGCATCGCTCTGGCCTAAGGCCCGATGATCCGGCATTGATCACCACCGGCCGCATCCTGCACGAAGGTGGTGCGGAGTTACGCGGGGTCGTCACCCACGCAGGCGAAAGCTATGGCGCGGTGGGTGCCGAGGCATTAGCGGCCTTCGCCGAGGTTGAACGACTGGCTGCCGTCACCGCAGCGGAGGCATTGCGAGCTGCGGGGCTGCCGTGCCGAACGGTGAGTGTTGGGTCAACGCCGACAGCCCATTTCGCGCGTGACCTGACGGGCGTTACGGAAGTCCGGGCCGGTGTCTATGCCTTCTTCGATCTCGTCATGGCTGGCATCGGGGTGTGCACATTGGACGACATTGCACTTTCTGTGCTGACCACCGTGATAGGACATCAGAAGGAGCGCGGCTGGATCATCGTGGATGCCGGCTGGATGGCGCTATCGCGTGACCGGGGCACTGCGAGCCAAGTGGTGGATCAGGGATATGGTGTCGTTTGCGATATTCAGGGGCGCGTGCTCGACGACCTCATCGTCAAGGCGGCGAACCAGGAGCACGGCATCGTGGGTTTAAGGCCTGGCAGTTTTGCTCGTTTGCCCGATCTTGCGCTTGGGAGCCAGCTTCGCATTTTACCCAATCATGCCTGCGCCACCGGTGCACAATTCTCGGGCTATGAAGTGTTGCCGGTCGACAGTGCCGCACCGCTTGCCCATTGGCCGCGCTTCAGCGGATGGTGAGGGAGAAAACCATGCTGCTAGTCTCCGAAATGGAATCCGCAAATCTCGTCACACATGATTTGGCTTTTGATGCCGCAAAAGAAGCCCTTATCGCCGCCTGTGAGGAAGGCACCGTGACTTTTCCGGTTGTTCTCGGCCACGGGTCTTCGCCCCAGAACCGATTTTCGGTCAAGGCATCGGCAACCTCCGAATTGGCCGGGTTGAAAGTCGGCTCTTACTGGCCCGGCAACAGAGACAATGGTCTTGCGCGGCACAATTCGCTCATCCTGTTGTTCGACCAGAACACCGGACGGATCGAGGTGGCGATGGAGGCAGGCACAGTGAACGCTTACCGCACCGCGGCCGCCGATGCTGTTGCTGCCGATTTGCTGGCGCGGCCGAATGCAGAAACACTTGCGATCTTCGGCGCGGGCCATCAAGCGCGCTATGAATGCAGGGCATTGGCACGAGTACGATCGCTCCGTCGTGTCATAATCGCTGCACGAAACAACGAACAAGCTGAAGATATGCGAACCACGTTGCGTCAAGAGGGCCTGAACGCCGAGATCGCCTCTCCTCAAAAGGCCTGTGAGGCAGCAGATATTATTGTCACCGCGACCCCGTCTCGGACACCGCTGTTCGAGGCAGATTGGGTCCGTCCGGGAACACATATCTCCAGCATGGGATCGGATGCCCGCGGCAAACAGGAGTTGCCGCCCGCGCTGCTCGCGCGTAGCGCCATGTTCTGCGATCTGCCGGAACAGGCTCGGAGCGTTGGTGAGTTTCAGCATGCCGCTCCAGGTCTGGACATCACGGCGCTGGGTGATGTCCTCCTCGGCCGACGCCCAGGGCGCGCTTCGGCAGATGCGATCACCATTTTCGACAGTTCCGGCTTGTCGTTGCAGGACCTCTACATCGCGCGTCACCTGCTCGCAAAACGGGGCGGAGACACGCATGCCTCCCGGTCTCCAGAAAGGAATACGCCGTGAACTCACCTCTAGCCCACCTGAAACAATCCGGACGGCTGCACGAGTTCTACATCGACGGGAGATGGATCGATCCCCGTGGCCGAGACAGGGCATCCATCGTCAATCCCGCGACAGAACGTGAGTTCGCCGACATCCCACTTGGTAACGAGGAGGACGTCGAACACGCAGTGTCAGCGGCGAGACGTGCCTTTCCGGGTTGGGCGCGGACCAGCCCGGCAGACCGGGCGACGCTTCTGGACAACCTCTACGTCCTGATCCATCAGCGATTAGACTTGATAGCGCATGCGTTGACGATGGAGATGGGCGCCGCGATCAATTACGCGCGAAACACGCAGGTGCCGCTTGCCGCTGAACATATCCGCGTGGCCCGCGAAAATGCGAGAACCTACCCGTTTACATCTCAGCGGGGAAGCACGGCGATTGCCCGCGAACCTATCGGGGTCTGTGGCCTGATCACGCCTTGGAACTGGCCGTTGTACCAGATAACAGCCAAGGTCGGCCCGGCCTTGGCAGCGGGATGCACGGTGGTTCTGAAGCCAAGTGAACTGTCTCCGTTGAGTGCCCTGCTGTTTGCGGAAATGATTGAGGATTCGGGTTTCCCGCCTGGCGTCTTTAATCTGGTCAACGGCACTGGCCCCGTCGTTGGCGCCAGTCTGTCGGCACATCGCGACGTCGACATGATTTCCATCACGGGATCGACGCGGGCGGGAGTTCTCGTTGCGCAGGCGGCTGCGCCGACAGTCAAACGGGTGGCGCAGGAACTCGGTGGGAAATCGCCGAACATCATCCTCCCGGACGCCGAGATGCCTCGTGCTGTCGCACTTGGAGTTGCTGCAGCCTTCAGGAACCTGGGACAGTCATGCAGCGCGCCCACACGCATGATCGTGCCGAGGTCACAGCAGGAGCATATCGAAAAACTAGCATCAACGGCAGCTCTTGAAGTTGTTGTTGGCGACCCGATGTCGGAACGGAGCACACATGGTCCCGTCGCCAATCGTCCCCAGTTTGATCGAGTTCAGCACATGATATCCGTCGGCATTGCAGAAGGTGCCAAACTGGTGGCAGGAGGGACTGGGCGGCCCGATGGGTTAGAAGTCGGCTATTATGTCCGACCCACGATTTTTTCGGATGTGAATCCTGAAATGGAGATAGCCCAACAGGAAATTTTCGGGCCGGTCCTGTCCATCATTCCTTACGACACGATTGATGAGGCGATCGAAATTGCGAACAACACCGTTTATGGCCTCGGAGCCCATGTACAAGGATCGGATCCCGATACCGTGCGAACTGTGGCGGCCCAAATCCGATCCGGGCAGGTGCACCTCAACTATCCGGCATGGGATCCCAACGCGCCGTTCGGCGGGTACAAACAATCCGGGAACGGTCGGGAGTATGGCATAGAAGGCATGGAAGATTATCTGGAGATCAAGTCGATCCTGGGTTTTTATCCGTAGAGGCTCTCAGTCATTTACTGAGAGATGGGGATCGCATACAGGAACGCCGGGTGCGCGCAGTTGAACTCAGCAATGGCGCTCACCCCTGCTTTTCCACGAACCCCGTCACTGCCATCACCGCGGCGTCCGTCTTCGGCAGCGCCGCCAGTTCCTTCAGAGCTACAGGCTTAACAGGAGCCCGCAGCCTGTAGTAACCCACATCGGCCGGAGAAATTCCGTGCTCCTCGGCAAGGATTTCCGTAACAGTCAAACCACAGAGACGGCCCTGACAGGGTCCCATTCCGCAGCGCAGGAACGCCTTCATCTGATTGGGGCCTACCACGCCCAAAGATGCAGCGTCACGGATACCGCCGGCCGTGACTTCTTCGCACCGACACACGATTGTGTCAGAATGCACAGGAATGCGAAAAGCTTTGGCGGGCCTGAAAAGCGTGTCGATGAACGCACGGCCGCGAAGTGCATTCTTAAGCCTTGCTCTTACAGGCACTGCAAGTGCATCACGCTGTGCCTCTGTGAGGCGGCCCATGCGCGTAGCGACCGACAGCCCCGCTATTTCACCCTGTGACGCCGAGGCCACGGCACCAACAATCCCGCCTGCATCCCCGGCAATGAAAACTCCCGGAATCGATGTCATGCGCCATTCGTCAATATCCGGGGTAAACGTCGCCGGCGTTTCATCCCAGCCATAATTGCAGCCTGTCGCCAGCGACAGATTGAGATTGGGAACAACGCCTTGGTGCAACAGGAGAAGATCAACCGCAAGGCGTTCCGTCCCTCCTGGATGAGTGATCACCACCTCATCCAGACGGTCGCGTCCCCGCGCCGCGAGTGTATGCGCGCCATGAATGACACGAACATGTCGATGAACCTTTGAGAAAAGCCTCAAGCCCTTCATGCCATAGGGTGATCTCGCGAAATCGATGACATATGAAAGGGCACGTCTGCGATTGCCTGCCGGCGTGGTATCGATCAACGTGGCAATGGGTGCCCCTGCATCGATCAACTGGGAAGCAAGAAGATAAAGAAGCGGACCCGTTCCGGCGAGGATGGTCCGTCCGTTTGGCACAAGCCCTGAGGTTTTGAGCGCGATCTGAGCCGCGCCCGCTGTCATAACGCCAGGCAGCGTCCAGCCCGGAATCGGAAACGGACGTTCAAGAGCCCCGGTCGCCAGAATAACATTTTGGACCATGATGAGGCGAGCGGCGCCATCAAGCGATATGCCAACCTCCAGACCATTTCCTTCTCTTGCACCGGCCCCGAGCGGGAGCACGCTCCAGACTGCTGTCCGCGGTGCATAGGAGGAGGAAGACCCGAGGAAACGGGCGACTAGTTTTGCGCCTGCAGCATAATCCCGACCGAGACGGGCCTTCTGTGCCGAACTTGCTTCCGTGACGCCGCGGTAAATCTGACCGCCAGGGCTGGCATTTTCATCGCATAGCAGCACTTTGAGACCGAGTTCAGAGGCGGTAATTGCTGCGCTCAATCCCGCCGGTCCAGCGCCGACGATCAGGAGATCATAGACCTCCTCAAAACTTCCAACACGGGTCAAATGGCACACGCTCATGTATCTTTCCTTTCCGGATACACAGCTTTTCCCCGTTGCGTTTCGACACGCATGCCTTCCTCAACCGTGACCAGGCAGGCCTGTCGGTTGCTTCTGCCATTGATACTCACCAGGCATTCGAAGCAAACGCCCATCATGCAGTACGGTCCGCGCTCTACTCCCGAAACGGGCGTGGTCCGAAAGTGCGCGATGTCGGATGCGACGAGAGCTGCAGCGAGGCTGTCGCCACGCAGCGCGGTCAGCGGTCGTCCATCGAAGGTGAAGGCGACAGCTTCGCCTTCCTGATCAGGCAGTCGCCGAAACATCGAAGCGCTCCGAGGAAAAAAGGGAGAGTGCGGAGGGAAATGCGCCAAGCGCAATGTGGCCCGCGAGGGTATAGGCGTGTCCGGCGGCGAGTGTTACGCCGGAATGACATGACACCGCAAAGGCGCCGGGATATCGGCTCGACTGTTCATAGATCGGGAAACCGTCGGACGTGATGACCCTGAATGCTGCCCATACTCTCACGACATCAAGTTCGCCGAGTACGGGAAACATCCTCGTCGCTCTTTCCGCCAGCACGGCGCTGATGGCGGTGCGGGGCTGTAAATGATCCATCGTCGCTTCCTTGCTTTCGCCGATGATCACACCGCCTTCATCGGTTTGGCGGATATTGGCGACCGGATAGTGGAGAAAAGGAATGGTTTTCTCTGTCACAATGATCTGGCCGCGGCTTGGTACAAGCGGGACGCTAAGGCCGACCATGGGCGCCAGCCGGGTGTTGCCAAGGCCGGCAGCAAGAACGACGCGCCCTGCGGTTAATGATCCCCAGGGCCCGACGACTGTGAATGCGTTTTTCTCGCAGATGATACGATCAACGTGACAATTGGGCAGATACGTCCCACCGAGATTGCGAAAAGCTGTGTGCAGGGCACGATAAAGGCGCAGTGGATTGGTATGGCCGTCCAGAGAGCAATAGCTTGACCCCACCACATCGCCCCCGATGCCGGGCAGTTGAGCCTCTGTTTGTCGATGATCCAGTATCTCGTAGGGATAGAGCTCGATACCCGGCTGTTCCTGTAGCATCGTCATTGCATCGACCCGACGCTGCAACTCGGTTTGCGACAGGCAAAGGTAAAAGCCTCCTGGCCGGGTAAAGCCCGGATCCACGCCCGTTTCGCGCTTCAATTCGTCAGAGAGTTCCGGCCATAGTAGAGCTGAGGCTTGGGTCCAGTTTGAATATTCCGGCTTGCCGATGCCTTTGCCGTGAACCCAGACGTGGCCGAAGTTTGCCCGTGCTGCGCGAAAGGCAATATCGCCCTCATCCAGAGCCGTGACACGCAAGCCCTTCCTGGCCAGACCCCAGGCGATACATGCCCCCACAAGACCGCCCCCAACGACTAAGACATCCGGCTCACGCATTTTCTGATCCAGGCTACGACAAGGCTTGGAAGCTCCCACTCCAGAGTCATAACGTCAACGCTCGAATCAACATGCATTTATGACAAGGTATTATATTTCTCCGGTCCAAATTCGGGGCTTAGGAGCCCCATCGACGGGCATGTGCTAAAAACTCCGCATGGAAGGCGCTGGCGAGGGCGGACATCGGACGTTGTCGTGAACGGACCGAGATGAAGCCGGCCTCAATGCGGGGTGTAAACGTCTTCGCAACAAGGCCACGGCCGAGAAACTCCTCTGCAGCATAAGGACTGACAACGCTGAGCCCGACCCCCTCGCTGACCAGCAGACAGGCGATCTGGGATAGCGACGCCTCGACGACAATTCGATGCGGGACATTGGCGAGAGCGGCATCAACCCATGACCGATAAAGAGTGTGCATGCCCGTGCCGACGATGGGCTCGCCGGCAAGATCGACTGCGTCAACCACGGTCCGGCTGGCCAGCCGGTGGTGCGCTGGCATAATCACGACCGCCCCGACCTTCATGATTTCGATATCAAAACCGGGCTGATCAAACGGACCCTCTGCATAGCCGAGATCGGCCTGTCCGGAAGTTACTGCTTCAAGCACAAGATGTGACGGCGGACCTGCAAGCGAAATGTGAAGGTTTGGCCTGTCGCGCATGAAGCCGGCCACGAAACGCGGCAGAGCGCCGCTCATCAGCACGGGCATGGCGGCTATACGTAGAGTGCCGGCCAAATTCGCTTTTATGGCCCGGGCCATATCCGAAATGCGCGCTAGACCGACAAATGACCGCTTGACCTCTTCAAACAGGGTGATGGCATCTGGCGTCGGGACGGACTGATATCCTTTTCTTTCAAAGAGACGCAACGCTAACTGGACTTCAAAATCCCGGATCAGGCGGCTTATGGCCGGCTGCGTGATGCCGAGCATCTCGGCTGCAGCGGTCATGCTGCCCGTTAGCATGACGGCGCGAAACGCCTCGACCTGTCGTGATTGTATAGCCATTCCAGATTTTCCCGGTCCGTCGCTCGGTCACGGCAGCAACTCTTCAACCCGTCGCGCACGCGCACACGCCTCATGATGCCATCATTAAGTACCTTAATTGAAAAGCTCCAGCCAAACCGAAGCGCAATCATCCAGATCAGGCTTAATGCAAGGTGCAACCCTGCTAAATAGCGACTTAATGACGGACGAGATAGTTTGAAGTCTCTCGATTACTCATCGAGACATTATTGCCAGACGCAATCCATTTTCTGCCCTGCCGCAGGGACATTCCGGATCAGAGATCTGCAAGTGCAGCTCCGGCCATTTTCGTACGCACGCGTGAATTCACCAGCATAATGAAAAAAGGGAACGAAATAATGAGAACTCGAAACAAGTACATCAATATCTTGGCCATCGCCCTTTTTGGAGCGACAACATTGGGCGGAACCGCGAACAGCGCCGATCCCAATACAATCCGTATCGTCGATTACTGGAATGTCCGAACGGACTGGCTGATGTCCTCCGACGATTCCAATCTTGGCACGCGCGCAGGTTGCTTTGAGGGGCTGACCAGTACAGACTATGAAAACAAGTTGCAGCCATCGCTTTCGACATCCTGGGCGCAGACGACCCCCACATCCTGGGATTTTACGTTGCGAGCGAACGTGAAATTTCAGGACGGCCAGCCGCTCAATGCTGCGAACGTGGCCAACGCTCTCAACAATCTCTTGACCGCCTCCGTTCCCGCTCGCGCGTTTTCGCCCAAGCAGATCAAATCGGTAGAACCGGTCAGTGACAATGTCGTTCGCGTGACAACGCACGAACCGTCAGTGATGGTTCCCTTGCAAATGGCAAGCGCGGCGACATCGATCCTTTCGCCGGCCGGTTACAAAGACGGCAAAGTAAATCCGATGGGAACTTGCACCGGTCCCTTTATCATCACCGAGGTCGATCCGAGGCAGGGAATGGTCGTCAAGCGCAACGATGACTACTGGGGCGGAAAACCCAAACTCGATGGTGCAGAAATCAAGTTCATCCCCGATGCAAACAGTCGCGCACTACAAATCAGAACCGGTGAGGCAGACCTTATCCGTCTTGTCCCACCGCTTGTTGTCGGCAGCCTGAAGGATACGCCCGGCATCAAGATCGAAGCGTTGAACGCACCGCGCATTACCATGATGTTGATGAACAACAAGAGGGCTCCCTTCGACAACCTCAAGGTCCGTCAGGCAATCCAGGCAGCCATCGATACGGCGGGCATCGCTGACGCCATTTACGAAGGTGCTGTGAAACCCGCCATCGGACCGTTCGTGCCAAGCGACCCCTGGGCGTTGAAAGAAACCAGTCTTCCTTACGACCTGGAAAAAGCCAAGGCGCTTTTTGAAGAGGCCGGCGTCAAACCTGAGACACTCAAGCTCGAACTCATCGCCTACACCAGCCGTACCGAGTTCAAGGATGTCGCGGCAGTCATTCAGGAGCAACTGGGCGCTCTTGGAATTCAGATCAGAATAAAGGCCGCCGAATATAACGCGGTCGAGCGCGATGTACTTTCCGGCAATTACGATATGATGCTCCTGTCCCGCGGTTACCTTGTCGATGCAGCGGAACCGGCGAGTTACCTGAACGCAGACTACAGCTGTGACGGCAGCTACAACATGTCTCACTATTGCTCGCCTGCGACGGATGCCAAATTGAAAGAAATGTACAAATTGGCAGATCCATCTGCGCGTGCGGCGCTCTACCGCGAGGTCGCACAGACCATTCAAGACGAGGCCGTAACGGTTTTCCTTGTCAACGAGACCGCCTACGATGCCTACAATCCGAAGATTAAAAACTATAGAACCCACCCGCTGAACTACTACACGCTCACCCCCACCCTGTCGGTTGATTGATTGGCCGCATAATTTGCGCCGACGCCTTTGAAATCAGGTCAATCACTGTCAGACACCGCGCGGTACTTCCGCCGCGCGGTGTCTGACGTTTCGCCTCAGCGCATTGACGCGTCGGGTCGTTTTTCTTCACTTGGCAAGTTGGCGGGCGCGCCGTTATGCGAAGTCCGCCAGGGCACAGGTTGAAACTGCTGCTTCAAAATTTCCAGGAACCGGGCCGTGCGCGCGACCCGCCCGTCACGGCTATCGAGCAGGGCGACGACATCGGCATCGGGCAACTGCCAGTCCGTCAGGAGCGGAACGAGACGGCCGGCGCGCAAATCTTCGGCGACGTCCCATTCTGAACGGATGATGATTCCAAGCCCGGCCAGACCCCAGTGCTTGATAACCGCGCCGTCATTACTGCTCATCGCCGGCTGAATACGCAGGGTCAGGGGCGGTTGGTCTCGATGGCTGAAGCGCCACAAGGTGACGTCGGCGTGGTCCTCCCGAATGACGGCGCATGCATGGTTGCTCAATGCTTCAGGCCGCTCGGGCACTCCATTACGTTCGAGATAGGATGGCGCGGCACAAAGGATACGGCGGTTCGGGGCAAGTCGATGAACGATAAGGCTGGAGTCCGTTAGAGGGCCCACATGAATTAGCACATTCCAGGCATCGCTGCGCAGGCTTACCGGATCTTCGAACAGCGACAGGGTGAGCTTTACCTCAGGATGCTGCTGCCGTAGCGCCGCCATCGCGGGTGCAATATAGAGCCTGCCAAACCCGAAGGGCGCGGCCACCCGCAAATTCCCCGTTACAACCTGTCGGCGCTCCAGCAGCTCCTCCGTCATCATCTCTATGTTAGTCAGGATTTCAACGCCGCGTCGCGCAAGGAGTTGACCTTCTGCGGTGAGGTGCAGCCGGCGACTGGTGCGCTCCAGCAGCCGAACGCCCAGCCGCTGTTCGAGTTGTTGTAATCGCTGCGTTACCGCAGACGGCGTCACGTCAAGCGCCCTGGCCGCTGCTGCCAGTGACGGTGCGGTACTGACGATGCTAAAAAATTCGAGGTCGGTTGATGTAATCATGAAGTAGCAACTTAACGCAATATACAAAGCCGTTAAATAGCATCTGAACACCAATCCGGCTAGTGTAGGCATATGAAAGCCGTAACCGACGCTCAAATCCCTGCCCTGTTTCCTTCAGTATCTGGTGGCTGCAATCCGGCCTCACACCTTTGTTGAACTACTTTCGCCTGTCCTGTCGGAACGGAGTGTCAGGGGACGCTGCGACAGCGAGACGGAGAATGAAATGGCGCCACTGCCACCGAGACCCGTGCCGAGGCTAGAGACCTCAATGTCGCCTGACCTGAGAATGAGTTGGAGAATTCAACCATGAGCCCCATCGTCCATCGGATCCAGAGTGACGAAAAGCTTCCCGAAAAGGTCGATATCGTCGTGATTGGCGGCGGTATTGTCGGGAGTGCAGCCGCCTACTTCCTGTCCAAACGGAACTACAGGGTTGCGCTGGTCGAAAAAGGCTGGATCGGTGGTGAACAGTCCGGCCGCAACTGGGGCTGGTGCAGACAACAGAACCGCGACGCTCGTGAGCTTCCGCTTGCGATGAAAGGGATGCAGCTTTGGGACCGTCTTGGTGAAGAGATTGGCGAGGATCTGGGCTTTCGGCGCAACGGGCTGATCTATGCGTCAACCCGATCTGCCGACGTTGAGCAATGGGAGCGATGGAGGAACGTGGCGCGCCAGTTCGACTTCGAAACCCATATGCTTACAGCGAAACAGGCAAAAGAAATGACCCCCGGCAGTACCAGGGATTGGATTGGCGGCGTTTATTCGCCGACCGATGGCAAAGCGGAGCCCTCCCGCGCCGCCCCGATCCTGGCACACGGCGCTCGCAAGAACGGCGCGGTTATCCTTCAAGACTGCGCCGCACGTGGCCTTGATATCAGCGGCGGGAGGGTATCGGGGGTTATTACGGAAAAAGGTCTGATCCGCGCCGACATGGTCCTGTGTGCCGGTGGCGCCTGGGCTTCAATGTTCTGCCGGCGGCACGGCATAGACCTGCCCCAGGCTGGCGTCCGCCAGACGACGCTTCGAACCAAACCCACCGCGGACGTCGTCGAGGGCGGCTTTTACAACCCCGAAGTCACCCTGACACGCCGCTTGGATGGAAGTTACACCATGGCGCTCAGCGGACGCGGAACGGTTGAAATCACGCCGCAGGGCCTCCGCTATGCAACGCAGTTTGTTCCCATGTTCCGAAAACATATGAAAGCCCTTCGTGTTCGGCTGGGCCGTTCATTCTTTGAGGGCCCGGAAGCGCTGATGCGCTGGGGCTTTGATTCAATCTCCCCGTTCGAACGTGTACGCGTGTTGGACCCTGCCCCCAACAAAAAGATGGTCGGTTTGACCCTTGAAAAAGCAAAGTCGATTTATCCAGCTCTTGAGAATGTCGAAATCGCGCAGGCTTGGGGAGCCTGGATCGACACGATGCCAGATGCGATGCCCGTGATTTCTCAAGCGCCCTCCTTGCCTGGTTTCTTCATAGCGGCTGGTCTGAGTGGGCATGGTTTCGGTCTCGGGCCCGCGGCTGGCCACTTGGCGGCCGACATCATCACGGGCGATTTGCCGATCTCCGATCCCAATCCTTACCGATATTCGCGCTTTTTCGACGGATCGCGTATTCAGGCTCCCGGAGGGATATGACGTCGACGCCGTTAGGCTTTCGCTGACCCGAGTCTTTGACATCGTACGTTCTTATTCGAGGCAAAGTAGCACCCCATGGATGCGCGGCCACCGGCTATGACGAGACACGGCTTCACACGAGCTGAAATCCGTGAGCGAGTAGATCGCGATCATCAACGAGGATAGTGTTGTGACCGGTGACACGGGCCCAGCCGCCTATACTCGGAAGGATGCCTCGGAAAGGTCCCACATCGACCTCTGCTTCAACCCGGCCTTCAAAAATCGTCCCGATCAGGCTTTCGTGCCGGTAGGCGGCGCCCGCAGCGAGGCGGCCTTTTCCGTAGAGTTGAGCCATGCGCGCGGAGGTGCCGGTCCCTCCCGGCGAGCGGTCGATTGCCTTTTCCCCATAAAAGACGGCGCAGCGGCCATCGGAATGGTCGTTGACAGGATGGTCGCACCAGATGGCATGGTGGACGCCGCGAATTCCTGGATTGTCTGGGTGGACGGGATCACAGACCTTGCCGAGTGCCGACCTCAGGGCCCGACTGCAGGTGACGATGTCGGATGCGTTCATCTGGTCGAGACCGGCCCAGCCTTGTTGTGGCTCGATCACGGCATAGAAGTTTCGGCCAAAGGAGATGTCAACCTTGAGGCTCCCCATACCGGGGACGTCAACCACGACGTCGGCCTCGTGGAGATAGCTCGGAACGTTATGCAGTCGCACCGAATCCACGTAGCCGTTGCACTCCTGATAGGTAACATCGACGCGCCCGGCAGGCGTTTCAATCGCAACCCGGCCAGGGACGCGCGGCGTGATCAGCCCCTCCTCGACCGCCGATGTCACGACGCCGATCGTCCCAGCGCCGCACATTGGCAGGCAGCCGCTGACCTCGATGAACAGGACGGCAAAATCGCAATCGTCACGGAACGCCGGATAGATGATGGCTCCGGACATGATGTCATGGCCACGCGGCTCGAACATCAATGCTCGGCGGACCCAATCATGGTCCCGCACGAAGATTTCCCGCCTTTCTTCGATCAGGAGATGGGGAAGAAGCGGGGCGCCGCTGGCGACAAGGCGAACAGGGTTGCCACAAGTATGTGCGTCAATACAGTAGAAGCTGTTTCTCATCTGCCTGTCCTAGTGGGCAACGCCAGTCAGCCGGCCATCGCGGTCGAGAAGGCCGCGGCTCAAACGGTCCAGCAGCACCGCGACGGCAACGATGGCGAGGCCGGCGCGGAGGCCGAGCCCCATCTCCATCCGCGTGAGACCGCGTGTCACTTCGGCACCGAGGCCGCCTGCTCCGACGAGACCGGCCAGAACGACCATGGCAAGCGACAAAAGGATGCACTGGTTGAGGCCAATGAGAAGCGTCTGCTTTGCCAGGGGGATCTCTATTTTCCACAAAATCGAGCGGGCATCGGCGCCGATTGCGCTTCCAAGTTCCCGAAACTCGTTCGGAACCTGGTTGAAGGCCAATGTCGTCAGCCTCAGCCTATTGTAACGGCAACGGCGCCTGTTTCGATTTCGACGAGACGAGCCCGATGTGCCCCTCCTACAAGGCAACGCGCGACCGGCGATATTCGCCGAAAGGCCGCGCCATGCTGATGCGGGAATGGCTGCGGCTGCTAGCCGACCGGCGTATTGATCCCCGTAAGGAAGCGGAACGTCTGCGGAGCGGCAACTCGTTTGCCCGTCTTCCAGCGCGCCTTTTTAACAGCCTCAATCCTAAAAACCGCATCGACTTCTCCCATGAGGTGCGCGAGGCGATGGACAGCTGCCTCGCCTGCAAGGCCTGCGCCGGACAATGTCCCGTGAAGGTGAGCGTCCCGGCGTTCCGGTCCAAGTTCCTTGAGCTCTACTATGGCCGCTACCTACGGCCGCTGAAGGACCCACTCGTCTCGGCGATCGAGACCACTCTGCCGTGGATGAGAAGGATAAGGCCGCTCTACAATCTCGTCGCCGGGACAGCACTAGGCAAGCGCCTGATGCGGGTTGCAGGCCTGACATCGCTTCCGCTGCTGCCTAAAACCTCGTTGCAGACGGCGGCAGGCCGTCTCGGCATCGCCACTGCGGATCCCCGGGCCCTTGCCAAGCTCTCCGTCGCGGAGCGGCAGGCCATCGTCGTCTTCGTGCCGGATGCCTTCACGGCGTCTTTCGAGCCTGACGTGGTGATCGCCGCGATCAAGCTGGCGCAGAAGATGGGGCTTTCGCCGCTGCTTGCCGCATCGCATGTCAACGGCAAGGCGTTGCATGTTCACGGCTATATCGGCCGGTTCGAGAAGGCTGCCCTCAGAACGACGAACTCTATCCAGCGGCTTACCGAGACCGGCGTGACCCTTGTCGGCATCGATCCGTCCATGACGCTTGCCTTTCGCAGCGAATACAAGGCTTTCTCCCGCTCTGCATTATCCGCACCGGTACTAATGCCGCAGGAATGGCTGGCCTCCAATCTTGAGCGGCTGGCGAAGAGCGTCATGCTTCCCTCCGGCAAGCGGTTTCAGCTGCTGCCGCATTGCACGGAACGCAGCAACGCTCCGGCCTCGACAGCGCAATGGAAAACCGTCTTCGACGCTATCCAAATCAAGCTTGAAACCATCCAGGCCGGGTGCTGCGGCATGGCAGGAACTTTCGGCCACGAGACCCGCAACCGCGCCGTCTCGGAACAGCTCTATGCGATGAGCTGGGCCGGCCCGATCGCCGCCTCGTCGGATGACACTGTCGTCATGGCGACCGGATATTCTTGCCGCTCGCAAGCCGAGGCGATCGACGCGATCCGCCCGCCTCATCCACTTGAAGTTCTGAACGAGTTACTTGGTCAATGACGGCGACTTCATTTGGCAGAAGGACCAGCCGTTTAAGGCGACGCCGCTGGTGGATGAGATCAAGTCGATCATCGAAACATGCCAACCTACCTACGGATATCGCCGGGTCCACGCGCCCTGCACCGTAAAGCCAGCAGCGAAAAACGTCCATGGCCAAATGCGAAGCGCGTCTACCGGATGAGAAAGGTCCGCGGCATGCTTCTTCAGCGCCATACGGGCACAAGCGACATCCGTGGCCACGACGGCCGTGTCGCTGTCGGGCAATCCAATCTGCGTTGGTGTTCAAACGGGTTTGAAGTCGGCTGCGAAAACAAGGAGAAGGTGCGCGTTGCCTTTACCTCGACTGCTGTGACCGCGAGGCTATCGCCCATGTCGCGACCACCGAGGGCATCAAGAGGGAGGGCGGCCAAGACCTTGTCATTACGGCTGCGAGAACCGTTTCGGTCTCATTGATACCCTTCCAAAGCCAATGGATTGGCTGACGGACAACGGTTCCTGCTTCATCGCAAAGGACACCAGATCGCTGCTCATCGATATCGGCCTGGAGCCTTGCCCTAAGCCCTTCCCTGCAACACGCTTCACCGGTATTGCTCGCCTCGTGAGTTCTAAACCGTCGAACAGAAACCTGATCGTGTCCGTTTTTTACGGGGCGACTCCACCTCAACTGCCCCCCAATTTCGACCGGGCAAGTCGTTATAAGCAGAATGCTTGGGTTTAGGCTTATGTCTAACGAGTATCGACACGTTAACTTGCTTATGGGCGATGTGCGCCGGAGGCGCTGCTCAACCGAGCAACAGCTGGCAATGATTGAGCAGCGTTTTGAACCAGACGAGACGGTACCGTCAACCGCTCGCCGGCAGGGCGTCGCAACCAATCTGTTTTATCGGTGGCGCAGGCTCTTGAGCGAGGGTTGCGTCAGTAGTGGCAAACAACGGGCCTCGCCGTCGTGGCGATAGCTTCAGAGATCGCTCCCGCGTATCGGCCGTTGGGCCAACGGTGTTCTCGAGCGCGCTTACTTTTTGCCACAAATATTTCGATAAAAGATTGAAATGCCTTTTCCAGCGACCTTTAATGGTCGCAGGCATCGCTCGCTTTGATATCTGTTAATACCTCGGAGGGGACTTTTGTTGAGAAAACTGGCTTTCGTTTCGGCGCTGATTGCTGCAGGGGCCGCCCACGCCGCAGATCAGACCTACACTGTGACAGGTGGACAGGTAAGCGTCCCTGTTGGTCTTACTGTGCAGGTCAAAACCGTCACGGTCAGCGACGTCTCAACGAAGGTGCGGTTGCTTGCAAGTTTCGACAGTCATCAGACGCTCTCTGTCAACATGAACGACGGCGAAAACGCTTATCTTTCGTGGGGTGAAGGGGAGCAGGATCGGCTGCATATGCGTCAGATTACCGATAACAAGTGGATGCGCATTTCCAATGGAAAGACTATGGAAGGTGACCTTGTCTTTCCCGGCGTTATTCCTCCCGATGTGAAGAAGGTATCGCTCGTCTTCAATCCTGGCAAATCCGGTGATGATACGAGTGCACCTGGCGTTACGGTGCCCTTGGAACTCAGACAATGAGCCGGGCAATTATCCTGTCGATTCTACTCACAAGTCCGGCTGCCGCATCGCAATATTCCATCACAGCGACCAATACCCCTTCAACTGAGCAGCTTTCGATTTTCCGCGAGGTTGACTTCGCGGCCTCTACCTTCAACGAGCGTGTCGAGCAAAGCGGTGCCTCCTTCTCGTCTGAGACATCATCCTTTGGCTTGAAGGACATGGACGACCCTACGCGAATGAAGACGGAGAACACGCTTGTCGAACTCGGTGCAAAGCAGGTGAATGGCCGCATTTTGGTGAGCCTGCCGAGCGATGTTTTGTTCGACTTTGACAAATCCAACATCCGACCAGACGCTGAAGCCACACTCTCCCAACTGTCGGAGGTGTTGATCACAATGCACGACAGTCGCGTCGAAATTACGGGTCACACGGATTCAAAAGGTAGCGATGAATACAACGACGAGCTTTCAATCCGTAGAGCAAATTCGGTCAAGACCTGGCTCGAAAAAAATGGCGTCACCTCGAAGATGACCACCGCGGGCAAGGGTGAGCGGTCCCCCGTCGCCCCCAACCAAACGGCGTCGGGCGCAGACGATCCTAATGGGCGGCAGAAAAACCGCCGTGTTGAATTCGTAATCGGAGGGAATTGATATGGCGCTTATTGTTTGTCCGGAATGCGAGGGCCGGGTATCAGACAAGGCGTTTGCCTGCCCTGCATGCGGTTATCCAGTGCGCAGTCAGAGTGGCAAAAGCGGGTGGCCTGGCGTTATCGGAGGTGTTGCTGGCACTTATATTTCAGCGCAAGCGCTCATCACGATCATCGTCGGCTGCTTTATGTTTTTATCTTTCGCCGCAATCATGATAGCGGCGATACTCAGTTGATCGAGCGAGATCCATGCTGACTGGGTGCTGTGACAGGCTGAACTGAACGTGAGATACCATCGGGCACTTCCGGATGTCACCGATTATGCCGAGCTGATTACTGGTTTCAGCAGGGAGTTTCTACGGCGAAGCGGTGAGCATTCATAATGCGTCTAATGCTGCGTCCACCGCAACATGTCGACATCGTACCCGAGCGCCTTGGCCCTCTCGACGAGCATGTTGCGGGTTTTTTTGGGGGGTTTGGGCGCCCGCGTCAAAATCCACAAGTATCGGCCGGAAGGTTCGCCAACTATCGACCAAGAATAATCCGCGGCGTGGTCAAGGATCCAGTAATCACCGTAGAACGGGCCGAAGAAAGACACCTTTAACTTGGCGTTGCCGCTGCCCGGCACAGTTTTTGCTCTGCCTTCGGATTCTTTGCGCTTACCCGTTATTCCGCCTTCCCGGCAGGTGTTAAGCACGCGGACCATACCGTCTTTGCGAAGTGAGTAGTCAGCAGCAACCGCCTCGCAATCGCGCTCAAACTGGTTTTCATAGCGCGCCAACTCGAACCAGTGACCTAGATATCTGTCGATTTCGACCAATTTGACTGGCTGAGGTACAGACGGATTGCCCGAAGGCCCCACTAGGCTGCACGCAGCCAACACGGCGCCTGAGATCGTTATGATTGCGATATTGAGTTTCATGCCGTCAAAATACGTCGGGTGACCGAAAGTTCCGGCCGCTCGCTCGCTTTAAAAGGTGCGCCCATCCCCGGCTAGACGTAAAATCGTACTATTGGAGCCGATCAATAAACAGTGCCGCATCCGCCGAAGGTTCGCAAGGGGCATGAAAACGACTTTCACCGCCTTGAAGGGGTTTGAACATTCGACCTACTATTTGCTTTGCCCGCGTCTTAAAGATCTCTGTCTGCTGCGGCCAGCAAACTCCAATGCGAACCTTTATGGGCAGCAAATGTCATTGCGGATAGAGCGCGCAGGTCTGAAGTCTGCTGGACGAAGGACGAGAATTAGGCATGCCCCAAACAATAAGAAAGGTGTCGCGCATCATGCGGTTGCCGCAGACTGGATTGAGCGCCGACGCAAGGCGCTCAACGATTTATCGATCTCGTGGCTTCAATCGGGCAGATCTACCCAGCGGTCAGGGCTGCTTCTCCGTGATCGTCGCAAGCGGGGCGGCTTCCCTTTCAAGGGCCAGGCGCGCTCTCGGCCAAGCGCCTTCGTCCGCGCCGAGCGCACTGTGAAGCCAGGCGAGCGTCAGACGCCGTGTCGCCTCCAGCACGTCCGGTGCTTCGATCTCTGTTTCCTTCGCGTCGAGCGCTGCGATCCCACCAAGACCATGCCCGACTCCATGCATCATTACCATTGCAGAAGCACCCGGCGCGTCGTGGAACGCATCCGCGTGCCATTGCGGCCCGCGAGTTGTGAAGTGCGGATCGTCCATGTCACCGCAAACGACCAAGCTGCGTGTCGAAAGCGTCGAGAAGTCTACATCGAAGAACGGAAACCGCGCAGCACTCTCAGGCGTCATGTCCTTGCCGCCGCGGCCCGGCGTTGTCAGGAGAACGCCTGTCGAGATACGAGGATCGAAAAAATTCTCGCCGTTCACCTGCGCGCCGAGCAGGAGCCCTACGGTGTGGCCGCCGAAGGAATGACCGACCGCGCCGATGCGTGAATGATCCATCCGGCCGGCAACGGCCGGCGCTTGCCGTGCAATCTCGGCCAACTGGTCGAGTATCGCCTTCATCTCCTCGACACGCTCGCGCCAGAAGAACGGTGCGCCAGCTGCATCCGAGGGCAGGCCGCCGACCCGCGAACTCGCATGTGTCGGCTGGATGACGACGAATCCCCTTTCCGCCCAGAATTGAACGAGCGGAGCGTAACCGTCCTTTGACGGGATATAGTTGGATGGACCGTAGCCATGCGACAGCAGCACGATCGGCAGGTTATTTCCTGTAGCGGGCGCGGTCAGACGCAGTTCCAGCGGCTGGCGGCCCGGCATCGAAAGACGGATTGGCGTGTATGCCACGGTGAGAGTGGCTTCAGGTGTCGGAATATGTCTGGCGAGATTGATCAGATTGTTCATGGGTCTGGACCTTCAAAGGTGGGTTTGGATTGTGATGTTCAGGCGAGCAGATGAACTGTTTGGCGGAACGCGGTTTCGGCGTCGGCGCCGGCCGGGATCTTCATCGGCGCGTCGATCTCGGTCACAGACCTCCAGACGGCCTCAGCTACCGCATCCGCCGTCGTAACCTCATTGCCCGAACGCAGCTTCGTCATGTAGTCATGGACGAAGGCGGTATATGGCTCGGGAATCTCCATGCCCATGCGCGAGACAGCATTCTTGCCGAAGCCCGTCATCGGAGCCGAGCCAGGCAAAACAAGTTTGGCGCGGATGCCGAACAGCGCCGTTTCGAGGGCGAGGCTCTCCGTGAATGCGTTGAGCGCTGCCTTGCTGGCGCTGTAGACTGACAGCGCGGGCAGCGGCCTCAGCGTGACGGCGGAACTGACGTTGACGATGACGCCTGAGCAACGGGCCCGCATCTGCGGAAGCAACGCTTTGGTCATCGCGATTGCGCCGAAGACGTTTGTCTCGAACAGTTCGCGGACCTTAGACATCTCCGAGCCTTCAAGCACATTGAGCATGCCGACGCCGGCATTGTTGACCAGCGCATCGATCGAGCCGGCGGCTTCGATAGCCTTCGCGATGCTGTCTGCACTCGTGACATCGAGCGGCAGGATTTCGAGCCGGTCGTTAGGAGGAAGCAAGTCGTTTCGCGGCTTGCGCATGGTGGCGACGACATCCCAGCCGGTGTCCAAGAATTTCTGCGCGATGGCGAGGCCGAAACCGGACGAGCAACCGGTGATGAGTATCTTTGGCACGTTCTGTCTCCTGGCTTTTAACTCGCCTAAAGATGGACCTGGTTTCCCGGACTTGCTATATGCACATGTCCAAGAGTGTTTAGCGGAAGTCCAAATGTATGGCCGATCCTGTCGCTGAAGTCGTGTCCCTGTTGAAGCCGATCCCTTCCATTTCAAAGCTGGTCACGGGCGGTGGCCAGTGGCTGGTCGAGCGGACGGAGCTTGGAAGCCCCTTCTACTGCGCCGTCGTCGAAGGCCGTTGCCTGATGACGTTTGCCGGACATGAGCCAATGGTGCTCACTGCGGGTGACTTCGTCCTGGTCCCAAAGATTTTCTCATTTACGATGAGCAGCATGGAGCCGCCGCCACGCGGGGCCCTTGCGCAACGTCTGGAGACCAGCCCCGGCGTCTTTCGCCTGGGCGATCCGGAAGCGCGGTCGGAGGTCAAGGCCCTGGTCGGGCATTGTGCTTTCGGCTCGGATGACAAGGCTCTTCTCGTATCGCTGTTGCCGGAAGTCATTCATGTTCATGGTGAAGAGCGACTGATGGCTCTGGTCCTCATGATCAATGAAGAGACGCGAGCTGACCGTGTCGCGCGTGAGATGGTCCTTCACCGGCTGCTGGAGGTTCTCTTCATCGATGCACTACGTTCGGCAGCAAGTGCCAAAGCGCCGCCGGGTCTCCTGCGTGGCATGGCCGATCCGCTGGCGCCGACCTTGCGCCGGATCCACCAAGATCCAGGTCGAAGCATGACGGTGGAAACGCTTGCTAGGGAAGCTGCAATGTCCCGTTCCACCTTCTTCGATCGCTTCCGCAAGGAAGTTGGGGTCGCGCCAATGGAGTACGCGACGGGGTGGAGGATGGCGCTTGCGAAGGAATTCCTACGCAAAGATATGCCCATGGCCGACATCGCCCAGCGCGTCGGCTATGGATCGACAAGCGCTTTCAGCGTCGCCTTCAATCGGCATGTGGGAATGCCGCCTGGCGCCTATTCTCGCGCAGTTGCTGCTGCGGCTTAAAGCGTCCGACCTCACCGACGATATAGGCGGCCAATGCTTCGGGTGTTGTCTAGGGAAAAGCTGCTTCAGGAAATCACTGAAGGCAGAGGCCCGCGCACTTAAGAGACACCGCTCCACAGCGCGATCTCGAACCCTTCGATGTCGCCCCAGTGCTGGAAGGTCCCATCAGCGAGATCCCGATCTTAGCAGGGCCGGCGGACGTCATGACATTCCAGGTCTCCGGACTTGCTCCTCCCCGGACGACGCCCGGAGCGAGCTAACCCTAACCGGGGCGGGAGAGATCCGGACGTGCACGTCAACGAGACGGTCATGCGGAAAAGCTCGACACCCGAGAGGCTCTCGTCAGGCGTCGGGTTGACGCGAATCGCAAGGTCATAGCCCTCCTCGATCCTGTCGACGGCCCGATCTTCCGTGGTGGTTTCAGCCAGACATCCGGATACTTCAAAGCAAGACCGGTCACGATCGTGCCCGTGGCGGTCTGCGACAAGAGAAACGGCGCACAGACGACCGTTGAAACAGTCGGACAGGATTTCAAACTGGTCATGGATGCCGTTGGCGGTCCAACAATTGGACGCTTCTTGAGTGCCATAAAGCCGGGCGGGGCTCTCTTCCTGGTTAGTCCCGGGCTTTCCCGGCCAGAGCGGGTTCGACCGGCTCCGGCTTGCTCACCGTCCCGACACCCGGATTGCGTCCAGATCGCCGAAACTCCGCTGCACGGCGGCGATCTTCGAAGCTGCGATGTCGGCAGACACTTCGATTTCGCCCTCTAGCGGTGCGTCGGTTCGCCCCTCGCCATCGCGCAAGACGTCGCCGCCCGATGGAGCAGATCCGGCAGAGTTATTGGACGCGACCGGCTGCACGAAAATATCTGGCCGGGAAATTCCATGCTGCTGCACAAGATGTTCAATCGCAAGGTCCGCGGCCGCGCGGGTCTTGAAGGTTGCGCGGATCGTCGTGGTGCTATCGTCAGACATGAGTTTCTCCCTGCGTTTTGGTCCTCCTGTACCAAACGTCGCTGGGGTCGGGTTGTTTCGATCCAAATGGAAAACTTAATCTGGTCGGGTTGGAATCGTACCGGGCGGCTGCTATGTTCTCTCTTTGTTTTCATCTGCCTTGACCGATCCGCATGAACGTCATGACCGCACCATCCGCTCGCAAGATCATCCATGTCGACATGGATGCCTTCTACGCGTCGGTCGAACAACGAGACAATCCGGACCTGCGCGGCAAACCTCTCGCGGTTGGGGGAGCGGTTGCTCGTGGTGTGGTTGCCGCGGCAAGCTACGAGGCCCGCGAGTTTGGTGTGCGGTCAGCCATGCCTTCGGTGACGGCAACTCGCAAGTGCCCTCACCTGATTTTCGTGAAACCACGGTTCGAGGTCTATCGCTCCGTCTCGCAACAGATCCGCGAGATTTTCGCCGAATACACGCCGCTGATCGAACCGTTATCGCTTGACGAAGCCTATCTCGACGTGACGGAAAATCTTAGAGAGATGCCGATCGCCACCGAGATCGCGCTGGAGATCCGTGCGAAGATAAAGACCGTCACCGGGCTCAATGCATCTGCCGGCATTTCCTACAACAAGTTCCTCGCCAAGATGGCGTCGGACCTCAACAAGCCGAATGGCCAGGCCGTCATCACGCCGAAGAACGGGCCGTCTTTCGTCCAAGGGCTCGCGGTCAAGAAATTTCACGGCGTTGGCCCAGCCACCGCCGAGAAGATGCACCGCCTTGGCATCGAAACCGGCGCTGATCTCAAATCGAAATCGCTACAGTTCCTGACAGAGAACTTTGGAAAATCCGGCCCCTACTTTTATGGCATCGCTCGCGGCATAGACGAGCGTCCTGTCCGGCCCGACCGAATTCGGAAATCGGTGGGCGCGGAAGATACGTTCGTCGACGACATCCACGATCTCGCTCTCGCCACGAGCGAGCTAAAACCGTTGGCGGAGAAAGTCTGGTCGCATTGTCAGGCAAAATCGATCAGCGGCAAGACGGTGACCGTGAAGATCAAGTATTCGGACTTCACACAGGCAACCCGAAGCAGGACGGGCACGTCTCCTGTCACTGGCATTGCTGAAATCATGGAGGCGGCATCGACGCTGCTTGCCACCGTCTATCCTTTCAAGCGTCCGGTCCGGCTGCTTGGCGTGACGCTCTCCTCGCTGACTAGCGATCAGACAGAACATGACGAGGAACAATCGCAGCTCGATCTGGCTTTATGATCGGGTTCAACAAGAGGATCGATCAGGATTTCCGAAAGCCATTTACCCAGAGTTCGCGTCATCGATCTCGAGACGGGCGGCAATGGCCCGAACGATGTCTGCGAGATCGGCTGGCAGGATGTCGTTCTTGGTGACGACGGCTTGTGGCAGGTGATCGAGGAGCGTGGAGCACTACTGGTCAATCCCGGACGGCCTATGAAACCGGATACCATCGCCGTTCATCATATCCTGGACAGCCAGGTGGCCGATGCGCCGTTCTGGAAGGAGATCGCCGCAAGCATACTGCGACCTCCGGGGCGACTGGATGCCTTGGCGGCGCACCGGGCAGGCTTCGAACAGCGCTACTGCACTCCGCGCTTCACCGGTGGAACTCCATGGATCTGCACCTGGAAATCGGCTTTGCGAGTCTGGCCGGAACTGCCGCGTTTTTCCAACCAGATGCTGCGCTACCAGCGCATGCCAGAGGGTCTTGTGCATGAGATCGGCCTCCCGGCCCACCGCGCCATGCCCGACGCCTATGTCACTGCCCATCATCTCCGTGACCTGTTGAATGCGACATCTCTGAATCAACTCCTGGTCTGGAGCCGCGAACCCGGCCTGCTGCCCCGCGTTCCCGCCGGCCCCGACCGCGGCAAAGGGTGGGATCGGATCTCTGATCAAGCGCTTGAGGACTTCGCGCGTGATCGGGACATGGACATCCGCTTCAGCGCTCAGACGGAACTGGCACGGCGCGGAGAACGCCAGGAAATGGAGCCGCTCCAGCCTGCCCAGGGGACGCTCCTGTGACGAGGTGATCTGTCAGCGCAACAGTACCGACCGCCATGTCAAGCGCGTTCTCCGGATCGATCATCGCCCTTTCCCGGAGGTGGCTGCCCACGGTGCAGCGCTTATCCAGAACTAGAATTCGATTGTCAACGATGACGACGAAGTCTGGCACCTGGGAGACTTCTATGGGCGAAAGCAGGAGACTGCTCGGCTCTCCTGAGATCCCTTAGGGGTCGCAAGCACCTGATCGTTGGCAACAACGATCCAGAGTCGATAAAACGATTGGAAGAGAGGACAAGTCGCACGGTACCGGGCCGCGACTGTTGTCCGCAAAGGTCATAAGTTAGACAAAGCAATCGCTCTAATACCTGAAATTTGGATCTCGCGGCTCCACTGCTTCTCGCGCATTGCCATCCGGCGGGTGATGTTTAAAAGTCTCATGTGGATCACTCCGTTGCCCCCGTCGCTCTCCGCCTTGGGGAAGGTTCACATGGCTCAATTCCCAATGGAAATTATGCGTCTAAGGGAGTGAACCCCTCGGGCTGGACCAGCGACGCACTTCAAACTAAGCCGCCTGCTGGGCAAGTTGGGTTTCAAATTCTGCTGGCGATCGATAGCCAAGGGCTGAGTGCAGCCGCTTGGCATTGTAAACATCTTCAATGAACCTGGGCAATCTCTCGGCGACGTCTGCGAAGGTCTCGTAACCGGCGGGATAGATATCCTGTACTTTAAGCGTCTTCATGAAGCTCTCGGCCTGAGCATTGTGATAGGGGTTTCCGACCGCACTCATGGAGCCCCGTAGACCAGCGGCATTGAGTGAGCGGCGATAGCTCTCGCTTGCGTATTGGCATCCGCGATCGGTGTGATGAATGCAGCCAGGAGGAGGTTTTCTGTTATCAATGGCCGAATGCAACGCTGCCAATGCCAGCGGTGTATCCAGTCGTCTCGACAGCGCGTAACCCACAACCTTGCGACTGCAGGCGTCGAGAATGACAGCAAGGTAGCAGAAGCCAACGGTGATGCGGATATACGTGAAGTCGGCCACCCAGACCATATCGGGCCGCGCCGGGATCACATTACTATATAGGTTCGGGTAGATCGGTGAATCGTGGTTGCTGTCGGTCGTGCGAACATACCGCTTGCGGGGCTTAATCCCGAGGCCATTGGCTCGCATGATCCGAGCGACACGCTTGTGGTTGACCAGATGGCCTCGTCGCTGAAGCTCGTGTGTTATGCGTCGATATCCGTAACAAGGCAGTTCGTCCTGGATGTCCTCGATGATTGCAACGAGTTCGCTGTCGCCGAGATTTAAAGCTTTTGCCGTTGATCGGTAATAGTAAGTGCTTCTTGGAAGATCGATCATTTTGCACCCCCGTCTGACAGAGCAGGCCGGGGACCGGTGATGATGGAGGAGCTCCCGCTGTCGCCGGCGGTCGGCTGACGCGGAGTTTTTTTAACCAGGTCCAGTTCCATGGTGAGTTGGCCGACCTTGCGTTCCAGCGCCGCAATGTGGGCCTCGTACTCGGCGATAACGCTCGCCTCAGCCTCCTCATCGTTCAGTTCGCCGCGATCGAACTGCGTTAGCCACAACTGGATGAGGTTGGCCGAAACGCCGTATGTCCGCTGTGCATCACGGCGTCCGATGACGCCGTTGCGGATATCCTGGCAAAGCTGCAACTTGAACGGCGTGGAATGCCGACGATATGGACCTCGGGACTTCATGAGCCTTCTCCGATTTAGGCCCGCAGAGTGTATCAGTTTTTCCGTGTGCCGTGGTCCAGCCCGAGGGGTTCACTCCATAATTGGCTCAGTTCTGCGTGGAAACCAACACCCCACTTGACTTTTCTCCGATACCTCGCATAACTGGGTAATCGATAACCCGTGGGAGGCGGTGAACTCGTGACAGTTTCGCTTTCTGATATTGCGCAGCGTGCCGGCGTCTCCGTGAAGACGGTGTCAGGCGCTTTGCATGGTGGCTCCGCTCGCATGTCGGATGATACGCGGCAGAAGATAAAATCGATTGCCGAGGAACTGGGCTATGTCACCAATCTTGCCGCTCGCGGGGTGAGGCAGGGCTGGCTTCCTTTGATCGGCGTTGTCTCCGATGGCCTGATCACCTCTCCTTTCGCAACGGAAATCGTTGTTGGCCTTGATGGTGCGGCGCGCAATGCCAGCATGGCCGTCTTTACCATCAATCATAGCAGCGGGCAGATGTTGGGATCGGTGCTCGATGAGGTGCTGCAATTTCGGCCGCGTGCGGTGGCTTACGCGGCCATGTACCATAAGCAGATCGCCCTCCCCGCAAAGCTAGCGCGCGCGGTTCGAGTGATGATCAACTGCCGTGAGGCTGCGGGGCGCGTCACATCGCTGGTGCCGGATGAAGCGCGTGCCGCGCGGGAGATCGTCAGACACCTGCTCGCCGCTGGCCGTCGGCGCATTGCTTTCATCAATCTTCCCGGAATTCTGGCTGGCGCATTGCGCGAAAAGGGATTTCGCGCCGTCCATGACGAAGCCGGCATTGCCCCTTTCGGCGTTTTTCCGGCCGTCAGTGGTGCCATCTACGGCGACGATGTCCCGAGTCTCGTTTCCACGCATATCGAGGATTTTGCACGCTCCGGCGTGCGTCCGGATGCGATCCTCTGTGGCAACGATCGTGTGGCGATGGAGGTCTACGCCGCGCTCGGCCGCGCGCAACTGCGCATTCCTGATGACATCGCGGTCGCCAGTTTCGATAACCAGGCGGAACTCGCGTCGCGGCTTGATCCGCCATTGACGACGATGGCTTTGCCGCACCGTGAGATGGGGCGTCTGGCGATCGAAATTCTTCTCGCCGAGCAACCTGCCCCCCCACATCTGCGTGAGTTGCCTTTTCACCTCGTAGAACGCGCATCTGTCTGAAATTCTGAGTTATATCAAGGAGGAGACTATAATGCATACAACATTGGGTAATCGTTTACTTTCCACTTTTTTTGTCGGCGCGACCGTTTTTGCAATTGCGACCTTTGCTGAAGCGAAGACCGTGATCCATGTGATGCATCAGGGCGACCCGGGCTGGGTCAAAGCCTATGGTGACGTTGCAAAACGTTTCGAACAGGCCAATCCAGACGTCGATATCGAACTTATCTATGCTCCGCATGACGCCTACAACGAAAAATTCAGCGCCGCCGTGATGGCCAAACAGTTACCCGATATCATGGAGCTGGATGCGCCATTCCTCGCCAATTACGCATGGTCTGGCTATTTGCAGCCGATTAAGCCGCTGATCGATCAGGATCTGCTCGATGACATGACGGAATCGAACATTGCACAGAGTACCTACCCGATCGACAAGCAGCTCTACGCCGTCGGCCTGACGGACTCTTCCGTCGTACTCTACGGCAACAAAAAATATCTCGAGGCTATCGGCGCCCGTATTCCCAAATCCGTCGATGACGCCTGGACCCGCGAGGAGTTTGAAGGCTACCTCGAAAAGCTTTCCAAGCTTGAGGGCGTCAAATGGCCGATCGACACGTTCCGCGGCTACGGCATCAAGACCGAGTGGATCACCTATGCCTATGGCCCGTCAGAGCGGCGGACCCAATTGGAATTCCAAACGGCAATGGCCACTGCTATTCGTCACGGCGCCATCACGCATGCTTTCCAGCCATCATTCGCGTGCCAAGGCTTCTATTGGGTCCAGCTTTGCCGCGTTGCGGGCAGGAAGGAAGCCGAAGACAATTCCGATCAGGGTGGAGCAGGCAAAGGCCACAATGATAGAGCCCGAAGAGAAGATCATTTTGAAGTCGGGGCTCAGCAAATTGAATAGAGCGCTGATCCCGAGGGCGAGCATCACTCCCATGAAGCCGCCGACAAGGCAGACCAAGACGGCCTCGATCAGAAACTGGGAGAGGATATCGCTGCGGCGCGCGCCAACGGCCACACGAACGCCGATCTCCTTGGTGCGCTCGGTCACGGACACCAGCATGATATTCATCACGCCGATGCCGCCGACGATCAGCGAGATCACGGCGACTGACGAAATCAGCAATGTCAGGGTTTGCGTGGTGGTCTCGATAGTCTCGCGAATGGTCGCCGAGTTGGTGAGGAAGAAGTCTTTGGCGCCATGCCGCCGCTCGATAAGGCGCGAAACTGCGGCCTCGACATTGCCCGGGTCGACATCGTCCCTGATACGGACCGTAATGCCGACGACGTTCGGACGACCCAGCATGCGGCCCATGACGGTTGTGTAGGGCGCATAAACGGTCAACGTATCAACCGCCGGGCCGGAGGAGTTTTCCTGTTTCGTCACGCCTGTGACCCTCGCCGGCATTGTGCCCAGAAGGATGACCTGCCCCACCGGGTTTACCCGGTCTGGAAACAGGTCTCGCGCAGCGTTTGCATCGATCACCACATTCTGGCTGTAGGCGGTAACGTCCTGGGCGTCGAACAGTTGTCCATGCGCCAGCTCAAGGCCCCGTACACGGAAAAAGTCGGCGCCAACGCCGGTGACTGACGCATTGACGGCCACGGCGGCGCGCTTGACAGTTACGCTCGTCGTTACGGTTGGTGTCACGCTGTCGACATAGGGCTGGTTCACCAGCGCTTCTGCATCGGCGGGAACCAGCGTCCGTATCTTGCCCGCTTCCAGATCGCCGAAGCCTTTACCCGCCCGCACCTCGATCGTGTTGGTGCCGAGCGAACTGATACTGCTGAGGATTTGTTGCTGCGAGCCGGCTCCCAGTGCCGAGATAGCCGCCACCGAGGCGATACCGATGATGATGCCGAGCATGGTCAGAAGCGAGCGCATCTTGTGCGCCCATATTGCTGCGCCCGCCATACGAAAGGCCTCAGTCATCCGGTCAATCGCACCACGCCAGCCAGCGCCCGGCGCGTGCTCGCGGATGGGACGCGCCGTCGCGGCGGATTTGGATACATTGCGCTCGTCGGAAATGATAACACCGTCGCTGATCTCGACAACCCGATCCGCATGCTCGGCGATCTTCTTGTCGTGAGTGACGAGAATGATGGTGTGCCCTTCGGCGTGAAGCTCGCGCAGGATCTTCATGACTTCGGCGCCACTGTGCGTATCCAGCGCTCCGGTCGGTTCGTCGGCCAGAATTATCTCGCCGCCATTCATCAGCGCGCGGGCGATCGACACCCGCTGCTGCTGGCCGCCCGAAAGCTTGCCCGGGATATTGCCCGTCCGCTCGGCGAGCCCCAGCCGGGTCAACAAGTAGATCGCTCGCTTGTGCCGGTCGGATCGGCTGCGTCCGGCATAGATGGCCGGCACCTCGACGTTGCTGGCCGCGCTGAGATCGCCAAGCAGATGATAACGCTGGAAGATGAAACCAAAACGCTCACGGCGTAGCGCGGCCAGTTCGTCCACGGACATCCTCGAGGTCTCGCGCCCTTCGATCCAGTAGCTGCCGTCCGTCGGACGATCGAGGCAGCCAAGGATGTTCATCAGCGTCGACTTGCCGGAGCCAGACGCACCTATAATGGCCATCATCTCGCCGGCCTCGATGTCGAGATCAACGTCTTTCAGCACCCGTACCATCTCGTCGCCTGCGGGGAAAGCGCGGGATACCCCACGTACGCGGATCAGTGGTTCCGTCATAGCGCGCCCTACCGCTTCGCCGCGGCCAGTTGAGCCTGGCCATCCGTGCGTTCGTCGGTGGATGCTCCCAGGACGATGGTCTCGCCGGCCTGAAGACCGCCAAGGATTTGGATGTTCGCGCCGTTATCGATGCCGACCTGGACCTGCCGGATCTGGACCTCGCCCATCGCGTCCAGTATGCGCACACGCGCCGTATCGCCGGCCCGGGGCGCCCCTTCCACTGCACTGAGCGGAACCAGCACGGCGCCGCTGACGCGGCTCAAGACGATGGACACCTGCGCCGTCATGGAGGGCCGCAGGACCCCGTCCGCATTCGCCACGTCGATCAGCCCGGTGTAATATACCGCACCGTTGGTTGAGCCAATCCGGCTCGCAGCGGCGTTGCTCTCGTTGGCGATGGAAGCCGGGGCCGGTTCCACCTGTCGCAACTCCCCATCGAACCGGCGCTTCGGATCGCCAAGAATGCTGAACCAGACCGGCAGGCCTCGTCGCACACGCACGACGTCAGCCTCGGAAATGTCCGCGCGTACCGTCATTGTGTCCAATCGCGCGATCATGACGATGGTCGGCGCAGTCTGCAGGGCATTCACGGTTTGACCCTCGTCAGTGACGATCGCGACCACAGTGCCCGCGATTGGAGCAGTGATACGCGTATAGTCCAGTTCTATACCCGCAGACTCCAGCGCGACCTGCGCTTGGGCGACCTGGGCGTCCAGCGATTGAACCTCAGCCCGCGCGCTGTCTCGCGTCGCAACCGCGGCGTCATACTGGGCGCGCGGCGTGGAACCACCTGCCAGCAGGTCACGCTCACGCTCGAAATCCTTCTCGGCTTTCACCAGACCGGCGCGGCGCGCGGCGTGAACGGCGCGGATGTTGGCCAAAGCGGCCTCGCGGTCCCGCAAGGTGTTGCGCCGGGTCTGGGAATCGATCTCGGCCACCAATTGGCCCGCCTCGACGATGTCACCGATCTTGACAGCAAGATGCTCAATGCGTCCCGACGCCTGGGCGCCGACCCGCACCAGCTCGAGCGGTTCGAGAACCCCGGTCGCCAGCACCACCTCTTCAATGTCACCCGTTCGCGCCTGCGCCGTCACCAGTTCAGGCTTCGCCGGCGAACGCAGAAACAGAAGCCAGACGCCCAGCAAACCGACAAGGGTTACCGCCGACAGGATGAGACGCTTGCGGGTGATGTTTCGTGTCATTTAGTCGTGGCCCATGCTATGAAATTTGCGGGCTTTCTCTGTCACGAGAGTTACCTGAAAATTACGGGGAGCCGTCGTCGCGGCTGCTCCGTTTGGCATGCACCGTAAAATCAACCGATCGGCAAAGCGTGTTTGCAGTATGGGTGGCGTGCCAGAGATTGCCCGCCACATATCAGGCGATCGCGGCCGTGCCCAGCCAACGCCGACGGATACGGATGCCCTGACCCCTTAGCGCAGGCACCGGCCGCTACCGACGCTGGAAAATGCGCTTCTCGCGCCAGCGCACGGCAAATGTGCTGCCCTTGCCTGGAGCGGACGAAAGCTCAACGTAGCCGCCGTGACGGGTCACGATCTCATTGACCATGCTGAGACCGAGGCCCGCGCCTGAGCCGTGAGGGCTGACCCGGTAAAACGGTTCGAATATGCGCGATTGCTTATCGCCGGAAATTCCGCAACCCTGATCGGCGACCATCACGCTACCGTCAGCCTCAATGCTCACTGATATCTGTCCTCTTCCGCCTCCGTACTGGACTGCATTACGGACCAGATTGACGAATGCACGCTCCAAAGCTTCGGCATCACCCGGAACGAACAGATCTTCCGCATCGCTGTCGAACGAAATCTCGTAGCCTTCAGAGATCGCCAGGGGAGCAAGATCGGCAACCACCTTCGACACAACGCTGTTGAGATCGACAGGTGCGTTCTGCTGGGGCTTCTGTCGGTACTTCTCGGTGTCGAGAAGCTGGTTCGCGATCGCTGTCAGTCGCTTGATGGCCGTCTGCAGGTGGGTCTTGTCAGAACTTGGTGAAAGCGTATCAATCCTCACCTGCAGGACAGCGATCGGCGTTCGAAGTTCATGCGCCGCGTTGACGAAGAAGCGCTCCGTCGCCTCGAAGCCGCTATCGAGACGACGCAGCGCCCTGTTGATGTCGCGCACCAGGCGAAGCACTTCATTGGGCAAACCCCGCTCTTCCACCAAGGCGCCACGTGTGTCGAGATCGATCCTGTCGAGACGCGTGGTCAGGTCGCTGAAGGATCGCAAAGCCCAGCGTGTGACAAACGGAGCGCCAATGAGCGAAATGGCGACGAGGATCAGCGCCGGAATACCGATGGCAAGGTTCCCCAGCAGCACGGTCACACCATATTGAGACATCGGAACACCGCCAGCAAAGATCGTCGCCTCACCGGCCTGGGTGTCGAAACGCTCCATGCGGCCCACACTCAACGGATCATCCAGATCGCCATGAAGTTCGACACTTCTGAACGTCCGCAAGAATGGCATGTTATCGGCAATTTTCCCGGGAGGCACGCCATGTGCCAAAACGATATCTTTGCCCAGGTCTGCCACGAACCAAAGGTTAGGCGAGTCTTCCATAATCTCTCTAAGTTCAGCCGTCGGCATCAGACTTGCTCGGCCATTCGGCTCGAGACGGACTGAATCTGCGATTTCCTGAGACAGCCAGATGGACGTGATCGCCACATCGGGCTTGAGGCCGGAAAGGAGATAGAAAACCAGACTGAGCGAGGCGATGACCGCACAGAGCTGCAGGACAATAAAACCGAAAGTGAAACGCCAGCGAAGGGAGGTGCTGGTCATCCTATTGCTGCTCATGAAGATAATAGCCTATGCCTCGAATGTTTTTGATAACGATGTTGGCCTCCGCTTCGCCAAGCTTTCGGCGCAGCCGCGACATGTTGGATTCCAGTGAGTTCGACTGGATCTCATCGTCAAAGGAATAGACCTGACCCTCAAGGGACGAGCGCAACACGGTCCGACCACGGTTTCTCAGAAGCGTCTCGATGATCAGCAGTTCCCTGCGGGTGAGCGCAAGCCGGACGCCATCGACATGTACATCGCATGACACACGATTGTAGGTAACGTTGCCGGCAGCCAGGAGGGACGATCCCGTTGTCGGAGCCCTCCTCAGCACAGCGCTCATTCTCGCGACCAGTTCGGGGATTTCGAAGGGCTTCGGTAAATAATCATCAGCGCCGTCATTCAGCCCGGATATTCGCTCGTCGGTGGACCTCAGAGCCGAGATGATGATCGATCGCGTGTTTGAACCTGCGCCACGCAAATCCGCAAGGAAGGTACTGCCATCACCATCAGGCAGTTGCCGGTCGATAAGGACGATATCGTAGTCCGCCATGGCGATTGCTTCGCGCGCCGTTGCCAGATCCCCAACGGCATCAAGGACAATGCCATGCTGCGAGAGGGCCACCCTCAAGGCATCCGTCATTTCTGGATCGTCTTCGATAAGTAGAAGTTTCATAGGCGCCTACTCAGTCAAGTCGGACTATCGTTCCGATATTTCTACAGCAAAACGACGGCCGGTGGTCGAGATAAACTCCACGTTCGTGACGTCCTGACCGTCAGATTACCGGATGTCAAAAACCTGGTGTGGACGCTAAGGGAGAAGAGCCGGAGTTCCTCGGCATCACTCTCGCCTTTAACGGGCGGCAGCCGGCTGCAATCTTTAGCGGCAGCGACCGTAATAATCCCGGTATCTGCAGCTGTAGTCGCGGTGATCCCGACGTTCCCAGCGGTCGCGGCGGTTCCTGTCGTTCCGTTCGCTGATGTTGCCTATCACAGCGCCACCCGCGCCGCCTGCGGCGGCTCCCACTGCGGCGCCTTCCCAAGTACCGCTTGCCAACCCACCAATGATGGCGCCGCTTGCCGCCCCAATGCCGGCGCCCTTTTCCGTCTGGCTGCAGGCGGTCAGTGCCACGCAAACAAGTACGCCCGAAATGATCTTTCTCATGTCTGTCCTTTCGTTCACCGCCACTGCGGCCATCCATCGACCGTTGAGGCAGAGACGTATGACCGCCGAAAATTACGGGGAAGTTACGCAGAACCGGCGCCATCGACACCTTTCGAAAGAGCAAATCCCTGTCGGCCGCGCGTCTTGGCGATCACCCACTCTCAGGGGTGACCGCCGCCCATTCATGGGCCCTGGACTGTCACTGTTCTTCACTATGTTTCAGGACGAGGGCCGAAAGACGATATGCAGTCCCTCGCCAACGTTCTTGCGGCCTGACCGAGGGACTAATGTACTGATTTGCGCGCTTTACCCTGGATTGACGACCGTCAATCAGGAGGTCTCGTTCGAACTACAAGGCTTTGATCAACGCCGAGTGGTCTTTGTCGCCCAGGCCTTTTTCCAGCGCGCCATTCATCAACTGTTGAACCATCGCGGTGTTGGGCAGCATAAGCTCCAGCAGACGCGCCGACTCAAGCGCGAGCGATATGTCCTTGTGATGCAAACTTATGCGAAAGCCGGGCTCGAATGTTTCGTTGATCATCCTTTCGCCGTGGACCTCCAGTACGCGGGACGCGGCAAAGCCACCCATCAACGCCTTGCGCACGATGGAAGGGTCCGCTCCGGCTTTATTCGAAAAGCGAAGGGCTTCCGAAACGGCCTGAATATTCAGGGCGACAACAATCTGGTTGGCGACCTTTGCAACCTGCCCGTTTCCCACGTCTCCGATCAAGGTGATGTTCTTGCCCATCTTCTCAAACAGCGGCCTTGCGCGCTCGAAAATATCCGGTTTACCGCCGACCATGATGGTCAGCGACGCCGCTTTGGCGCCAACTTCACCGCCCGACACCGGCGCGTCGAGATAATCGCATCCCAGCGCCTCGATACGGGCGGCAAAATCCTTCGTCGCAATCGGTGAAATCGAGCTCATGTCGATGACGAGCTTTCCCGCATCAAGGCCGTGCGCGACGCCATCATCACCAAACAAAACTGCTTCCACATCGGGCGTGTCCGGCAGCATCAAAATCACGATTTCGGCGCTGCGCGCCACTTCTGTAGCTGAACCGCAGGCCCTCGCACCGCTTTCCAGGAGGTGGTTCGACACGGGTTTGACCCGGTGAAGATAAAGCTCATGTCCGGCATCGATCAGATGCTGCGCCATCGGGCGGCCCATGACGCCCAGTCCGATAAATCCTATTTTCATGGCTCAATCCTCCTGTTGATATGCTTTCAACCAGCCAAGACCTGCGCTGGTGGTCGACGCCGGTCGATATTCGCAGCCGACCCATCCTTCGTAACCAAGTTCATCCAGGCGCTTGAAGATGAAATCGTGGTTGATCTCGCCCGTCCCCGGCTCATGACGTCCGGGATTATCGGCGATCTGAACGTGGCCGATTCTGTCCTGCAGGCGCTCGAAGGTCGTGACGAGATCGCCCTGCATGATCTGCATGTGGTAGAAGTCATACTGTATCAGCAGGTTGGAATGCCCGACACGGTCCATGATCCGTTCGGCCTGATCGGTGTTGGTGACGAAATATCCGGGTATGTCGCGGGTGTTGATGGGCTCGAAGACAAGGGCAATTCCGGCATCCGCCAGACGTCGCGCGGCGTGCCCGAGATTGCCGACGAGCGTGTCTTCCAGAATCTGCGGATCGACGCCGGGCGGTTGAATACCGGCCAGACAATTGATCTTTCGGCATCCCAGAATTTTTGCATAGCGGATCGCCGTTTCCACGGACGTCTCAAATTCGGAGACCCTGTCCGGCAGGCAGGCAACGCCGCGCTCGCCTGCGGCCCAGTTGCCGGGCGGCAGGTTGAACAGGGCCTGCGTCAGATTGCACCTCCTGAGCTCCGCTGCAATCGTCTCCGCCGCCTCCTCGTAGGGGCTGACATATTCGACTGCCGCAAAACCATCGGCAGCGGCAGCGGCAAACCGTTCCATGAACGGATGTTCGGTATAAAGCATGGACAGATTGGCGGCGAATTTCGGCATCGGGAATGACCTCAAACTTGGTCTGCGCGCAGGCGGTGCAGCATGCGCTTGTTGCGGGGGTCGGGGTTCGGAACAGAAGAGATCAGTCGCTTGGTATAGGGCTGCGAGGGCGTGGTGCAGATGGTTTCCGCATCTCCGATCTCGACGATCTTGCCTTTGTGCATGACGGCGACGCGGTCGCAGAAATAGCGCACCACCGAGATATCGTGCGAAATGAAGATGAAGCTGAGATTGAGCTGCTTTTGAATGTCGAGCAGCAAGTCGAGGATCTGGCTTCGGATCGACACGTCGAGAGCCGAAGTCGCCTCATCGGCGACGATGACCTTCGGGTTGACGGCGAGCGCTCTTGCAATCCCGATCCGCTGGCGTTGGCCACCGGAAAAGGCATGCGGGTATCTTTCCATCGCCAAGGGATCGAGCCCGACCTTTTGCAAAAGTTCGGCAACGCGGGTCTCCACCGCTTTGCCGGGCATGCCACCGGCGATGACAAGAGGATCTCCGATGATCTGCTTTACCGTCATACGGGGGTTGAGCGACGCAAATGGGTCCTGAAAGATAAGACGCACATCCTGGTGGTAGCGGCGCAAATCCACTTTGCTTAGTGTGGTGACGTCCATCGGGGCAGCATCCGGGCGTCCGCGATACGCAATTTTGCCGGAACTCGGCTCAACGATCCGCAGTATCATTCGCCCTAGTGTGGTTTTGCCCGATCCGCTTTCGCCGACAATGCCGAGATTTTCGCCGGCAAATAGGTCAAGACTTGCATCGTCCACCGCCACCAGCCCACGACCACCGCCGCGCGAAAACAGTCCGGACGGCGCGCCGTAGACTTTGGAAAGATTGCGCACTGACAGGATCGGAGCCACGTTGGCCGTCAGCGACGCCGGCAGCGTGCGCGTTGCTGCGCCGCTCTCGAGCTTGACCGTCGCTTCCAGAAGTTGCCGTGTGTAGGGATGCTGACTGGCGTGGAAAATCTCGTCCACCGGCCCTTTTTCGACGATCTTGCCAAAACGCATGACGGCGACCTCGTCCGCTACTTCGGCAACGATGCCCATGTCGTGGGTGATGAGGAGCATCGCCATGCCGCGCTCCACCTGCAGCCGCTTGATGAGATCGAGGATTTCGGCCTGCGTCGTCACATCCAGCGCCGTCGTCGGCTCATCGGCGATCAGAACTTCCGGGTCGCAGGCCAGCGCCATGGCAATCATCGCTCGCTGGCGCATTCCGCCGGAAAACTCGAAGGTGTATCTGTCGGCCATCACTTCCGGCTGCGGTATCTCCACCTGGCGCAGCAGTTCGATACATCGCTCCCGAGCCTGTCTCTTCGACACGCGGCGATGCAAACGCACGGCTTCGATGATCTGTGAGCCGATGGTGTGGACCGGCGACAGCGAACTCATCGGTTCCTGAAAAATCAGGCCGATCCGTCCACCGCGAATGGCCAGAACCTCGCGACTGCTTACGGCAAATTTCGCGATATCGACTGGTCCCTTGGGCCCATCGAGAACGATCTGGCCGCCTGTCATCTGTCCGGGCTTGTCGATGATCCGCATCAGGGCGCGGGCGGTCACTGATTTGCCTGAACCGCTTTCCCCTACCAGCGCAAGCGTCTTTCCGCGTTCAAGGTTGAAACTGACATTGCGAACGGCATGGAGCACATGGGTTCTGAGATGGAAATCGATGGACAGGTCTTTGACCGCCAGCAAGGTTTCGTGCTTCGTCATCTCACTTCCTTTCAGCTATCGTAAGGGTCGGCTGCATCGCGCAGGCCATCGCCAAAGAAATTGAAGGACAGAACCGCCAGGACCACTGCAAGGCTCGGCCAGATCAGCAACCATGGCGCCGTGGCAACTGTCCGCACGTTCTGGGCATCCTGCAACAGCACACCCCAGCTGACGACCGGTGGTTTCAGACCGACCCCAAGAAACGACAGCGAAGTTTCAGCGACGATCATGGTCGGAATGGCAAGTGTCACCACCGCCAGAATGTGGCTGGTAAGTGATGGAAGGATGTGGCGGAATATGATCCGCCTTTCCCCTGCACCGTCCAGCCGGGCAGCCGTCACGAAGTCATCGCCGCGCAGCGCGAAGAATCGTCCCCGCACCTCGCGTGCCAAACCCGTCCAGCTCAGAAGGGAAACAATCAGAGTTACGACAAAATAAACCGAAAGCGGTGACCAGCTTAGGGGAATGGCAGCGGCCAGCCCCAACCAGAGCGGAATGGTCGGCATGGCGCTCACAATCTCGATGATACGCTGGATGAGGGTATCGACCCAGCCGCCGTAATACCCGGAGACCGCACCCATCACGACGCCGAGCGTCAGCGAAATGGCAACGCCGACAAGGCCGATGGACATGGAGACGCGGGTTCCATAGATGAGGCGGCTCATGAGGTCCCGTCCGAGCCGGTCCGAACCCAACAGGTACATTGGATCGCGTGCGTCAATCGGCCCGACCAGATGCCTTTCCATCGGGATGATGCCCCAAAGCTTGTAAGGCGCCCCTTTGACGAACAATCCGATAGGAATGATTTTCGTGTCATCGACAACGAAGCTGCGGCGGAGGGCTTTGGGCTCGATCTCGATCTTGTAGCCCTTCACATGCGGCAGAAAGCGGGAACCGCCATCGGCAGCCGGCGCGAATAAAGCGATGCTTTGCGGCGGCGCAAAAGTGTATTGCGGGCGCGACGTGTTCGGCAGGCCCGGTGCCAGGAACTCGGCAAAGGCACCGATGGAATAGAGCAAAAGAATGATGCCCGCAGCAAATGCTGCGACCTTGTGGCGGAAGAAGCGCTGGCGAATGAGCGTCCATTGCCCTGCCGCCTCGAGACTTACTACCTTGCGCCCGGACTTCAGAGGGCTGATGGCGGGGCCGGTTTCCAGCGCGATGGTGGGGTTCTGGTTGATCGACATGGCCACCCCTTCAATTGAACCGGATGCGGGGGTCGAGCACCGCCAGCAATATGTCTGAAATCAGCATGCCCACCAGTGTCAGCACGCCCATTAAGAGAATGAAACTTCCAGCCAGATACATGTCCTGACCGACCAGCGCCCGCAGCAGAAGCGGTCCCGCCGTTGGAAGGTTCAGCACGATGGCGGTGATGGTAACGCCGGAAACGAGATCCGGCAGCACCCAGCCGATCGAGCTGACGAAAGGGTTGAGCGCGATGCGGACGGGGTATTTCACAATGACCTTGCGCTCAGGCAAACCCTTGGCCCGCGCCGTGACGACATAGGGCTTGCTCAATTCATCCGACAGATTTGCCCGCAGAATTCTGATCATGGCGGCAGTGCCTGACATGGCGATGACGATCACAGGTATCCACATATGGCTGAGCATGTCGTTGAATTTTGCGATGCTCCAGGGCGCATCGACGAAAGCGGGAGAAAATATGCCGCCAACGCTTTGTCCCAAAAACCGGTAGCTCGCATACATCAAGGTCAGCGCCATGATGAAATTCGGAACGGCCAGCCCGATAAAGCCGAGAAGCGTAAAGGCGTGGTCGCCGAAGGAATGGCGTCTGACCGCGGAATAGATCCCTATCGGGAGGGATATTGCCCAAACAAGTAAAAGACTCGCCAGCGAGATCAACAGCGTCGATCCCATCCGGTCCCAGATCAGGGTCGAGACCGGCTGGTTCCACTCGAAGGAGTATCCGAAATCGCCCCGGGTCAATATTCCGCTGATCCACACGAAATACTGGACATAGACAGGTTGATCGAGACCGTATTGCGCGCGCAGGCGCGTAATCGTCGCCTCGTCCAGATTCTGCCCACCATCGGCCATGGTGGAGAGAAGCGAGGTCAGATAATCGCCTGGTGGCAATTGAATGATCATGAATGCGATCAAGGACATGCCGAACAGGGTCGGTATCATGTAAAGAACGCGCTTCGCCACATATGTCAGCATGGGTTCCTCCCACTACACGCTATCCGGCTTATGAATGCCAGGTCAGATGAACCGTCTCGAGGTCCCGGATGGAGGGCACGGTGATTTCCGCACGGTTGCCAACGATCTTGCAGAACGTTTCCTCGTTTTTCACAAGCAGTTTCACCGTGGCAGACGAGCGACCCTTCGGCAGCTTGATCGATAGCGTCTGCTCACCGATAGGATAGACCTCCCGCAAAGGACCTTTCATCATCATCGGGTTGGTAAGGTTGACGAGGAAGATCGCCATCGAGTCCTCGTTTTCGTAAACGGAGATGTCTATGATACCCTTCCCTTCGACCGTCACACGATGGTCTTTGCCAAGGGCCCAGTTCACGGCGTTCGAGATCAGCTTGCCATGATCGGGTGCAAGCACTTTCCAGAAAACCTCGCCAATGTTCCATGGAATGTAGACCACACGACCTCCATGGCCGGTATCACGCACAATCACCGCAGCGCCGTTCGGGGCTTCGCGTGGGTAGACCTCCTCCATGGGCAGATCCGGAAAATCAGGGACGTAAAGGAACGGCGTTTCAACGTCCGGATTGGCATCGACGGCAATAAGGTGTGTGCCGCCGATAATGCGTGCGGCGCCCTCGTAGCCCTCGTTCACGGGGTGCGGATCGGACAGTGCAACATAGGTGTTCTTGACCGGGCCACGTGGCACCGATGCCAACGAGGCACCGAAGACATTTGATAGTCCGAAGTTATCGCGCCGCTCGCCGACTTCATTACAGAGCGAGGTTTCATGCGCGGCAACGACCGACCCGCCGCGCTGTACATATTGTTCGATGGCCGCGCATTGTTCGTCGGAAAGATAGGTCGCATTGGCCAGAATAATGAGCTTGAAGCGATCAAGCGCATCCGGGGTCATGACCTGATCGGATAGAAATTCAAACGGAATGCGCGCTTCCACCAGCGCATGATAAAAGCCGAGATCATTATGTTCGGCGATATGACGTTGCTCCGGTGCCCAGTGCCGCAACGTCGTGGATGGATCAATGATCGCGATTTCGGCAGTTGGCTGCATGCCCTCCAGATACGGCTCAATGTCCGCATGAAGATTAAAGGCTTCTGCAACGGGCTGCACCCAGCGATTGTCAGGAACGCAGGCATTGAATTTGGTGAACCATGGGAAAAGGCCCTGCGCAATGCCGTCGTGAATCCAGAGCTTGATTTCCTCACCGCTCTGGACGGAATCCTTCCATCGGTACTCTTCCTCTGGTCCGATGGAGGTGATGAGGCCAACGGGTCTGTCCCGGAACGTTCCACGAATGCGTTTGCCGTTCCGTCCAGCAGACCAGCCAACCTCCACACCTTGTCGCGCCTGGTGGTCCACGAACAGGATCGGGCAATGTTTCTGGATGAGCGAAAGGTCGAATTCCA
This sequence comes from Agrobacterium tumefaciens, assembly GCF_017726655.1. Classification (NCBI taxonomy): domain Bacteria; kingdom Pseudomonadati; phylum Pseudomonadota; class Alphaproteobacteria; order Hyphomicrobiales; family Rhizobiaceae; genus Agrobacterium; species Agrobacterium tumefaciens. The sequence continues at coordinate 727,781 of NZ_CP072309.1, forward strand.
TCAGTGACGAACCGCTCATATTTGGAATGAAGCTGGCATGGGGACGGATGGATTTGACCGTCTCGTCCCAGTAGACCACAAGCTCGGTGAGTATGCGTCTGCGCCACGCCGCCCACGCCTGCCATGCCGGATCCGTCGCATCCGGTCTCATCGGCAAATCAAAACCAGTTTCCTGCCTGAATCGTATGCGATTCTCGTCGCTGTAGGACACGCCATGACCCTGCCAGCGGTTGGCGAACACGGCATCGACGTCATATTTGGTTACGACTTCGCGAATGACGTCGGTTGTGAAGTCGCGGTTATAACTTCCCAGCGCATCGGTGACGTAGATACCGGGAAATGCCCAGTGCTCACGCGGACTTCCGTCCTGATTGATGGCCACCCATTCGGGATGGGCCCGTGCTGCATCCGCGTGGATCGCATGCGGGTCGACTCGTGCCATGACGTGCATCCCCAATTTGCGCGCCCCTTCCACGATCGTGCCGAACGGATCGGTATCGCCAATAAAGCTGGACACATAGTGCAGAGGGATTTCGCTTGGGTAGTAGGCGATATAGCCGCCAGCAGAAAGGCAGACTGCATTCGACTTGGTGCGCTTGAAGACGTCGACCCAGAATTCGGGATCATATTTCGCCGGGTCGTCTTCTGCAAAGGTCAATTGGGTCCAACGAGTGGCGGATTTAAACCAGTCTGGAGAACGAACGGCAGCTCCGGAAATGGCGTTTGGTTGATGCAACATGTGTTCTCCAATTACAATAGGATGCCATCACGCCCTTCAGGGGCGATTGAAAAGGTTCAATGTTTCCATCCGGGTTCGGTTGATACCGGGATGGAACGGTGGAATCAGGCCTTGAAAAAGGTTTCCGGGTTGGCTGGCCCGGGTGTGGGATATCCCCACGAATTCGGCATGGATTTTGGAACGTTCTGCATGTTGTTCTTCACCACGCCGTAACTGTCGCTGGGCAGGCAAACGCCGAAGACGTAAAACTGTTCGGCCGCGATCTCCAGTATTTCGGACATCAGCTTGCGCTGCACGTCCGGGTCCGGCGAGCCCAGCACGCGGTCATACCGCGCCAACGCGTCCTTGACCGGCTGAGGCGGCTCGACCGCACCCTTGGAAGCAGGATCGCGGTACCACAATTGCCACCCCTTGGCGTAGAGCGCCTCGGTCGTGTTGGGAATGAAATAGCGCGGATCGAGAATGGCCGCGATGCCGCCATTGCCGCCGAAGCGGTGTGCAGTGGCGTCATAGTCGATGCCCTGACGCACGCGCACCTCCCAAAGCGAACGGTCCATGCTTCGCATCTGCACGTCCACACCCACCGCGTGAAACATCGGTAGCGCCAGCTGGAAAATGTCAAGGAATGTGGTTCGAGCCTGGTCGATCTCGAATGTGACCGTCACACGCTTGCCGTTTTCATCCTGCCGGAAACCCTCACCATCCTTGGTGGGAAGTATCTTGTCGAGCAGGGCGTTGGCCGCGTCGGGGTCGTATTGGGTGAATTGCGTGGCCAGACGTTCGTTATAGAGAGGATCCTCCGCCCGCACGGCCGGTTGGGAGATCGTTCCCTGTCCGATGAAAACAGTGTCGATAATCGCCTGCCTGTCCAGCGCCATCGACAGCGCAGCCCTGAAATCTCTGTTGCCGTAAAGCTTGCGTTTGGCTTCGTCAGGATGATTGAGATTAAGCTGGAAAACCATCTCATTGGTTTCGGTCGAGGTCAGCGTATATAAGCCAAACTGGCCCTGGTCCTGGGAGTCGTAAAGCACTGCCCGGTTTGCCGGCGTGGCGATATACTGATCCATCAGATCGATTTCGCCCTGCATCGCCTTCAACAACAATACCTGTGCATCGGCGACCATCTGGTAGACGATGCGATCAATGTAGGGCAGTTGATTTCCCTCGGTGTCGACCTTCCAGTAGAACGGGTTGCGCTCGGCGATCGCACGGTCGGTGCTCTGTCCTGGCGCAACCGCCATCTTCCAGGCGTGGATTACGGGACGTTGGGAGTTCTGGAAGAATTCGTTGTCCACGACGAGGCCCGCTTCGCGCTGAAACAATTGAATCCAGCCAGACGCGCCCTTGGCCTTGGCTTCCTGTTCAGCATCTGGGTTGTACTTGATGTGGAACTGCTTGAGGTAGTGTTTCGGTGCACGGGTGGTCTGATCGTCGTTCGCCCATGCCAGCCGCAAAGGGAAGAGACCGTTGGGCGCGGCGAAAATCACCTTGAACGTCACATCGTCCAACGCCTCGAAGCGGGCCTTTTTTCCGCCCGCACGCAGATGGTTCTGGCCGATGTCGTTAAGGCCCTCGTAATTGAATATGTCCTCGTACCAGAACATGATGTCCTCGGTAGTGAACGGCTGACCGTCAGACCACTTCATGCCCTTGCGCAATCTGAAGGTGAACTCCGTGGCGTCGGCATTGCTTTCGTAGTGCTCTGCGACATTCGGTACCACACCCGACCAGTCGGGCTTATATCGCAACAGCGGCTCGTAAGCCTGATATCGAAACAACATCGACAGGGACCCACCACCGACGATCGCGCTGTTCCAGTCACCACCATGTGTTCCGACGCGGTCAAGCGGCGTGATGACAAGCGGATTGAGCGGCAGGCGGTCCACAACGGCGGGCAGCTTACCCTCCCCGACCAAGGCATCCAGCATGGCGGGGTCTTTGACGGCCGTGGTCTGCGCGAACGCTGGCAAAGCGGGTAGTATGACGGCAGCGGTGCTCGCAGCGAGAAACGCGCGGCGATTTAATCCTTGCATTTGTTTTCCTCCTCCAGTCACGCATCGCGGAATTATCTCTCCTCCTCAGGATCGATCCCGCGATTTTTCGGACGGATGCCACGTCAGAAAAAGATAGCTTGCATGCTCGTATTTGTTTAGCTTGTATTATGTAATTTGTTAGGTAAAGCGTTATGTTGAGTTTATTTCGGTACGTAGCTCCACGGCGGGAGGATGCGTTATGCGCAAAGTAACATTGCAGGACATCGCCAATCACACCGGCCTGTCAAAATTTGCCGTCTCATGTTCACTTTCAGGAAAAGCAGGGGTCAGTGATGCGACGCGCAAACGCGTCGAGGACGCTGCCATGATGCTAGGCTACCAGCGCCCGAAGCCCGCCGACGAGCAACGCGAAATCACTCTGATCTTTCACGATCAGGTCGATAGCGTGAGCTATGAGTTGCGGACGATGCTGCAGGACGGCATGCAGAAGGAGGCGCATCGACTGGGTCAAGCCGTACGGTTGCAGTGGACGCATGACGCCGACAGGGTCGAGGCGATGGTGAAAGATAGTGCTGGCGTCATTCTTGTTGGACCGCACGAACAAAAGACGCTGGACATTGTAAAAGCGTCGGGTTTGCCTTCTGTTCGACTGGGGTGGGTGTTTCCACTTGAACAGGCCGATCATGTCGGCGGCACGGACCACGAGGCAGGGATAGCGGTCGGCGATTATTTGTTTGGACTCGGGCATCGCGACATCGCTTTCGTGCAGGGGCAGGAAGGCTATCGCGGTCGTATGGAGCGATATCACGGTCTGCGCGAAAGTTTAGAGCAACATGCCGATGCAAGACTGCATGTCCTGCGCTTTGACGAAGATGGTGGCTTTATCCCAGCGCTGCAAACTCTTCACACTGCCGGAATCGCACCCACAGCCCTGTTCTGCGCTCACGATGGGCTGGCGCTGACCGCTGTTTCCGAGCTACTAGCACGTGGCTACCGTATACCAGACGACATGTCCGTTGTCGGATTCGGTGATTTTTCCGCCGCGACCCAAATATCTCCTCCCCTGACGACCATCAGAGTGCAAGGGGTGGAGATGGGTGCTACAGCGATGCGGCTATTGTTGGAACGCATTGAAACAAGAGGGCAGCCGGTCGTCGCAAAACGCATCCTTATCGCCTCGACCTTTATCGAGCGACGCTCATCGGGGCCTGCCCCTAGACATTCGAAATGGTTGACTCCCTTCGAGCGATGAAAACAACCCACCCTTGAAGGGTCACGCACCGAAGACCCAGTTATTCTGACCAAATAAGATCGTCAATTACCCCACGACCGTTCCTTGGGCGGCTTGCAGACACCTCAGCATCTGGCTATATTACTGGAAATATCCGGAGGGTACCATGGCTAGCTCGCAGACACGCGCAATTCAGAATTATCGAAGCCGCCTAGGCGACCGCGGTCTCGCTCGTTTTGAGGTTCTCGGGCGTGAGAGTGATCGCAGCTTAATTAGATCGCTTGCCCGCCGACTGGCCGAAGATGGCCCAGAGGCGGCCAATCTGCGCGCCTTCGTTAGTGAAACTCTCGCCGGAGAGCCGCCGAAAAAGGGGGGGATTCTCGCGGCACTCCGCCGATCGCCACTGGTTGGTGCAGAGCTAGATACAGCCCGATCACGCGAAGAAGGTCGCGAGATAGATTTTTAATGCGCTATTTGCTCGACACCAACATTCTAAGCAATATTACGAAACCAGAGCCTTCAGCGTCTTTGTTGACGTGGATGGCTGAACAAGTGGACGATGATTTGTTCATCGCATCACTCACTATCGCCGAGATACACCGTGGAATACTCGAGAAGCCGGCGGGGAAGAAGCGAGCTGCGCTCGAAACCTGGTTTCGAGGCAAAGAGGGCCCCCAGTCACTCTTCGCTGGTCGCATTCTTCCATTCGACGAGAAGGCAGCTCTCGTGTGGGGAGAGATGATGGCGCAAGGAAGGGCAACGGGCCGCCCGCGTAGTGCGTTGGACACGATCGTGGCTGCAATCGCTCAATCGAATAACTGTGTTGTTGTCACCGACAATTTGCGAGATTTCCAGGGGATTGAGATCATCAACCCCCTTCGTACAAGCGCTATCTGAAACGTTTGCTAGAGTTAAGCTCTTGATCGGAATCGAACCAGCGTTCCGAAGAACCGCCCCATCACCGCCATCGCAACCCATCCACACTTTCAGTTATTGCAGATAGAGGTCTCTCTCGCTATATTGGCTGCTAAGGAGATATCGCATGGCCAGCCAGATTGTTCATTTCGCCAGACTGTCAGATCGCGATCGAAAAACAGCAATGCCGTTGCCAAAGCTGGTTGCCGGTGACAGGCTGGAACTCCACGTTCGTGATGCAGGTGGCAAGGCGCGCACGCTCCCGATCCCACCCTCGGCCGCCGCAGCTGTCGAAGCCCTTCTGGCGCATATGCTGCGCGGGGAGCGCGTTGCAGTGCTGGCCGAGGACCAGGAAGTGAGCCCAAGTGACGCTTCAGCCATTCTCGGCATCTCTCGTCCGCTCGTCGTCTTGCGCATGGACCGTGGCGATCTGCCATTCCGCTACGTCGGCAAACACCGCCGCGCCCTCCTGAAGGATGTGCTCGCGTTGAAGTCGAAGCTCGACAAACGACAGATGGCAATGGAAGCACTTGCCGAGGACACAGAGGACCTGATCGAGACCTATGGCCTCTAATCCGCCCGTCGCGGTCTACGATGCCTGCGTCCTCTACCCCTTCCACCTCCGCAACATTCTGATCCAGTGCGCCTTCGACGGTCTTGTCGAGGCGTGCTGGACCGACGATATACATGATGAGTGGATGCGCAATCTCGCCGCCAACACACCAGGTTTGTCCATCGACCGTTTGAGAGCCACGCGCGACCGGATGAACGCGGTCCTCCCAGAAGCCGTCGTGGCTGACTATCGCCCGTTGATTCACGAACTCACGCTACCGGATCCCGATGATCGACACGTCCTCGCGGCAGCCATCGCAGGCAAAGCCTCCGTCATCGTCACCTGGAACCTGAAGGACTTCCCCGCAAGCAACCTTCTCGCCCATGGTGTGACGAGCAAGTCACCAGATGATTTCCTCACCGATCTCCATGCGGCGTTTCCGGAAGCGCTAATCTCCAGTGTCAAAAGTGCGAGGCATAATCTGCGAAAGTCGATCCCATCGGTTGAGGCGTTCGTCGACGCGCTTCATCAAGGCGGGTTGAAGAAGTTTTCAGGGATGCTTCGCTGCAACATAACCGGATTGAAGTGAGCCCGCGCAATCCTTGAAAAATTGACGAGACCGCCCGACGACTTCTTTGGGTTGTCGGGTGGTCCTTATAGACTTTACGGATTCTTAACCGTCTACCACTAATTCCGCACGCCCTCGGCCTGAGGCCCCGAGAGAATACGGGATGACACATGCCAAACGAAGACCTTTCCAAACGCCATTTCCAGAAAAAGATCTCGACCTACTGCGATGTCCGCATTGTTCCTGTCGCGCCGGATCGGGTAGTTGACAACGTCCGCGCCTACCTTCTGGCGTTAATCACATTTCGAAAGACACCCGCTCTAGCGAACAACCGCTATGATTGGCGGCAGATAGCGCACGATTGTGGGATCGATGAAGCGCTGACGATAACGTTGAAGAAACAGCTGCGACCAGCGCTGGATGCGATCATGCGCTGGCTGAAGGAGCCGCTTGTAGAAGACGATGCTCCGAAAGGCAGAAGACTGCAAGCTGCGCGGATATCCGGTGCCACGGGAAAGTTTACCCCCTCCCCGACAAGCCAGCATCACGAAATCGAAGAGATCGAGAGCTCGCCCTCACCTGGCCGCCCCGGCCCTAAGCCGAGATCAGTTTCTGACAAACCAGAACCCTTGTTCGAGGCCAACGAAGACCCGAGTTCATTCGCCGATGCACTCGCCTATCAAATGCACCGCTTTGGTGAGAGTTACTGGCAACTCCACCGGGCGGTCGTTTGCATAGACGAAACCTTTGATGCGAAGACCTTGCTGTCGTGGATTGAGGGCCAGCGTGTGCCGCGCTCGGTGGCAAGCTTTGATATCCTTTGCCGGATCGAGCGCAGATATGGCTTGGAGCGAGGCTATTTCAAAGCCAAACTGCCACATCAGTCCAGGTCCTTATATGGCCACGATCTGGAAGACATCAGCCCGGCGGAGCGGCGCCGGCTTGCCTGGCATCTTCCCGACGACTTCAGCAGCCTGCCTTTTTCAAAGCGCGCAGAGATCCTGGAATGGGTCCGGCGCGTTATCATCTCGGGGTCGACGGATTACAGGCGTTTCCAGGCGGCAGCAACGAAGCAGCGCTACGCAATCCGGTTCCCTGGGATCACATATGGCGGGAGTGCACTTACTCCTCGACTAGCGGTTTCTAGCTGGCTGCGAGATGAGGACGAAAAAGGGCGTTTGACCAAGGCTTTCGAGGATCCAGACCTGCTCTCCGGTGTCGTTGACGCACCCCCTCGGCTTGCGATGGAGATGGCAGATCTCATCCGCTTCAAAACGTCGACTCTCACCGAGATCGGCTTCCGCAGTGGAATGCAGACGTGCATGGCGGTTTTGATCTTACAGACCTGGCCGATGTCGATCGCGACGTCTGCGAAGACATGGTGACAGTTTTCACTTTTCTCGCCCGCGAAGAGGATCTCGTTTACCCCGAGGCTTACAAACCGGAGATCATTCAAATCATTCGCCGCTGGCGGCCGGACGTCGAGATCGATTAATGTCGAAGCCGCGCAGGCCAGCTTCCCTGTCTAACATCGAGCGGCGCGCTGTCGAGCTCGACACGATCGCATCGGTCCTGCCAATCGAGCGCAGGGACGAACTTGCCGAACTTCTCACTGACCAGGATGTCGAAACGCTAAAACATCTCGTCAACCAGGGCATGGGCGACAACACGCTGCGGGCGCTGACCTCCGATCTCGCCTATTTCGAAGCCTGGGGTCTTGCGTCCACCGGGCAGTCCCTGCCCTGGCCGGCGTCAGAGGCGCTACTGCTCAGATTCGTCGCTCACCACCTGTGGGATCCCGAAAGGCGCGCCAGCGACCCCCAACACGGCATGCCTGCTGACGTTGACGAGAACCTCAGAGGCCAAGGCTTCCTGAAATCCATCGGCCCGCACGCCCCCGATACGGTGCGGCGCCGGCTTGCGAGCTGGTCGACCATGACAAAATGGCGCGGCTTGTCCGGAGCCTTCTCCTCCCCTGCCCTCAAACAGTCGATCCGGCTCGCGGTCCGCGCCGTTCCACGAAAGCGTCGTCGAAAAAGCGCAAAAGCGGTCACGGGGAACATCCTGCAAATGCTGGTCGCCACGTGTGCAAGTGACAGCTTGCGTGACATCAGGGACCGGGCGATTTTGATGGTCGCCTTTGCGTCAGGTGGTCGCCGGCGCAGCGAGATCGCCGGCCTCCGCCTGGAGCAACTGACCGAGGAAACACCGATCGAGGTGCCAGACAGCCCTCCCCTTCCCTCTTTGGCAATTCATCTTGGGCGGACCAAAACGACGACCGGAGAGGACGACGACGTCGTCTATCTCACAGGCCGGCCTGTCGAGGCATTGAATGCCTGGCTGACCGCCGCCAGGATCGACAAGGGAAGCGTGTTTCGGGGAATCGGAAGGTGGGGAACGGTCTCGAGCCGGGCGCTCGATCCGCAGTCGATCAACGCGATCCTTAAACAGCGTGCGGAAATGGCGGGGTTGGACCCCGGGGAGTTTTCGGCGCATGGGCTGCGGTCAGGGTACCTGACCGAGGCCGCCAATCGTGGCATTCCGCTGCCTGAGGCGATGGAGCAATCGAGGCACCGATCCGTTCAACAAGCCTCCAGCTATTACAACAATGCTGCGAGGAGGACCGGCCGGGCAGCACGGCTCCTTTAGGGTGGCCATCCCCAAATAGGCGAAGGGCGGTACGCGCGCTGGATCGTAGCAATGAGCCCGAACGTGACAATGGCGACGGCACCAAGCATTGCCGCAGCTGTAAGGGATAGAGAAATCCCGATATGCGCCATCGCGAATGCCATGACAAAAGGCGCCAAGGCCGAGAGAACTAATTTGGAGGCCATCGTTTTTCCCTGCAGCTTACCATAGCCGTCACTGCCGAATAGGTAGAGTGGCAGCGTGCCGGCAACGATACTCAGCAGACCGTTGCCCATCCCAAAGACAACGGCGAAGACCATCGAGCCCAAGATGGAGGGCTCCGTAAATTGCAGGATCAGCACACCGCCGGGGATCAGGATGGCCGCAACGATCGCCAATAGCAGCGCCGGCAGGTTCTTCCCGAACACCATGTTGATCAGACGGCTCGCAACCTGCGACGGACCAAACAGGGTACCGATCAATGCCGCGGAGGTGCCGAGACCAAGACCAGACAGCAGCGGCACCATATGCACCAGCACGGCCGAACTGGAGAGCGACAGCAGCGAAAACGCCGTGACCATCAACGCGAAGCCGAGGCGGCGTTGCTCGGGCGGCAGTATCCCTTCGACCCGTTGCGGCGTCGATTTGGCCGCCGACCGACGCGCGGTAACGTCGTGCGAAAGCCAGGCGTGGATCGGCAGGCATATAAACAGGTTCAGGCCGGCATAGAGCAGATAAACATTCTGCCAGGAGGTCTGCGCATGCAGAGCCGTCGTGATCGGCCAGAACATCGTCGAAGCGAAGCCTGCGAGCAACGTCAGATAGGTAATGCTGCGCGACGCCACGTGCGGCCTGATCTGAACCAGGAGCGCGAATGCGGCGCCGTACTGAACCAGGTTGGCCGCCACCTGGATCGCAATCAGGGCGGCCGCATAGGAGGTCTTACTGGGTGCGTAGGCGCAGGCAACGAGAGCGGCGGCTGCCGCAGCCGAGCCGATCGTCATCACTCGCCCGGCCCCGATGCGGTCGAAAAGGCCGCCAAGCCAGGGCGCGGTCAGGCCGCCGATCAGCAGCGCGGCCGAAAGCGCGCCGAAGATCCATTCGGTCGACCAGGCAAAATGCGCGGCCATGTCGGGCGCCAGGATGCTGAAGCTGTAATAGAGAGTGCCGTAGCCGATGTTCTGGGTGACGCCCAACGCGACAATCGCGGCGACCGGGACGCGCTCGCTCATATGGATTTCAGGCTCACGCGCCGCTCCAGCTTTTCGGCGTCTTCCTTTCGCTCGCTGTAGCGATCGGTGAGGTAGGTAGAGGCGTCCCGGGTCAGGAACGTGAACTTGACCAACTCCTCACAGACATCGACGACGCGATCATAATAGGACGACGGCTTCATGCGGCCGTCAGTGTCGAATTCCTGGAAAGCCTTGGCGACCGACGACTGGTTCGGGATGGTAATCAGCCGCATCCAGCGGCCGAGCACACGAAGCTGGTTGACGGCATTGAACGACTGCGAGCCGCCGGAGACCTGCATAACGGCGAGTGTCTTGCCCTGCGTCGGCCGCACGGAACCGACCGAAAGCGGGATCCAGTCGATCTGTGCCTTCATGATGCCGGTCATGGAGCCGTGGCGTTCCGGACTGATCCAGACCTGGCCTTCCGACCAGGCCGACAGATCACGCAGCTCCTGCACCTTCGGATGACTGACCGGTTCCGCGTCGGGAAGCGGCAGGCCAGCCGGATGGAAGATCCGAACTTCGCAGCCAAAATGTTCGAGCAGGCGCGCGGATTCGTGCGCCAGCAGGCGGCTGTAGGATACCGGACGCAAAGAGCCGTACAGGATCAGGATCCTCGGCTTGTGAGCCGAGGACGGCGGACGCAGCGCGTCTAGGTCCGGCTGGCGCAGGTGCGCCAGGGATGCGGCAGGCAAATCAGCCAATGCGCTTGCCCTCCGCATTGAGGACCTGTTCGCCGTCCTCTTTTGTGAAGGCGCCCTTATGGGTGTCGGGCAGGATCTCGAGGACGACTTCGGACGGCCGCGACAGGCGCGTGCCCATTGGTGTCACGACGAACGGCCGGTTGATCAGGATCGGATCCTTGAGCATGGCGTCGAGGAGCTGGTCATCGGCCAGATCTGGATTGCCGAGGCCGAGTTCAGCATAGGGCGCGCCCTTCTCGCGGATGGCCTGGCGCACGGTGAGCCCCGCATCCGTAATCATCTGCACCAGCTGGTCGCGGCTGGGCGGATTTGTCAGGTATTCGATCACCGTGGGCTCAATGCCGGCATTGCGAATCATCTCCAGCGTGTTGCGCGAGGTGCCGCAAGCGGGGTTGTGATAAATTGTGACGTTCATGACTCAGATCCTTTTGGTGGAGAGATTGCGCACGGCGCCGCCGCGCTCGTACCAGCCCTTGCTGCGGTTGACGATCCAGACCACCGACAGCATCACCGGCACCTCGATCAGCACACCAACCACGGTGGCCAGCGCCGCGCCCGAGTTGAAGCCGAACAGGCTGATGGCGGCGGCTACCGCCAGTTCGAAGAAGTTGGAGGCGCCGATCAGGGCCGACGGGCCGGCGACACAGTGCTCCTCCCCGCTCACGCGGTTGAGCAGATAGGCCAGGCCGGAGTTGAAATAGACCTGGATCAGGATCGGCACGGCAAGCAGGGCGATGACGCCCGGCTGCGCCGGGATCTGTTCGCCCTGGAAGCCAAACAGCAGCACCAGGGTGGCGAGCAAAGAGAGCAACGAGAGCGGCTGTAGCCGAGCGCCGAGGCGGGTGACATCGGTTGCCCGGCGCAGCAACTGGGCCGCGATCACCGGCAAGACGATGTAGAGCACCACCGACAGGATCAGGGTGTCCCAAGGCACGGTGATGGCGGAAAGGCCGAGCAGCAGGCCGACGATTGGCGCAAAGGCCATAACCATGATGACGTCGTTCAGCGCGACTTGGCTCAGCGTGAAATGCGGCTCGCCTTTGGTGAGGTTCGACCACACGAACACCATGGCGGTGCAGGGTGCTGCCGCAAGTAGGATCAGGCCGGCGATGTAGCTGTCGATCTGGCCGGCCGGCAGGTACGGTCGGAACAGGTAGCCAACGAATAGCCACCCCAGCAGCGCCATGGAAAACGGCTTGATCGCCCAGTTGATGAACAGGGTGACGCCGATGCCCCGCCAGTGGCGGCTGACCTGGCCGAGGGCGGCAAAGTCGATCTTCAGCAGCATCGGGATGATCATCAGCCAGATCAGCACTGCCACCGGCAGGTTGACCCTGGCGACTTCGGCCGCACCGATGGCCTGGAAGACGCCGGGCATGAGGTGGCCAAGGGCAACCCCGGCGATGATGCAGGCGAACACCCACACAGTCAGACAGCGTTCAAATGTAGACATGGCTTATTCCGGAAGGTGCGCGACCATAAGAGCGGCCGAGGCGGGGCATAGGCTGGCGGCTTGGCGCGTGTGCAGAATGGTGGGCGGCGCAGCCGCACGATCGATCGGGGTAAATCCGAGGTTCTGAAAAAACGGAGCGGCCGTATCGGTCAGCAGATAGACCGCACTTGCGCCGTCGCGGTGCGCCTGGTCGAGGAGCTTTCTTGTGATCGTCTGACCGAACCCCCGGCCGCGCTGGTCAGCCACCACGACAAGGGATCTCAGCAGCGCGCAGTCACCATACAGCTCCAATCCTCCGAACCCTACCAGCTGGCCGTGATGCTCCGCCTGGTAAAACGCTCTTCTCGCTTCCGCGAGGTCATCCGTGGGGAGATGGGCGGCCTTGAGGGCCGACTGCAGGGCTGCGTCCACGCCAGGGACCGGCTTAAGGGAAACGTCGCTCATGCCCCGACTCCCGCTGGCGCACAGCACGCGGCGACCTCGGTCGCCGGCGCGCAGATCTCTGGATGACCCGCGCAGCAATCTTCCATGAGGAAACGGATCAGGGCGCCGAGACCGTCATAGTTGGCGGTGTAAATGATCGAGCGGGATTCGCGTTGCTGGTTGATGAGCCCGGCGCGCTCCAGCTCCTTGAGATGAAAGGAGACGTTCGACGGCGAGACTTCCGCCTTCTCGGCGATGGCGCCGGCAGCCATGCCGTTGGGCCCTGCGACCACCAGCATGCGCACAATGTGCAGGCGGGTTTCCTGCGACAGGGCCGCGAATGACATGAGGGCTTGACGTTCTTCCATATTTCTACAATCCTTGAAATATTGAAACAGGAGTAGCCGAAATGAACGCGCTCGACAAGCCCCTTCTTGAAACCGACATCAGCCTGGGCCGCCTGCTCGACACCATTGATGGCGTACGAAATCTCCCCCTGATCTTTTCCTATGACGGCCACCCGGTGAAACCGGGCTACCATGTAACCGAAGTCAAGGCCGGCCAGTTTGCTGCACTCGACTGCGGCGCCGAGCACGAAGAATGGTCCGAAATCTTCGTACAACTGTGGGACATCCACGAAGACGACCGCTCCCATATGCCAGCCGGAAAGTTCGCCGGAATCATCCGCAAGGTATCGAAGCATCTGCGGCTCGATGGATCGGCCAAGCTGACTTTCGAAGTCAGTGACGGCGTCAGGCCGATGCAGCTTTACTGTGCGGCGACCCCTGCCCTGCACAGCGGCGCGGTACATGTCGACCTGGTACCGCGGCCAGCGAGCTGTAAGCCGCGCGATCGGTGGCTCGCCGAAGAAAATCAGAAGGCCTCGGCGTGCTGTGGCCCAACACAACAGACCGGCTCGTGCTGCTCCTGAGTCCGCCCAATTTGGGTGAGTCCGGCGAATTGGGCGAATGTCTTGTTATTTAGAATCAGCGAGATAGAATCCGCTCGATTAGGACCACCGACAATCGAAAATCGTAGCAAATCCCGTTCCTGAAGATCGCCTTTTGGAGCGCCCGTGCCAAAAACATCGCTGACCGCCGTCGAGCGCCGCGCCGAGGAACTCGACACCATCGCATCGGTGTTGCCGCTGGAACGCCGCGACGAACTCGCCGAACTGTTGACCGATGAAGACGTCGAGACGCTGCGTCACCTCGTCAACCAGGGCATGGGCGACAATACGCTGCGCGCACTGACATCCGATCTCACTTATCTCGAGGCCTGGGGCCTGGCCGCCACCGGACAGTCCCTGCCATGGCCAGCACCTGGATCACTATTGCTCAAATTCGTCGCTCATCATCTGTGGGATCCGGAAAAGCGCGCAGGCGACCCCAACCACGGCATGCCCGCCGATGTTGACGAGAATCTCAGGCGCCAGGGTTTTCTGAAATCCATCGGTCCGCACGCGCCTGATACGGTGCGCCGCAGGCTGGCTAGTTGGTCGACACTCACCAAATGGCGCGGTCTTAATGGCGCTTTCGCCTCCCCTGCCCTCAAACAGGCGATCCGGTTGGCAGTTCGCGCTGTTCCCCGAAAGCGCCGTCGAAAAAGCGCAAAAGCGGCACAGGGGACATCCTGCAAATGCTGCTAGCCACGTGCGCAAGTGACAGCCTGCGCGACGTTCGCGATCGGGCGATACTGATGGTCGCCTTTGCCTCGGGTGGTCGCCGAAGCAACGAGATTGCCTCATTGCGCGTCGAGCAACTGACTGTCGAGGCTTCGATCGAATTGCCCGACAGCCCTCCCCTCCCCTCCCCTCTCTCGCCATCCATCTCGGCCGGACGAAAACAACCACCGGCGAACAAGATGAGATCGTCTACCTGACGGGCCAGCCGGTGGAGGCGCTCAATGCCTGGATGGCAGTCGCAAGCATTGAGAAAGGCAGCGTGTTTCGGGGGATTGGCAGGTGGAATACCGTTTCGAAGCGGGCGCTCGACCCGCAGTCGGTCAATGCCATTCTCAAGCAGCGAGCCAAAATGGCCGGGTTGGAGCCAAGGGAGTTTTCGGCGCACGGGTTGCGGTCAGGGTATCTGACCGAGGCGGCCAATCGCGGCATCCCTCTCCCCGAAGCGATGGAGCAATCCCGCCATCGATCAGTGCAACAGGCGTCCAGCTACTACAACAACGCGACACGGCGAAGCGGGCGTGCGGCACGACTATTTGTGTGAGGAGCTTATCTCGATAGTCATGCTGTCCGATGCGTTTTATCCTGAAATTAAAGCCAGATAAGAAAGCGGAACGAGGCTTAGCTCCGTTCCGCTCCTTTATCATGCTTTGGCGGGTATGGCGCCTGATCGTGCGCCGTCCGTCACCTTGCGATATACCAACAGCGTCGCTACGAGACCGCAACCGCCAGCAAGAGCAAGCCAATAGCCGGGTGCAGCCTTATCACCGGTCTCTTCGATGAGCCAAGTGGCGATCGCTGGCGTAAAGCCTCCGAATATCGCCGTCGCCAACGAATAGGCGAGCGAGAACCCTGCTGTCCGCACGATCGGCGGCACAATTTCCGTTAGGGCGACAACCATGGCTCCGTTATAGCTGGCATAAAGGAAACTCAGCCAGAGTTCAGCTATAAGCATGCGCTCGAAGCTCGGTGCGGAGACGAGCCACGCGATCACCGGGTAAGCTGTCACGAGAGCGAGCGCCGAGAAAACAACGAGGACAGGCTTGCGGCCAATACGGTCGGAAACAGTGCCCATGACCGGTAGCCAGAAGAAATTCGACAAGGCAACGCAGAATGTCACGAGAAGGCTGTCGGTTTCCGAAAGCTTCAGAACGCTCTTGCCGAAGGTGGGCGTATAGACGGTGATAGCGTAAAACGAGACTGTCGTCATGACGACCATCAACATGCCGAGCAGGACGATGCCCCAGTTGCTGGCGAGCGTCTGATAGATCTGCGTCATTGTTGGGCGATGTTGACGGGCGGCGAACTCCTGGGTTTCCTCCAACGAACGCCGGACATAAAAGAGGAAGGGCACGATGCCGCAGCCAATGAAGAAGGGTATACGCCAGCCCCATTCGGTCATCATGCTCGGTGGCATCAGCGAATTCAACGCATAGCCCAGGACAGCGGCAACCATGATCGCGACCTGCTGGCTTGCCGACTGCCACGATACATAAAAGCCTTTTTTTCCTGGCGTCGACATCTCGGCCAGATAGACCGAGACACCGCCGAGTTCGACACCTGCCGAAAAGCCCTGCAGCAGACGACCGATCAGGACAAGTAGCGGCGCAAAGATGCCAATCGTCTGGACGCCGGGCACAAATGCAATGAGAACTGTACCGAGCGCCATGATGCTGAGGGTGACGATCAGGCCCTGCCGGCGGCCGATCTTATCGACGTAGGCGCCAAGGAAGATTGCTCCGAGCGGTCGCATCAGAAACCCTGCCCCAAAGGTCATGAAGGTCAGCATCAGCGATGCGGCTTCATTGTTTGACGGGAAGAAGGTTTTCGAAATATTGCTGGCGTAGATCCCGACGAGAAAAAAGTCGAACATCTCAAGGAAATTGCCGCTTGTTACGCGCAGTACGGTGCCAACGCGGGATGAGCGTCTAGCTGCTATCATTGTTTTTCCTCCAAAGGCACGAGACGTACCCAGCTTCGGGTCCTCCAGTCTCAATGCAAACGGTCGTGCGGCAGTCGAGTGTGCCGCCGCGTGTCGACGGCAGGCCCCGACAGGCGCCTTTGCCAAACTCATTTCCAATCGCTTACATCGAATATCCTGTCACCATCCTGTCACGCCCTTAAGCAGCTCGAAATTGCTTGTCACAAACTCATCCACCGTGCTTGAACTAGCAGATGAAACATAAGACCAGGGAGGAAGGCATGCGGGTCCTCATTGTGGAGGATGACCCGTCGTTGGCTCGCGGGATAGTGACGGCGCTCGTGAGCGGCGGGTACGCGGTTGATCATATCGACAATGGGCGCGACGGACTCTCTGCAGCTCTCGAGGAAGACTACGCGCTTATCGTGCTCGACCTCGGTTTGCCAGAAATGAATGGGCTCGCGGTCCTCAGAGCGCTGCGTCAGGCAGGTTCGACAACTCCCGTAATGATCCTGACTGCGCGTGATGCTATTCCCGACCGGGTAGCCGGGCTCGATGTGGGGGCCGACGATTATCTGACCAAACCTTTCGCGCTGGAAGAATTTGAGGCCCGTGTGCGCTCTCTCGTTCGGCGCGGGCAGAAACAGGCGAGCCCGATACTGACCAGCGGCGCGCTTTCTATCGATCTCAACGCTGGTATAGCCACACTTTCCGGGCGCACCCTCTTTTTGCGGCCAAGGGAGTATTCTGTCCTCGTTCTTCTTCTGGCTCGAGCAGGCCAGGTTGTTCAAAAAGAGCGACTCGCCTCGGCGATTTCGAATTTCGATGACGCGCTTACGCCCAACGCCGTGGAACTGCATCTTGGGCGTCTGCGTAAGAAACTCCAGCCAGACGGCCCCAATATTCGCACCATTCGTGGTGTTGGCTATATCCTTGAGGTCGGGTGAATGAGCGGCAGCGGCACGCCGTCCATCCGCCGGCGCCTTCTCCGAAATATGGTCTTGCCCGTCGCTGTGCTGGCAGTCGTCTTCGGCGTTGGCGGCGCATTCCTCATTCATAGCGTCGTGAGCCTCACGCAGGACAGACTGCTTGATGCGGCGCTGATCTCAATCATCGATCGCGCGTCGGCGCATGGTCCGGCGCACCTCGGCGACACGGTGGCACAAGGCGCCATCGAGATTCTACGTGACGACGCAAACGATACCTTCACCTTTTGTATATCTGATGGCGTTGGCTTCCAGCGAGGCGATCCAAAACTCTGTGCGCTGAGTACGCCCGCAGCGCCATCAGACAGCACCACGCATGTAGCGGCTGAACTGAATGACAACCAGGTGCGGATCGCCATGACCAGTCGCGCCATAGAAGGCTTCGCTGAGCCGCTCACTTTCAGGATAGCAGAAACGCTCAACAGCCGGCTTAATATGGAAGCGCGGATGCTCGTCGTACTCGTGCTGTTCGAAGCCGTCCTCCTGACCGCTGCCGCCATTCTTTCCTATTTGGCCATTTTGCGAGGGCTTCTCCCTCTTACCGAGATCAGTCAGGAGCTTTTGGGACGAGCGCCGCCCGGCGCAATCCCCTTTGCGCGGATCGATACCGCAAGGGTGCCGGAAGAGGCTGTCGACCTTGTCTCGGCGATCAATACATTGATGGAGCGGCTGGATGAAACTATCGCTGGCGTACGCGATTTCACCGCGGATGCTTCACATCAATTGCGGTCGCCGCTAGGTGGTATCAAGCTGCATCTTGAGCTTTTGGAGCGGCAGGCGGCAGGGCAGGCTCCTCTTCTGGCAACACTTCGCGAAGCGCAAGACGGCGTGACGCGCTTGCAACGCGTGCTCGAGCAACTGATCGTGCTGGCACGCGTAGACACAAGGAGCGGAGGGGTCGACCTCAATCAGCGCATTGATCTTGGCCACCTCGCGGCCGATGTCTTGGCCGGATACGTGCCGAAGGCTTTGCACCGCAAGATAGATATCGTGCTCGATGCGCCGGACAGCCCCATCTATGTTGCCGGCAATCGGCTTCTTCTGCAGGAAATCGTTTCCAATCTTGTCGATAACGCGCTTGCACACAGTGCAGAAGGGAGCGCCGTGACGGTGCGCGTGATGCAGGACGCAACAGCAGGAACAATCGCGGTAGAGGATGAAGGGCCAGGCATTCCAGAGCAAGAACGCGGTCGCGTCTTTCAGCGCTTCTATCAGATACCGCGCAGTGGCGCGAAGCCGGGCTCTGGGCTTGGTCTTGCGATCGCCCGACGTATCGCCGATCTTCATGGCGGCTCGATCAGTCTGAGCGACACCTTGTCGGGAAGCGGTCTCAGCGCGCGGCTCGGTCTGCGGCTCTTCCAGTTGCCAGCGGCGGGAAGCGCTGAGAGAACAACCTAGAATCTCAGGATGGTCGAGTTCTTCTTTGAAATGGCCGCGATCCGGAACCTTGTCAGCTGACAAGGTTTTTGCAGGCGCCCTTTAGCCTGAGTTGCCGCGGCTTCATGCCAATGCAAATGCGAGTTCCGTGCGCAGGCTTGAGATCAAGTTCCAGGGGCGGGGAGGGGATAAGAACAAAACCTTGTCAGCTGACAAGGTTTCTTGGGCGCACAGACATATCGCGCGGCTCTTTTCGTCATGGACAGGCGCTCGAACCATTGACCAACAGCTTTCGACGCCTGTGTTGTGGCGACGGTAGACAGAAAAAAGGGCGAGCTAGCAGACGACCCAGGGGAGGGGATGCGCGAGCTGGCAGCGGAGCCCCGGAACAGCGACGGGTTCTGATATCAATCAGTGCGATCAAGACAATGGACAAAAACTTGGCTGCCGCTCTTCACGGATTGGCGCCCGGCCCCGCTCCGCAATCGGGCTGCGAGGCGACGAGGCAATAAAAATTGCAGCACTATAAATGCGTCCTGAAGCACACCGGATCTTCTCGCGCTTCAAATAATGCTTCCGGGAAAGGGCTTATCGGTGTTGGTGCTGTGCCCCGTGGTGTTTGCACAAAGCGGGAAAAGGTGCAGCCGATCTCCGCGTGTTGTGGCTATCGGGCTGAGCTTGCGGAAGCTGCAATCTTGGCGGCGGCACTTCGCCCGAGCGAACTGTCGGCTTTGGCGGCCAGCGTTCTTCGGCCACTGGTGGTGCGCCGAGCCAGCGAATCCAAGCCTTGCCGGAACTGCTTTTTCAGTTCTGCCGCCAACTCCGTCTCGATCCCACAGGCCTGAGTGATCATCGTCCGGTCGATATGGCCATCCAGAAGCGGAGGAGATTCCCGGCAGATGATCGAACTGGCCAGAAAGCGGTATATTCTCCAGCACCCGTCTGGAGTCGATTGGAGCGATGCGATGGTCGAAGAATTCTGACATTTTTCGCTGAAATAACGTGATGAAAGGTGTCGTGTTTGATAATGCTCATTCCGTTTCTCTCGACACCAATGCCGAGGGCGAGCGGGAATAGTGGGCGAGCTTTAACATAGGATGTATCCGGCGTTTCACTTCTAATGTCTAACGGCGCATAATATCGTACCCGCCACCTACACCGCCTAGACCAAAGCTCAGGAGTCCAATGTCGGCGTGTTAACTGAGCGGGCTTAGCTACACCTGTCGCTCAACTAACCGAAATGCGCCTTGCTTGATTAACGGGTGAGGCTGATATTGAGTGTCGTCTGATTCCCAATCCAGAAACCACCCGGGTCGTTTCGTCGAAACGGTTGCTGCCAGTGAAACAGTGCGTTCGTCCGCCACCATTGCCGCCGAGCCGGCGATTGATGTGCTTTCATTGCTAGAGCGGCTCAGCTTGACGCCATGATGAATGGTTTAGAGCGGCTAGAAATGTTGCCCATGTCGTTGCGTCCGATCCGTGAGATGCACGCCAGGCTCCTGCACAGTGGGCAGGGAGGCACCAAGGATCCAGGTAAGTTCCGCCGCTCGGGTGCTGTGGTTCTGCAGCATCTGGCATCGGTAGAAAGCACGCCGAGCATTATCACGGAACATCAACGTCGGGAACTTGATTTCACAACCTGGAAAACGACTTCGCTGCTGCCACATCCCCAATTTTCTATTTCACGTTGATTAATATTCGTTAAACAAAATTAATCCATCGTTAACTATGTTGGTCTAGTTCTGCCTTTTAAGCCGACTTCGTATCGGCGCAATATAGGCCAACTTTTTGTTCCGCGTATTGGCAACTTGCTCATTCTTCTCGTTTGAAGGTGGAACGTTGAATGCGGTCTCGTTGGCTTCCAGCTCTCCTTTGCACTATTGCCGCCAGCGCCCTGGCGACAGGCTGTGCGAACGGCTCAAACGCTCGAAAACAGGCAGGTGCCGTAAGCACGGCGGCGTCCAGCGGCACTCCTAGTGGGATGCATAGCGGAGATTTGCCAGGTGTGACCGGCTCCACAGCAGGCCCGGCCACATCCCAGACGCCCGAAAGCGCCGAGCACAAGAGACCTCTTTCCCTTGAGACCGCGGTCAGAAAGGCAGTTGACTGGCACCCTGCCGTGACGGAAACGATTGGCCGGTTGCGCCAGCAGACTGAATCCGTCAATGAAGCCCGCGCAGGTTATCTTCCAAATCTCAGCTGGGGGCTGGATTCCTCCTATAGTACCGATCGATCGGATCGCTACAGTCCGGATCTGAACTTCAATGTCTCCCAGATGCTCTATGATTTCGGCAAGGTCGACAACCGGGTCAAGATTGCCACGGCCGGGATTGCGGGGCGGAAATCGCAAGTTCTGATGGCTGTGGATGACCTTGCCCGTGAGGCGGCTTATTCGGTCATTGAAATTCAGCGCAACCGTTCCCTGAGGGGTGTCGCGCGAGACCAGATTAAGGATACAAAGGCCATTCTCGAACTGGTGAAATCACGGACGGACAAGGGCGCAAGCACGCGTTCCGACCTGCTGCAAGCTGAGGCGCGTGTTCAGGCGGCAGAGGCCACATTGCTGGAAATCGAAGGGCAATTGTCCCGATGGGAATCGGTGCTTGCGAATTTGAGCGGCATTGCGGGTCGGATCGAGGTATCGGATACGATACCGGCCTGGCTGTCAAAAGCCTGCGGCGCCAGGGAAATGGACTGGTCGCGTGTGCCTGTGGTCATGCAGGCAGCGGCGGATCGCGAAGCCGCGGCCGCGCAGATCGATCTCGCCAAGGCCGAGGGTCTGCCGACTCTTTCTCTCGATGCGGGAATTGGCGTCGATGTTACTGAGATGAGTTCTTTCGACCCCGACTATAGCGTCGGATTGCGGGTTACGGGCAGCCTTTACAATGGTGGCGCCACAAGCGCGCGGCGGAACATGGCCGTGCAGGCGCTCGGCGCATCACAGGCTGCGGAAGCGCGTGCGCGGGTAGATATCCTGCGAAACCTCACGGAAGCCAGCAGTCAGATTTCCAGCAAGGAAAGCCTGCGCCGCTCGCTTTCGATGCGTCAATCGACGATGAGACAAACCCGCGATCTCTACCGTACACAATATGTTGAACTGGGTACACGCAGCCTGCTCGATCTGCTCAACGCCGACCAGGAGCTTCACGCCGCGAGGTTCGATATCAGCAACATCCAATATGACCTGCACAGGTTGAGCATCGACTGCACGTTCAATGCCGGGCGGATGCGCGAAGCCTTCGCGCTCGAGGGCCAGACTGTTCAAGGCATATCGCTCTAGGCGCAACTTATTGCGACTCTCGCCGGCAGTGACCCATCTATTTGATCTTTGTCATTTTTTACGGATGAGGAAGTTCCTTTTCCGATTGAAGAGGGCTCTGGATCGTCTTGCCTTCTTGCCACATATTCCCTCTTTTTCAGCCTTCCTCGGGCGGGACCAAACGGCACCGGTCGAAGCCGAAACGTCCTTGTGCAGCGCAAAAATACCGGCTTGTTTTCCGGGAGCAAACAGGGTCTGCAGCCTGGCATTTTGACGACGGCTAGCCACGGCTACGCCCTTCAGTTCCCCCGTGGATTTTGAGGGGATTTTAGCCCTGTCATTTGGGAGGGATCGATAAAACAGAATCTTCTAATGCTCTCCCCGGTTGTTTTTTCCTTGCGCTGTTTCGTTTTTATGCAATTATGAGGATGGGAGAGGGCCCTGAGAGGGAAGTTCCCCTGAGACAAGAGATGAGAGCCGTTTGATACAGGCTCTTTACGTCGCAGCGGTTAGCCGTTCGCAAAACTTCATTTTCTTGAATGTTGCTTGGTGTTCCAGGCGACAGTGGATTTCTGTCGCCGATGTTGCCGCGTTGCAGGAGGACAGTTTCATGGTCGCGATAATAACCGATAAGGCCGCCGGAAGTTCTCGGACCGTGCCGCTAGACAACTTGAACATAGACAAGCCCAGCATTGTGCAGATTCGCGCCAGCCGCAACGAGGTCTCCGACTTTGTACGCGATGGCGACGATCTCCTGCTTCGCATGCGATCCGGTGAGACAATCCGGATCGGAAATTTCTATCGCGAGGTCAATGGCGACCACAGCCAGCTGGTGCTGGAAGACGAGGACGGCAATCTCTGGCTCGGCGAACACAGTGACGGTTTGGCGGATTTCCGCTTTTCGCAGATTGAAGGCGTAGACCAAATTGTTGGAGCGTCAACGAATGACGGCTCCATTCTCGGCCTTGCTGCGCTGGGCCTGCTGGCTGCCGGCGGCGCTATCGCAGTCGGAGGTGGCGGGTCTTCTGATGATGATGGCGATGCAGACGCCGATGCAGACGCTGATGCGGATGCGGATGCCGACGCGGACGCAGATGCGGATGCTGATGCTGATGCTGATGCTGATGCTGATGCTGATGCGGACGCCGATGCCGACGCGGACGCAGATGCAGATGCCGATGCGGATGCAGATGCAGATGCGGATGCGGACGCGGACGCCGATGCTGATGCCGACGCAGATGCCGACGCGGACGCAGATGCAGATGCAGATGCAGATGCAGATGCGGATGCGGACGCAGACGCCGATGCCGACGCGGACGCAGATGCAGATGCCGACGCCGATGCAGATGCGGACGCGGATGCCGACGCAGATGCAGATGCCGACGCAGATGCAGATGCCGACGCAGACGCAGACGCAGACGCAGATGCGGACGCGGATGCGGATGCCGACGCAGATGCCGACGCCGATGCAGACGCAGATGCAGATGCCGACGCAGATGCGGATGCTGATGCTGATGCGGATGCGGATGCCGATGCGGATGCTGATGCCGACGCCGATGCGGATGCGGATGCTGATGCCGATGCGGATGCTGATGCGGACGCCGATGCTGATGCCGACGCAGACGCCGATGCGGACGCCGATGCCGACGCGGACGCAGATGCCGATGCAGATGCCGATTCAGATGCAGATGCGGATGCCGACGCAGATGCTGATGCTGATGCTGATGCTGATGCTGATGCGGACGCAGACGCCGATGCCGATGCCGACGCAGATGCGGACGCCGATGCAGATGCAGATGCGGATGCGGATGCGGACGCGGATGCCGACGCCGATGCCGATGCTGATGCGGACGCAGACGCCGATGCCGATGCCGATGCGGACGCAGACGCCGATGCCGATGCGGATGCCGACGCAGATGCCGATGCTGACGCAGACGCCGATGCTGATGCCGACGCAGATGCCGACGCAGATGCCGATGCGGACGCCGATGCTGATGCCGACGCGGATGCCGACGCGGATGCGGACGCGGATGCGGATGCCGACGCAGATGCCGATGCCGATGCGGACGCAGATGCCGATGCTGATGCCGACGCCGACGCAGACGCAGATGCCGATGCTGACGCAGACGCAGATGCGGACGCGGATGCCGACGCAGATGCTGATGCTGATGCTGATGCGGACGCAGACGCCGATGCCGATGCGGACGCCGATGCTGATGCCGACGCGGATGCCGACGCGGATGCGGACGCGGATGCGGATGCCGACGCAGACGCCGATGCGGACGCCGATGCCGATGCTGATGCCGACGCAGATGCCGATGCTGACGCAGACGCAGACGCCGATGCCGATGCCGATGCTGATGCCGACGCAGATGCCGATGCTGACGCAGACGCCGATGCGGACGCAGATGCAGACGCAGACGCAGACGCAGATGCGGACGCCGATGCAGATGCAGATGCCGATGCTGATGCAGATGCAGATGCAGATGCAGATGCAGATGCCGATGCAGATGCCGATGCCGATGCTGATGCAGATGCAGATGCAGATGCAGATGCCGATGCCGATGCGGACGCAGACGCCGATGCAGATGCGGATGCGGACGCAGATCTCGAGCCAACCGATGATGTCGTAACGGCTCAGGTGAACGTTTTGCCGACGGTGACGGAAGATGTGCCGCTCGGCAGTGATACCTATTTAGCCGTCGTTAGCCTCGCCGGTCTTGATCTGCAGCTATTTGCAGATGCGATCGAATTCGATGTCGAGACGGGTCACAAACAGGATCTGGGCTTCGATTTCAGCGGAATTCTTGGAGCCGGGGTTCTTGGTGACTACAGCCTGGTCGTGCAGAAATGGGATGCCTCCACCCAACAATGGACCGGTATCAATGGCACAGGCCCCGCCACGGTCCTCTCCCTGTCGCTGTTTGGCGGAACGAGCGGAACCGTTCAGGGGCTGGATTCAGGAGAATATAGAGCCTTCATGGGGTTCACCGGCCTCCTTGGCGTGGGTGTTGGCGGTACACTAACTCTGGAAGGTACGGATTACGACTTCACCGAAGTTGGAGGATATGAGGCCGTCGAGGTTAGCGGCAACGTCATCGACAATGACAATGTGCCAGCCGGGACAAGTGTCCAGAGCGTGGATGGCCAGACGATCGATCCGGGCGGAACCACTATTCAGGGCGACTTCGGTGAGCTCGTGATCCTGCAGGATGGCTCCTACACCTATACGCCCTTCGAGAACGGTACCGGGATCGGTCAGGTAGACCGGTTCGAATATACGGTGGTCGATGCCGCCGGCAATACCGGGACCGCTACGCTCTACGTCCAGATCGGCAGCGACAGTGTCACCATGACATGGAGCGACACCGATCCAAGCCTGCCCGCGACATTTGAATTCGCAGCCACCGGCGACGCCGCAAACGCGTCCGTAGTGTGGGACAATGTGACCAATGACGAATTCTTCAATGCCAGCGGCTCCAACCTGCTTTCGGGCGGCCTTGGGCAGACCAGCAACTATGTCAGCAATAGTTTCGTCATCACCGACAGCATGGAAGTTTCTGGCAGCGTCAGCGTGTCGGTGCTGCTTGCGGCGCTATCCAACGGCGTGCTTTACCTCGAACGGGAGACGACCCCCGGCACCTGGCAGACGGTGGCGAGCGATTCCTTTAGCATTGTCCTTGGCGGTCTCGGCGTCGTGGCGTCGTTGGACCTCGCCACAATCGACTTCACCGCGGGGACCTATCGCATTCGGTCGACATTGAGCGGAACGTTGGTCAACGTCTCAGCTACCGTCACCACCAATGTCGATGTCACATATACTGATCAGTATGAGGTTGGGAGTATAGCCGGGGACGACGGTAACCTGCTCACCAACGACGAACTGGGGTCTACCTTCACAGCGTTCCAGATCTTTGACGGCACGAGCTTCGTCAAGGTGACTGGCGCAATGAGCATACAGGGCACGTATGGGACACTCACCGTCGATGCCGACGGCAATTACAGCTATGCACCGGATACGACGCTTGCGCATTTCACCGAGACGCAGACGGACACCTTCACCTATCAACTGGTGCATCCCTCCGGCGCGGTGGAGCAATCCGAGCTGGTGGTTACCGTTGAGCCCTCAGGTGCAGGTGTGCCAGATCAGGCGATGATGTTCGTTGCGGATGACATCGCCGGGCTCGATAGCATCGATGTTGCGGCAGGGGATGATCCATCGGCTTCCGATCGGGTCAGCGATGATGATCTGTCGCAGCTTATCGAGGAAGATGGCGGCGAACTGACTGTCCCTCTTGATGGCCTCTCCTCCCTGTCCGAGCCGGACGATGCGGATGCAGACCTGACCGCCGTGGAAGAGCGTGCGGATATGACAGGCATGCCCGATCCGCTGGAGCTGCCCGTCGATCCGCTCGGGCATCTCGCAACTGAGGACGAGTGGAACTCCAGCACTTCGCATGTGGTCTGAATGAGTTGAGGGCGTCAGGTGGACATGATGGTCCGCCTGCCGTCGCGAGGAGCATCGATGCCTGTTTCCGACATGATGGCGGAATCCTGCCCTGATACCAATGCTGCCGGTCTTGATATCTCGGGCTGGAGCGAAGCATTCCAATATGTGGCGCGTCACTATGGTGTGCCGTTTTCTCCCGGCGGTGCGCGGCAGCTTGTCGAGGCGCTGCGGGCCACCGACACTGACGATTGCCTCACCCGCATGGCAGACAAGCTTGGTCTGCGGGTCAAGCGTGCTACACCGGCGCCGCGGCTGCTGACCAGCTGGCGGCTGCCGGTGATTCTGCAGCTTTCAGACGGGGCGGTGGGTGTCGTCACCGCGCTTGCAGCAAACAAGGAAGCCTCGGTTGTTTTCAGCGGTGATGGTGGCTGCGCCACAACGCTACCGCTGGACATGCTGCTGTCCCAGACCGATTTTGTCATCGTGGCACGGCCGCAGCGCGGGACCGTCGACGAGCGTGTGGACAGCTATATCGCGCCTTACCGCGAACACTGGTTTCGCACCATCGCGTTCCGTGACATCGGCTCCTACGGCCATGTCACGCTGGCCTCATTGGTAGCCAATGTCCTGGCGCTTGCGGGTGTCATGTTTTCCATGCAGGTTTATGACCGGGTCGTGCCGGCGAAATCCTTTAATACGCTTTATGTGCTGTTCATCGGCGTACTTCTGTCTGCCCTGTTCGATTTCATCATGCGCCGCCTGCGCGCTCGCATCATCGACATCGTGGGCAAGCGAACCGACATGCGCATTTCGGATCTCGTGTTCGGTCATGCCCTGCGGGTCAAGAACCAGGCGCGGCCCACATCCACCGGCACCTTCATCGCCCAGCTGCGTGATCTGGAGCAGGTGCGCGAACTCCTGACTTCCACCACGGTGGCTGCGATTGCCGACCTGCCGTTCTTCTTCCTGTTCCTCTTCATCTTCTGGATGATCGGCGGGCCGCTGGTGATTATTCCCGTCGCGGCACTGACGCTTCTGATCTTGCCGGGCCTGCTGGTGCAGCGCAGGCTGCGGGCGGCCGCCAACGAAGCCATGCGGGAATCTTCCCTGCGGAACGCCATGCTGGTGGAAGCCGTGCAAGGCATCGAGGACATCAAGACGTTGCAGGCCGAAGATCACTTCCAGCAGCGCTGGAACCACTATAACGCGGTATCGGCCGATGGGCAGCTTCGCCTGCGCTCCATCACCAACGGTCTTGCGGCGTGGAGCCACACCGTCCAGACCGGAACTTTCGCCGCCGTCGTTTTCGTCGGTGCGCCGATCGTGATGGAAGGCGACATGACGACCGGCTCGCTCGTCGCCTGCTCCATTCTCGGGTCACGGATGATGGCGCCGATGGCGCAGCTGACGCAGATCCTCGGCAAATTTCAGCAGGCGCGGGTCGGGCTCAACAGCATCGACTCTATCCTGCGCATGCCGTCCGATCACCCGGAAACCGAAACCCGGGTCAGCGCGCCAACCCTACGCGGCGCCTACAGGATCAGGGGTGCCGCCTTTCATTACGGCAGCGGGGCCGGAAAACCCGCGCTCGCGATCGGCGATCTTACCGTAGCCGCCGGGGAAAAGGTTGCGATACTGGGCAAGAATGGCGCTGGAAAGTCCACCCTGCTCCTGGCGATGGCCGGCATGGTGGAGCCGGCGGCCGGCGAAGTGCTGCTTGACGATCTCGCACTTTCCCAGATCGATCCCGCCGATGTCCGCCGCAATGTCGGCCTTTTGACGCAGGACACACGCCTTTTTCACGGAACGATCCGGGAAAACGTCATGCTGGGCGGGCTGCATGCACCGGAACCGTTGCTGCTCGAAGCGCTTGCCATGACTGGTGCCGACGACTTCGTGCGCAGGCTTCCCCGTGGGCTGGATCATCCGATTCTCGAGGGGGGCAGGGGCCTTTCCGGCGGGCAGAAGCAGGCATTGCTGCTCGCGCGACTGCTAATCCGCGACCCGGCCATCGTGTTGCTGGACGAGCCAACCGCGGCGATGGACGAGGCGACCGAGCGCCAGTTCATCGGCCGCTTCCAGTCCTGGAGCGCGGAGCGAACGGTTGTCGTCGCCACCCACCGTATGCGCGTTCTCGAGCTGGTTCAGCGCATCATCGTGGTCGAAAGCGGACAGGTCGTGCTTGACGGAAGCAAGGAGGAGGTTCTCAACACCCTGCGCGGTGTAAATAAGATGGCACCACCGAACGGCATTCGCCGGAAGATGCCGGAAAAGAAGGCCGCCGGCAACGTGGCCGGCTTCCCGTTCAATTCGACGGAGGAGGTTTGAATGGCGGCCATCGGCGATCGCGATTTCTCCGGCCGGGGCGGATGGGCCTTCGGTGATGACGACGGGCGAAATCTGACCCGTTCCTCCCGCGTGGTGCGGCTCTTCGTCGCCCTTTTGACGGCCCTGCTGGTCTGGGCCTATTTCGCCAGACTGGACGAGGTGTCCTCCGGCGATGGGCGGGTGGTTCCCACCAGCCGTGAGCAGGTCATCCAGTCGCTGGAGGGTGGCATTCTCGCCGCGCTGCATGTGCGGGAAGACCAGGTGGTTGAACCAGGGCAGATTCTTGCCCAGCTTGATCCGACCAGAAGTGAATCCGATGTCGAGGAGAGCGCGGCCAAATATCGCGCGGCGCTGGCAGCGGCTTCCCGCCTCGAAGCGGAAGTAAACGGCACTCCTCTTACCTTTCCTGCGGCTCTCAGTGCCTATTCTGCACTCACAGCCGCCGAAACCGAGCTTTATACGGCACGTCGACGGGCGTTGGAGGAATCCCTGCATTGGGTGGAAGAGTCGCTTGCGCTTGTGCGCAGCGAACTGAAGCTCAACGAGGAACTTAGAGCCGTCGGAGCGGCAAGCAACGTCGAAGTCATCCGCCTGCGCAGGCAGATGGTGGAACTGGAACTGAAGAAGGTCGAGATCAAGTCCGAATATGTGGTGCGCGCCCGCGAAGAGCTCACCAAGGTGAATGCCGAGGTCAATTCGCTATCGCCCGTGGTCACCGGCCGTGCGGACAGTCTCGCCCGCCTCACCCATCGCTCGCCGGTGCGTGGCATCGTCAAGAATATCGAAGTTTCGACGATCGGTGGTGTTGCGCCGCCCAATGGCAAGCTCATGGACATCATTCCGCTCGGGGACGAGCTTCTTATTGAAGCGCGTATCTCGCCGCGCGATATCGCCTATATCCATCCCGGCCAGCGTGCCAGCGTGAAGATCAGTGCCTACGACTATGCGGTCTATGGCAGTCTGGACGGTCAGGTGACGACCAT
The DNA here is from genome assembly GCF_017726655.1 of Agrobacterium tumefaciens. Classification (NCBI taxonomy): domain Bacteria; kingdom Pseudomonadati; phylum Pseudomonadota; class Alphaproteobacteria; order Hyphomicrobiales; family Rhizobiaceae; genus Agrobacterium; species Agrobacterium tumefaciens. The sequence continues at coordinate 757,206 of NZ_CP072309.1, forward strand.
CTCGCCCGATACGATCCAGGACGAGGTTGACCGGGAAATCTTTTATTATCGTGTTTTCATCAAGACGGAGAAGGATGCGCTGGTCAATGCCGCGGGACGGGAATTCCCGATCGTGCCGGGCATGGTCGCGACAGTCGATATCCATACCGGCGAAAAAACGGTGCTGGAATATCTCGTCAAGCCCTTCAACAAGGCCCGGGAGGCTTTACGTGAACGTTGAGACCGGACGGGTTCTTGCCACGAAACCCCAGAACGTGAAGGAACGTCTCTCCGCCATAAGGACGTTCCTGCGCGGAAAAGTCCAGCCTTTGGAAATGCCGTTTCCGGCCGTGACGCTGTTCTTCTCCGTTTCGGATGGTGACAGACGAGCGCGTGTCGTGAATGCTTCCGGTCCATCGCTGGAATCGGCATGGCAAAAGGGCGTCCCCCTGCTTCTCGCAGCTATGAAAGCGGATGGTATCAAGGGACGTTGGATTCGGGTGGACTGGGTAGAGGTTGCGCAAGCAACTACATGGCCGCGTCTGCGTGCGTTGCTCGCAAAGGTCAAACGCAATTATTTCCGCTTCGGTATCGCGCTTGACCCGGCGTTTCGTTTCGCCTTCACGGAACAGGAACTGAACGCCAATGCTATGCTTTACGGCGGCAATACCATCGACAACGCCGTGCTCAACGAGAAGAATTTCAGCCTCTATGCCGCAACCCGTCATGAAGACATGCCGCCATTGCGGTTTTCGGATGAGGAAGCGATTTTCCTTTTTACCACCAAGGGTGTTTTCTGCGACGAGACCGGTCGGTTGCATCCGCTCGACGGGGAAGGTCTCGATGCCGGGAGGCGCAGGATTGAGAGGCTCGATGGCGGCGTGGTGCTGTCGCTTCTGCGGGATTCATCCGCTTATCTTGCCCGGCAGGTCAATGAGGACGGCTCCTTTATTTATGGTTATCATCCCTGCTTCGACCGGCGCATAGAGGCCTATAATGCGCTGCGCCACGCCAGTACCACCTATGCCATGATCGAGGCCTGGGAGGTTACGCACGACCCGAAGCTGAAAGGCGCAATCGAGCGTTCCCTGAAATATCTCGCAGGCACGCTCGTAAAGCCGGCCACCCTTCCGGATGGCGAGGAGGCCGCGTTTCTTGTAGAAGCCGACAATGAAATCAAGCTTGGCGGCAATGCCGTCGCGATACTGGCGCTCGTAAAATACATGACTGTCAGTGGCAAGGATGAATGGCGGGCGCTGGCGGAAAGGCTCGCGCGCGGCATCCGGCACATGCAGGACAGCAGGACCGGGGCGTTCGTACATGTCCTTAATTTCCCTGATCTGGTCATCAAACAAAGGTATCGAACCATCTATTACGAGGGCGAGGCGGCATTCGGGCTCATGCGCCTTTATGGCCTCACGGGTGACGCCATTTGGCTCGCGACCGTCGAGAAGGCGTTCGAGCATTTCATCGCGAAGGATCATTGGAAACACCATGACCACTGGCTCGGTTACTGCATCAACGAACTGACCCTGCACCGGCCGGAAGAACGTTACTTCCGTTTCGCTGTCCGCAACATTGCCGGATATCTCGATTTCGTCGAAAATCGCATCACCACTTTTCCGACATTGCTGGAACTCATGATGGCTGCGCGCCAGACCCTGTCGCGTATCGCTGCCGATCCCCAATTTCGTCGCCTCCTTGACGAAATCGATCTTGCGCATTTTGAGCGTGCCCTTGAAAGGCGGGCGCACCACCTGCTCAATGGTCACTTCTGGCCGGAAATGGCCATGTATTGCCGTAGGCCCGATCGTATCGCGGGTTCCTTCTTCATCCGCCACCACGCATTTCGCGTCCGGATCGATGATGTCGAACATTATCTGTCCGGTTTCGTTGCCTATCGTAGTTACCTCAGGGAACGGAAAGCGTTTCGCGAACTCGTCCGTCAACAAGCGGCACCCCGCAATCGCCTTGGTCGCCAGACGGAGAAGCCCGTGGCGTTACCGCAGCAGAGGGAATGGACGGCGGCCGATGTCGAGGCCGCAACGGGCGGAACCTGGCTTCGCCACCCACCCGAAGGCTGGACGGCAAAGGGACTTTGTATCTTCGCGCCGGCCATGCAGCCGGAAAGCATGGTTGTTTTGCGCGCCCGCGAAGGCGACACGGGCGTGCCGGTGCAAGCCCTTGAAGGACTGCCTAAGCCGGCCTGCCTTGTTACCACCGACCCACGGCTGGTGAGTGAGCGCGATATTCCGGCACTTCAGGTGGCGAATGGCATGCAGGCCGTTCTGGCGATGGGAGACTACGCCCGCAGCCGGATGACGGGCAATGTGCTGGCCGTAACCGGCAGCGCCGGCAAGACGACTGTCGTCGCGATGCTCACGCATGTGCTTTCCGCCTGGGGTGGCGTCGGCAAAAGCCATCACAATGCAAACCTGCCGGCCGGAGTCGCTTGGAACCTGGCGTCGATTCCGTGGGACATACCACATGTCGTTCTGGAACTGGCGATTGGCAAGATGGCGGTAAGCGCGCGCATGGCGCGCCCGAAGGTTGCCATTTTCACCAATGTCCTGCCGGCTCATCTGGGAGAAACCAGCACGGTTTTTGACATTGCGAGAACGAAAAGCGCCATCTTTCTCGGCATGGCGCCGGGCGACAAGGCGGTTCTCAACCGCGATATGCTGGAATGGGACACGGTGCATGATGCTGCCCGCGGGGGGGCCTCGATATTCTCACCTACGGGACGTCGGATACATGTCTGTTTCAATTATTGCATTACGATGTGGCCAGCGGGCAGGCCCGTGCCAGGATCAAAGAGCACGTGATTTCATATCGCGTCGGCGCGGCCGGACGGCACATGGCCCTGAACGGGCTTGCGATCCTTGCTGCCGTATCGGCGCTTGGTCATCCTCTGGAGCGCGCGGTTGCCCAGCTCGACAGTTTTGCCGCTTTGCCCGGACGTGGTGAGGAGATTGATCTGTCGCTCGGCGGACGGCGGCTGAAGGTGATCGACGACGCCTATAATGCCAATCCGGGTTCGATGCGCGCAGCGCTGGAGCGCCTAAACGGTCATGAAGGCGGCAAACGGCGGATTGCAGTTTTGGGCGAAATGGCAGAGCTCGGTCCTGGTGCCGCGGCCTATCACACCGAGCTAGCTACAATTATTCAGGGAAGTTCCATCGATCAGGTCTTTGTTACGGGCGAGCTTTACACCGATTTCTGGGATGCACTTTCGCCGGCAAGGCGCGGCTTCCATGCGGACTCACGGCAGGCGCTGAAGGAAATCCTCCGCGACCAGCTGGCGGACGGCGATGTCGTCCTTTTCAAGGGCTCGCACAGCACCGGAATGCATGAGCTGGTAGCGTGGCTGAAGAAGAGCGCCGATGGCAGCGCCGCCTGAATCGTTTGGCTGAGCAAGCCTGGTGCTATTTGAACTGTTCAAGGTCCATCTCATGGACTGCACGGCGGATTTCGACCTCAGACCTGCCTTGGGCAATCAGGGCGGCGGCGAGGCGACCATGATAGGCCAGCAGATGCCGCTGGCGATCTGTCGCCTGAGCATAGATGTGATGCGGTTCGAAACCGGCGGAACGCAGTCTTCGTACATAAAAAAGCTGGCTGAAAAACGGCACGACCCGATCCTCCGGATCCGAGATGATGTAGATGTCTGGTCTGGGATTGGTCGAAATACGCTCGATCTCCGTGATGGGATCATAAAACCCAGCGGCGTTGTAAAGCAGTTTGCCGGGAATTTTGCGGCGCCGTTCCCAGAAGGCGGAAACCTGCTTTACCGAGACCAGACCGGAAGTGATGACCGCCGCTGAGACGTCCTTACGCCTGTTCATAAGGCTTGCCACGATCTGTCCGCCGGCGGAATGGCCGGTCAAGATGAAGGACGATATGTTGTGCTTTTGCCTGATCTGGTCGAGTGCGCCATCCATAAGGGCAATTTCGCGCATATGGCGGCGATTGTTGTGATCTCCCGAGGAGCCGTAGATGCCGGGTCGTGCCATGAAGATTACCGGGTGTCCGGCCATTCTGGCCCAATCCACCATCTCGGCCGCGATCGTGGCGGGGGACTGGCGGATGTAGGAATCGGTGATGAAACGTACGCCCTTCGCATTGCGCAGCATCACGTCGCCGCCGAAATAAACGAGGACTGTCGGGTTCCCCGCATCGACCAGCGCCTCCGGATAATAACGAATGCACTCTCCCTCGCCTTCCGCCTCGACCCATAGTCCGCCGGGAACGGCGGCACAGGCTTCCGGTGACGTGAAAGAGCCGTTTAATGCCTCATATGGGTTGAAGGCCTCGTCTTTTAGGAAGACGGTCAGCTGGCGCGGCTTCGGCAATTCGAAAGGGCCCAGCCGCGGTGCATCGGCCAGCGCCGATTGCGATGCCCCGGGGATTGCCAGCGCGAGCAGCGCCCAGCGCACGATCCACCAGGCAAGCCTCGGTTCTTCCTTGGTCATGGATGCTCCTCCGCCGGCTTGTCCGTCCCTCCGATGAAGATATTTGCCTGTAGGCGACGGGCAGGAAGGATTTCCTATTGAAGCCGTTTACAATTAAAAAATTATGTTAGAGCGTTTCGCGATGTAACGGAACCATATCTGGCAGTTTCGAGATGGTTTTGGCATTCGCCGGACTGGATGGTTTCGCCAGTCTGTCGATATGACGCCATGTGCCGTTTTGTGCCGAAGATGTAATCTAAAGCCATAAATCATGAGAAAGGCCGGCGAACCTAGGGTGTCGGCCATTTTCTTTAAACATAATGTGGAGTGTGCCGCCAGCTATAGCGCATTACATCGCCGGCAGAATGGCAACATCGCGAACTTCGTTGTCTAGTCAAGTAATCGGGCCGACTTCTGTGAGCGCAAGTATCGCTTGGCTTGATCGATGGTGTACGATCGACGCACTTGGCTGTTCCGCAACTGCCGACCACCAGGGGGTGGACAGCTCTACGTGAATACCTTGGAAGACGCCGGCGGATCTCCAACCGCGCCGCCGACCGGGCCAATACTGGCTAAGGGCTTGGCGAAGCTGCTGCGATAACAATCGCGCCAGATATCTCTGTGTGGTGCATATTTAAGTCGTTTGCATTGCCGCAGAGCGATGAGCGTGGATGGTTGAGACGAAAATTTGGCAGGGGAGGGCTCTGTTGCAGACATTTCGTTTGCTATGAAATGGCCTTCCCATGCCTCAACCACGAGGCTTTTGCGCGAGAAGTACAATCCTCGCCTCAGCCCGTTGCCTTCACCGAATGGCCGGCGGCCCGCAAAAGCGCCATAAGCACCGGCCCCAGAGAAAACTCCCCGCGCTTTGCCCGATTGGTGAGATCCCTCAGATATCCGCCCGGCGAATTGATGTGACCCCCGCGCTCCAAAATGCATGCAACCGTGACCGCTGCGTTCTCTGGGCCCATTGCCTCGCAGGCCTCCTGATATGCGGAGGGGCTAAGGCACGCGAATGTGTCTCGATGTCGACGTCCTGAAAAAGTCACAACCGGCGCTCAGCCCATCAAGGGCGTTTGGCCTCCTTTTGCTGGCGTTATTCGAATGTGCCTTCGCCCACGGCATCAAAACACTCGTGTCGAATTACGAGCCACCAATGGAGAGGGTATACCGGCGAGCGGGATTGAGAGTGAAGGAGATTGGCCGTGCCGACGGTTACGGCCGGCTCCCGGTGTGTTGCGGCGTATTCACTGTTTCAGCCGAAACGCTTCAACAAATGCGAAAAGTCCTTCGCGTTGCGCAACCTCTGTACGGGCACACTCTGCCCGACCGGACGGAAGCGACGGACTGGCAAACGCCTCGAAGCTCGGATCCTGTCAAGCCGCTCAGAAGAACGAGGCACTACTGGACCTGCAATGCAGCTCGCGGCCAGTCGTGTCTCTCAAGGGCGGGGCGAAAAGACCTGGGATGAAAATCTGGCTGCGCAAATTAATCGATACGACCTCCATGATGAAAACCAGCCAGGCGACGGCCGAACTGCTGGATCATCTCACGCGTGAGCTTCGGTTTGACTATTATCACGTGGTGACTGTCCGTCACCCCGGATTGGGAAACGCCATTTTGTCCAATGCCCCGGAGGAGTGGCTGGACAGATATGCGCAGGAGCGTTTTGACAGGATCGATCCGATCCTCATCCGTGCCCGAGAAATAATGGCGCCATTTGTCGTTGATATTGAGAATGAGGGAAAAGGCGCACGCGGACAGCTTCAGGCATTCTTTTCCAGTGCCGGCGAGGCGGGCATCAGAGCTGGCATATGCATGCCGGTGCTAGCGCCATTCAGCGATTTGTTCGCCCTCTCACTGTTCACCGGCGATGTCACGTTGCCACGCAAACACCTACTGCAGCCCGTCTTGAGTGCAAACGCTGCGGCCTTACTCCATAAGTGCGTCGAAGCAACCGAGGCGGCATCTACAAGAGCACCCGCCGTCGAATTGACGGCGCGGCAGTCCATGGTGCTCAAATGGGCTGCTGAGGGAAAAACGACCCAGGAGATAGCGCTGCTTGAGAACATGACGCACCACACTGTCAATTTTCATATGAAGAACATTCGGCGGAAACTTAAGACCGTCACCCTTCCCCAGACGACCGCATTAGCCACAAAGTTGAAACTGATCTAAAATCACGAATCCGTGGAAATTTCGTTCGTCGGAACGACCAGCGTTGGGACGCGAAGCCAACGTTGGTCAAAAGCGAGCTTTTGCTCACTGATTCGCCGGGTGACAGGAATTCGTGCATCTTCCATGATGAAGACATTGGCGGGCGCATAGCGGACTCGAAGACGCTGCATTTTGTATCGAGCATACCTTCGTCAATTACAATAACGTCGATTACAGATGGCAGTTGATTGCAAGCAGGAAAATGGCCACCGACGCAGATTTGCGAATTGGTCGTTCCGGCAATCATACCATCGCGGCGGCACCAGCCCCTGCAAGCACTGTACAACCGTCCCTGACGTGCCCCCGTTAAATTGGGCCATTTAGAACTGGAATTTTCCACTTATGATCCCTGGTGGGAAGAAGATGAGAATTCGATGAAGGCCTCGAAGTTTTCGGAAGCGCAAATTGCATTCGTGTTGAAGCAGGCAGAGGATGGCACGCCGATCGGCGAGGTCTGCCGCAAGGCAGGAATTTCGGACGCGACGTTTTACAATTGGCGCAAAAAATATGCGGGCTTGATGCCCTCTGAGATGAAGCGGCTGCGACAGCTTGAGGAAGAGAATGCCAAGCTGAAGCGGATTGTTGCCGACCTGTCACTGGACAAGGCCATGCTGCAGGATGTGCTTTCAAAAAAGCTTTGAGGCCTGCCCGCAAGCGCAAGCTTGTCGACACGATCAAGGCGGACTGGAAGGTTTCGATCCGGCGTGCATGCTCGGTATTGAAAGTCGACCGGTCGCTCTATGTCTACAAGTCCAGGCGTGGCGAGCAGGCCGAGTTGAAGCTGAAGATCAAGGACATCTGCCAGACGCGGGTACGCTACGGCTACAGGCGTGTGCATATCCTTATCAAGCGTGAAGGCTGGGCCGTGAACCCGAAGCGAATCTATCGCTTTACAAAGAGATGGACCTCCAGCTCCGCAACAAGGTTCCCAAGCGCCGGGTCAAGGCGAAGCTGCGGGCTGACCGCACAGAGCCGACCCATTCCAACCATGTTTGGGCGATGGATTTCGTTCATGACCAACTGGCCACTGGTCGCAAGATCAGGGTTCTGACGGTCGTCGACACTTACTCGCGCTTCTCGCCGGCAGTCGATGCCCGCTTCAGTTACAAGGGGGAGGATGTCGTTCAGAAACTGGAGCGGGTCTGCCGGCAGATCGGATATCCGACGACCATTCGCGTCGATAACGGCAGCGAGTTCATCTCTTGAGACCTTGATCTTTGGGCCTATCACAAGGGTATCGTGCTCGACTTCTCCCGGCCAGGCAAGCCGACTGACAACAGCTACATCGAGAGTTTCAATGGCAAGTTCCGCGCCGAGTGCCTGAACGCTCACTGGTTCATGACCCTTGACGACGCGCGGGCAAAGATGGAGGATTGGCGTAGAGACTATAACGAGTTCCGGCCACACAGCGCGATAGGCAACAAAGTGCCGATTTCGCTCATGAACGGCTCATCGGCACAACCGTCGCACTGAGTCTTAACCCCGGAAAATTCCAGCTCCCGCTGGCCCAAATTCGGGGAGCACCTCAGGCATTTGTAATGCCTAGCTCACCCACGATCTGAAGATCAAACCAGCCCTTAGCTTCAGCTACCACTTATTGCCGCCTTCTTCAGGATGTTGATATGCTCTTCGCAAAGCACCTTGATCAGGGCGTGAAGTTTCACCGTGCGCTCCTTAAGCCATTCAAGCGCTTCATCCGACATTTGAAAATGCTTCGAATAGCGCGCTTTGACATAGGCCTCGTTGAGAATGTTGTACCATGCGGTGAAACGCTGATGTTCGCGCGGCCAAATATCGACCAGCCGGCGATCGCGATCCTCCGAAAGCCCGCGCAGGAACTTAAGGTTGTGTGACGCTGGTGAATAGTTTGTCACTGTCAGAAGAAAGCAGTTGTAGGCCGTCTCGACCGCCTGATGGAGCAGGAAAACCGCTTTCTTATCCATACCCTTGGCGGAAGCGATTTGGGCGAGTTCTAGAAACTCGCTTGCGCTCAGCATTTCGCGACGAAAATGCTCCCCTGCCACTCTGAGCGCATCTCCAGGACCGAGCGGTTTCGCCTCGGCGAGCGGCCGGTCGTCGTACTCGTAGAGGACGATACCTTCGCGAGCGATATCGACGAAGAAGGCTTGGCCATCATGCAGAAAATTGCTGATCTCGCGGGCCCCGTGCGCGATAAGGCCGACCGGCGTCTCGATCTCCTTGTCCCACATCAGCCGGTCGGTCGCCTTGTCCCAGTACTTGGGTTCAGCCAGTTCCTTATTGCTGACGATGACGAGAATATCGAAATCCGATCGATAGCCTTTCGATGTATGCGGTCGTCCACCCACGTGCCACGCGCATATGAGCCGAACAAAATGAGTTTATAGATCCGCCCGTCCTTCTTGGCGTCGGACTTCGAGCGCTCGACAATTTCGGCGAACTCTTCATGGATGATCCGAACGACCCTTTCCAGTTCACGCTGCTTTGTCTGCGGAAGATGTCCTATATCCGTTTTCATAGCCTCACCATCGATTCTTCTCGGTATTTATGCTAGCCGCTACCGGCTGGCTATTACTACTCCACATTGTTGTAATGCCGTTCCGCCTGTATCGACACTATGCGAGGCTCGACTGCGGTCAGCAAGCATTAATCGCGATGTCCTATCAATATCGCATATGGACCTAGGCGACCTACCCCTTTATCCTTCTCCAAATTCGGGGCCTGCTTTGACCCAAACTGTGCCGTCGGGCGGAAGGGACTGAAATGGATTTGCGCCAAATGAGCACATTCGTTGCCGTCGCGGAAGAATTGCATTTCGGACGCGCCTCCATCCGGCTCAACCTCGCCCAGCCTGCCGTCACGGCCCAGGTCCAGGCGATCGAGAAGGAGCTCGGCGTTCCCCTTCTCATCCGTTCCACGCGCCGTGTTCAGCTTACACCCGCGGGTTCTGTTTTCTATGAGCGCTGCGTTCAACTGCTCCGCGATGTTGATGAAACTTGTGCCGTCACACAAGCGGTGGCGGGCAAGGCTGCGAGCAAGATCACCATCGGCACGATCCATCCGGCAACCTTCGGTGTTCTGCCTGACTTTCTTGCCCGAATTGGCCGACGCTATCCGGATATCCGCATTCATATCCGCAATGGCACTACCGATTCCATCGTACGGGACATCGAACGCGGACAGGTCAATATCGGTTTCGTCCGACCTCTGGACAACAACGGCGCATTGCGATGGCAGGCGATAACGGAGGAGCGGTATTTACTCGCCGTTGCCAAGAATAATGCTCTCGCCGAAGCCCAAAGCGTCACACTAGAAGATCTGCGCCGCCAGAAGATCATTTCCTTTTCGCGTTCGAACCTGTCCTACACCGAGCGCTACTTTCTGGAGACATTTCGCGAGCATGAACTTTCCGACCGGATCGTCTATACGTGCGACGACACGCTTTCACTGATAGCGCTTGTTTCCGCAGGTGTTGGTGTCGGGTTCGTTCCTGAATGGGCGGCAAACCTGCCGAACAGAAACTTCCGTTTAAAGGTGGTGGAGGAGATCGATCTGCGCATCGGCCTTGGACTTGCCTGGAGCAATCAGGACCCGACTGCCAATCGAGACGACATCATCGAGATCGGTCGTCAGCTCGCATCTACAATCGCCAAAGGGCCTGCTCGTAAACAGCACCGCAATTGAATCTTCTGAGACAGCATGGCGGCGACCCTACGGTTTCTCGTTTGGGGTAAAGTCGTAATTGATCCGAAACAAGTCCCACTGTTGTAGGCGACGACCAAGCAGCAAGTCTCTGTCGCCACGCTGCAACGCTGCAACCCTGCCTCCGTTCCTTGCCAAGACCATTCCTTGGACAGAGGGCATGCGAAGCATCGAGACCGACGGCAGGACGCGCTCAGAAGAGGCCGGAGGCCCTGCTGTTTCCGGCAATACTTGTAGATCCTATGCTGCCTGCGGAGCGTGAAAACCCCGACATGTCAACCTTGTGGCGATCCCTCATATGTGGGAATGCCGTTGTGGGTATTTCCCATCATAAGGCCCGCCTCCATGCTGTCACTCATACCACTGCTGGTCATCGCGTATGTCGTGCATTGGACATATTGCGGAAGGGAGACACTTCTAACGGGGGATGAATGAGGTATCAAAATGCCTCAGAGGCATTCATTGAGCTGGAGGCCGCGCCAGCCATCGCGAAGAAATTCTGCACGCAGAGCACAGATATCTGTTTGTCGATCATCGACATGGACAACGCGAGGCAACTGAACTTCGAGAACGGCTGTGCGAATATCAGGGTCGCCAATGACGGCCTCATCGTGCAGGTGTCGGCCGGCGACCTGCTCACGTTCTATGGCATTCAAACTTTGATCGAGGGACGCCTGTGGCAGCTCGCACCGGGATCCGTAAGCTCAGTCACATGGCGGCCAGCACTTGAGCCCGGACCCGCGCAGTTCCGAAGAGCCACGACAATGGACATGAGATAATAACGTCAATCGGCTCGAGGGATCAACACATACGATTTGCAAGGCGAGTAGTTGCCGAACGACCCACGGGGCTAGCGCTGAGCAGTTTACGCTCCGTGGTACACCCGCTGCGTTGCCAAGGATCTCCCAATCGTAATGCCATCACCCGCTCGACCGACTTTTCCAGATTTCCTGCGCGGGTCCCCGTCACCCGGTTCCTACCTGGTGACAGAACGGCCTATTTCGATCGCGCGGCGCTGACGTTCCGCGATAATGTGCTGAGTGCTTTCTGACCGCACCACCAGCTGGATCACCTGCAAGCGCTCTCGCATCGCCTCGAATGCGCGGCGTTGCGCAGGCGAGACAAGATTGACCGCGTCCTTCTCACCCTGCAGGATTGCATTCCTGCCAAAGCGCTCATCGAGCGCCCGGCTCACCGCTTCAAACTCCCGGATGACACTTGGCGTGAGTGAACCCGGAGCAACGCTACGCGTGTTGCTGTCGTCCTCGCCCCTTCTCTGCCTGTTCACATCTGCCACCAGTGTCCCGAGGGCAGCTTCGGCTTTCTGCGACAGCCCGGGAACTGCAACCGCCATGCGCCACCGCTCGTCCGCGACGGCTCCCCTTTCCGTCTCAAAGGCGGTCATCCACGAGGCGCTAAGCGAACGCACGCGGCTCGTGGTGTCAGGCACGGCCAGGAGCGCTTGTTTCCTCTCGCGACCGGAGGCGAGCAATTTATCAATCAAGCGATCTGAACCACGCAATGCACCATATGCCGCTGGATCGTTACTCACGGCTGAAGCGATCCGCTCACCGGCAAAGCCCTCCTGGACAAGTGCCTCGATTTTTCCAACTGCGCCTGCAGGATCGCGCCAGACAATCGCCGCGACCTCGGCCAGTGCAGCACGATGGTGACGGTAGTGTGCAGACGCGCCGGCCCGGCTGCACGCCTCTTCGTCCACCGGCATCCTGAATTCGGTAACCGCGGCGAGCATGGGCAATCTCGCTATCGCTTCCGGTCTGGTTTCGGCGCTAGCTCCGGCGACGATCTTCGAACGGTCCCGTTTTTCAGCCAAATGCTGCTCCTCGGAAAAGCGCCTGACGGCCTCAAAGAGGCGGAGGAGTTTCTCGCGCCGGTCTGGTGCGAGATCTTCCGGCATACGCTCGACAATCTTGTGCGCGGCAACCGCATCGGCCTTCGAGGAGAAGGCACGCAAGCCGAAGCGCGCGCTCAGGGCGTCGTTGACCGCCTTGATCTCCTGGACAAGTTGGCGGTCTTCTGCGGCATAGGCGAACGCGGTTCTCCAGGCATCGTTCCCGCCCATTTCGCGGATCTTCTCTGTTTCGGCGAGACGGGCCATTGCCGGCTTCGACAACATCGGGATCGCCAGCGCCATATGCGCGCGTCGTTGCTCCTCCCGGATACGGTAACGTCCTGCCTGGCGGCGGAATTCCGTTGCATGGGCGCGCGCCAGCGGCACTAGGTCCGGCAGCGCCGACGTGGCGGTGTTTCGCTCCTCTCGCGCGGCACGGCCGTCGACCAAAAGACCGCAGCCGCGAAGGCGGCCAAGTATGCCGGGTGCAATAGCGAGATCACCAGCGAGCTTCCGTGGCTCGGTCATCGCGTCCGACGCCAACGCGGTCAAACGGGCAAGTGCCGCGTCCGGATCATGGTAGATTTTTTCCAGCACCGGCTGCAGGATTGCTTCCCGCTCCTTCCACCGTCCGAGGCGATCTGTGCGTGACGTGCATTCTCATCTACGCTGCGGGCAAAACTTGTAGCGGGCGGGATCAAGTATTTGCCACCTGTCGGGAAGTCCGTTGCCAGGGTTTCGGTATTGACGTCGCCATACGAGACATGCCGCTCCCTCTTGATCGCAAACCCGAGCGCAACACTTGCCCGCGCCCAGAGCTTCGCCACGTGCGCCCGCTTCTCCGCAATCCACGCCAGCCTTTCCGAAACGCGCTCTCCTAGTCCTGCCGCGATCCCGGAAACCAGTTCAATGCCGCGCCGCCGTGCGAAGTCTTCCGCATACGCCCGATAACCGTCCTCGCTTTCGAAATCGAGCGTGGTGGTCTTGGCGCCAGACCGGCCAAGACGCTCGACAAGCTGATTGAAGAATTCCGGCCGGTGGCTCTCCCGCGCGATGCGTTGTCTCCGGGCTTCGGCGGTTTCTTTGAGTTCCGCAGACCAAACGTTTCGCTCGACCTCGCGCTGCTCGGTTCGCCTTTGGCCGGTCTGCCCGTCGATGACCGTCTCCTCGACCCTCACCTTTTCAACGCCGTCCTTGCGCAGGTTGATCGTATTGCCTTTCGAAACGCCGGCCGCCTCCAACGTCCCCGGTAGCCTGACACCCCAGAGACGATGCACGGCACCGTCGTTGGTTTTGACATCGGCATAAGGGCTCTCCCTGCCCTGCCTGTCCTCGGGACGGAACTTGGCCTGGCCGGCCTCAACCAGTTCGCCGGTAACGCCGGAAGCATGGTCGGCATGCAGCCTTCGTCCCAATTCCGGTTTTGGCTCAAAATCCTCGCGCGCTGCATAGAACGCGGCATGCTCACGATGTCTTGTCATCGCCACATAGGTCAGATGCTGGTCCATCATGCCGGTGGCAAGCACGAAGGTCCGATCCACCGTCACGCCCTGCGATTTATGGATGGTCGCGGCGTAACCGTGATCAATGTTGCGATAGCTGTCCTCGCTGATCACGACGTCGCGACCACTGTCGAGACGGACGCTGAGCAACGGTCCCCCACGTTTGTCACCTGTCGAGACGACCGTGCCGAGCATGCCGTTCTTGACATATTGCGGGCCGAAGTGCTGTGCGCGCGGTTCGATGAAACGGGCGTTTTCCAGAAAGATGGTTCGATCGCCAACCGCAAATTCACGATATCCGCGAGCCGTCTGGAACGCGCGTGTGTCAGTTAGCGCCCCCTCTTCCATCATCACGCTGCGCAGGCAGTCGTTGAGGCGGCCCACATCGTGGTTGGTATGCGCCAGCACGAGCAATTCATCGCCACGAAGACGAGACACACTTTCCTCACCAACGGTGTTGCGCAACAGACCGCGTCTGGCATGGGTCCAGTCCGCAACGATGCGGTCGATAACGTCCGCGCGTGTCTCGGCCACCGCGAGGCAGCCCTGCTGTACGTATGCATCAAGGCCATCCCTGACATTGCCGCGTGCGAAGAGCCGCGAGGCCTCGCGCGCCCACTCCTCGCGCTGGCGCCGCACCCCGGAAAGTTCGGCAAAACCGATACGGTCGCTGATCGCCCGGAACGCCGCGCCCGCCTGGATCGGCTGCAACTGCATGGCATCGCCGACCAAAACGACCTTGGCTCCGTTCCTCTGCCACCTTCAGCACCTGATTCATCTGTTGCGACGAAATCATACCCGCCTCGTCTATGACAAGCACGTTGCCAGCTTCGGGCAGATCGCGTCCGCCAGCCCATGCCAGTTCCAGCGAGGCGAGTGTGCGGGATGTGATGCCGGAGCTCTCTTCGAGCCCCTCGGCCGCCCTGCCGGAAAGGGCCGCGCCGATGACCCGGCGGCCTTCGCTTTCCCAGGCGATGCGTGCCGCAGCCAACAGCGTCGATTTGCCTGCACCGGCCAGTCCAACAACGGCGGCAATCCCACTGTCGCCGGTGACATGTCTGACAGCATTGACCTGCTCGGGGTCGAGGCGGAGTGGCTTCTGAGGATCTTGCCTTTCGATCTTACTGATCGCTTCACCGAGGTCATCCATCGACGCAGCAAAACCCGTACGCCGTGACAGGAGGCTCGCCGACTGCGCCATGTCGTATTCGGTGCGCAGGATCTCACGGGTGGTGAAGACGGCGGGCTCTGCAGCCTTACCGGTTGCGGCATCAACCTGCTGCTGCTTCAAAATAACAAGATCATCCGACGTCATCAGCCGCGCACGGATGTTGGCGAAATCGAGCGGATCGTCGACATAGCGATGCAGTGCTTTGGCGATGTCCCGCTCATCGAAGGTGGACCGCTCGTTTGCAAGCTGCTTTAGCAAAAGCGCAGGTTCGGCCAGCAGCCGGTCTGCCATTTCCTGACGGCGCGCAAGATCGCCTGGCGAAAAATACATCTTGATCCCCTTGTGGGCGAGCGCCGCCTTCTCCGGCCCGAGATGTTTTTGTGCAATCCCGTCGATCCCTTGCTCGGCATAGGAACGACCGTCGAGACGGATCTCATGACCGGCAAGCGCCAGATGACGGTTGGCCGCGTCAGCCCAGCCAATTTTCCACGCCTTCATGGTTTCCTTGTCGCCCGCCCAAAGCTTGTAAACGATCTTGCCGTTCGGACGCTCCGGCGTGATAACCCGCAGCGGGGCGCCGTCCTCTCCAAGGAACGGTACCCTCTTCGGCCCAAAGCCATCGTCCGTTAGTGGCCTGAGCGTCATCATCAGGTGGATATGCGGATTGCCATCCTTGTCGTGAAACACCCAGTCCGCGATTATGCCCTTTGGGGTAAAATTGTGCGCGACGAATTCCCGGACCAGCGCAATGTTCTCGGCCCGGGTCAGTTCTTCCGGCAGCGCAATGATGAGTTCGCGGGCCAGCTGTGCGTCCGACCGCGTCTCGAAGGCATCGACAGCATTCCAAAGGGCCTCGCTGGCGCCGGTCACGGATTTTCCATCGATTGCGTTTTCCAGCCAGGCTGGAACCCGGCCCGGCAAGGCGAGCTCTTCATGCACGAGTTCGGATGCGCCGCCCCTGTAGGTAAAGGACGTGCCGGCACGCTCATCCATCATCCTGGCGCGATGACGATAGGCGGCGGCCGAGACGACGCTGCGCCCTGCCCCTCTGCTGATCATCTGCGCTCTGACGAACATGATCGCCACGACTGTTCTCCCGACTTCTGGCACGTCGCCTCTGCGACGTATATTGCGCCCTCAAACCGATCGGACCGCAGGGCAGATGCCGCTTCTCCGAAAGCCCGCATAAGCCGGACTTCCGTCATCGGCGATTTTGCAGCCTTGTGCAGGGTAGATTATTTGACTATCTTATTCTAGTCAGTTTAATTGGCGGCTCGATAAGTCGAATCTGCAGGAAAGGGTGCCGGATGGCCGCAAAATCATCTCTTTTGGATATTGACGCTCAAATTGAAAAGCTGCGCGAACGCAGGCGTTCTTTGATAGTTAAATCTGCAGAACGTTTCGCAAGAGCCGCCACGAAATCGGGGCTCGCGGAAATGGAGATCGCCGACGAGGAGGTCGATCATATCATTGAGGAGATCGCAGCGCGATTTCGGACAGAAAAGAAAAACGGCGCTGTCGGCACAGAGCCTCCGGCGCGTTGACCGGCAGATCGTGAGCCTGGAACGACGGAGACGGTTTAAGATGAACGCTGATCGCAAACGGCAGGCTCGGGAGAAATTCCTGCTTGGCGATATTGTCATGAAAGCAGGCCTGTCGAATGCCGACCGGGCGTTTCTGTTCGGCGGCCTGCTTGAGCTGGCGCGGGTAACAACGGGCTCCGACGAACACCGGCGCCTGCGCGAGATCGGCGCAGAGGCGTTCAAGGCACCACCATATGAGGGCAAGGTATCGGGTGCCCGGGGCAGAACGGAATGGCCGTGAAGGGAAGACTCCATCCGAGCCTGTCGCTGATCCTCGTGCCTATCGCGGTCACGGCCATTACCGTCAATATCGCCGGCTGGCACTGGACGGGATTGGCGAGCGACATGTCACAAAAAACGGCCTACTGGTTCTTGCGGGCAGCGCCTTTACCTGCACTTTTGTTCGGACCCCTCGCGGGCCTGTTGACGGTGTGGGTTTTGCCCATGCATCGCCGAAGGCCGATCGCCATCACGAGCCTTCTGTGCTTTCTCAGCGTTGCCGGCTTTTATGGTTTCAGAGAATACGGGCGTCTTTCCCCATTCGTGGAACGTGGTGTGATCGACTGGCACGATGCGCTTTCCTATCTCGACATGATTTTCGTGCTGGGGGCTTTGGGGGGCTTCATGGCGGTCGCTGCCTCGGCGCGCCTCTCCGTCGTCGTTCCCGAGCAGGTCAAGCGGGCACGGCGCGCAACCTTCGGCAATGCGGACTGGCTGTCGATGCCGGCGGCCGGAAAACTGCTTCCGGCGGACGGCGAAATTGTCGTCGGCGAACGTTACCGCGTCGACAAAGATGTCGCCCATGAGCTGCCCTTCGATCCGAAGGACCGATCAACATGGGGACAAGGCGGCAAAGCCCCGCTCCTGACCTACAAACAGGACTTCGATTCCACCCATATGCTCTTTTTTGCCGGATCGGGCGGATACAAGACCACCAGCAACGTCGTGCCGACGGCACTGCGTTATACCGGGCCGCTGATCTGCCTCGATCCTTCCACCGAGGTCGCACCGATGGTGGTCGAGCACCGCACCCGCGCACTCGGCCGTGAAGTCATGGTGCTCGATCCGGCAAACCCGATCATGGGCTTTAACGTGCTCGATGGCATCGAGACATCGAGACAGAAGGAAGAGGATATTGTCGCGGTCGCCCATATGCTCCTGTCCGAGAGCATGCGTTTTGAAAGCTCGAGCGGCGCATATTTTCAAGGTCAGGCCCACAATCTTCTGACGGGACTCCTCGCCCACGTCATGTTGTCGCCAGAATATTCCGGAAGGCGCCACCTGCGCAGCTTGCGTCAGATCGTCTCCGAACCCGAGCCCTCGGTTCTCGCTATGTTGCGCGACATCCAGGAGAATTCCGCCTCCGCCTTCATCCGCGAAACCCTGGGCGTGTTTACCAATATGACCGAACAGACATTCTCCGGCGTCTATTCAACGGCGTCAAAGGATACGCAATGGCTGTCACTCGAGAGCTATGCGGCGCTCGTCTGCGGCAATGCTTTTAGATCAAGCGACATCGTCACCGGAACCAAAGACGTCTTCCTGAATATCCCGGCGTCGATCCTGCGCTCTTATCCGGGCATCGGCCGAGTGATCATTGGCGCGCTAATCAATGCGATGATCCAGGCTGATGGCGGCTTCACGCGACGGGCGCTATTCATGCTTGATGAGGTAGACCTGCTCGGCTACATGCGTGTTCTCGAAGAGGCGCGTGATCGCGGGCGCAAGTACGGAATCTCGATGATGCTGATGTACCAGTCCATCGGTCAACTTGAGCGGCATTTCGGGAAGGACGGCGCAACCTCGTGGATCGATGGATGCGCATTTGCCTCCTACGCGGGGATCAAGGCACTCGATACGGCGCGTAGCGTTTCGGCACAATGCGGCGAGATGACGGTCGAGGTGAAGGGAAGTTCGCGCAACACAGGCTGGGATACGAAGAACAGCGCGTCGCGGAAATCGGAGAATTTGAGCTTCCAGCGGCGTCCGCTGATTATGCCGCATGAAATCATGCAGTCGATGCGCAAGGACGAGCAGATCATCATCGTCCAGGGCCACAACCCGATCCGCTGCGGTCGCGCCATCTACTTTCGGCGCAAGGACATGAACACGATCGTCAGGACCAATCGCTTCTTCAAGCCCGGTCCGTAAGCTCAACCGTCCGGCGGATTATTTACAACTGTGTGGTGAGGTGCTCAACATCCTGTCGAACGCTAAGCGCGTCGAGGTCGTGCTGGCACTGTCCAACAATGAGCAGAGCGTGAAGCAGTTGGCCCATCAAGTCGATTTATCACAATCAGCGCTTTCTCAGCATCTCGCAAAAATGCGCGAGGCGGGTGTTGTTGAAACGCGACGCCACGGCCTTGTCGTCTATTATCGGGTGACAATGCCAGAGCTCATAGGGTTGTTAAAAGAGGCGGTTCTTTTCGTGAAGTCGAATGCCAAAGAGGCATTGTGGCCTGCATTCGTTTTTTCCGGCAGCCTTTGAACTTTCATTCCTTTAAGTGCTTCGACTATCTTCTGATAGCGGGTCAGATGGCAGCCAGACAGTCTGCACTGAAATATTCTTCAACCCGCCGCTTTGCAGGGCCTTCTCTGTTTCGCTGAGCGAGAGTTTTGACGCGGACGCCATTGGCCGAATGGCGCCACCTGAGTCAACGCAGGCGCCGAAGGCGACATATGAAACTGAATTTGCGATGCGACTGCCGCACACGAACCGTTTGCAGGCTGGTCACGCATCGCAAGGATCGTCGTGTGAATGTGCTCAGATCACATGCCTTGCCCCGGGGCGTCCCTTCAGGCGAGAGGAGAGTCGTACCTCGCAAGGGTTTGGCGCCCTTTTTTTTCAGTAGGAGCTGGCTCAATCCACTCAATCATCACCACAATGAATCGGTCCGGGCGGATTGATTCAAAGAAGTCGTTGGACGGGTCCTTCGAAGGGCGCGAGACTTCGGTCATGGAAATCAAGGATACGAGTACAGTTCATCTTCGCCGAATTGATCCGTCGCAGAACATGCGGCGCTTCTATGGGCTCGCGATCCAGCCGACGCTCTTCGGTGGTGCGTCGGTCATCCGCCACTGGGGCCGGATAGGCACGAGCGGCCAGTCGAAGATCGAGACCTTCGACAGCGAGCAGGATGCCGCAAGGGCGGCAACGCGGCTCCAAAAAGCAAAACGTCGCAGGGGATATCGTGATGATGGCACGGCCTGAAGGCTCGTGACACGGCGGAAATCGTCGATTTCCGGTGGATTCAGGACGGCGGAGCATTCTTCCCCCTACCATCGACCCGGCCCGGTTGCGATACCAGAAGGATCATCAATCGGACAAGGAGATTCAATCATGACGACAGCAACCGAGATCGCGGACAAGATCGCCGGCGAGCAGAACCTGACGAAGGCGCAGGCAAAAGCGATCGTCGACAGCGTGTTCCGGCAGATCACCGAAGCGGCGAAAAACGGAGCGGAGACGAACGTGCCCGGCTTTGGCAAATTCAAGGTGAAGGAGACGCCGGCACGTGAAGGCCGCAATCCGGCCACGGGGGAGACGATCAAGATCGCGGCATCCAGAAAACTGACCTTCGCCTCAGCGAAGGCCGTAAAGGACGCGCTTAACGGCTGACGTCGAGAAACGCGTCTGAAGCGCGATGCCGCCTTTGAAGGGCGGCTCGTTCCTGAAGGAGGCAGTCTATGCGGCCGTGTGCTGATCGATCGCCATTGGTCATCTCGTGATATAGTGAAAGACGCGGCCGGCCTTGATGGCTGATCGTATGGATCAAGGAGGGCGGGATGCGACGGCCGGAGGCGGCGGGTGGGGGGCCGATTCCTGCCGCGGTCCGGTAGCACTTACAACGCTCTCGACCTGCGCGTATCTTATCTCTGTCGATCATAAGCAGCTTACTGGTTGAAGACTTGGGAGAAAAGACGTATATACAAAACGGTATATACAGAAAGGAGCGAACACCATGCCCCATGTCGCCCGCGTATTTCAGTCCGGCAACTCTCAGGCAGTTCGGCTGCCGAAAGAATTTCGTTTCGACGTCGATAGTGTGGAAATAACCCAGGAGGGCGATGCACTTATTTTGCGCCCGCACATTGAGCGTGGTGAGGCATGGTCGTCCCTGAAAGCTGCGATGGCGCGCAGCGTAAGCGACGATTTTATGAAAGAGGGGCGCGATCAGCCAAAACCACAGGACCGGCCAGCGATTGATACGGTGTTTCCGTGATCTCGCATCTTCTCGACACGAATGCCGTCATTGCATTGATTGGCCGCCGATCGGACAAGTTAGCCAATCGCGTCCTTCAGAACGCTGAAGGAACGATCGGCCTGCCATCGATCGTCGCACATGAATTATATTTTGGAGCCCAGAAGAGCGCGAAGGTCCAGCACAATCTGGAAACATTGCGCTTGTTGTTTTCGGATTTTCCGATCCTCGACTTCGATCAACGCGACGCTTTTGTCGCGGGGGAAATCCGGGCGGCCCTCGCCGTAAAGGGAACGCCTATTGGTCCCTACGACGTATTGATAGCAGGTCAGGCCAAGGCTCGGGGTCTCATGCTCGTCACCAACAATCTCGGCGAGTTCAGTCGGGTAGATGGATTGCGCGTTGAAGACTGGTCGACAGAATAATCGACGAAGAGAGGAGCGTCGCTGGTCAGACGATGAAACAGAGTTTGGCATGGCACCCTGGTCGATTGCAATATCCTGAGCGAACTGTTGTATCCGTCAGTGGAACATCATCCATGCCCGGCGTTGCCATGTCCATTCTCCGTGGCATGGTGATCAGCGTCTCTTTCCGACAACCGCGACCCGCCGCAAGAACACTCGTCCTTTCCCGCCGCCGCATCTGCCGTAAGCAACGCCTTCGATCAGGCTGCTTAAATTTGCCTTCTTGCTGGCAGCGGCCTTCCGTGAGTTGCCCGAGAGAAAGTTCAGCACCTGATACTGCTTCTGCAGCGTCAACCGATATCTATCCGCACGCGCCGATCAACCTTGGGTGCCGGACGCAAGCCCGTCCCGGTAATAGATCTCGGTCACCCGAAACCGCCCGTCGATCCGCTTGCACTGGATGATGATATCAATCGCAATCTTCAGCATTTCCAGAATGTCGTGCCGTTCGAGGTCGCGACCGCCTTCCGACTCTTTCACCAGCAATGTGAGTTGCTCAAACGCGAGGTGTGCAGAATCGGCGTGCACAGTCGTGATAGAACCGGGATGCCCGGAATTCACGTTCCGTACATAGTAAAACGCCGTTCCGTCCCGAAGCTCCTGCAGCAGGATCCGGTCCGGGCGCATACGAAGGCACGATTCCAACAGCTCCCTGGCCCCGATCTTCGCAGTCCCCTGACGGCCCTTCGAATAAATGAGACGGACGTGGTTGGGCTGCGGAATGACTAGTTCCGGCGTATCCTCGATGGAAATGATACGTTCGGTATCCGGTATATGCTGGATCAACGCTTTGGACAGCGTCGTCTTGCCCGATCCGGTTGCCCCGGAAATGATGATGTTTTTCCGCGCAAGCACCGCTTCCCGAAGGAACTGCTTATGAGCGCCGGCGCGATGAAGACCGGACAAGCGCTGATCCGGCCGCCCGTGAACCTCTCCTGTGCAAGCCACCTCCGCAAACAGTCCGCCGTCGTCAAGATCGTCGAGGTCAAGCGACACCGCGGACGGCTTGCGGATGGTAATGCTGACAAGTCCCCGTGTCGTCGCCGGCGGAATTACGATCTGGATTCGTTCGTCGTCGGGCAAAGTCGCCGACAGGATCGGCCGGGTTTCATCAATCGATTGACTGGAGTAGCTTGCCACCGCCCGGGCGAGACGCATGAGCCGGTCATAGTCAAGTTGCGGCATATCGTGGGTTTGCCATCCATTCTCTCCTTCTGTCATGACCTCGCCGGGCTTGTTGACAATGACCTCATAGAGCGTTTTGTCGCGAAGGAATGGCGAAAGCGGCCGCAGCAGTTCACGCACGACACCGGTGTCCGCCGTTTCGGTCATCGCAGCACCTACTTGGTCACAAGCGTCGAGCCCGGGGCAAAGTCGCCCAGAACGGCGCGGTCGTAGACACGGTTTTGCGGCTCGGTGACGCGAAGGCGGTAGACGCTGGAAAAATCGAGATCGCGCGCCACGAAGATCGAAACCAGGCCTCCCTGATGTTTCAACAGGGTCGGTGGGATATTGATCGACTGCTCGACTGCAATTGCCGCGGCCTGCTGACCGGCGCTCGTGGTATTTTGTGCATCGACGTCGCTATCCCGCAAACGGCTGTCGGCATAGGACGTTACGTCACCAACAATCGATAACAGGATGGCGCTGCCGAACCGTTCCCACCAATGTGTCTCGACAAAGCCATCCATTCCGGCGCGACCCAGGGCATCGGTTGCCGGCGACGCCAGGGTAATGATCACCCCCTTCGGCGTCTTTGCCCGGTTCCAGAGAACAAACAGCCGCTTCTGGCCCCGGCGCAATCCACCGCGATATTCCCCGACGACCTGCGTTCCTTTCTCCATCAGTACGACGCGGCCGTTGTCGGAAAGGACATCACGGTTGATGACGCAGCTGGTGAAACCCGGTTGATCTGATGAAAGCGCCGTTTCGAGCACACAAGGGATGGAGGTTCCCATCGCGACGATGAAATCACGGTTTCCAAGCGTGCCGGCGCGTGAACCCTGCAATTGAGTCGGCGCCAGCATGCGGTTGAAGCGCTGATCCTCGTTTTCCCCTTGCCCCGTAAAGCTGCCCGGCGTGTTCGCGAGCGGGACATAGCTCGAGTTGAGATTGGGGTCGGCCTCCCGCTGTCGGCTGGCGGTAGGCGCCTTTCCCGCACCATAGGCCATTACCGGCGCGCGTCGCGCTGCGTCGAGCAGCTTGTCGTCGTCGGTCGGCGCATTTGCGACGACGACGGGTGCCGGCAGCTGGACTTCGGCTGGCTTCACAACGGGCTGGACCGGCTCCTTTGCCGGCTCGAAATTCGACGTCTGACGGATGACGACGCGCTCTGGCTGCGCGCCATTCGTCGGCGGGTTCGTCCCGCCCATCGACCAGAGAGAAAAGGTAACGAAGAGAACGATCGCCAAGGCAACAGCGCCACGCTTGAGGACTGGGTTGTTGTCGATCCGCCGGCCGGTCGATGTTTCAGCACGCTCGCCAGGGATATGGGTGATTTCTTCCTCGGCCATGACAGCTCCTATCGCGCTGGGGACGACGCGGCCTTGACGACACGCTCGACCGACGGCGACGTCGTGTTCGTCCCGGGATTGATGCCGACACGATCGTAGGCCTCGTTGAAGACGCACAGGACATCGCCGCCCCGGCGCAGGATAAACTTGCGACCGATTGCGTGGACAAGCACCAGATTGCCGTCGACGGATTTTGGAACCAGGCTTTCGCTGCCGTCCGAACTCTCCATATAGATCGCCGGCATTTCCTGATTACCGGCAAAGGCAAATGTGGTGACCTTGCCGTTGTCGAAGACGGACTGAGGTTCAAGCGTCTGTGCGCCTTGCGCCGAGTACCGCCAGTTGCGGGGTCCGTAGGCCTCATGAAGAGACAGAACACGATCTGCTTCACTCGCCTGCGCTGCCTGGGCGCGAGCGGCAGCGACCTCTCTCCGACGCTCAGCTTCATCGGCCGGATAGCGATATTTTACGTAGAAATATGTGTTCTGCCCGGCCTCCACGCTGCCGTCGCGGACAGTCAGTTCCATCTGGTAGCTGCGCGTCGAACCATCCCGTCTGGTCGTCACGACGGAGATATTGGTCACCGGCTGGTTTTCGCGCGGTTTCAGAAACAGGATATTCCCGGCAGGTGCGACCTCCCATGCCACGCTGTTGCCGAGCGCCACATGAGCGATCTCCTCATCGACCGCGAACTCCACCTGCACCGATGAACGCAGCGTGCCAATGACGCGGGTGATGTTGTAGGGTTGGTAGTCGATAAATCGGACCCGGCTGTCCTGAGACGCACCGCGCGGTATCTCCAAAGATGAGGCCGTGGAGGAACAGCTGGCAATTACGAAAAGAACGATCAGAAATCTCTGTTTCAATTGATCGCCTCCGGATCGGCGCGATAGTCGCTGACGACGAATCCCAGGGGATTGATCAGCCGGTCGGAGGAAGACATCGGCGCGTTGACATAGGAGAAGGTAAGTGTCGCGACCCAATGGGTGGTGCGCACCTCGTCACCTCGGGTGACGGTTCGTACGTATCGGACCGATGCCACATTGCCGTTGATCAAGGAGATCGATACGATGTTGATCCGTGCGGTAGCGCTGCGCCCATAGATATTTTGCGGAGAATCCGGGTTGCTGCCACGGTAAGACGCCGCAAAGCGGGACTGCTCGGGCTGCGTCGACAGGAGGGCCACCGTCCGGAAATTCTCCTCTCCCTCGCTCCAGACATAGCCTTCGCGTGCGCGAACGTATCTGGCCGCGAAGAATTTCGTCACGGCTTCATCATAAGTGCCGGCGATCGAGGTCAACGGCGACACCACGTCAACGATTCCGGTCGAATTGTCGACCCGAATGACAAAAGGCTCTACCGTCTTCAAAGGGGTGAGCCCGGCAATCGCAAAGACGGAGATAACGGCAGTGACGCTGGCCGAAATCGCGACGAACCAGGCGATGCGGGCCGAGCGCTCGACCTGAATGAGCCGATCTTGGTCGAAGCGTCGCGCCCTGTCGAAATAGTTCTGGAGGCTGTCGGTATTGACCATCTCAGTTGCCCTCACATGGACGGTATAAATCCGCGGAATCGAAGCGTGCAAATACGGCCGTCTTCTCGGCGGCCGGTTCTTTTACAAAAGGCACCGCGCGGCTCTCCGATTTGCGAGAGATTTCGTTGGCCGGCGCTTGCTGCCGGCCCTCATCCTCACTCTGCCATAGGGAGCGGTTCAGCTGACGCCGGGAATAACCGTCACATTTGGGCAGCGGGTAGGAAATCGAGGCGCAACCGGAAAGGCTGGTGCCGAGCAAAAGCAGCAGGAGAATACGGTTCATCTAAAGCTAACCTGTCCCATGTCATTGATATCGAGGCGGTCATTCCGTCCGGTTCGCGGTCAACCGGCGGCCCATAGCGCGTGAGCCGCGTCCGACCGCCCTTGCCGTGCGTGAGGCCGCCCAGGCGAGCGTGCTTTCATGCGCATCACGGGCCGCGCTATAGCCGTAGGTCAGCGACGCCCCACCAGCGGCAAGCGCGGAGGCGATCCCGGGTAGCTGGTAGAAGACATAGAGCGCAGCGATGCAGATGGCGCAAAGCGCAATCGGCCGCATTAGTACATCGCTATATCCCTCGATCGCGGTAAAGGTGGTGTCGATACAGGTAATCAGCAGCGAGCCGATGGCCACCACCAGCACCTGAAGGATGACGAAGTTCACAAGCTGGCCAATCCAGGATTCAGTGAACCGGCGCGTCGACTCGAACATCGCGAGTGCGATGAAAATCGGCCCGATAGCGAGCACGATGGCGAGCGCCAGACGCGCATAGAGCGAGACGATGTAGCCGATCGCAGCGACGAGGAAACTTGCGCCGATCACCAGCATACCGCCAATGGCGGTTATGATATCAATCGGCCAAGAGGCGCGCGACCAAATTTCGTAAGCACAGTTCTGGCCCTTGTCGAGCAAACTGTCGAAGGTCGATGCGCTGGGAGATGTCCCCGAGTTCAGCGCCTCGGCAATCTCCTTCGGCAGGGTTTCAAAAAAGATGCTGGTGACATAGATCTGGTAGTCGCTGGCGTTGCGCACCAGCATGACGATAATGGCGAGTTTTATGGCCCGGAACGCGAACTCCAGGATCGGCTCCTGCACCGTGCCGCGCAGCACGAGATAGCCGTAGAGGACGACATAAAGCGTCAGCGCCGCCGTGAGCGGGCCAACAACCCAGTTGGCAATGTTCGAGGTGCCGGTGGAAATGAAGTTTTCGAGTGGCGCCTTGAACTGACCGTCGACGAAACTGAATACCTCATACATCGGTCAGCCTCCAAGCGACTTGCGCATGCGTTCGAGGCGGAGTTTGCCATCGGCGGCCTCGGCATTACGGCAATTGGCTGTGTCGCGGAGTTCACCGGGATTGTTTCGGCATTTCCCGATGGTTTTCGTCAGCAATTCCTCGTCGGCGACCAGTTCGTCGACAGTGTAGACTTTCTCCCCTTCGGCGGAGCAAGCCGACAGGAGAAGCATCGCTATAGCGGAAACGAGCCATCTCATTTAAGCGCTGCTCCCATGGTGTCCATGCGCTGGCGCCAATCCTCAGCCTTGCGCTGCTCTTCGACCTGCACATGGGCCTGCTGAACCATCTGCAGACCCTGCATGCGAAGCACGTCAGTCTGCAGAAAGGCTGTTTCAGCCTGCAGGCGGGCCTGCAGATCGGCTATGTCCTTGGCATCTGCAGCACTGGAGATTTTCTGACGAAGTTCGTCGATGCCGTCGATCCGCTTGGTGGCTGCGTCATAGATTTGCTGGCCGAGACTCATCTGTCCGGCGTTCCTGTCCTGGGCGCGTGAGAGTTCCTGTGCGTAAAAATCGTTCGCGCTGGTGCGGTAGGTGGAGTTGCCCTCAAGGAACTTTGACGCGGAATCGCCGAACACGCCGCCCCCGGTGCCGCTGAGCAGGCTTTCGATGGCAGTGAAGTCCTGCGGCAGTGCCCTTCGGATCGCTGAATCATTCAGCAGGCTTGCGACATTGGCCATGTCGGTGATCTTGTTCAGCGAACCGTAAAGCTCCTGCGCCTGTGAGATCTGTTGATTGAGCGCATCGAGTTGCGACTTGAGCTGAGCGATGCTCTCGATCTGCTTGGCGATCGCCGCCTGGTCTGTAACAGGAATGCCCTGGGCGTCAGCGAGACCGGCCGACGCCAGCAGCATGACGGTTGCCAGGAGGAGCCTTGTCCTTGAGGTACGGATCATGGTGTCTTCCTTCTTTGCTGGAACACGGTTAACCAGTCCCCGCCGTCTTCGCCGATTTCAGTGCGGATGGCATCCGCCAGTTCCACATTCACTGTCCGGCCCGACAGGATCGCGAGTTCGTCGTCGAAACCGTTGAGATTGAGTTCGGCCACCACGCTGTTGTGGCCCTGCTTGACGATGAAGCGACGGCTCTCGAGCGAAAGCTCGCGGGAAATCAATTCAAATTCGCGTTCAGTCAGCTTGAAGCCATCGACATAATCTGCGTGGTCGCCGCGCGGATTGGGCAGAAAAATCTGCGTGGGGCATTGTTCGATAATCGTGTGGGCGATCGGTGAGACGATGGCGTCGCGTGGGCTCTGGGTTGCAAACAGCATGAGACCGTTCTGCTTGCGGATCGTCTTCAGCTTGTTCTGGGCGAGATCAAGAAAACCTTCGTCCTGCAACGCCTTCCAGAACTCGTCGATGACGATGATGATGCGGCGACCGTCGATCAGCTGCTCAATGCGATAGAACAGATAGGCCATCAATGGCCTGCGGATTTCCCCGTTGTCGAGGAATTCGGTCATGTCGTAGCCGATGAACTTGGCATCGATCCCGATATCATCCAGATCGTTGTCGAAGACCCAGCCGAGGGGCCCTCCCCTCTCCCAGCGCCGCAAGCGTGAGGCAATACCTTCGGGATCGGTATTGTCGAGGAAGGCGCGCAGGGCGCCGATGGAGCGGCGCTCAACGGGAAGGTCCGCCAGACCATCAACAGCTGAAGCAATATCCCGCAGCTCGCTGACATTCAGTTCCCGTGTCGCCGCTCCCGCAAGCCTGCCGACCCAGCGGGCGAGGAATATCCTGTTCTCTGGCGTCAGATCAAGGGCCTTCAGCGGCGCGCAACCGGTCGGAACGCCATTCCTGAGCGGCAGATAAGTGCCGCCGGCCGCGCGAACGAACAGATCCGCGCCCCGGTCCTTGTCGAAAAACACCATGTGGGGATCGTGCTTTTCGAGTTGTGAGAGCATGAAGTTGAGGAGCACCGTCTTGCCCGCTCCAGACGGGCCGCAGACAAAGGTGTTGCCGAGATCACTGTGATGGAAATTGAAATAAAATGGCGAGCCCGAGGCGGTCTTCAACATCGCGACGGCCGGTCCCCATTCATTGCCGTCCCTCCGGCCGGTCGGGTAGGAATGATAGGGAGAAAGGGCCGCGAAGTTTTGCGAGGTGATCGCACCTGAGCGGGCACGATAACGGAGATTGCCCGGCAGTTGCGCCCACCAGGCGGCCTCGAGCCCGAGATCCTCACGGGCGACGACCGCGCCGCCGTTGGTCAGTTGCGCGCGTGCCTTCGCCATGTGGTCGGTCAGTTCCTTGACGGTCGGAGCGAAAACCGCAAGGCCGAGATGATGTTCGCCCATCACGAAGCGGTTGGATTCGAGATCGTCCATCGCCTCAGTGAGCTCCTCGATCTGTGAGGCGGCCTTGTCGGCGGCGCTGACCATCTGGTTCTGCTTGCGGCCCATGATCGTGCGGGCGTCTGCTTTGGACATAAAGGCGAAAGACTGCGTCAGGACGAGCTCGAACGGCGCGGTCAGGATGCCATCGAGCATGCCGCTGCGCGTGGTCGCCGGATATTCCTTGAAGCCGAACATTCCCGCGTAGCGGGTTTCCGCTTCAAGGCGGATCTCGACTGTCTCGCGACCGAAGATCACCCGGTCCGAATAGATTGCCGAGGAAATGCGCCCTTCTGTCAAAGGCAAGGCTTCCCGCCGCCCGCCGACAAGCTGGTGTAGAAACTCGCTCGGCTCAGAGAATAGGATTCCATCATGCTCATGGAGCGACAGAACGCGGGCCCCGAAACGCTTCAGCCCGGCAGTAACGTCGATCACCTTGTCTTGCAGATGCTTGAGCGCCAATTCGTCCAGCTCAATGCCGGAGCGGCGCGCCTTGCGCAGGCGCGACAGAAGATTCGCGGCTTTCTCGGCGGGATCACGGCTCGCGGACCAGACGAGGCTCAGATAAAGATCGTTGCGGAAGAGGTCCTCGTGCACCATTCGCTCACGGTATCTGGTGTTTAGGCCGTCTGAAAACCGATTGGCAAAGCGCCCTTCGGGATAAGCGTTCTCGCGTCGGCGGATGACATGCGTCCAGAGCGTCAGCCGCTCGTCGGCGATATTGCGGTAGAGCGTATTGAGGCTGCGATGCAGACCGTTGAGATCGAGAATGTCGGCAGTCTCGAAGGAGACACCTTCGAGTATGAGCACGCTCATCAGCGCACGGGTCTCAAGCGCGATGGTACTTTCATCGACATGGCGCACATAGGGGATAAAGGTCTCCGGCCCAAGCTCGCGGGACCGCAATGTCGTAAGATCAGGCAAGACTTAGATCCCTTTCGTCGTAGCGCCTTACTAGCCTCAAGGGCGAGAGTGTCGCGCCACCCCAATAGGCGGCGTTGCGGGAACGACCGCGGGTTTCGATCCAGGCGAGCAGGATGCGGAACATGTTGTGGTCGTGCCTGACGAGCGCCCGAAACACGAGGTGGAAGATGATGCCGACAAGCGCATAGGCAATCGATCCCGCTGTGATGTAGAGGATGGTGGTCAGCATGATGTTGATGCCCATCGCTTCCATGGTCACGCCGGCGATCATGGCCGGGCGGGTGCAGGCCACGAACAGCGTGTCCTCCTCAAGGGCGGAAGTGTTCACCATTGACGTCAGCCGCCGACGATGGTGTTGACCAGTTCAGTGGCGCCGAAAATGCCACCTATGCCGATGATCCAGAAACCGGCCTTTCTCAGATCCATGTACCCGAACATCCAGGCAATGCAGATGATGATCACGGCGATGATCGCCAGCAGGCGGGCAATATTTCCGGTGAGCATTGTGACGATGTTCTGCAGCACGCTTTCGATACCGGCGGACTGGGCAAAGGCCGGTTCGACGAGGCAGGCAACGATGGCGATGGCCATCAGCGTCGAGGCCGTGAGGGGACGAAGGCTACTTATCAGGATCATTCAATGCTCCGATCTGTTATTCTGGAAAACGAGAACTGAAGGGCGCCCTCTGGAACGGAACACGTCCCATGATGCGCTCTCTTCGGTTTGGACGACTTTCTTGGGGATTGGCTGACCCAACTGGATTTCAGCCTGCTCCTCGGGGGCATCCTCACGAGCGATTGATCCAGCCGGTCCGCCAGTCGCGAGGGATGCGAGCGTTGCGGAGAGGCGTCTCGCTTCCTTCCGCACCTGCTCGTCATACCTGACCATTTCGCCGACAGAGGGATCATCCCGCCCGTAGAAGGATTGGAGCATCACCGCTTCGGCACGCGCGGGATCAGCACCGAAACGGACAGCGAGGCGATAGTAGCCGTCGAGGAGCGCCGCGGTCGCCCTGAGATTCTGGCACGGGTCGAAGGCATCCGAAATCGAAAGATTGAACTTCTGGAGCTCCTTGATGTCGATCCCGCCTAGTCCGACCTGGATATCCTTGTGGTCGGCGATCAGGGACGTTGCCACCTCAATCGCTTCGGCCTTGCTGGTGGGCTGCGCAGGGAGTGGCACGCCGCTATTGATACGAATATTGAAGGGAAGGAACCTGCTCTCCAGGCTGACGACTGCGGCCAGCGTTTCTACGCGGACCGTGGGCGCGCAGCTCTGCGCGATATCAACGAATGCGGCGTCCATTTGCTCAGTACCAGACACGCTGTCTGCCAACACCGTCGATGGTCACATCGATATAGTGGGGTTGCGATCGCACATTGGGACGCGCGATCGGATAACCCATGCACTGAAGCCGGCCGTCCCGCCGCTGCCATCGTGCAGACCGGACCGAGCTGGAGTCGTCATCGTCACGGCCGGACGAGCAAAGCGAGCCTTCTACCGGCTCGAGAGCGGTTGAAACGCAGGTCGCCTGCTCGCCGCGGGGGCCATAACTGCGCGAAAGCCGAAAGCTATCATTGCAATAATATGGCTCATAGCCGGGCCGGGAACTGTGAAACCCGACACCGCTGCATGTTGGGAATGAATGGCCCTTGGCAAGCGCGCGCCATAGTTTCTGGATGGGGGGCCGGCATTCGGCATACTGGGTCGGCCCGCCGGGACTGGAAAGGCACAGGATTACCTGACATCCCCAGTCATCAGCGCGCGCATTGCTGCCGGAAATCAGATAGGATGACAGCATCCATGAAACGGACAGCAGAAGGCTTTTCATGAATTTGCTCCCCCAAAACAACAAAGCGGCGCCGTGGCACCAGCGCCTGACAGAAACGCCATTGCAATTTAACTGCCGCTTATAACACAGTAAAATAACATGACAAGAGCACTCAAGACGCATTTGCACAATCTCGCCTTTTCCGGGTTGATCCTGCACGAGATCCTCAATCGCACGCTGGAGGACGAAACACCGCAGGCACGACTGAAAGAGATCGGCATGATGACGATCCTTTACACGATGAGCCAGACACACCAGAAGCTAACTCTATCCAAAATAGTTGAAATTACTGGATTGACGCGAAGCGGAGTGAAGGAGACGGTCGATCTTCTCGTCAAGCGGGGTATGCTGCGCGAAACCATGGGAACCAACTCCATGGGACGAGGAACTGCACGTCAATTCGAGATTTCAAACGACCTTCTGAAGAAACTGAGCAGCTTCGACGGCTGACACGACGATCGCATTCAAAGTAACTATTTTGCGACAGTCTAAGAAGTGATTCTGATAGGAGTGGTTGAGCCTCCGGAGCAACCGGCAGGAAATGGCTTGCCCTTGATGCCGCGTATTGACAATGACGTTTGTGCCAACAGGGATCACCGAAATATTTCGCTGCATTGATTGTGTTTGCGCCTCCAATACGGGTCGACAATCCACTGGTAGGACAGCCCGCTAAATTGGCTGAACGTCGATTTTGGAGATCAGTGACGGAATATCCGCCGTGCCTCGCGATCTGGCCATGATCAAGTCCGCCATCCGTTTCGATCTAATGGACGAAAGATTGCGGAAAGCGTTAGAGCAGAAGAGGCCCCGCTGTTGGCGGGGCCTCCGATCTGTCAATCCCGGATTGGGCGTGACCAGATCAGCTGAAGGCCATCTTCGCCTTCCACCTCGGTAAGCGTTGCATAGATCGGAGCCGGGAAGCTCGGATCGTCAAGCTTGACGGAGAGATAGTCGCGACCCTCGCCGGAGGTCTTCTGCCAGGCGGCGCCCAGTTCGACGCTACCGGCGTAGACGCGGAACTGCGGGCCCTTCTCGGAAGGGTTCTCGACCCGGGCGATGCGTGCCTTGATGTTGAGGGCGAGAGTGCGAATGGAGCCGGTGAAGCCGTGTTCGGTAGAGGTGAAGGTGCCGATGGTTGCCATTGTCGTATTCCTTTTCTCATATTCGGGCCGCGCCCATCGCGGCCTCGATGGCTGTCGCAAAGACCGGTGACGATCGGACCGCACCTGAAAGGCCGGAACACAGTGGAGGGCGGCGACTACCACTTTTGTTGGTTCGAGAGGAATGGCGGCGCAGCCGGCAGGGGTAAGAAAAGTGGCCGTGGCCGTTGCGGTAAGACGATCGAGGCGCAGCCGGTCTCCGGTCAGACATGCCTCATCGAGCCCGCGGATGGGTTGCCGGAAACTCTGACGTCAAGGGAGATAGCAATGGCATTCCGCCCCATTTGCCTTGGGCGCCAATGGCATCCTGCGACACGTCCGATTGAACCGCCGTCTCTCCCTGCTTCATCAGGGGACAAGCGCTTCTGCCAACATTGGCCCGCTTGTTGACTGCGCCCGGTGGGATATCGTTGCGCACGCGAATCGCAACCCGGAGGACCAATGCGCCAGCAGACTAGGCCGTTCATCGTCGAACGCAAACCGTCCCGCAAACCCAGACCTGACGCTGCAGAACCGTCGATCTGGGGAAGGCTGGAAGCTGACATTGCACAAGGTCTTAGCGATCAGCGGGATATGGAACACGTGGCCGCCACCGGTGGTGACGATCGCGCTTGAAATTCACGCCGCAGCTTTCACATCGGTTTCCGGCTGCAGCGAATGCAGAAAACTCACAGCGCGTTGCCCATGGGCCGCCGCCTGAAAGATCGCCCGCTTGTCGTTGGCCAACACCGACAACCACGACTGCAGGTAAGAAGCGTGATCCGGCCGCGGTTCGAGCTCTGGTGCGATACCGAGATCGGCGCAGAGGAAGCAACTGCCGAGCTCGGCAATGAGTTCTTCCTGTGCCCGCTCCGTCTGGTCCTTGGCATAACGCGACAGGTCGCGTCCCACACGATGTTCAGCCGCCGTCCAGTGTGTCGCCTCATGACTGAGGACGGCCGCGTATCCGGCAGCATCGCGAAACGCCTCAAACGGTGGCATCTGAATGTAGTCCATGACCGGAGAATAGTAGGCCCGGTTGCCGCCGTGCCGGATGACAGCGCCTGTATTGCGGAAGAAGCGATCGGCGCTCTCGATCCGCTCGATCGGATCAACGACCCTGGCGGGCGGGACATAATAGCTGTCGGGCAAACCGTCGATTTGCTCGACGTTGAACACCGAATAGGCCTTCAGGAACGGGATCTCCCGATCGACCTCGTTTCCGTTTCCGTCCGGTTCGGACTTGGTGAAACGGCTGGCGAAGACGACGGTCGAGCCGGTTTCGCCCTTGCGGACAGCTCCTCCCAATTCAAGCGCCTGCTTGAACGTCATCCACATTGAGGAAGCGAAGCCATGCGATATCTGCTCCGACCATAGGAGGAGCACGTTCATGCCCGAATAGGGAAGGCCATTGTGGCGTACGGGTCGACTAATACGGCCACCGGTGTTGGCAGCGCTCCACGGTTTCATCCAGGGACGGACGCCCTGTTCCAGATCCTCGACGATCCGATCGGTGATCCGCTTGTAGATGTCCACACGGTCCGATCCTGATTTCTTTGTCATGACTCTTTTCTCCTTTTCTCGGGGACCGCGCCGATCGCGGCCCGCCACGGAGGTCCGAAGTCAGGGGCCGATGGTGTGGCCGTGCACCGAAGGCCGTAACAGCGTGGAGGACGGCAAAGCCGTTGCATGGGCGCCCGGCTCCTGCAGGACCATCGAACGGGACGGGCCGCGATCGGCGCGCCTCCGCTCTCTTTTCGACACAAGAAAAGGCCGGCGCCTGTGGGGCGCCAGCCTGAAAGAGGGGAATGGCGGGGAATGCCCCACCGAGTGCGTCATCCGAGTGCCGCCATCTGAGCCTCGGCCGCTTTGCGGTCGAGCGATGCAACCGGGTTTTCGACTGGGCGGTCGAAGGGCTTCCAGGTCTCGCCGACGACCTGTTCATAGGCGGCTACCGCGCCCTCGGCTGCCATCCGGAGTGCGTGGGACTGGATGCCCATGTCGGCCGCGAATTCCCGCTTGCGCTGGGCGGCGCTATCGTAGCCGACCGGACCATCGAGATCCTCGTCGCGGGCTTCGTTCGATGCCTTGGCAGTTGCGTCGCGTGCTTCGGTAACGGCGCGGGAGTAGAACTGCCCGGCGCCGTGCGCCGATCCGACGAAGGCCCCGACGATGCGCTGCAGGTGGATCTGCATGGCCTTCTCGCCCAAACCTTCGGAGAGGCTGTCGGCAGTCTCGAGGATCAGCCGCTCATGCAGGCTGCGGATACCATCGCTGTCGACGACTGCTGTGCCAAAGCTTTCGGAGATCTTGAGAGCCTGGGAGGCATCGGGGCACGAGAGGCGGACCATTTCGAGGGTTACTCCGCGGCGAGCTTGCGAGATCCGTGCGTTGGAGCGGTTTGGAGTTGCGGACTTGGCCATATTCATTCCTTCCTGGCTGCCGAAGCGGTTCCGGCCCGTGCCGGTTTGCCCTTCGGTGCGGTTGACCAGAACCGGCAAAGGACGGGCGGCTTCACAGGTCCGATCCGGCTGAACAAGCAGGGCAGGTTTGCGGGCCGGCAGGTTCCGACCTGCTTGGGATCGCGAGGCTGCTCTCGCGCGGAGAGGTTGGATCGGCCGCTCAGCGGCGCGACAGCGGCCTTGAAACGCCCGGCCGCCGGTTCAGACCGCAGCGAACAAGAAGGGCAGTCCGACACGGGCCCGATATCTGTCTCCAGCGGGAAGGAACTGATATGGCCAAGCCCTTCATGCCGCTGACATCAAAGACCGGCAAGTCCAGCACCTGCACCCTCTTCGCGGGTCTGCCTATGTCGCCGGATGATGCACAGGTCGCTTGTCGCGATGCCTTAGCTCATCGATGACCTGCTCTTGCACCACCAGCCTGCAGGCAATGACGTGGAGTTCGACCCACCGCTCGAAGGTAAGGCGATGGACGAGCTCATGATGATATGTACGAGAGCCGCATCTTAGACGATTGCGGCTCTGGGCCTTTACCGTCGTCGCCTGTCTTCTGGCGCGCGACGCAATCTGCCAGGTCAGACATTCCAGATGCCGCTGGATTTCACGCCGGGCACCAATTGCTTTCGCCAGCGGTTTCGAAACGCCGATGTCGATCATGAGTCCTCCCACAGGCTTTGCCAGCCGGCAAAGGAAGACGGCCTGTCAGCGGATACTCGCCGTCGACTTCGAAGACGGTAACCGGGACCATCAGGTCGCGGGAAAGCTGGAAGGCGTGGGACTGTGCGAGCGTGAGATCATACGACATTTGAAGGCTCCATTGGGAGCGGGTCAAATCCGGCTCGATGGCTCCTAAAAAGGCGCGGTCACGGGCGCGATCACCGCGCAGGCGAAGCCAAGCGGCCGCAGCTCGCTGGCGGACCCTTCACGGGTTGATCGTGGAAGATCCGGGACTGGGCCAGGACGCCATTACAAGAGAGCGGGATTGGACTTGATCCGCCTGGTCCGACTGAATCTCGCTGAAATCAGCTTGCAGACGTTCGGAAAGCCTTTCGCCACGAACTATAGGCTGGCCGGTTTGCCGTCGAGTAGGATAGCTGCGTCGGTATAGAGGCTCGGATACCTCCAGTTTAGTTCGCATCTGCCTGAGAATTCGGGGGGAGACCTCGAATATGCCGCAGCAAACCGGGAAGCGCCCAAATCCCGTTGCTCGGCCAAGCTCCTCAAGCTCCGCGCCGGCGCGTTCATACAGTCGCTTTAAGTGGGGTTCGTAGTTCGATACTAATGTCTCGATCCCATGGTCGAGCGCCACCTCACACAAAGCGAGCAAAAGCTTACAAAACGCCTGATCCGGGCGCAACTCGGGCATGTCGCGGCTGATAGCGTCTTCGTCAATGCACATACGCGTGCCCTCCCATATCGTGGGGGCAACTAAGTCGCACGAATTGGGAAAGGTCGTCCGGAAGACGTCGTATAAGAGAGTTGGCCCGGTCGTCGGCAAGAGCCGGACCGTTCCGTAAAGCCTCTTTCCCTCATCATCACACCAGAAAAGGTAGGCGGGATCCAGAGTATCATACAAGTCCTTTTCCATTTCTCCGGACACTGCAACTTTCCAGCCCAGCAGATCCGCAAAAACTCGTTTTCGCAGCAGGAAAGACTGATCGATCAAGTGGGAGAATTTTTCGAACTGATGGGCCTGAACTAAAAGATACATGGGCGTCTCCAACGTGTGTGCGTTGCAGCATGCCAATGTCTCGGGAAGGGTCGTATTCCCCTGGAACGGCACCCTCAGATAGGGGTATTGGCGTAGGGATTGATGAGGCGTAGCTGAATTGCTCGGGCTGTTGCCGCAGTTGTGGTCAAGCATCCCAGCTTATAGCGGGCAGACTTGAGATAGGACCGTGTCGTGTGCTCAGAAAGACCAAGTATGAGCGCCAAGCCTTTGTGATCGTTGCCAAGCGCTAGCCAATGGAGGCATTCCATCTCGCGAGGGCTCAACAGTGGCACAGGGTCGTGACGACCAAAGACTTCGAAAATTGCTTTTCGATGTATGAGACGGGTGAGCTCAAGCCATTCGTCCCGAGCATCGGCGACGATGTCGTTCCATTCTTCGTTTGAGGCCGAAGAATTGAGAGAAAGAAGTGCACGACGCGATTTGTCGGCGACAGGTATCGAAAAGCCGTTCCTACCGATGCCATGCCGGGCGGCATCCAGCAGAAATTCCTGTGCTGCTTTGGTCGCCTCGACGTCTCGCCAATCGAATGGAAGCTGGCGGAGAAAACCCTCTACGACGATGGGGTCAACCGAAACGTATCCTCGCAACAGGTAACGGGCGACCCACGCTTCGTTATAGGTTGTTCGCACAAATGGCGCGTCAACCAAGCTCGCCGAGGTTTGCGACAGGTGGTACGTCACATGATCGATGCGATATGATCTCTGGAATATGGCGAGAGCACTGGCAACGTCGTCGCAGGCGTCGATTTCAGAATACGCTAAGTGCAAACGCGGGGACTGATCATCCAAATCCATTACGGGCCTATACTTTGTACGCGGCGTTGCCGTCATCGAAGCGGCAAAGCAACATATTTGCTAACATATTGTTTTTGTTAGATTTGTGGCAGCAAGGTTGAATTGTCGCAGATTGTGCAAAGTTAAAATGTCAGCTGTCGCTTTGCCAGCGTTAGAAATGCGACATTGGCGCTGACGAGTAGCCCCCGACCGAACCGGCTGGGCCGGGTTGCAAGGGCAGGGAGGGGGCGGGTGAAAGACACCCTGCGGCTTTAGCTTTCTCAGTCACCACGACAGCTTTGGGCAAAAAAGCCGCTTTTATTCAGCCGCGTCCATTCTAGCTAGAGCTTTTTGCCGCCTCGCGATGACCTTCGGATCGTTCATAAAATCCGTCCGCCGACCAGGTTTACGACCCGTTGGCTTGTAGCCGTTCTTGCTGCTGTTGGTCTTGGGGGTCACGACCTTGTGGCGATCCTGCTGCTCCTTGATATAGGCCAATACATCACCGAGACGCTTGTTCTCCACGACCGCAGCATGCGTCACGCTCTGGTCCTTGTCGAAGGTCCTGTAGAGTAATGAGTGACCTTTCCATCTGATATCGAGGCGACCATCGGCATAGGCATAGGTCTCGACATACCTGCCGACCAAACCGCGCGTGATGTCGTTCTCTTCGAGCATGATGCGTTTGCGTTCATAAGAGAATGTCAGCTGCGCGCCGACATATCTTTCTTCACGTTTGCAGAGAATATCCTTCAGCCTGTCTGCTGTCATGTTGACAGGTCGATGAAGGTTGTCGGAACGGGCAGGGGTCACCGCAAAACGATCATTATAGTGTGAGATGAATGTCGGCAGAAAGGCATTCCCGGCTTCCATGTCGCTGATCCTGGCCAGCCGCAATTCTTTGACGAGTCGATCTTGAAGCGTTCGGTTCATACGCTCGACGCGGCCTTTGGCCTGACTGGAATTGGCGCAGAGAATCTCGATGTGCAGCTCTGATAACGCCCGACCGAACTGCGTCATGCCCTGGCCGCCCTTGGGGTCTTTCTTTGCCACCCTGAAGACCGAATGCTTGTCGGAATAGAAGGCAATCGGTGCGCCGTGCTCTTCGAGGTAAAGCGCCAGTGCCTCGAAATAGGTGAAGGCGCTCTCCGATCGAACAAACCGGAGCTGCATCAGCTTGCCGGTGGCGTCGTCAACAAATACCAGCAGAGAGCAGGCCGGACCACGATCCTCAAACCAGCGATGCTCGGAGCCATCGATCTGCACCAGCTCGCCATAAGCCTCACGCCGCAACCGCGGCTGATGAAATGTCCGGCGCTGCTTTCTCGAAAGCCAAATTCCGGCCTCCTGCATCCATTTGCGTAGCGTCTCACGCGAGACTGTGACGCCGTGCTCCTCCTGAAGCTTCTCGGCCGCGAGCGTAGGTCCGAAATCAAGATAGCGTTCACGCACCAGCATCAAAACATAATCGCGAACGCCGCGGGCGATCTTATTATTCGACGGTCGCCCGATCGCCTTGTGTCGGATCGACGCAGCACCGGTTATCTCAATACGGTCAAGCAGGCGCTGGACATGGCGCTTGCTGATCGCCAGCACATGCGCCGCTTTGACAATAGTCATGCGGCCATCAACGACTTTGGACAGCACCTCTATCCTATGCAGGTCGCGCTCGCTCATCGTAATCAATCCCATCTGCAGTCTCCCAGAGGTCAATCAGACGCGGGGAGTGTGACATTCTAACTTTGCAGAAACAGGACATTTTAACTTTGCGGCTACAAGATTTTATCGCATAATCTATCTTATGGAACTTTTGGATGTGCCGGCGTTTCCGCCACGCTTCGCCCATTTTCCACGAGCCACGCCTTCAGCGCTACGCCATTTTCTCCAGCGTGACGACTGTATCGGGATCACGCTTCGCAGCCGAATGAGTGCTGCGCTAGTGTGAAAGCTATCCTGGCCACCCAATCGCCACTCCAAGACGGTTTTCCGTCTTATGAAATATAACGTACCCACCGCGATCCTAATTCTGCCGCCAATATCTGATCCTACGGAGCATCACACGTCGCGCGGGTTAAACGTAAACTCTATACGGCATCCTCCAGGCTCGTAGATCATAAAGTGCATCTTCGGCCCCGCTCCAGAAGCTTGCGGGGCAAATTCGACGGCTGTTCCTGGCCACGCACTGATCCGAGCAAATAATTGAACGAACTCGGCTTCAGAACGTGTTTTCAACGCGAGGTGATGCAGGCCGACGTTTTGACGTCGGTCAAAACTCACGCACAAATTCTGGTCAGCTACCTGCCAAAGTGTAATCTTGACAGTGCCATCGCTAACGAAAGCAGCTGGATAATCCAGACGCTCGCCAATCTTTTCCCAGCCCAGACAGTCCGTGAAAAACGATAGAGACCTGGCAACGTTAGGTACGGTGAGGCCGATATGATCTAACCCGCCCGAGACAAAACTGTCTTCGGTCAATCCGCTCATGATTTCTCCTTTGACGTCGGGAAGGTTTAAGGCCGTTCAAGAATGAACGTCTAGCCAGCCGCACGCGAGCCACCGTTTGGGGAACTTTAAGGCGACGGCTAGCGCGGATATATAACAACAATTTCACGTATAGAACGGCACGATCAGAAAAGCGTTTGGCTGCCCTGTGGAGTCGCGTTCGCTTTATCCCAGTTGAAACCGACGCCTGACCAGCTTCAAGGGACCAATCACCGTAGGCGGTTCTATTGGAGCACAACGCCTACCACCTCTGAGCGATTGTCCCGGCCGTGGCGAAATGCTGCAATTTCATCGTGGCGACCCCGTCGCAACTGCAAACCGAACAGCGATCAGCCACTATCGGATCCTAACTGGGAGTTCTGCGGCGGACCGTTGAAGCGTTAATCGGTACGATGGCGGTTGCCACAATTACAGGATCGCCGTCACATTGACCAAGGCCTGGACGGACTACGATTGGCCACCAAGTGGCACGACGATCGATGGGCCTGGTCGTAAACAATGAGGATTCCGGTTTGGAGGCAAGAATGTGCATCGCGGTTATCGCCCATGTGTACAGAGTCCTATGTGAGACTACATGGCCCGGCCTTCGACCAGACCTGAAGATAACACTGCCATCCAGACCGCCATGGCGACCATCATCAGGTTCTCGGTCAACGACACGAAGCCAAGCGGAACATCGCTGGACCCACCGACGCAAGCACACTTCAACTCACGCCGATCGATGTAGACGGCCTTGAACACGGACACTGCGCCGATCATACCAATTACGAGTGCCACCGGGATCGAAATGTAATTCAACGCCCCGGCCACCATCAGGACCCCTGCCGCGCCCTCCGCGTAAGGATAGATATAGCTGTAAGGCACCCAGCGCTTTGCCAGCAGGTCGTAGTTCAAGAACATCGTCGCAAAGGATTCGACGTTCTGAAGCTTGAGCAACGCCAACACAACCATTGAGAAGCCAATGAACCACTCTGCAGACTTCAGAGTGAAGGGGTTACCACTGACTGCGTTGCTCGCTGCCATCGCCATGAGAGCGGTCATTGAAAACAAAACGACGACCGGGCGATATGTGGTCTGTTTGGGGTCGACCACCTTCTTGCCAAGAAAGCGCCTCGTGTCGTCATGACCACCAATGCGGTCGCCAGCCACGAAGACCTGCGGTGTTGTCGCAACACCATGGTCTCTCTTGAACGCATCCGTATCGGTACGTGTCGTCAATTGATTGTCTTCGACCTCGTAGCCTGCACTCTCCAGCAGGTGCTTGACCTTCAGGCCGTAGGGGCAGGTGTGTTCAGGCGTCACCATGCGATAGATGACTGCTTTCTTCGAATTCTGGACCTGGTCCAACATCTCACATCTCCTTTTGTCTTGTGAAAGCGTTGGCAAGACCATAGCCTCCGTACTGTGGTACGGAGTCAATAGCCCATGAACATTACTATTGGAAAATTCGCTGAAGCCGGGAGAGTTGGGGTAGAGACGGTCCGCTATTATCAGCGCAGAGGCCTTCTGCCGACCCCTACCGGGTATAATGGGGTCCGTCGTTACGGTATCGAAGATCTTCGCCGCCTCAAGTTCATCAGGCAGGCTCAGACAGCGGGTTTCTCGCTTGACGAGATTAAGGAGCTTTTGGATCTCGACGCTGGCGATGACCGCGCCACTGCTCGCGAACTGGCTAAGATCCGGCTCGCATCTCTCGATAAGCGCATCGCGGAGCTGGAGCGCGCAAGGAGTTCGCTCCGGCGATTGGTCAGTGAATGCGCTTCTGAAAGCACTGGTCCGTGCCCGATACTGTCATCCTTTGGCATCTGACCGCCCAAGGATTATGCCATTAAACCTCCGCTGGGAGTGCACCACGCTTGGTATTTGACCTCCTCCCTTCTCGCATGAGGCCGCCGGGAACGAGCGATGCGTTCCCAGATTTTCGAATGATTTGAGGGGTAACGATAATGTCGCATCAACAAGCCTGTTTCGGAAGGAGAGCCAGCATCATCGTGAGGATGGGGATCGAGACGTGACCGACCTTGGAGCTTATCTGAGAACAAGCGGCAACTTTGAAGCTCGATCGAGCCGAACCTGAACTTACATCCGAAGGTGAATGCCACCCCTCTCATCCAGCAGATAACCTCAAACTATCCGTTTGCTTCGACCATGAGTGAATACAAGCAATCACCCCGCTCGGTTAGTGTCGGAAAGCGGCGGCAGATGACGACACCATCGGCTTCGAATAAAAGCTTCTCGGGCGCAGCGAGCGGATCGTCGAAAGAATGCAGCAGGCCAGCGGCTTGACCTTTGATCACGTTCTCTCCGCAATCAATAAAAGGCTCGAAAAGCCCACCCCGAGGCGCATAAACCGACCCGGTACGGCTAAGCGAGCGCATGAACTTCGTTCCGGGCGACTCCGCCGTGTCGACGTCCGGCGCGATACCATAAGCTTTGAGCACGCGCCGCAGGCCGTTCTTGGCAATGGACAAACCATGCGCAGAGAGGGTTCCGCCGCTTCCAAGCTCCGTGGTCAGTGCCGGAATGCCATACTGTTCTGCTGCGGCGTAAAGGGTACTCCCCGCGCCACCACCCTCGCCTGTCGTCACCACGCTATACGGCGCCCCGAAAGCTTGGAGGAGGGTGCGAATTTTTGCAGTCGTTTCCGGATTAAGGCCTGGACGAGCGAGCGCTACCGGATAGTGATCGAGCGACTTTCCCCCTGAGTGCAAATCTATGACGATGTCCGACAGTGGGAAAAGGACGGTTTCGACGTAATGTGCAATCATTGCTGTCGGTCCGCCATTGGCGTCGCCTGGGAAAAGGCGGTTCAAGTTGCCGTCATCAAGCGGTGAAACCCGCTTTCCGGCAACCACAGCCGGATAATTCAGTGCGGGAAGAATGATGATCCTGCCCTGGAGTTCTGTTGCGGTAATCGTTCGAGCCAGCTCCAGCAGCGCGATCTGGCCTTCATATTCATCGCCGTGATTGCCGGCCGTTAGAAGGGCCGTCGGCCCGTCGCCGTTGCGGATGCAAATCATCGGAACAGGGATCCACCCATAGGCGGACTTGTCCGAAGAAAATGGCACGCGCACATAATCTGACTGTTTTCCGTCCTTCTCGAAATCGATCCTCGTCCAGGCACGGGTCGCTGCCATGTGTGTTCCTTTCTGAAATACTCGATTAAGTTAGAGAATCTGCTGCAGGAAGGAACGCGTGCGTTCATGCTGCGGATTGGCAAAAAAGTCGGCGGGCGGCGCAGCCTCAACGATTGAGCCTGCATCCATGAAGATGATCCGGTCGGCGACCTCTCGGGCGAAGCCCATTTCGTGCGTGACACAGATCATTGTCATCCCGTCTTCGGCCAGAGACCTCATGACATCGAGAACCTCTT
This sequence comes from Agrobacterium tumefaciens, assembly GCF_017726655.1. Lineage (NCBI taxonomy): Bacteria > Pseudomonadati > Pseudomonadota > Alphaproteobacteria > Hyphomicrobiales > Rhizobiaceae > Agrobacterium > Agrobacterium tumefaciens. Next base: position 800,720 of record NZ_CP072309.1, read on the forward strand.
TGATCATCTCTGGATCGAGTGCGGAGGTCGGCTCGTCGAACAGCATAACCTTGGGATTCATGCAGAGCGCCCGTGCGATCGCGACACGCTGCTGCTGCCCGCCGGAAAGCTGGCTGGGGTATTTGCGGGCCTGCTCGCTGATGCGCACCCGCCCCAGCATCGCCATGGCGATCTCCTCAGCCTGTTCACGGGCGATGCCCCTCGCCCGCGTCAGCGCCAACGTACAGTTCCGAAGCACGGTCAAGTGTGGGAAGAGATTGAAATGCTGAAACACCATGCCGACATCGCGGCGCAGTTCATGCAGCCGCGCGACCTTGGCGCCGATCTCGCGGCCATGCACAACAATCTCGCCCTCCTGGTGACGTTCCAGCTGGTTAATGCAGCGAATGAGCGTGGATTTGCCTGAGCCAGAGGGGCCGCAGATTACAATCTGCTCTCCCTGTCGCACCTCAAGACTGATATCCTTGAGGACCTGGAACGTGCCGAACCACTTGTTGAGCCGCTGCACCTGCACAGCGGGGTGTTTTTCTGTAACGACCATCGTGGTTCACCGCCTGGATGAGAGGAGAAGCCGCTCCTCGAGCAGCCGGACCAGCTGAGCGATGGAAACGGCAAGGATGAGGAAGACAATACCGACGATTGCCATGGGCTCCGCATACCGGAAGGTATCGGACGCGACCTGCATGGAAGCGCCCAACATTTCGTTGACGCCGATGACAGCGAGATACGGCGTCGATTTGAGAATACCGACAAAATAATTGCCCATCGGAGCCGCGATATTGCGAAGCATCTGAGGAGCGATGACAAAGACTGTGGCATCGAAGCGCGTCAATCCGATTGCTTTGGCTGCTTCGAACTGGCCTGAAGGAATGGCCTCGATACCGGCCTTGAACACTTCTGCAAGGTAGCCGCTGTAATAGATGCTGAGGCCGACGACGCCGACGGCGAGCGCCGGCAGTGTCACACCGTAGAACGGCAGCACAAAATAAAGGAAGTAGATCTGCACGAGAGCCGGCGTCGAACGGATGAAGTCGATCACAAAGCGGACAAGCCATCCAATGTATCGATTGGAGCGCCGCATCATTTCCAGCGAAAACCCTAGCAGCGAGGCGCCGATACAGGCAGCTATCGCGACAAGTATCGTCGTCGGAATCGCCTCAACCACGACCGGCAGCATCGACAGCGCGAATTGGACATCAAAGTTCACGATTGCCCCTCCCCTGCGGCATAGTCCGCCGCTCTAGCCAGCGCCCTAAGACCGTCGCGGGATAGCAGATGATGAAGTATGCGAGGAGCAACGCGCTGTAGATGCCCGCGGGATTGAAGGTGACCTGGTTGATCTCCATTGCCCGATGCGTCATGTCTGAAAGCGTAATCAATGAAACAAGAGCCGTTCCCTTAACCAACTGAATGAACTGATTGACGAAAGTCGGCGTCATGGCCGCGAAAGCCTGAGGCAGTTCGATGAGGCGGAGTATCTGATGGCGGCGGAGACCGAGTGCGAAACCCGCCTCCACCTGTCCCCGGTCGAGCGCCTGCAGCGCTGCCCGAACCGATTGGCTTCCATAAGCGCCGATATGAAGGCCGAGCGTCATTGCCCCCACGGCGACACCGGAGAGCGTGATGCCCATTCCCGGGAGCGTGTAATAAAACACGAACATCAGTACCAGTATTGGCGTGCTACGCCAGAACTCGATGACCGACGTCACGAGCGTGCGGCGCCAACCGGCAGTAAAATACTGCAATATCCCGAACACCAGAGCGAATGGCACGGCATAAAGCATGCCGTACAGTGTGACCGATGCGGTCACACTGAAACCTTCAAAGATGCCGGAGAGGATAGCCGTGAAGGTCACGTCCTTACCTTCCTATTAAGCGAGTGCGGGTTTATTTCCCGGCGCATATATCCAGCGTCGTTTTCGACGGAGCCATATCGGAATCCGCGAAGCCGTATTTGGACATGATCTTCCGGACCGTGCCGTCGGCGATCATCTTCGCAAGCTGCTTGTTGTAGGCATCACGTAGGTCTTTATCTTTCGATCGGAAGGCGACGGCGGTATACATGGCCGCCTCGGTGCCATCTGCTTTCAGCAGCCCTTTGAAAGGCATTGCCCGTTCCAAACCGGCAAGGTTCGGGTCGGCCAGCAGGGCCTGTGCCGACGGAGCGGAAATCGTCGCTGCATCGGCGCGGCCCGAAAGAATGGCTGCGAGCGTTGCCTGAGCGTCCGTCAGTTGCAACACCTGATCTGTCGGGACGCCGGCGTCGAGCGCGTTCTTCGTGTTGAGCGACCCACGCCCACCGGAAAGCTTGATATCCGGGTTCTTGGCGATGTCAGCATAACTATGGATGTTTTTCGGATTGCCCTTCTTGACGATCAGCCCATCCAGGACGGAAAGGTCAGGTTCGCTAAAGACCACCTGGCCGCACCGCTCCGGGGTAATTGATATTCCCGACGCGATCATGTCGAAGCGATTGGCGTTGAGGCCGGGTATCAGTGCCCCGAAGTCAGAGATGACGAAATCGATCTGCTTGACGCCAAGCGGTTCGAAGGCAGCGCGCACGAGATCGGGATGAAACCCGGTCACCAATCCGTCCGGGCCACGAAACCCCCAAGGCGCGCGGTTATGGATTCCGACGGTGAGTTTGCCGTCGGCGACTGCCTCCTCAATTGTTTTTGCTGCCGATGTCGACGGTAGTCCGGCTAGGCCAAGCAAAGAAAGCGCGGCGAGGCTAATCGCAATGCGGCGCGTGAACTTGTTCATGTCATTCCCCTTTTTGTTATAGTCGATGAATTCGCTGCGTCAGCCAGCTTTGCGCGTTTCGGTCTGAGCAGTGCGGTCTGCGATATCCGCGAAGAACGTCTCGATATCAGTCATGAGGTCATCAGGGTCTTCCAGGCCGACGCTGACGCGAAGGATCAGGTCGTCGCCTTCCCATTGCGTAGCGCTGCGGTAGTGCTTGATCGGCATGGGAGCCATGAGGCTGCGCGTGCCACCCCAGGAGGCGCCAATTGCGAAGGTCTTCAAGGTATCGAGTGCCGCGGCGACATGCGGGATCGCCTGGGGCCGGAACGTCACGCTGAAGACACCGCTCGAGCCTAAGAAGTCGCGTTTCCAAATGGCATGGCCTGGAAAATCGGGAAGCGATGGATAAAGAACCTGATCGACGACGGGATGTTGACGGATCCACTCGATCAGCGTCTCCGCGCCGGCCGCTGAATGCTTTAGCCGAACGCCGAGCGTTTCGAAACCACGCAGCACGAGCGAAGCGTCGTCCGGAGAGACCCCGATCCCGAAACGCCCAAGTGTCGAACGGATGGGCGCAATGAGGCTTTGATCCTTGACGGTAAGGGAGCCCATCAGCAGATCGGAATGGCCCGAGACGTACTTGGTCAGGGCCTCTGTCACCATATCTGCGCCCAGCGCCAGCGGTTTGTAGTTCAGCGGCGTCGCCCAAGTGTTGTCGCAGCCGACCAGTGCGCCGTGATGGTGGGCGATTTCGGCAATACGCGGCAGATCCTGGATTTCCATAGTCGTTGAGCCAGGCGACTCGCACCAGACGATCTTCGTCCTGTTGTCGATCTGACGCGCCAAATCTACGGCATCAACCGGGTCGTAATAGGCAACCTCGATACCGAAGCGGGTGAGATCCCGGTTGGCGAAATCACGCACCGGCGGATAGGAGGTATCGGCGATCAGCACTTTGTCGCCGGCTTGCACGAACGGCAGGATGCCGACCGCATTCGCTGCTTGTCCGGACGGCAAGAGGAAGGTCCATGCCCCTTGCTCCAGAGCGGTGAGCTTGGCTTCCAGTGTGCGGGTCGTGGGCGTTCCGTAGAGCCCGTAACTGTAACCGTCATGCCCTCTCTGGCCGCGCGAAGCGTATGCTGCCGCATTGTCGAACACGATCGTCGAAGCCCGGTGTGTCGCGACACCGAAGGATTCAAAGCCCTCGGTCTTGACCTTGGGTGTTACCACGCATTGCGTCAGGTCTTTCATGTCTTGTTGTTCCTTACGGGGCTTTTCGCCTTGCAGACTATCTGTCCGAAAGAAGCACGCTGCTTGCTATTCCGTCCAATATTAAGATTGATGCAGGCTATTCTCATTGGTTATGGATTAGGAGGCCTCCATGGATATGAACATCCGCCACCTTGAGGTGTTTCATGCGGTCATGACAAACGGCACGGCCTCTCGGGCCGCGGAGGTGCTGCGCATTTCTCAGCCTGCGGTAAGCAAAGGCATTCAGGAACTTGAACGTATTCTCGGCCTCGATCTTTTTCATCGAATCAAAGGCAGAATGCTGCCAACAGCCGAAGGCCAGCTCTTCTTCCGAGAAGTGGAAGGGTCCTTCTCCGGCCTCATACATCTCAGAAGTGCTGCAGCGCGCATCCGAGATTTCGGGTCCGGTGAAATCCGTGTCGCCAGCCTTTCTGCCCTCAGCACCAATGTGATACCAAAAGCCCTTCGAGCATTTCAGGCGCTCCATCCCAATGTCGCTATCACCTTCCAGGCGCGCATGTCCTCGATCGTGAAGGACCTTGTGGCGGGCGGGCAGTTCGATGTCGGGCTTGCTGCTGACGAGATCGACGTGACCGGCGTCGAAGCCCGGCCGTTCGCCCGCTACCGGGTGGCGATTGCAATACCCGCAGGACATCCGCTTGAAGCACGCCAGACGATCGAGCCGTCAGATCTTGACGGGCAAAATTTCATTGCCCTTTCACCGGAGGATACGACCCGGCGGGAAGCGGATATCATCTTCGCGGAGCAGGGAATAAAGCCAAAGATGGTGCTGGAAACGCCCTATTCTACGACAATATGCGCAATGGTGCAGGCAGGCCTCGGGGTGGGCATGGTCAATCCCATGACCGCGGAACCCTACATTGGAAACGGCCTCTCCCTTCGACCGTTCGCCGCGGCAGTACATTTCCGGACGCTGATGCTTTTGCCGCCCAACCGCCGGCCATCACGGATCGTGTCGGACTTCATCGAGGAACTTCTTAAGCATTCCAGCTTCGAGCCCTAGTGATGTCGACTGCATGAAGAAGACTTACATCGACTGGTGACGCGCAAGGTGAGCAGGACGCTCAAGCGGTCAGGAAATCGGCCAATCGAGGACAGACGAAATCGAGAAAGATCCTGACGCGATGTGGCAGTCTAGGACCGCCAAGATAAAGCGCGTGTATCTCTTCCTCATCCCCCTCAACAGCGTGCGAAAGGACCTCGACGAGGCGCCCGGCTCTGACGTCGTCGCGCACATGATAATCACCGAGCCGCGCGAGGCCCACGCCCGCTAGTGCCATCCGCCGCACGGTCTCACCATTGTTGGCAAGCAGAGGACCAGCAACCGTGCTATCGACTATTCTGCCGCTCTCTTTAAGAGGCCAGACAGGCGCCGCCCGCCGAAAGTTGAACCCAAGACAGTTGTGTTGATGGAGGTCCTCGACCGTTTCGGGCTCCCCGTGACGGTCGAGGTAGCTCCGGGACGCGACGATCTTGCGTGTGGCCACACCTATGCGACGGGCGATCGCGGTGGAGTCTTGTAGAGATCCTACGCGAAAAGCGACGTCTGTACGGTCACGGTAAAGATCGGTCATCTCATCGGACAATGACAGATCAACGATGATGTTTGGATGCGATTCCCAGAGCGCCGGAAGGACGGGCTCAAGACCCAGGACTCCAAAGGCGACTGACGCATTGACGCGGATAGTTCCGCTCGCGCTTGCTGCCCCGCGAGTGAGTTCGCGCTCGACTTCCGCGAAACCGGCTAACAACTCCGCGCTTTTCTCGTAGTAGATCTGACCTTCTTCAGTCAGGACAAGCTGGCGCGTCGAGCGCTCAAGTAACCGCACGCCCAGACGGCTCTCGATCCGGCTGATGAGTTTGCTCACGGTCGAAGGCGTCATCAGCAACGAGCGGGCGGCCTGCGAGAAGCTTCCCGCCTCGACCACGCGCTGAAACACTAACATCTCGCCAGCCCTGTTATCCATCACGGGTCCCTTCGATGAAATCGTTTCACAGATAAAGTGGAGCGACGCCGTATTATCAAGGCCTAAGATTGCACTTATCTTCTCGATTATGAAACTTCGCTTACGCAATTGGCGCCACAGGCAGTGGGCCGTCCGCGCGAGTTACCGGCATTTTTACCCCAAGCCGTGTCGAAGTGCGACGTGATCAATCAAAGGAGACTTCGAAATGGAAACCATTCGTGCTCATGGAGCCGTCATCCCAAAGCTTGGATTCGGCGTATTCCGAATGTCCGACGCGGAGGTGGAACGGGTTGTTCCAGCGGCGCTGGACGCGGGCTTTCGTCACTTCGACACTGCCCAGATTTATCAAAATGAGGCCGCACTCGGACGGGCTCTGGAAGCGGCCGGAGCTAAGCGTGCGGAACTTTTCCTCACCACCAAGGTCTGGGTGGACAATTACAGCCAGGACAGGTTCGCTGCGTCGGTGAACGAGAGTCTCGAGAAGCTGAGAACTGATCATGTCGATCTCCTTCTCCTGCACTGGCCGGGCGACAAAGTGTCCATTTCGGAGCAGATAGAGATGCTGAATGCTTTGAAGGCAGCGGGTAAAACTCGCTTCATCGGTGTCAGCAACCAGAATGTTTCGCAACTCAAAGAGTCGATCGCCGTGAGCAAGACGCCGATCGTAACAAACCAAGTCGAAGCACATCCGTACCTCGACCAGGCTCGGCTTATTGGCGCAGCGAGAGACGCAGGTGTGGCGCTCACAGCGTACTATGGCATGGCTGATGGAGCGGTCCCCCGTGATCCTGTTCTTAAGGAAATTGGCGCCCGCTATGGCAAGTCTGCCGCGCAGGTCGGGTTGCGCTGGCTTCTTCAAACGGGCTTTGTCGCTTTGACGAAGACCGCCAAGCCGGAGCGCGTCAAGGAGAACATCGACGTCTTCGACTTCGAACTCTCGGCCGATGATCTCGCGACGATCAGCAAGCTCGCGGCCCCCGGTGGTCGCCTCGTCAGCCCTCCGGGTCTGGCGCCCGCTTGGGACGCATGAGCCGACTGAGAAGGCTCTTTTGATTCCTCTAAATTATTAGAACCGCAAAAGGAGAAATGAACATGGTAGACTGGGCACCCTCCGCTTACGGACCAGAAGACGAAATTGGCGCAGCTAACCTTTTGACGCCGGACGTAACCTTGGCAGCAGTTCAACTGGTGAAGTCGGGACGCAGTTATCCGCTGGCCGTGCCGATCGACAGGCACCTGCCGGCGTTTCGTCACAGGAGCTTCAATCTCTACAACGTGCAGCCGGACGAAGCAGGCGGTACCAGCAAAGCGGCGAACAAGTTCACCTTCAATGATGAACTCGTAAACGGCTGGACCGGTGTTGGGACACAGCTCAACGGCATCGGCCACATCGGCATCGATTACGTCTACTACAACGGACACAAAGCGGCTGACTTCGTGACTGTTGAAGGGGTCACGAAACTTGGCATCGAAAAGGTCCCGCCGATGGTCACACGCGGCGTCGTGCTCGACATGGTCGCTCATTATGGTCAGCCGATCGTCCCTGAAGCGACCGAGTTCACCGTGATGGACATCCAGGCGGTACTGAAAAAGCAAGGCATCGGCCTTCGCACCGGTGACGTCGTCCTATTCAATACCGGCTGGCTCGAACTTATCGGTAAGGACGACAAAAAGTTCCTGGAAGTCGAGCCGGGAATTGGAATGGAAGCGGCTGAATGGCTGGCGGACCAAGGCATCGTGGCCTTCGGTGGGGACACCTGGGCCTCGGAGATTTACCCTGCGAAGGACGGCCAGGAATTTCCAGTCAACCAGTTTATGCTCGCAAAGAAGGGCATCTATAATCTTGAGTTGATTGATAGTCGTCCTCTAGTGCGGGACCAGGTTTTCGAATTTTTGTTTGTACTTGGGCAGCCGCTCTACAAGGGTTCGACCCAAGTCAACATCAATCCCGTCGCCATTTGCTAGGCCGAACCGGAGAATGTCATTATGGATTTACAACTATCAAACAAGAAAGCACTCGTAACAGGTGCGACGGCCGGGATCGGTCTTGAAATCGCGCGTCGGCTTGCCGCAGAGGGTGCGGATGTCATCATATGCGGGCGCTCGCAAAAGAAGCTCGACGACGCGGTTTCCGAACTTGGGCAAGGCGTCAAAGCCGTCCTTGCTGATCCGGCAACAGCAGAAGGCGCGGCTGCCCTGACAGCCGCCGTCCCGGAGGTAGACATCCTCGTCAATAATCTCGGCATATACGAGTCCAAAGCCTTTGCCGACATCTCTGACAGTGATTGGCTGCGCTTCTTCGAGGTCAACGTTTTGAGCGGTGCGCGTCTCTCCCGGCACTACTTCCCTGGCATGTTGTCGCGTGACTGGGGCCGGGTAATCTTTATCGCCAGCGAGTCGGGGCTCATGGTCCCACCGGACATGATCCATTACGGTATGACCAAGACGGCACAGCTGGCGATCTCGAGGGGTATGGCGGGATTGACGAAGGGCACGCGCGTGACCGTAAACACGGTGCTTCCGGGCACGACCCGTTCGGAAGGAATTACGGATTTCCTTAAGAGCGTGGCCAGTGATCCAAACGCAAGCCCTGAAGCGATCGAAGCTGAATTCTTCGCTCGCGACCGCCCGACTTCGCTCATCCAACGGATGATTGAGCCGCAGGAAATTGCAAGCATGGTCGCCTATGTCGCCAGCCCTTTGGCCGCAGCGACCAACGGCGCTGCGTTACGAGCTGATGGCGGCATCACCCCGACCATCATCTAGTGTTTGAAGCTGTAACGAGTTAAGGACGATCGGGTGAAGTCTCGTCACCCGATCGATTAATTTTTGGGAGTTTTCCCAGTCAGCAAGGCACCGGTACTGGCTAAGATTATCGTCTCCACCAGAATGATCATCATGATCATATTCGTAAGGCCAAACACTAGCATCGCGAGAGTCTCCATTGAGGGGTCTTCAGTCAAACCGGCGGTCTTGACCATGCCGGTTGCAAGGGCCGTTGCGCCGAACGAGAACGACCAGTAGGAGATCGAAACCCCGTGCTTTGCGATCCAAGGGATCAAACGGAGAAGAATTGCGGCCTGAAGAAAGGCGTAGCCGAGCATGCCTTATAAAAGCGCATCTGGGACAGCACCTGTCGAGAGATAAGCGACGCTCCCGACAGCCGGAGGTGCCAGCTGCACGCCAAACGTTGGCCGCAGCTGATGAGAAAGCTCTGGTGCGTGCAGGAACCGGTGCAGAACGACAGAGTCGATTGCAAGCCAGGAAAAAAATCCCGCACCGAAGGCAAGCTTCGCGAACGCATCGAAGCCAAATGACCCCAAGGCGATCGCCGTGACGAATGATCCGGCAACAAGCGGGAGATAGAGCGCTGGAATAGATTGTTCGGGATCGCGTCCGCCCTGCCAAAGCTTCCCTGTTTTCCACAAGGCGAAGCCGAATGTCCCGAGCAGTCCGGGAATGAATATGGCGGTGGCCAGCACGGGCGAATACGGCAAGCCTCCCAAAGCAACAAGCATCGTAGCAACACCTGCCAGTCCAACGAAAAGTCCTTGTATCGGGTGATTTAGCTCGGCCCGCGCTTCTTCGTGTGCGAACAGCCATTTTACGGCAAAATTGATGCCGAGGAACAGCCAGATCACCCCCGCCAGGCCATTCAACACCTCACCTGGAATGGGCGTTAAGTCCCATACTTGCGAAGCGGCACGCCAGCTGCCGGCAAAGCCGGAAAGACCGATCACGATGCTGAAGAACGACGCCGGTATGCGCGTATGAACCCGCTCGACGGAGGCGGGCCAGTGTACGAAATGCGCGACCATTGTGATGGCTCCTTTTCAAGGTGAGGCTTCCTGCGCCGTTCTGTTCAGGGCGCAGGATGCCACCTGCTTCACTTGGCGATCTTGCGATCGAGGAAGCTCTGGATCAGCGGCGCCATTTCATCCAGCTTGTCTTCAAGCGCGAAGTGGCCCGTATCCAGAATGTGGAGCTCCGCTTCGGGAAGATCGCGCAAATAGGGATGAGCGCCTTCTTCGGGGAAGATTTTGTCGTTCTTGCCCCATACAATCAGCGTTGGCGGCTTGTGGTCACGGAAGAACTGCTGGAACTGCGGATAAAGCGGCACATTTGACCCATAGTCGTGGGAAAGATCGAGCTGGATGTCCTTATTCCCGGGCCGGTCGAGGAGCGCCTGATCGTGAACCCAATTGTCAGGACTGATGCGGGATAGATCCTTGACACCATCAGTGTATTGGAACTTGGTGTTCTCAGGCGCAAGGAGACTGGAAAGGGCGTCGCGCCGTATCCTCGGCCCAGTAGGCCTTAATCGGATCCCAAAATTCTCGAAGGCCCTCTTCATAGGCATTGCCGTTCTGGACGATCAGGCCGGTGACCCGATCCGGATGCTTGAGCGCCAACCGATAGCCGACCGGTGCACCATAATCCATCACGTACATCGAATATTTTGCCGCGCCGACCTTGGTCAGGAGCGTGTCGACGATATCGGCATAGTGGCCGAAGGAATATTCGAACTTGGTGTAATCGGGCGCATCGCTTTGGCCGAAGCCCGGATAGTCAGGCGCGATTACACGGTAGCGGTCTGCAAGAAGCGGGATCAGTTTCGGAACATGTGGGACGATGTCGGGAACCCGTGAAGCAGCACAACGACCGGACCGTCAGACGGACCGGCTTCGCGATAGAAAACGTTGACGCCGTCGATCTTCACGGTGCGGTAGTGGACCGTTGCGGGCGCCTGCTGAGTAATCTCAGGCGTTTCGGCGAATGCTTTAGTTGCGGAAGGTGACATAAATATCGAGGCCGAGGCAAGAAGCAGGATGGCAAGAGTGCGAGACATTGGGGTTCTCCTTAGAGGTGAGTTACTGCGGCTTGTTTCAATGCAGCCACTTTCTCTCTTTCATCGCTGGCGGAGAATGTTCGTAATGAGCAATGGATTGTTACGGTTGGTGATGTAAGTACTCCACCGCTTCTGTGTCTGCGGTACGCGCACAACGGGCTCAAAGTAGTACAACTTGCGCGACGCTAAAAAAGTTAGGCCAGGCTTCCAGGTCTGCGAGGACGAGCTCCGGGTTGCTCCATCTCGTCTGGGCCGAATTCTCACGGCTCTACAATTTGCTGCACCGCCGTTCGTTCGGCACGCGCTTCTTTTATTGTTTCCTCAAAGTTGTGAACGTTCGACATGTTGAAAGCTGCTTTCGAAACAGCGCTGCTTCGCCGCAGCTGTTGACAGATATAGTAGGCCGAAATCATTGGGAGGCCTGATTGGAACACCACGCACAACAGCTGAAAGAAGTTGTCCCGGCCTTTGGGGAGATCCCGCTGTTTCAGGCGGGTGATCGAGTTGCGATCTCAGATCGCTCCCCCGTCGGTCATTATAGGATGCCCACCTACCTACGCGGCAAGCAGGGCGTCGTCGAAAGCGTCATCGGCACGATGGCGGTCGACAATGAAGAAGAAGCTTACGGGCGAAACGCTGGCTCGAGGGGCCACTACTACCGGATTGCCATTCCTCTCACGGAAATTTGGGCTGACTACGTAGGGTCACCCAATGATGGTTTGAGGATTGAGATCTTCGAAAACTGGCTGGAGAGGATTTGAAATGTCTGACCACGATCAGGAACAAACACACGATCACAGCCATGATCACGACCATGACCATGACAATGACCACGATCATGACCACGCGCCCATCACATCAGACGAGATGCCGGGTTACTATGACATTATGGAAACGGCCGTCCGGGAGCTTCTTGTCGAACGAAAGTTTTTCGGAGCGGAAGAAATCCGGCGGCAGATTGAGGTGCTCGATTCCCGCACCCCGGCTTTAGGGGCTATGGTCGTCGCGAAGGCGTGGACAGACCCGGGGTTCAAGCAACGCCTCCTCGAAAATGGTCGGGCAGCCTGCGAGGAACTGGGCATCACGTTCTACGACGATACGCAATTGATCGTTCTTGAGAATACGCCAGCAGTTCATAACCTTATCGTTTGCACCCTGTGCTCGTGCTACCCTCGACCTGTTCTTGGCCTTCCACCGGACTGGTACAAGCTCAAGCCCTATCGCGCTCGGGCCGTCTACGAACCACGAGCAGTCCTACGTGAATTTGGGACCAATATCCCTGAAGACGTCGAAATCGTTGTCAGTGATTCTACAGCGGTGGTGCGATATCTGGTGCTGCCGATGCGTCCGACGGGTACCGAGCATCTTGACGAAGCTCAGCTCGCGGACCTGGTGACTCGCGATGCTATGATCGGCGTTATTCCTGTCACGTATAACAAGGAGGCTGCATGATGGGCTCAGAACAGCTTGTTAAGAAGCTGCCTAATGATATTGGGGGCGATCCGGCTGGGAAGATCGAAATGGTCGACCACCAGCTTCTGCCGTGGGAAAAGCGATGCCACGCACTCGCTGACGTCTTGGATTTTCACAAAATCATCAATACCGAGGAAAAGCGCCGCGGTGTGGAATCTTTGGGCGCTGAGATGATCGGAAAGCTATCCTACTACGAACGGTGGATTGTCGCGTTTAGCAACATCCTGTTTCAGAAAGGTATCCTGACCCCCGGTGATCTCGCGAACAAGATGAAGGAAGTTGAAGCACGGTACGTTTCGGCACACGCAACCGATGGATGACTCTCGATTCTTCGCTAAGGCGCCCTGCTTCTTTGAGTCAAATCCTGCTTTCCCTCTGTTACGGAGAGCTTTCGTTGAGGCCTTTGGTACCTTTTTATTGGTTTTGATCTTAGTGGGGTCCGGACTGGCGGTTTCCCGCCAAAGTCCAGTAATCCCGCTCGTCGCTAATTTAACGATAGCGATCTCTGTCGCTGGGGCGCTGGTCGGATTAATCGTCGCGTTCGGCAAAGTCTCTGGTGGCCACTTCAATCCGTTGATTACGATTGCTCAGTGGCTTTCTCGGGAAAGGAGCGCGACGTGCACGGCGGCATATGTGGTCGCTCAGTGTTTTGGAGGCGCACTCGGCGCGATAGTTGCGGGCTCGACGATCCTCGTCCCTCCAGATACTGGTCCGGCGGCTACGACAACGGCCTTCATGCTGAGTGAAGTAATTGCTTCGGCGGGATTGCTTTCCATAGTGCTTGGATGCGCAAAAAGTGCCAGGTGGGAAACTGGCCCCTTTGGGGTTGGCCTTTGGCTTGGGGCGGCAATTGTGGCGACACCATCCGGATCGTATGCCAATCCAGCTGTGACAATCGCAGTGGTCCTCGCTGAGGGACCCACTTCTCTGGCTACCTCCACAGCCTTACTCTACGTCGTCGGGCAATTGATCGGCTTGGTCATAGCGGTAGTGGTCAACCGAATCGCATTCGCCCCCGATTGAACATAACATTTCCACAACACAGCACTCGAAAGGACAAATGTAATGACGAACATGACTGCTTCCGGTCGTATCAATCAGGCGGCATTATTTTCCTCTCGTACGTGGTCGCTTGTCGGCGCCGCTATGCTGGGCCTCGTGCTCGTGGGAGGTGTCGGTTTCGCAGGAACGCCGTTCCTTCACGACGCGGCGCACGATGCACGTCATACGTTGAGTTTCCCCTGCCATTGAGGATGAGGCGCATGGCATTGTTACGTTCTTTGATTATGAGCGCACTGCTAGCCGGAGCGATTGTAGGTGCAGTTGCTTCGCTGATGCACCTTACTGCAACGGTGCCCGTAGTCTTAATGGCCGAGAAATTCGAAAACGGGACGTCATCAGGCCACCATCACGAAGTGGCCGCCGCCCAATCGCACGCCCATGAGCCAGCTGCCGGGGGATCCTTGTTCTCGGAGCGGAACCTCCTTACCATCGGTGCGATGGTCCTTGCCTATGTTGGTTTCGCGTTGCTTCTTGGCGTCTGTGCCGAAATGGTAGGTGGGTTGAATAACTGGCGAGACGGCATCAAGTGGGGTGCAGCAGGCTTTGCAACCTTCACTCTGTTTCCTGCCATCGGGCTTCCCCCAGAACTGCCCGGAATGCCGGCAGCCGATCTTCTCATGCGACAGCTCTGGTGGATCGGTACTGCGACATGTGTTGCTGCATCGATCTCCGCGGTAGCTCGCCTGCGTGGGGTCTTCAGGATTGCTGTTCCCATTGCTTTGATTGCGCTGCCTTTTGCAATTGGGGCACCGCACGCTGTGGATACTCACACGAGCGTACCGGCTGCGCTGCATACGCGCTTCGTGCTGGTCACGACGATTGTGAGCTTGATCTCCTGGCAGCTGCTAGGCGGATTGCTCGGCTGGCTTCGGTCACGAAGTGCTGTGGTCTGAGGAAGAGAGCTGCTTGGTTCCAGTGTCGCGCGCGCCACTCGCGATGTCGACCCAAGGATAACGCACAGCGTCGGAAAATGACAAAGAGAGATGGTCGACGAACGCCCTTACTGCCGCGCTCATTCCCGTCCTGTTAGGAAAGAGAGCCGAGACTGTCGTATCAGCTGCGTTCCAACCGCGCATTAGTGCCACCAAGCTACCGTTTTCTAGCTCTTTGCGACAAGCATACGCTGGAAGCGCGGCGATACCCAAGGCTTGAACTGCCATATGGCGAATGGTGTCAATGCATGCTCCGAGAAACCGAGGATTGAGATCCAGCTGTTGGATTTTCCCTGATCCGGAATTGGTCATACACCACCTGGGTTGAGAGCTCTGCGTGCCGAAATACAATGTCTCGTAATGTTCGATTTCTGACGGCGACTCTGGCTCTCCTTTGCAGGCAAGATAGCTCGGGGCCGCTAGCAGTATCCATGGAACTTTAGCTAGCGGTCGCTGTATCAAACGGGAGTCTGGCAGCGGTCCAGTATGAGTTCGGATCGCCACATCGTAGTTCTCTGAAATTATATCCACGAGATGGTCCACCGGATACTGCACCAGGCTGACCGTTGGATATCTCGTTAGAAATGAATGGACCATTTCTGGCATTGCGCATTGCGCTAGTGACGTGGATGTCGTGTACCGCACGACGCCTAAAGGTTCCGCTACTCTGCACTTCATAGCGGCCTCTGCCTCGTTCGCACGCTCAACGGTCGCAGCAGCGTGACGGTAAAATTCCAGCCCTGCCTCGGTCAGAGAAAAATGTCGCGATGATCGGCGAAGCAGAACCAGAGACAGCCTCTCTTCCAACTGCTTTATTCTGGTGCTTAGCGTCGAAGTAGGAAGGCCAAGAACCCGACCTGCTCCCGTAAAACTCCCGTGCTCCACGATTGTCGCGAAATATCGAAAGTCATTCATGTCTAGCATTCGGCCCTGGTACCTCTTCCAAAAGACGATTTTCAAAGGCGGCTGCCGAACCAGCCGATGCACCGTCCAGTTGCTTATTGGAAGGATGCCCCCGTCAGCTGCTTTCGTGTCGCCTGCCCTTTGATCGATTCAAAGCTCTAGCGTGCATGAAGAACCGAGGCAGGTCTTGGAGGAAATCTGCGTGTTTTATCGTATTTTGCCATGCCTTGATGGAGCGACGTACTCGGCCGAGCAGTATTACCTAGGTGTCGCATCTGCACGGGCCACCGCGCGTAGATGGTGGCTTTGGACACCTGGACGCTTGCTAAGGTCAAGGGGTCGCGTCGTTTACATTACCGGATACTACTCAGCCAAAGCATCGGCGACACGCCGCATTTCGACTTGAACACGCGCGAAAGATGACCTTGATCTGCAAATCTGCACTCTAGAGCGACCTGAGCCAGCGGCATGCCCCTTTTCAGCATTTCCTGTGCCTTGCTTATACGGAAATCCAGGAGCCACTGATACGGCGTAGCGCCAGTCGCGCGCTTGAAAGCTCGGATAAAATAACTGACGGATAAGCCACAAGCGGCTGCAAGCTCTTCCACGCCGTAGTCTCCCTGTTCATCCGACACCAACAGCTCTAGAGCAGTCTTGAGTTGCCGTGTTGTCAGGCCCCCTTTACGCGCAGAAAGAGTTAGGCCAGCATAACGGCTAGATACGTGGGTCTTGAGTGCTTCCAAGAGATGGTCTGTCAGAAGCTTTTTGTGCGGGATCTCGTCGGATAAACATGGCAGAAAGGTCTTGATGAGACCGTCCAGAATTGGATCCCGCGGCGCGTCCAACAGTGTGGTGAGTGCGAACGGCACCTTTCCCTGTTCCAGAGCAAACTCGCGGAGACACGTGTTTGACAGACTAAAGTGCACCGTCTCAAAACTAGACTGAGGCGTAACCGGTGTTTCGGTCCCACATTGTCCTTCGCGGCCTGATCTGTGATCGACATTCCATGGATCATGAACGGGAGTTTCTCCATGGAGACCTCATTGGAGTTTCTCACAACCAGGAAGCCTGGACGTGAGGTTCACCGACATTGGCCCGATGAAGTCAAGGCGAAGATCGTTTCGGAAAGCTTGAGGCCCGGCATGACGGTCAATGAAGTTGCGCAACGCTATGGAGTGCGAGCGAACAGCCTTTCCACCTGGCGGACGATGGCGCGGCAGGGCAAGCTGATCCTGCCCGCACCGGAGGATGCGGTAGAGTTCGCGGCGGTGATCGTCGATCCGCCGGTTTCGGAACTGCCGCCTAAAATGCTCAGTCGCCCCGAGATCGTCCTCGGTCCCGTCACCATCCGTCTTGAGGAAGGTGCGCCTGCTGCCCGGATCGTTGCCATCGCTCGCGCCTTGGCGGCGGCGACATGATCTTTCCGTCAAACCGGGTTCGAATCATGGTGGCCACCAAACCCGTGGATTTCCGCAAAGGTCATGACGGCTTGGCAGCGCTGGTGAAGAATGAGCTGCACAGGGACCCGTTCACTGGAACGGTCTTTGTGTTTAGGTCTCGTAAGGCAGATCGACTGAAGCTGATCTACTGGGATGGCTCCGGTATCGTGCTGGCTTACAAGCGGCTGGAAGAGCACGCCTTTACCTGGCCCGGCATCAAGGATGGACTGATGACGCTCACCCACGCCCAGTTCGAAGCCCTGTTTGGGGGACTTGATTGGCGGCGGGTTCATGCCGTCAGGACGAGAACGCCGGAGACCATCGAATAGCTGCGGCAAGATGACTCAGGACAACAGATTCCGAAGGCAAATCGGCACAGAATTTGGTAGGTTCCCGGCCATGCTGAACGCCGCCGATCTTCCCGATGATGTTGCTGCCCTGAAGGCGATGCTGATCGCAGCCCAGGCACGCGAGACGGCAAAGGACGTCGCGATAGCAAGTAAGGACGAGCATATCGCTCGCAAGGACGAGCGGATCGAACGGCTTGAGAAGCTGGTGGCCGCCTTCAAACAGGCAGCCTTCGGGCGCAAATCCGAGAAGACCGATCCCGACCAGTTCGATCTGGCATTGGAGGACCTGGAAACGGCGATGGCTGCGATCCATGCCGAGGACGAGGCGGACACTCCTGCTGGAACCAGGACGACCAAGCCACGCACGACCAATCGTGGCTCTCTTCCAAAACATCTTCCGCGCGTCGAAGAGGTGATCGAGCCGGAAAGCCTGGTGTGCGCCTGCGGCGGCTGCCTGCATTGCATCGGCGAGGATGTCTCCGAACGCCTCGATCTCGTACCGGCGCAATTCCGAGTCTTGGTCACCCGCCGTCCCAAATATGCCTGCCGTTCCTGCACCGACGGCGTCGTTCAGGCTCCTGCTCCAGCGCGATTAATCCAGGCTGGATTGCCAACGGAGGCGACGGTCGCCCATGTGCTGGTCTCTAAATATGCTGATCACCTTCCGCTGTATCGGCAGGCCCAGATCATGGGCCGCCAGGGTGTCGATCTCGACCGCTCCACACTTGCCGACTGGGTCGGGCGAGCAGCCTATGAGCTGCGTCCCGTCTTCGATGCGCTGATCGCCGACCTGAAGCGCTCGACCAAGCTGTTCATGGACGAGACCCGTGCTCCGGTTCTCGATCCAGGCTCTCGCAAAACCAAGACCGGATACTTCTGGGCGTTGGCACGGGATGATCGACCGTGGAACGGCAGTGCTCCGCCAGGGGTCGCCTTCACCTACGCGCCTGGTCGCGGAGGCATTCATGCCGAACGGATATTGCGGGGCTTCTCCGGCGTCCTGCAGGTCGATGGTTATGCCGGATACAACAGGCTGATCGGTCCAGACCGGATTGGCCCAGACATTCGGCTTGCCTATTGCTGGGCGCACGCTCGTCGCAAGCTGGTCGAGATCACCCGTAACGGAATAGCACCGATTGCCGAGGACGGCGCCAAACGGATCGGCGAGCTGTACCGGATCGAAGCCGAATTGCGCGGCCTTGATCCGCAGGCTCGTCTTGCTGGGCGGCAGGAACGGTCTGCACCGCTCGTCGCCGACATGCAGGTTTGGCTCACGCATAACAGAGCCCGTGTCGCTGCAAAATCCCCGCTCGGAGAAGCCTTGGCCTACATCGCCAAATACTGGGATGGCCTCCAACTCTTCCTGACAGACGGTCGCATCGAGATCGATAGCAACACCGTCGAGCGGACCATTCGTCCGATTGCACTGAACCGGAAAAACGCGCTCTTTGCGGGTCACGATGCCGGAGCAGAGAACTGGGCCACCATCGCTTCGCTCATCGAGACCTGTAAGCTCAATGCCGTCGATCCGTTGGCCTACGTGACCAGCACACTCGCCGCCATCGTAAATGGCCATAAGCAGAACCGGATCGATGAACTGCTACCTTGGAATTATTCCGGGCGAACAAACGGTTGAAGTCCGCTTCGGCCCAAGGCGGTCAGTGAGGTTGCTCAACTTTGTGAATCCTCTAATTTCTTAATTGATTATGGAGAAGACTGATATGACATGGCTTATCCACTCTTTCTCGGGAATTGGGCCCATAAAATTCGGCATGACTCCAGAGGATGTCGCCACACATATCGGAGCACCAGACCGGTCAAGACGAGGCCTTCGGTCTGATACGTTCAGTGAACATCGCGGTACCAAAGCGCCAATCGTGCGTTATCGAGGAAATCGCGTTCGCGAGATCGAAGCCTTCTACGACATTGGGGTAGTTATGTTTCGAGGAATATCTATTTTCGAAACGAACGGATTAAAGGTACTCCGCGCATTGGAGCAGCTAAATGGGGGAGCTGCGATTTCTGCTGGGATCATACTGTTCGACAAGCTCGGCTTAACGGCGGGTCGCCTGGATGAAGGTCCGCCCACAGGGCATTCGGTAACCGCCTTTACGTCCGGCACCTGGGACGGCAAGACCGCCGACTTCAAGAGCATCAGCTTCAATGACCGCTAATGGCGCATTCTCGCCTTCAATGTTGCAGCGGGAATCTTCGGAATTGTCCATCGCGCTTGGTAAATGTGCGAGGAAGACACCGCTTACACTGAGGCCTGCAGGACCAGCTTTCCGAGGTGTCAATGACGGTAACGCTTCCTGCGGGGTGGCTTCCTTCATGGAAAAGCCGACCTGAGCGCCAGATGGTGTGCTTTTGGTAGTCCGTCTGCTGGACAACCATGATAAACCCATCGGTCCTCGGGACCTCCATTGTTTCGGGTCCCGAACCTTGAATTCGTCCGACAGTGTGTACGACTTCAATGCCGTTTGATTGAAGACTGTTTGCCCTCATGTTCCATCCCTAATGCTGCCTGCTCGAATGGGCATGTCGCGCCGACGGCACCCATTCACGAATTGCCAGTGTACAATCGCTACGAGACACGGACCGCAGCGAATTCCTGGACCAACAGGTCAACGAGTACCCGAACCTTCCTTGCCGGGTTTTGCCCAGGAGGCCGAACGATATAAATTCCAACAGGAGGAAGCGCATAGTCGGTCATGATTGGAACAAGCGCTCCTCTCGCGACGAACGGCTCAGCGACGATCTCGCCCATCGCGACGATGCCTATTCCCGCGACTGCAGCCTCGACAAGAACATGTGCGCTATCGGCTTTGAAGCGGCCCTGGGGATGAACCGTGACGGACGTGTCGCCGCTGGTAAACGTCCATGCGTCCGTCCCAGGGGTGATCGCGTTGTGTTTGAGGACGTCCGCAGGGGTACCCGGGGCGCCATGCTGATTGATATAATCCGGGCTGGCGTATAACCCGACGGCGAGCGACCCGATCTTACGTGCCACCAGGTTTGAATCGGGCAGGTAACCGACGCGGATGCCGCAATCGAAACCCTCCGCGACGAGATCAACATAGCGATCGTTGAACCGAATATGGACGTGAAGTGCCGGATGGCGCCGGCCAAGCTCTGCGAGTGACGGCGCTAGCTGAGCGGCGAAAGATGCTGGGGCTGCTATTCGCAACAAGCCTTGCAGTTCGCCTTCGGGCGACATTTCTTCGCGCGCGGCTTCTATCGTCGAACAGACATCCGCTGCCCTGTCACGGAACAACGCTCCAGCTTCCGTCAACGCGGCGCCGCGTGTTGTTCGTGCGAGCAACTGCACACCCAGCTCGTCCTCAAGACGTAGCACACGCCGACTGACGATTGACTTCGCAAGTCCCAGACGTCGCGCTGCGGAGTTGACGCCCCCTGCGTCGGCAACCTCCACAAAAGTTCGCAAGTCCTCTATTTCCATTCGCTTCTCCTGTCCCTATAACGGGGACAGTGATAGCATTTCCGTGGACTGTTGTGCCAGTACCGGCGACAGTAATTTTGGTTCTGAGGGCAGCGCAAATTGGGCGAGGTTTTTCCTTGAGCACCTCATCGCGCGCAACGAAGAACCAGACTGGATACACCCCTGCGATGGCGGGATGTCAGATGTAGTCAGACAGCAAACAGGGAGATCATTCGCTCGTCTTCTAACCGTATCGTCGAGCGATAGGACTGAGGCTGGCCAGGAGAAGCATTATTTCAGGAGATATGAATGAACATCCAGACAAGAGAAGTCGGTTCCGAGGTTTTGGTCCCGACCCTGGAGGACCTGCGCGCCAGGTTCAGCCCCTACCTTTCTGAAATGGAGATAATCCGTGCGCTTCCGGCTGGCGCGATCGAAGAGCTTCGAAAGATCGGAGTGTTTCGAATGTTCACTCCCAACCGATTCGGCGGCCTTGAACTGGCGTTCCCCACAGCCCTCGAACTGGTCAGGCGCATTGCGATGATCGACGGATCGATCGGGTGGATCGCTGCTATCAACAGTGGTGCAGCCATCATACTTCCCCGTTTGCCGTTGTCAGCCCTCGAAGAGGTTTACAAGAACGGACCGGATCAGGTCGTTGCAGGCTCTGCTCAAGCGAAGGGCGTCGGGATGAGAGTTGCCGGTGGCTGGCGCGTCACCGGACGGTGGCCTCTGGCAAGTGGCTGCAAAGCCGCGAACTGGATGATCGCGGGCTTCAAGGACGGCGACGCCGACCCCGACGACAAGAGTGCCGGTACAAAACAGATGCTGCTTCCAGCCCGGCAGTTCACCGTGGAAGATACCTGGAAAGTCATGGGGCTGCGAGGCACCGGGAGCCACCATATTTCGATTGAGGATGCATTCGTATCCGACGACTTCGTTCTTACTCTCGGCCCCGGGAAGCCTTGCGTCGATGTCCCGCTTTACCGACACCCCGCACATCTGATCGCGCTGGGACACGGATCGGTGCATCTCGGCATCGCCCGTGCGGCTATCGCAGATCTTGTGGATTTGCAGCGAGAAAAGCCTGCGGACACTGCTGGAAAGCGCGAGTTTATCCAGTTCGAGCTTGGAAAAGCCCATGGCAAGCTCAGAGCGGCGCAAGCTGCCTTTGATCTTCAGGTGCGGTCGAATTGGGCGGATGCATGCGACGACGTACCAATGAATCCCGTGACCCTTGGCGACACGATCCAGATACTTGTTCATATCGCGGCAGAGACGCTCTCGATCGTCCGGAGCTGCTTTGAACTGGGAGGCAGCGCAGCAGTTTACGAAGATAGTCCACTGCAACGGCGGCTGCGTGATATTCAGGTCGCAACCCAGCATAGCCTCATTCACAAAACGAACTGGATGGCGGGCGGCAAAGTGCTGCTGAGCGGCGAAGGCGGGGCGTTGCTAAATGCGCTCCTACCAGGGCTGGGAGAGGGTAACCGGTGAAAACTGTCGCGTGACCAAGAAGCCGGCTCATCACACATTGGTATCGTCTTCGTAACCCGCGGTCTTGGGGCTTGAAGATTTCCGTCGGCGTTTATCGTCGTTTGCCCAGCTGTCCCTCTACCCGCGACAGCGAGGAGCACTTTTGCTGGCTACTGTGCCGGCCCTCGCGACGGTATTTTTGGTTTTTATCAGCGCTGGCTAAAGCGCCGAAATTACCAAAAAAGGCGCACCCTGTGGAAACGAAGAAGATCAAACCCGACCGCAAGAGCGGCAGCTGGCAGCAAGGATGCACGGTTGAGACCACCTATCCAGGCTTGACGCTCGGTTGCAATGACAGTGGCCTCGCGTCAATCGGAAAGATTGAGCGAACCTACGCCCTACCAGGTTTCGTCGCCTCGATGCATCCTCACCGGGACGACGAGATTTTTAGCTACTTGCGCTCCGGCACTGTTCTTCATCTCGACAGTATGGGGCACGAAGAGAAAATCTCTCCATCGCGGTTGCGGCTGATGAATGCTGGCATCGCTTTACAACACGAGGAGCGCGTCCTGGGGAGAGACCCGGTCGAGGCGTTCCATATCGTCCTCAGACCCGAGAGTGCTGGGCTTGAGCCGATGGTCCAGTTTCATGAGGTCAGGACGGTTCAGCCAAAGCCGTGGAGGCTTCTAGCGGCTCAAGCGGACGCACCGTTGGTTTTGCGGGTCAGAGCCTGGCTTCATGACGCGCATCTTGACGGCGGTACCTATTTTCTTCCTGCGCATACGAACGGCAATGGCAACATTGCGCGCATCCTCGTCATTATGGATGGCGAGGTCCGGATCGAAGGTAAAACCTTTCGAAAAGGCGACATCATCACGCTGAGTGACAAAGCCAAGTCACTCATAGCTTCGACCCCAGCCGATGTTTTGCTCGTCGCGACCGATACGGCCGAGCCGTTTTTTACCGATGGTCTGTCCAGCGGGAACACGATTTCAACACGACCGCGACGGTCTGTCCCGTTTTCGGGGACATCGCGTAGCAGGTTCGGTGGCTAGTGAAGAGACCATTCCGCAGGCATCGTCTTAACACGGATGCGGAACCATCCAGATCAACCAACGGAGAATGAACATGTCTGACACTCGCTATCTTCCTCTCGCCGGCCGCCTCCTCATCGGTCTTCCCTTCCTGTTCTTCGGTCTTGCCAAGGCCGCCACGTTTGCCAAGACCGTCGCGCTGGTCGAAATGGTCGGCATTCCTCTTCCCCTTCTTGGCGCGATCGGTGCGATCATGTTGGAAATTGGCGGCGGACTGCTGCTGATCACCGGCTTCAAGGTCCGCCCGGTCGCCGTCCTGCTCGCCATCTTCACGATGGTCACCGCGTACTACTTCCACAGCAATCTTGCCGACGAAAACACGATGGTCCACTTCTTCAAGAACGTCATGATGACTGGTGGCCTGCTGCAGGTCGTGGCTTTCGGAGCAGGCGCGCTCAGCCTCGACGCCTATTTCGCCAAGCGCGGTGTCATACCGGCCACAGTCGCCTACGTGAACTAGTCCTTTCCATCGCCCGCCCATTCAAAGAGCCGGACATGCGCAAGCGATGTCCGGCTCTTTCTAATTCAGGACCACCATTAGGTGTTCCTGCATGAGCGACAGCGAGTGCCTATTTAGCTAGCTAGTGTCATCCACCGCGATACGGCATCTTCTCTCTGCAGAACATATTTGACGCCACACTGGCTCTGATCAACAAAGGAACATACCATGTCACTTACTTCCAGCACCAAGCCGAAGATTGCCCTGATCATCGGCTCGACGCGCGCGGCTCGATTTGCTGACGTGCCCGCACAGTGGATGCTCAAGCAGGCCCAAGCGCGCACCGATCTCGATGTCGAGCTTGTCGACCTGCGCGATTTTAATCTGCCATTCTTCGATGAAGTCGCATCCAGCGCGTGGGTTCCGAGCCAGAGCCCCGAAGCCGTACGCTGGCAGGAAACGCTCGCTCGTTTCGATGGCTTCATCTTCGTCGTCGCCGAATACAATCACTCCTTGACTGGAGCGCTCAAGAACGCGCTCGACTACGCCTACAAGGAATGGAACCACAAGCCTTTCACCGCGATCGGTTATGGCGGCGTTGGCGCTGCACGCGCGATCGAGCACCTGCGCCTCATCGGCATCGAAATGCACATGGTATCCACGCATGCGACCGTCCATATCGGCGGCAGTGATTTCTTCACCGTCTTCCCGGCCGTCGGCAACCAGCCAATCGAGACGATCGAACAGAACCTCATTCCGTCGGCAACCGCAGCACTGGACGAGCTTGTCTGGTGGGCGAAGGCAACGATGGCCGCTCGCGCCGCGACAACGGCCTAACCCTCAAATCCTCACAAAATGTGACGGGGTAGCCGACATCGGCTCCCCCGAAGGAGAAACCTCATGTCTGTTCTCGACATTACCCGGCCTACCCAAACCACAACGGCCGATGAAGTAGTAATCGACCGCCCCGTCGTTTACCGCACCCATGGGCGTGGCCACGGAGAGATCTTCCGCTTGATCAGTCCAAGCGATCTCGGCCAGCAGCTCAAGCCGTTCGTGTTCCTGGACAGCTTTGGCGGCGTCATGGACGAATTTGCCGCGGGCGGCAAGATGCACCCTCATTCCGGTATCGGTACAGTTACTGTGTTCACCCGAGGCGACGTCCATTTCGACGACCCGGAAGCAGGTCAAGGCTACATCGGTTACGGCGGCGTTGAATGGATGCGCGCCGGCGGCGGTGTCTGGCACGGCAAGGAGCTTTCTTCCGGTAAATCCGAGCGGATCCATGGCTTCCAGCTTTGGCTGGCTCTGCCTGCGGAGCTGGAGCTTTCTGAAGTCGAGAGCCAGTATTTCGAGGCGTCGGCCATGCCAGAGGTTGGCCCCGCTTACGTTATCGTCGGCAGCTACGGTGGGGTCACGAGCCCGGTCAATTCTCCCAAGGGGGTAAACTACCTCCTTGTCTCCGTCGCACCGGGCCAGCGCTGGGATTACGTCCCGCCGAGCGGCCACACGGTCGGCTGGCTCGCGGTTTCGAAGGGAAGCCTTGTTGGCTCCGCCGAGGCTTCGAACGGCGAGTTGCTTATTTTCTCCGATAACGACACAGCGATTGCGCTCGAAGGTGGTCCAGACGGGGCGACCTTTGTTCTCGGATCGGCAATCCCGCACCCACACGATCTGCACCTCGGCTACTACTCTGTTCACGCAACGGCTGAGGGCCTGGTTGCTGGCGAGAGCAACATCCATGTTCTGAAAGAAAAAATGCTCGCCCTTGGCGACAGACAGCGCGCCTCCGGATCGACCCCGGTCTATCGCGGCTGATTTCCAATCAAGCTGTAATTGTCCTTTCCCACCGATGCCAGGGACTCAATCTCTGGCGTGACCCTTTTTGACTTTATTCAGGAGACTTCAAATGCCTTCCATCGGTATCATTGGCACTGGCATGATTGGCGGAGCCATTGCCTTGCGCCTTGGCGCTAAAGGTATTGCGGCGACAGTTGCCAACAGCCGCGGCCCCGAAACACTCAAAGATCTCGTCGCCAAGGCTGGTCCTTCGATCACGGCGGGAACCAGCCAAGAAGCAGCGTCCAAGGACATCGTCTTTCTGTCGGTCAACTGGCCGAAGCTGCAAGGCGTACTTGCCGGCCTGCCCAATTGGAATAACCGCATCCTTATCGACACGAACAATCCGATGCAGCGACCGCCCCTTCCCCCGATCGACGTTGCCGGCCGGGCGTCAAGCGCAATCATCCAGGAATGGGCGCCGGGTGCGCGTGTCGTGAAGGCCTTCAACCACCACTACTTCATGAACCTTGAGAAGGCACCGGATGCCGATGGCGGCCGACGCGTCCTGTTTTATGCCGGCGATGACGAGGCCGCAAAGGCAGAGGTTGCGAAACTGATCGATCAACTCGGCTTCTTCGGGCTCGACCTCGGCGACATCGAGCATGGCAGCCGGCTGTTCCAATCGCCTGGCGGCCCACTGATTGCTCATGATTTCGTGAAGATCGATAGCCCTTTGCCCTGAATGAAATCGAGAGTGGGACCGGCTTCGGTTCCGCTCTCCAATTGCATCAGCCGCGTCCAAGGACAATCAATAGGAACTCAGATGACCAATATCTATTCGCCCTTCACGCTGGGCAAAATTCAGCTCAAGAATCGCTTCGTCATGGCGCCAATGACGCGTGCGCGGGCCAATGCCGACGGAACACCCGGTGAGCTCGCAGCAGAATATTACGGTCAGCGAGCAGGCGTCGGACTGACCGTTACCGAGGGGACGCAGCCATCGGACGACGGTCAAGGATATCCTTTGACGCCAGGCATCTACACGGACGCGCATGTTGCTGGATGGAGATCGGTTAACGAGGCCATCCATGCGCGCGGCGGCCACGTATTCTACCAGCTCATGCACGCTGGTCGCATGTCGCATCCCGACAATACGCCGCATCACCGTCAGGGTGTTGCCCCCTCCGCAATCGCACCGGGAGAGCAGATCTATACGCTTGGAGGAATGAAGGACATTCCGACGCCCCGTGCGCTCACGACGGAGGAAGTCAAGGCAACCGTCAAAGATTATGCTCATGCAGCAAAGCAGGCGATTGCGTCTGGTGCCGATGGTGTCGAGATCCACGGCATTGCCTATCTAATCCACCAGTTCCTGGCGATCAGCGCGAACCAGCGCACCGATGAATATGGCGGATCGATCGAGAATCGTGCGCGCTTTGCGATCGAGGTCGCAAAGGCGATCGTCGCTGAAATTGGCGCAGATCGCACTGGGATTCGGCTTTCTCCGGGCTTTGCCGGATTTGGTCTTGATGTCGGGGAAAAAGGTCCTGACCTGTTTCGCTATCTGGTCGCCGAACTCAATAAGCTCGGCCTCGCGTATATACACATCGTCCATTATGGCGACGATGACATTCTTCATGATTTCCGCAAAATCTGGGACCAGGCGCTGATTCTCAACCGCCCGGGCCGGCCACGCGAAGACATCGGCAAGGACATCGCATCCGGGCTCGCTGATCTTGAATCCTACGGCGCGATGGTGCTGGCCAATCCCGACTTCATCGAGCGTATATCGACTGGTGCGCCCCTCAACAGGGCCGATCATAGCGTCTATTTCGGCGAGGGTCCCGAAGGGCCGGCGTCGGGATATACGGACTTCCCTGCCCTGCCGGATAGCGGAATGGCCAAGTCAGACAGGTTCCAGGCGATGGTACGATTAAAGATTCACGAAGGGAAACTGGAGGAATTTAAGCGTATCGCTGCGGAGAGCATCAGACTGGCGCGCGAAAAAGACACGGGAACGATCCGCTACGACATCTTCCTCGACGACAACGAGACCGAAGCAGTCGTCTACGAAGAGTTCGTGAACCCGGCCGCGAGACTGGAGCATCTGGCAAACCTCGGCGAAAATGTCACTGGCATGTTGGCGATCGTCGACATGCAGGCGGAGGTCTGGTCTCATTCTGATCCGCAGCTGCGTGCTTCTACCGAAGGGTATGACGTTCGGTTCTACAAGCCATTCTTGCGCTTTCAAGCGTAAGGCATGGTCAATGCGAGCGATGGGCGCCGGCGCGCCCGTCGCAGTATCAACGGGCTTGACGCCCATTCACGAAATCGCCCCATGAGTATCCTTGCAGACCCACTCATCCAATTCGGCATTCTGGTCCTTCTTCGTGTACTGGCCGCGATCATTTTCCCAGGCGCAAGATTACTTCGCCTTCTGCTGAACGTGCTCTTCTTCACGGGTCTGACCACGCTTCTGCTTTACCACGGCATAGCGCCTTACCTTCGCGACGACGACCCATCGAGCTTTGCCGCGCGCATCGCAAACGGAGCGCTCAAAACGATCTGGTGGGTCGGTGGTGCGATGGTTCTTGCGAGTTGCGTGCGGCTGTTCCTGACATTTGAACGCAAGCCTCGTGAGGGCAGGCTGCTTCAGGATCTCGTCATAGCGCTGATTTATGTTGTTGCCGCACTTTGCATAGTTGCTTACGTTTTCAACCTACCCGTGGGCACCGTCATCGCTACCTCAGGTGTTTTTGCGATTGTTCTTGGCCTCGCCCTGCAAAGCACGCTGAACGATGTTTTCTCAGGGATCGCCCTTAATCTTGGTCGGCCCATTTCGGTCAGTGACTGGATTATATTGGACGAAAACGTGCAGGGACGAGTGATCGAGACCAACTGGCGCTCAACGCACCTGTTGAGCGGGACCAATGATTTGGTTGTCGTACCAAACAGCGTCCTGGCAAAGAGCCGTATCACCAATGTCAGCGGACCAGACGCCGTGCACGGGGCGTCTTTGCGGATAAGATTGCAGCCGACACGTCACCCCGGGATCATCCTTGACGCAATGGACCGGGTTTTGCTGAGTAGTAACGCCATATTGAAAAAGCCAGTGCCAACTGCGGCCATTGTCAGCGTCGATCGGGAAGCCGTTGAGATCGAGCTATCCTTTCGGGTTGAAAATAGTGGGATGGTAACGGCCGCCAAGAATGAATTGTTCGATTTGTCGGTTCGACATGCTGAGGCAGCGGGTCTGCAATTGGCGGCAAGTGCCGGTTCATTACAGGTCAGCATCGAGCAGCTCGACGCCGCCAAAGTTCTAAAGAAACCTGCGACACCGATGCGGTTGATGAACAGCATCCCGCTCTTCTCAGGCCTAACCGAAGAAGAGAAAGAGGAGCTTGCCGCAAACATGAACAGGCTGACATTCCGCAAGGGCGAAATTATCTCGCGGTGGGATACGGCATTGACGTCCTTGATGATCGTCCGCAGCGGGGTCGTTGCAATCGAGGAACGCGATGACAAAGAGACGTTGGAATTGTCGCGCCTTGCTCCGGGAGATTTCTTCGGAGAACGTGGCGTGCTTCTGGGCGCGCTGGAATTCGGGGATTATCGGGCGCTGACGGCTGCCGTCATCTACGAAGTCCCCAAAGATAAGTTAGCGCAGATCATGCGCGAACGACCTGCAATTGCCGAAGAACTCGCTCTTCTTCTGGACAATCGAACGAGAGCTGAAGAGGCGCTCCATCGTGATGACCATCCGCACGGAAGTGCCCATCAATTGGCGCTTTCAAAGCGGATCAGACAACTTTTCATGGTTTAGGGTGATTTCATGCTCGGTGCGGCCTGGACGGGTATAGCGCGATAAAATCCTAACGCTTATTGACTTATTGCTACGTATCAATAACCTATTGTTACGTAGCAATTTGGATATCTCCGTGAGCGAACGACGAATTACGCAGAAGGAAGTTGCAGAAAGAGCCGGCGTTGCACAGGCCACAGTGTCGCTCGTCCTGAATGGCGGACGCGACAGGGTAAGCCCCGATACGGCCGAGCGTATCGAGGCCGCAATCTCCGAGCTTGGCTATCAACCAAATCGCTTCGCGCAGGCGCTGCGCACCAAGCGCGCCTATGTGATTGCCTGCGTCGTTCCCGACCTTGCCAACCCGTTCTATCCTTCGCTGGTCGTTGCCGTGCAGAAGGTCGCACGCGCCGCCGGCTACGAGGTCGTGACGATCGATACCGAGGGCGAGCTCGCGAACGAGCGCCAGGTCATCCTCACCGCGCAGCAGGGTCGCTTCGACGGCGTTGTCGGCGTTTTCTTCAAGACCAGCGCGCGGGATTTGGCTCCTCTCGGCATGAGCGGCGTTCCGATCGTGCGCATCGAGGTCAGCCGCAAGACGGGCGGACCGCTGCCGATCGACAACCTCTTCATCGACAATGTCGCAGCCGCCCGGGCGTTGACGCTTCATCTTCTGGAACTCGACCACCGCTCTATCGCCATGATCGCCGCGCCCGGCGGGCCGCAGCAGGTGCGCCTGCAGGGTTATCTCGAGGCGATGGCAACAATGGGCGCGGAGCCGATCGTGCTTGAGGCCGCTCATTTCACGCTGGAGGCGGGCCGCGAAGTCGCAGAAAGGCTAATCGAAAGCGGCCGCTCGGTGAGCGCCATCATCGCTGCCAACGATCTGATGGCGATAGGCGTCATGCAGGGGCTGGCAGCCAACGGCATATCGGTTCCCGGCGACGTTTCGGTCGCCGGTTTTGACGACATACTCGCCGCGGCTCTGGTCACGCCGGCGCTGACGACGGTGGCGCAATTCCAGGACCGGCTCGGCGCCCGCGCCGCAGAAAAGCTTATCGAGCGTCTGGCAAACGAGGCCTCGGCCCCGGGCCAGGCGGAGGAAATGGCTTACGAACTTATCGTCAGAGCTTCGGTCGCCCCGTTTTCGGCGCGGCCGGACCAAACGCATCCAGTAAGGGAGGAAATATCATGACCAGGCTGAAGCGCCTAGCCGCCACCGCATTGATCGCCAGTACCGCACAGATGGCCGCCGCACAGGAGAAAGTCTCCTGGTGGTACGAGCAGGCGACGCCCGACCAGCAGAAGCTGATCCAACAGAATATCGTCGAGCCCTTCGCCAAGGCGAACCCGGATTACAGCCTCGTCATCGATTACCGTGGCAACGAGCTCGACAAGCAGCTGCGCGTCGCGATGCTCTCCGGCAACGGTCCCGACGTCGTCTATACCGCTGGCCCGAGCTATGTCGCGCCGATGGCCCAGTCCGGCCAGCTGATGCCGCTCAACGACTATGCCGCCAAGTACAAGTGGGAAGAACGCATCCTGCCGGTGTTCCTGAAAATGGGCGAGTATAACGGCAAGATCTACGCGCTGCCCAAGACCTACGAAACCGTCGGCCTGTTTTACAACAAGACGCTGTTTGCCCAGAAGAATTGGCAGCCGCCGAAGACGCTGGACGAGCTGGAAACCGTAGCCGATGCCATGCTGAAGGACGGCATCACGCCGTTTGCGGCCGGCAATGCCGACTGGCGCGGCGCAAACGAGTGGTTCGTGACGCTAGCGCTCAACTCCGTCGCTGGCCCCGAGAACCTCAACAAGGCGCTCCGCGGCGAGATGCCCTGGACGGCTGAACCCTTCGTCAAGTCGATCGACCGCCTGAACTCCTGGTGGCAGAAGGGCTATTTCGGGAAGAACTACTTCTCGGTGACGAGCAGCGAGCAGGCCGCCGATGCCATGGCATCCGGCAAAGCCGGCATGATGCCGACGGGCACCTGGCAGTTCCAGAACGTCGACACCTACGGCAAGAAGGCTGGCAGCGAGGCAGGCTTCATCGGCTTCCCGAGCGCTTCGGGCGCCCCGGTCTTCCCGCTCGGCATCGGCTCGACCTTCTCAATCGCCACCAAGGCCAAAAACCCTGATGGCGCAGCAGCCGCGATCAACTACGTTTTCTCGCCCGAAGTCTACGGCACGATGAACTCGGCCTGGCAGGGTGAGTGGAACATCCCGCTGAAGGACATCTCCAACGTCAAGATGGCAAGCGAGGTCACGCCGCTCTTCACCGAGACGATGAAGACCCTCTCCTCCGAGGTCAACGACGGCAAGTACGGCTACACGACCTGGACCTTTCTGCCGCCGGCGACCGACAGCTATGTCATCAACGGCATCGAGGAAGTGTGGTTGAATAAGACAACCACTGCCGACTTCCTCGCCAAGATGGACGCATCCTTCCAGAAGGAAATGAAGGCCGGAAAGGCGCCTGCCGTCCCGGCCCGCTGATCGCAACGACAATGAGGGTGCGGTTCGCGCGCCCTCACCTCCCTGCTCGCGCCGGCTGGCGCCAGGCGCCCCGATTGCCTGCGAAAGGTAGATAATGCACCGACTTTATGTCTTGCCGACATTGATCATCAATGTCGTCATCATCGCCATTCCGGCGCTGCTGACGGTGGCTCTCGCCTTCTTTGAGTGGGACGGGATCAGTACGCCAATTTTCGTCGGGCTCGACAATTTTCGTGCCCTTTGGGACGACAGCGTCTTCTGGACGGCACTGACCAACAACATCATCTGGACGCTGATCTTCCTGACGGTGCCGATCGGAATGGGGCTGCTTGCGGCAACTATGATGCTTGTCGTGCGCCGCGGCTCGAACTTCTTCCAGGTCATCTATTTTCTGCCCGTCATCATCGCGACGGCGATCACCGGCCGCGTCTGGCAGGGCATGATCTATTCGCCGGTCACCGGCGTCACCGGCCTCTTACAGCGCCTCGGCCTCGATATCGCCAACCCGCTCACGGAGACGTCGAGCGCGCTCTACGGCATCGCCGTCGTCGACCTCTGGCACTGGTGGGGCTTCCTCTGCGTCATCTTCTTTGCCGCGCTGCGCCAGGTCCCGGCCGAGCAGATCGAGGCATCGCGCATCGAGGGCGCCACCTTCTTCCAGACGATCCGCTACGTGCTGCTGCCGGGCATCATGCCGACGATAACGCTGATGATGATCATGACCGTCATCTGGTCGTTCCTGGTCTTCGACTTCGTCTACATCCTGACTCAGGGCGGCCCGGCCTATTCTTCCGAGGTGCTCTCCACCTTCGCCTATCGCTCGGCCTTCTACGACCTCGCCGTCGGCAAGGCGGCAGCGATCTCCGTAGTCATCAGCCTCTTCGGCCTCGCCGCCACGATCTTCTATATCCGCGCCCAAGCGACGGAGTTCGAACAATGAACATTTCCGAAAGCCGCCTCACCTTCGCGATCGTATACATCACGCTCTCGGTGCTGTTGATCATCACGCTGTTTCCGATTGCGCTGAGCGTCCTCAACGCGCTGAAACCATCCGCGGAGATCGTCCAGAACCCGCTGGCAATGCCTTCGGTGATCCGCTGGGACAATTTCACCCGCGCCTGGACGGACGCCAATTTTGGCACGACGCTCGTCAACTCCGCCGTCCTGACTGGGCTGACGATCATTCTCGTCTGCTCGACGGGCTCGCTGACGGCCTATGTCCTGGCGCGCCAGAAGATCAAGCGCTGGAAGGTCCTGACCTTCTATCTGCTGGCAAGCACCACCGCGCCGATCCAGCTCTTCCTCTTTCCGCTCTATTTCGGCTTTGCCCGTTTCGGGCTGATCAACAACCCGATCGCCGTCGCCTTCATCTATACGGCCGTCTATTCGCCCTTCGCGATCATGCTGCTGCGCACCTATTTCCTCGCGGTTCCCAAGGAACTCGAGGAAGCGGCGCTGATCGACGGCGCGACCCATTGGCAGGTCTTCCGCCGCGTCTTCCTGCCGATCGTTTCTCCCGGCATCCTGACAGTGGCGCTGATCATCGGCCTCTATTCGTGGAACGAGTTCCTGATCGCAACGACCTTCCTGCAGGAGCAGGACAGGCTCACCGCCGTCGTCTCCTTCTTCCTGCTCTCCGGCCAATACTCGTCCGACTGGGGTGAGATCATGGCCGCCGCCCTCATCATCATTCTTCCCATCGTAATCCTCTTCGTCCTGCTGCAGCGCCACTTCATCGAAGGAATGGCCGGCGGCTCGGTGAAGGGCTGACAAGGAGTTTCGCATGCCAATCCCCGCAGATTATACCAACCGCGTCTATGCCGGCGTTCTCGGCAAGCTGATCGGCGTCTATCTCGGCCGCCCCTTCGAGAACTGGCGCTACAAGGACATTTTGGAGAAGCTCGGTCCGATCACCTACTACGTCCACGACCGGCTCGGCGATCCGCTCGTCGTCACTGACGACGATGTTGCCGGCACCTTCACCTTCCCGCGCGCGCTCGACGATTACGGCATTTCGCCGGATCTGTCGGCCGAAGACATCGGCAAGGCCTGGCTGAACTACATCATCGAAGAGCGCTCGATCCTCTGGTGGGGTGGCACAGGCAATTCGACTGAACACACCGCCTGGCTCAACCTGCAGCGCGGCATCCCGGCTCCGGCATCCGGCTCGATCGAGGTCAACGGCGCGACCGTCGCCGAGCAGATCGGCGCGCAGATCTTCATCGACGGCTGGGCTCTCGTTTCCCCCGGCAATCCGGCGCAGGCCGCCAAGCTGGCGAGTGCTGCCGGTTCCGTCAGCCATGACGGCGAAGCCGTCAACGCCGCCGTGCTCTGGGCGGCGATGGAGGCGGAAGCCTTCGTCAGCAAGGATGTGAACCATCTGCTCGACACTGGCCTTGCCCATATCCCCAAGGACAGCCTGATCGCCAAGCTGATCGGCGATATCCGCAACTGGACCTCCGGCAATGAGGACTGGGAAGCGACGCGCCAGAAGATCGAGGACAATTACGGCTACGACAAATATCCGGGCAACTGCCATGTCGTGCCGAACCACGCGCTGATGATCATGGCGCTGCTGCATGCGCCGCACGATTTCCAGCGCGGCCAGATGATCGTCAACACCTCGGGATGGGATACCGATTGCAACGCCGGCAATCTCGGCTGCCTGCACGGGATCATGCTCGGTCTCGACGGCCTCGATGCCGGGCCGGACTGGCGCGGTCCGGTTGCCGACCGTCTCTACATGTCGACCGCCGACGGCGGCCGCTCGATCTCCGATGCCGCCGATGTCTCTCTGTGGCTTGCCAATCTCGGCCGCAAGCTTGGGGGCGAGGCGGCAAAGCCGGCGCCGAAGAACGGTGCGAAGTTCCACTTCGCGCTACCAGGCTCCGTCCAAGGCTTCCGCCCGCAGGCCGGCCAGACTGCGCTCGAAGGTCTCAAGGTCACCGGCACCGGCTCGGCTCTGGCGATCGACTATCTGGCGCTGGCGCCGGGCCGCGAGGCCGCAGCCACCACGCCGGTCTTCACGCCGCATGAAGTCACCAAGATGCGCACCTACGATCTGGTCGCCAGCCCGCGCATCCACGCCGGTCAGACGCTGCGCGCCACACTTTCGGCGGAAGCCGGAAACAGCGGCACGGTCGAAGCCAAACTCCGCATTCGCCACTATGACGGCAGCGATAATCTCGTCGATATCGACATGCCCGCCGGCAAGCTGCTCGGCCCCGGCGGTTCCGCAACGCTCGAATGGACGGTTCCCTCGACCGGCCACCAGCCGATCGCCGAAATCGGCGTCGTGCTGAGCGCCCCGCAGGGCCGCGCCAACGGCCGTGTGCTGGTCGATACCGTCACTTGGGACGGTTGCCCTGATGTGACCTTCAAGCGGCCGGACGACGGCGGCGATTTCTGGCGCCGCGCCTGGGTCAGCAATGTCCACTTCTTCTCGAAGAACTTCCCGCAGGACTTCCGCATCAGCCAGAACCGCGGCGAAGGCATGATCCTGCAGGGCACGCGCGACTGGACGCACTACGCGATCGAAGCCGACATGATGCTGCATCTCGGCGATCACGGCGGCCTGGTGATCCGCGCCGAAGGCCAGCGCCGCTACTATGCGGCGCTCGTCACCCGCGACGGGCAGCTGCAGATCGTCTGCCGCAAGGACGAAAAGCAGACCGTGCTCGCCTCCGCACCGCTCCAGGTCGAGTTCGAGACACGCTTCACGATGAAGTTCTCGGCCAAGGGCGGCAAGCTCTCGGTGAAGGTCGGCGATACCGTAGTCGAGGCCAATGACCAGACCTTTGCCAGCGGTTCCGCCGGCCTGATCATCCACGAGGGCGCCCTGTCGGCCACGCGCATCCATATCGGCGCGGCATAAGGAGGACTTCATGGCAAGCGTCACGATCGACAAGGTCGCCAAGCGTTTCGGCAGCGCCGAGGTCATCCACGGAATCGACGCGGCGATCGGCGACGGCGAATTCGTCGTCCTCGTCGGGCCGTCGGGCTGCGGCAAGTCCACCCTTTTGCGGATGATCGCCGGGCTGGAGGATATTTCGGGCGGCACGATCTCAATCGGCGGAAAGGTGGTCAACACCCTGCCGCCAAAGAGCCGCGACATCTCGATGGTCTTCCAGAACTATGCGCTCTACCCTCACATGACCGTCGAGGAAAACATGGCCTTCTCGCTGACGCTCGCCGGCGCCAGCAAGTCTGAGAAACAGAAAAAGGTCCGCGAAGCCGCCGAGATTCTCGGTCTCGAAAGCCTGCTGCAGCGCAAGCCGAAGGCGCTTTCCGGCGGCCAGCGCCAGCGTGTCGCCATGGGCCGCTCAATCGTCCGCAATCCGCAGGTTTTCCTGTTCGATGAGCCGCTCTCCAATCTTGACGCCAAGCTGCGCGTCCAGATGCGCGGCGAGATCAAGAGCCTGCACCGGCGTTTGGGAACGACGATGGTCTATGTGACGCATGACCAGGTCGAGGCGATGACGATGGCCGACCGTATCGTCGTCATGCAGGCCGGGCGCATCGAGCAGATAGGCACGCCGCTGGAGCTTTACGACCGGCCGGCCAATGCCTTCGTCGCGCAGTTCATCGGCTCGCCTGCCATGAACCTGTTCCCGGCAATCGTATCCGCCGGACAGCTGGTGCTGCAGGGCGGACAGGCTTCCGGTCTCACCGCGCCGGCCGGCGTGAAAGACGGCCAGAAGCTGCTCATTGGCAAGCGCCCGGAAGAAATCGCTGTTGGTTCCGAGGGCGCGCTGGAAGCAACTGTCGAGAATATCGAGCCGACTGGCTCAGAGAGCTTTATCGAACTGAGGCTTGGCAGCCAGTTGGTCTCGGCGGTTCTGCGCGAGCGGCCATGGTTCGAGGTCGGCTCTTTCCAAAGGATATCTCTGGGTCAGGGCGCGGTACATTTATTCGATGCGGAAGACCGGCGGCAACGTCTTTTTCCCTAAGCTTTGCAATTGAACGTAAGTCAAACGCATCGTTCGGGTTTCTGGAGTGGCCAACTGTCGAGTCGAAAACAAACAAGACTGTGTGCTCAGACAAACGCGGTTAGTCATCTGCGGCGAAAAAAGATGAGTGCTCCTCGGCGAAGGAGCGGTCATTAGTCGTCCGACCCGGCTCGGCCCCTACGGTGCAAGCTCTTTTGCAACTTTGCCTTTCTTTCACGGCAAAGAGCATCGTTCGCGGAACCACGTCGCCCACATTTATAACGTCTGCTTCAAGTAAATATACTAGAGCAGCTTCCTTCGGTTCAGGCAGGCGTCGAACGGGGGGCACCACTATGCGCGGCGCTGGCACCGCTTTTGCCAAATGCTCTCGCACTCCTCGGTGCGGGAGACACTAAGAGTCTGCCTCGTCATAGTGACTGTTCCATTCCCGATCCGGGCCTACAGGATGCAGCGAACGATCCACGGGCCGAATATTCATTTTTAGAAATTGCTCGTTACCGCGAGTAAATGTCTCAGAATGCTTTTTGCCCGAGGCAAGAAGGCCTTTCGCGCGAAGCCACTATTTCATTGGAAGAAACAATCCATTGTGAAATGAGGCGGTTCCCGCTCCCAGGAAGATGGATGATTATCACCGAGACAACATACCCGGTGAGGATCCGAACCATGAACAACAAGCCAATTAATGTAGCTGAAACGCCGCAAAAACTCGCATCATTGACGAGCGCAATTGCGTTGGCAGTAGTTCTCACAGCCACGGTCGCAAACGCTGCCGATGTCAGCGTCCCCACGCCCCAAATGACCTATCGTACGATCGAGATTGACGGGTCGAAGATCGCCTATCGGGAAATCGGCCCGCACGATAAACCAACAATCCTTCTGCTACACGGCGTTCCAAGCTCATCGCGGATGTACGACGATCTGATGAGAAGGCTCGGAAACGAGTATCATCTCGTGGCCCCTGACTATCCAGGGTTTGGCAACAGCGAGGCGCCTTCCCCGCAGGATTATACGTATACGTTCAGTCACTTGGCTGAGACTATCATCAAGCTGACTGATGCGCTCAAGCTCGATCGATATGTGCTCTTCATGCAGGATTACGGTGCTCCGGTCGGGATGCGCGTCGCTACGACGAGACCCCAATCTGTGATCGGTACAATTTTTCAGAATGGCAACGTCTACGAAGAGGGGCTCGGCCCCATGTGGGAAAAGAGAAAGTCATTTTGGAACAACCGCAGCGAACTCCAGGCTGAAGTTGTTAAACAGCACCAGTCGCTCGCGGTGACCCGAGCCCGTCACCTTGGAGCAGATCCTGATATCGAGGCCTATAATCCGGATCTGTGGATGGACGAGTACGCGTATCTCAACAGACCCGGGCAGGACCAGATCCAGTCCGACCTGATTTTCGACTACCAGAACAATATCGCGGCTTACCCGATTTGGCAAAGCTGGTTGCGCGAGCACAAACCATTAACTCTTGTCATGTGGGGAAAGTATGATCCAGCATTTACGGTCGCTGGCGCCAACGCCTTCAAAAAGGATTTACCGGAGGCAGACATTCATATTTTGGATGCGGGTCATTTTGCGATGGACACAAAGCTGGCTGAAGTGGCGAGTTTCACGCGAGCATACATGGCTAGACTTCCCCGATGACGCTAGCCGAGATCGGATCAAAAAGCGGCGCGCATTTGAGATTTCGGCTCCCAAGGATTTGTAGTGAGACAACGCCTGATGAGATCGCTAACTTCCGGCGGTGATACGTCGGCCGCGTCCTTCTTCTGGAAAACCGCTGTCTCTGAGGTCTCGCGGCTACTCTGATCTTGATAAATTGCTGCAACTACAACGAAAGCTGGCGCGTCTCCTGATTACTGCTTCTCACAAGACCTTGAATTGCCGGAACAGAGTATTGCACAAAACAGCGGTGGTCGGCGCGGTTGCTTGGTTTTAAGCTCGTTCCCGATTACGCGCTTTTCGCGCGAATAAAGGCCTAGGTTATGACAGAAAGAGATATTCAATACGCGAGCGATGTCGCCTTCACGCCCTCCGTTAAAGAGATTCAAGTCAGGAAAGGGTCACGACGCGGTTACGAGCGGATGGAAACCGGCGGTTCTTGGCAGACCGAGATAACGGACGATCTTGCCGCTTTCATCGAAAGCAGAACGACCGTCTATCTAGCGACCGTTAACTCTGAGGGTCAGCCGTACGTGCAGCATAGGGGTGGCCCGCCCGGCTTTCTCAAGGTTTTAAACAATACCACGATTGGTTTCGCCGACTTCTCAGGTAACCGTCAGTACATCACCCAGGGAAATCTTATCGACAATCCAAAGGCTTTTCTGTTTTTGATGGACTACACCTACCGCCAGCGTGTCAAGATTTGGGGTGAAGCGAAAGTAATTGAAAACGACGCGGATCTCCAGGCTAGTCTCAAGCCTGCGGATTATAATGCCCGCGTAGAGCAGGCGATAGTTTTCACAGTGACGGCATGGGATGCGAATTGCCCACAACATATCCCTCGAATGATAGATGAGAGCGTCGTCAAACAGGTGCTGTCGGAAAAGGAACAAAAAATACTAGAACTCGAGGAGAAAATCGCGCTGCTCGAGGGACATACTGGTAAATCAGAGTAACTATGATCGCAGCGGCCTGCCGACCGTTGCTGGCCAAGTGCCATCGATGCGTTGTCGTGTAAACTGGCTTTGGAGCGTCTGATGGTGAATTTCTGCTTGTTGAGAATTAGAAATCTGCTCTCGTTCTAGATTGCCTCCGCGCGTTCTATACACAGCCCGCTGATCCCATCCTCATGCGCTACTAAGGAGCACCCACGTAAACATACCGAGTTGATTTGCTCCGCGTAGCGAGACTGACCCTCAACAATCTAAGGAACGAGCCATGAGTGAGTTGAAAATTGCCGTCATTGTCGGAAGTACCCGGATGGGTCGGTTCGCGGAACACCCAGCGAAATGGATTCACCACATCGCGAACCAACGCCCCGATTTGAACGTCGAGATCCTCGATCTGTTGGACTTTCCCATGCACTTTTTCGGTGAAGAGCGCGCGACAACGGCGGAGAATGACACTGCGGAGCGGTGGAAGAAAGCCTTGCGCGAATTTGACGGCTTCGTTTTCACCGTAGCAGAATATAACCACGCGCCGACGGCTGTGCTCAAGAATGCAATTGACCTTGGCGAGTTCATTCATAAGCCCGTTGCTTTCGTCGGCTACGGGGGCGTTGGCGGAGCTCGCGCCGTTGAGCAACTCCGGTTGATCTTCGTTGAGATGAGTGCTGTCTCTGTCAAGACTGGTGTTCATATATCCTTCCCCGAATACCTATCGGTGGTGAAAGACGGCAAAACCCTAGGTGATTACGCTCATTTGGATGAGGCCGCACAAAATCTCCTCGATCAGCTTACCTGGTGGGGACGCGCCCTTAAGGCTGCCAGGGTGTCCGCGCAGACCTTGCACTCTGCCTAAATGCAGACCGACGCGTAAAAAATTGCAAGTGAGAGTGCTTAACCAAAGCTGGGAGCGGAGCGAAGCGTTGCGCCTCCAGCGATCTGCCGCATCACACTACCATGGAAATTTGGAGGGACCTCAATGACCACAGATTGGCCGCCACTATCACCTTATCAAACTGGCATAAGGGGGCTATGCCCCCGTTGTGGACGAGGCCACTTGTTCAAGGGTTTCCTAACTCTGAAACCCAGTTGTGAGGTTTGCGGTCTGGACTACACGTTTGCCGATCCGGCGGACGGCCCAGCTTTTTTTGCGATCTGTTTTACCAGCGTGCCAGCTGTCGGAATAGCATGTTGGTTAGAAGTTGCCTACCAGCCGCCGTTGTGGGTCCACCTCTTCACCTCTCTACCGCTCGTTATACTGGCATCAATCTTACCACTCAGGCCGTTGAAAGGTTGGCTGGTGAACAGTCAATATTTTTTCAAAGCTGAGGAAGGAAAAATTGACCGCGGCACCCAAGGATAATCTGACTCAAAAATCAAAGCGGCGGTCGACCGCTGATAGTTATTTATTTAGCTGCAGCGCGGCTTGAGAGGGCGGTCCGCCGAGCATGTGAGATCGTTGGATCCGATGATAGATAGCTCAAATCGTCGCGCTCCGTTCCTGGACGCCGCACAGTGGACAAGGTCAGGCTAGACGTACGAGAGGATCAGGCTCCCTCTGTTTATGCAGTCTGACACTCGCAATCATTACATTCATCAAGCGAAACAATGTCTTCTTTGGCGCAAGGCTTCAAAGTCTTGTTTGCGGGCCGCATTATGTTGGCTACCAAAGCGAGAGGCTGCCAAAATGTACGAAGACATCATTATTGCGCGTTGGCTTGAAGAAGCCATGACATCCAACAGGCGCTCGCCGAGCGGCTTCGACGGAGCGAGACCTTATGAACTGGAGAAACATGAAGCGCCTGCTATCTCCCAGCTTGGAGCCGAGAGGTACGGCTACTTGCGCGACTATTATGAGCAAATGCTAGCACGCCCAATTTGACGAATACTCGCGCGATCCTTCATGAAAACTAGATTAAAGGAAAGTCTCAAATGAAAACCGTTTCATACACACTTGAAGTAAATCCTGAAGGCGTTGAGCCGGTGCTCACGGCAGCGCAAGTTTGGAAGGGTCTCGAGATGAAGGCGAACAACGCACTTCCGTTTGTGCCCGGGATGTCACGTTGCAACGTCATCAGTCGGTCGGATAATGGCCTGTTGCGTCAGATCAGTCTGCCGACTGGCGATTATGAAGAGCGGATAACCTTTTTCCCACCCGTTCAAGTTCAATTCGAAAGGGTCGGAAGTGATGGCTTCATTCAAAACACGATCAGCGAAAGCGAAAAGGGGCTTTGGCTCACTTTCACTTTCAGCGTCCCGTTTGCGGGAGCTGTTGAAGGTTCTGATGAAGAACGCGTTCAGGTGAACGAGATGCGTAGCAACTACATCGCCGCAGTCGTGTCGACGTTGAAGAAAGTCCGTGAGCTTGTGAGTGGTGGTGAGCTTTAAAGTCGAACGAGTTCTCACTCGCCTTCATTGCTGGCTACGCTATTAGGCAAATACAATATTCAGGGCTTAAGAACACTTATTTTCGTGATGTCCCATCTTCTCAAGCCCTGTTCAAGACTGCTGCTAAATGAAGATGTTTTATATATTTCGTGAACGGCCGTCTCCCCGCCGCTCAACTGCGGTCCTCGCCGCAGGCGCCTGCCCATCGCAGGCTTTGCTGCCTTCGGTACCGCCACCGAAGGCAGCTTTTTTTCAAATCGTTGTGAAGCTTCGATTTCCAGTACAGGCGTTCTGGAGAGGAACTTTCACCCGCGTGAAGGGGTCATCAGCCCATTTTAGGCGACTACATTGCTCAACGTATGCCTAGCAAGGATGGCAAATACATCCTGTGAAATGGTCTTGGTCGTTGGCATGAGGATATGAACCCAGGAGTCACCTGAAGCTGCAAGCGCACTCAATTTCGACATTTCAGTTTGGTTGAAAGTGCCTCAAGGCTCCTTCGCGTCGTTCTCACGCCAGGAAATGACGGACAGTGCTGTCGCCTGCCATTCGGCGCCAGCGGCATCATCTCGACTGGAGCTCCGCAGCGGAGCAGTCGACTGCGGATGACCAAGGAATGCAGACGATGTCTGATCCGAGCGCTCTTCAACGGGCAAACCCTTCGCTAGCGTCCGCTGAGATGAGCTCCAATTCCGTGAGATGCGGAGCTAAATTCGGGTGTGCGAATGCAGAAATTAGCGAAAATAGGACCGTGGTCAGATAATCTGCTCAAGGGATCGCGGCGTTCGGAAGTGTCGAGTCGCGTGTGCGACCAATCGTACAAGCGATACAACCGAAGTATTTCCGCCGCGGACCGGTTTGCCATTGATACCCAGCGCGGCTTAGCCAAGATCCACCACCGCGAATATCTGCACAAGTCATCGTGACGGGCTCCACTTGGAGATCGTCACAGGCGCCCCCTTGTAGGCCGGAGTTCCTGACTTCGGGTCGAAATCCGATAGCGCCATTACCTTGTTAAATTCTGGATAATATCCTGCAACCGATCCTTGTGGAATGTTATATTCAACCGCTATGAAACCGGTCAGAAGACGTGAGTTCAAAGGTTGATCGATGTCCATTCCAGCGACCTGAACTTGCTCCCCTTCGGCGATGCCGCGCAGATCCATATCGGCTTTGTTCATAAGGATCACGTCCCGTCTGCCAAAAATGCCCCGATAACGGTCATCCATATTATAGATGGTCGTGTTGTACTGACCGTGCGCGCGGATGGTCGTAAGAACAAGGCACTCGGGGTCGACTAATCGCGGATCGTCTTCAAGCCCAGCCGCAACCAAAAAATTGGCTTTCCGGTTTGGCGTATGCCACTCACGCCTTGATGCGGGGATATCCAGACGGAAACCGCCTGGCTTGCGAACTCTGACATTGAAGTCGAAGAATTCAGGAAAGACGATCTCGATCTTGTCTCGGATGCGGTCATAGTCTTCCACCATCTCGTCCCATGGTATCTCGTAGCGTTCCCCAATTGTGGCTTTGGCAATCCTGGCTATGATCGCTGGCTCTGACAGAAGTTGGTCGCTCGGAGGTTTGAGGAAACCCTTCGAAGCGTGAACCATCGACATCGAGTCCTCGACTGTCACGGATTGTAGACCGGTACCTTGCTCATCTTGGTCGGTTCTGCCGAGAACAGGCAGCAAGATCGATGTTTCCGCCGTCAGCAGATGAGATCGATTGGGCTTTGTAGCAAT
The DNA here is from genome assembly GCF_017726655.1 of Agrobacterium tumefaciens. NCBI lineage: Bacteria > Pseudomonadati > Pseudomonadota > Alphaproteobacteria > Hyphomicrobiales > Rhizobiaceae > Agrobacterium > Agrobacterium tumefaciens. The sequence goes on from NZ_CP072309.1 coordinate 843,937, forward strand.
ATGAACGGCCAGTTCAAGTTGCCGCATGCCCTCGAACACAGCATCGGGATCCGGCATAGCGACAGCAAAATTTCCTCCGAGACAAATCAGTGCTTTGGATTGTCCTGATATAATCGCTTTCACGCTGTCGACAGCGTTATGACCTTTCTCCGCCGGGGGTCTGAAGCCAAACGCTCTCTCGATACCGTCCAGAAGTGCGGCGCTCGGCATTTCTGTAATCCCGACAGTTCGATCCCCCTGTACGTTGGAGTGCCCGCGCAATGGGCATAGGCCGGCGCCCGGCTTTCCGATATTTCCGCGAAGCATGAGAAGGTTCGCCAGTTGCTGGACGATTTCGGTTCCAGCAAAGTGCTGTGTCACACCCATCCCATAGCAAATAATGACCCGATGGGCCTTTACATATGTGTTCAGGGCGCTCTCGAAATCCTCACGTCCCAGGCCAGAAGTCCGGTAAATCTGGTCCCATCTTGTTCCCTCAACGTCGGTCTTGATTTCATCAAGTCCAAAGGTGTGTTCATCGATGAATTCGCGGTCGAGAAGGCCGGCCCCACCATCCTCTATCTCCAGTAAATCCCGCTCAAAAAGCAGTTTCATAAGTCCTTTCAATAGCGCAATGTCTCCTTCCGTTTTGATTTGGTAGTAGGAGGATGCAATAGGTGTCGAGGAAAGAGTAAGCATCTCGACAGGATTTTGCGGAGCCGCAAAACGTTCCAGCGCGCGCTCACGCAGCGGATTGAATACCATGATCGGGACCCCTCGTTTCGAGGCATCGTGCAACGTGGTCATCATTCTCGGGTGATTGGTTCCGGGGTTGTGACCGATGCTGATGATCAAGTCACATTTGTCAAAATCAACCAATTCCACAGTACCCTTGCCGACTCCGATCGACTGGGGAAGCCCGACCGACGTCGCCTCGTGACACATGTTAGAGCAATCGGGAAAATTGTTCGTACCAAAGGCGCGAACAAACAACTGGTAGAGGAACGCGGCCTCGTTTGAGGCGCGGCCAGACGTGTAAAACTCGGCCTGATTTGGATGTGACAACTCGCGCAACCGTTGCCCGATCGTATCAAATGCCTGCTGCCAAGATATCGCTTTGAAACGATCACTTGCTGAATCATATACCATGGGTGAAGTAAGGCGCCCGGAATCTTCTATGCGATGGTCGTCCCAAGCCCACATTTCGGATACGGTGTGGTGCGAGAAGAACTCGGGATCCGCCCTTTTTCGGGTGGCCTCCCATGTGATCGCCTTCGCTCCGTTTTCGCAGAACTCGAATGCGGACGTATGGTCGGGGTCTGGCCACGCGCAGCCCGGACAATCAAACCCGTCCGGCTGATTTGCTTTGAGTAACGCGTTAACGCCGGTCAAGGAGAGTTGCTGTTCTTTAAGGGTCCTGGCAACTGCTTTTAGAGCACCCCACCCTCCCGCTGGCGCGCGGTAGTCTTCGATACCCTCTAGCTTGTCTTCCGTCATGCCAGCCTCCGATCGGTTACACAAAAGAGATGTGAGCGGTATTTTTCGTCGATGTCTTGATCATCACGGTTACGATTTGTACGGGAGCAAACGTAGCTTATTGAAAGGGCGAGCCTCCCAGACCGTTATGACCGCTTGCGACATCAGTGATGCCAGTCTCATCCAAACTCTGTTCCGATTTCAGCAACTATGAGTTCCGGCCATTGCCGCTAGTGGATGGGCCGTTCGAATGACACCTTTAGAGCAGTCGAGTGATCAACACCGACATCAACAATCAAAAGGATATGACAATGTCATACGATCGGATTACAGCCCAGAACTCCGCGGTTCTCTTCGTCGATCACCAGACAGGCCTGGCCAACGGCGTGCAGACCCAAAGCCCGCCGGAGTTCAACAACAACGTCAAAGCATTTGCCACTCTTGCTAAGGTTTACAAACTGCCGGCAATCATCACGACCAGTGCTTCTGATGGTCCAAACGGTCCTATCATGCCGATTGTGACAAACCTTCTTCCAGACGCGACCATCGTTCACCGCCCTGGCGAAATCAACGCCTGGGATAACAAGGAATTTGTTGCTGCAGTTAAGAACACCGGGCGAAAGAAGCTGCTGATCGCTGGCATTTCGACAGAGGTTTGCCTCGCTTTCGCGGCACTATCAGCCAAGGAAGATGGATATGACGTCTATGCCGTCATCGATGCCTCTGGAACCTGGAACAAGATCGTTGAGGACGCCGCCATTGCTCGTATGGTACAAGTCGGCATCAAGCCCATCACTTGGGTAGCAGTAGGCGCTGAACTTCTCGGCGACTGGCGTTCGGAGCATGGTCAGGAGCATGCGCAACTGATGGGCGATCACCTCCCCTTCTCTGCCAACAACATCTCTGGCTACCTAGCGGCCAAGGGACAGTGAGGGCGACGGCCGGGGGCGCTGTCTGGGGGCTCTTTAATTGCCCGCAGCTGCGCCCTCTGCCGCATCAACATATACACATCCGGATATGAGAAAAGGATTTTTGGCTTACCAGCTCAGCCGGTAGCTTTAGAGCAATATCGGGGACTACGAAGGTATTCAAAATGGAAGTTGGAATTTTCAGCGTTGGTGAAGTTACCGGCGATCCTTCGACGGGTAAGGCACAGACAGAGCACGAAAAACTCCAGGCTATGGTGAAGATCGCTGTCCATGCCGACGAGGCTGGACTAGACGTATTCGCGATTGGCGAACACCATAATCCACCCTTCGTACCGAGTTCCCCTACCACCATCCTGGGTTATATTGCAGGTCAGACAAAACAAATCACACTGTCAACGTCGACAACGCTAATTACGACCAATGACCCTGTCAAATTGGCAGAGGATTTTGCAACGCTGCAACAGCTTTCAGCGGGCCGTGTCGACTTGATGCTGGGACGCGGGAACACGCCCGCCGTATATTCTTGGTTTGGAAAAAACGTCGAAGACGGTGTAGCCCTGACCGTTGAAAATTACGGACTCCTGCACAGGCTCTGGCGTGAGGACCGTGTGGATTGGGAGGGCAAGTTCCGCACCCCTTTGCGTGCGTTCACGTCCACACCTCGGCCGTTTGAATCAAAGCCCCCGCTTGTGTGGCATGGCTCCGTATCGAACCCCGATGTCGCCGAAATCGCGGCGTATTACGGCGATGGATTTTTTACCAACAATCTCTTCGGGCCGGTCGAACATTTCGGTCGACTTGTGAAACTGTATCGCGAGCGCTTCGTCCACTACGGGCACGGGAAGGCCGAAGAAGCAATCGTCGGCGCTGGAGGGCAAATCTTTATGCACCCCAACTCTCAGGAGGCTTTGGCGCAATACCGGCCTTTTTTTGCCAACTCCAGGATTTATCGGGGTGCCGGGCTCGAGCAGGTCATGAACAATACCTCACTCGCCGTCGGAAGTCCCCAGCAAGTGATCGACAAAGTCCTGACGTTCAGAGACCATTTCGGTCGTTACCGCCGCCAGCTCTTCACGCTCGAAATGGGCGGCGTTCCGCTCAAAACCGTCCTTGAACAAATTGATTTGCTGGCCGAGCGAGTTGCGCCGGTGCTTCGCAGAGAGATGTCCGCGACACAGCCCGTCTGAGGCTGTATCTCGCTCACTGCAATAGATATCTTCTCGACATGGCAGGCTTTATCGCCTCTTCATACAGACCCTGAGGGCGCGCTGGTTCCTGCACCCCCGGGCTAGAAGCTATTGCGCCGTCCCGGCTTTACGAGACCGTCCCTGCGGCGCTTCGAGCTGACGTCCAAAATGCGGTGGTAGCTTACAATACCCTAAACATTTCCACGTTTAATCATTTATTGGCGAGGGCACGGCGCTTGTAGGTCTCGGCAGATCGTGGCTTTGCAGCACCAGAGAGCGGAAGCACTCGCGGCTTTCTTTCGGCATGTGTTGTTGTCACACAGCCCTCAAACGATAAAAACTGCGGCGCCGCAAGCGTCGTGTGAAACATCTAGAACTGCAAGAACAGGCGGTTCTTGGCATGAGGTCGCCAAGAACGCTCATTCGATGGCTGTAGGCTTTGTGTCGCCGGATCCTGCAAGTACACATCTTAGTGCCAAAGCGCACCTGCCGAACTGTTGCAGCGGGCGGAAGAAAGCATTTGCGATTTGGGAGCTTAATTAACACTCCAGATACACTATTCTTATGGATGACGCTCGGCGAAGAACTCGCTGTCACCCGTGAGAAGTCACCTTTGACACTGGGTCCTAGCACGAGCGGAGAACATAACCATGAAGAATTAAACTCGGAGACCTCCCGTGACGAAGAACCCATTGACACCGATCATGCGTATACACATCCGACTGGCGACAGAAGCCAGGGAAGCATCAATCGACGAAAGTCTAATCGCGGAGGCGCGCGAACTCGGACTAACCGGCGCCGAGATTGACGCGGCGATGCGTGGAGCAAGTTTCAATGCTGTGACAGATGTCGCCGTCAAATATGCCCTTGCTGTCCGCGAGGGGAATGACGTCGCGGCAGACGCTGCAAAGAAGAAGCTGATTGCTTTTACTACAACGGATTTCAGCCGGCAGATCAAGGAAATGCTGTCCGCGCCGATTTAACAGCCCATATGACGGCTATGTCAACACCATTGGTCGTTCCGATCCGGTGATGCTATTTGCAAACCGTGGATGCAGCGAAGTGGCGAAATTATTCAAGGAGGGAACGCATGGATCGCTGGCAAGCCATGAAAGTATTCGTAAAAGTCGCGGAAGCGGAGAGCTTCGCGGACGCTGGACGTCAACTCCACATGAGCCCTCCGGCCGTGACGCGCGTTGTTTCCTCGCTAGAGGATATCATCGGCACTCGTCTTCTAACGCGCACCACTCGATCCGTGAAGTTGACCGAGTCGGGTAACAGGTATTTCACCGACTGCCAGAGGCTGTTAGCGGATCTTGCAGACGCCGAGGCGGCAGCTGCGGGCGCATTCGCGAAACCCACGGGGACACTCTCTATTACTGCCTCGTCCATGTTCGGCACGATGTTCGTCCTACCTGTGGTCACCGAATACCTGGATGAGTATCCCGATGTGATTGGGCGGTGCCTGTTCTTGGATCGCGTGGTAAACATCGTTGATGAGGGTATTGATGTTTCGATACGTATTGGCCACCTGCCGGACTCAGGCTTTTCCGCCATTCGAGTTGGCTCCGTGAAGCGTGTGATCTGCGGATCCCCTGACTATTTCGATCAGAATGGCGTTCCTCTCACGCCCTCGGATCTATCTCGTCACAGGATTGTCGCTTCAACGAGTGCGTGGTCATCATTGGAGTGGCGTTTCGGTTCTGAGCAAAAGACGGTCGTGCATGTGAGCCCGCGTCTTTTTACAAGCTCGAACGAGGCAGCGATCGCCACGGCGGTCAAGGGATGGGGCCTCACCCGCGTGCTTTCATACCAGATTGCCCCGGAACTCGAACGCGGCCAACTTCAGACAGTTCTGGCTGATTATGAGGAAGAGCCGCTGCCTATTCACGTCGTTCACCCTGACGGCCGTCACGCCTCGGCAAAGGTGCGAAGTTTTGTAGATTTCGCCGTGGCAAAGCTTAGGGCGAACCGGCATTTCAGCTGATTCCTTTTGGACCGCGCGTTGCCGCGCGGTCGCCGTTCTCAAACCGTCTGGGTATCGGCCAGATCTACTTGGCCGCCTTTTCGATGATTTTCACGACTTCGGCCGGGTGGGAAACCATCACGACATGGGATGCGCCACTCACAACAACGGTTTCTTTAGAGGATGCCCGCTCGGCCATCCATCCCAATGCTTTCGCTGGGATGTTCTTGTCCTTCTCACCATAAATAAAGTAGGAGGGAATTTCCTTCCATGCCGCACCTGGCGCCGCCTCAGTAAGGGCCGACAGCGTTACAGGGCGCTGTGTATCGGCCATGAGAGCGGCGACAGCTGCCGAGACGTCGGCGGCAAATTGACCATGGAATTTTTCTTTAGCAATATACATATCCTTGCCGCCGTCTGCCAAGATAACTGGTTCGTCGAGCGTCGGCTCCAGCGTGCTACCGGGATACTTAGCGCTAAGATCCGCGGCTGACTCGCCGATGTCAGGTGCGAAGGCTCCAACAAAAACCAACGACTTGACGTTCTTCGCGCCGACGGCGGACGCGCTGATGACAGCACCCCCATAGGAGTGGCCCACGAGAACCACCGGCATTTTGATGCTTGAAATGATCCTTGCAACATAATCGCCATCAGTTTTCACGCCTCGAAGGGGATTAGCAACAGCAACGACTTCGAAGCCGTCCTCGTGCAGTCTCGAAATCACCCCATTCCAGCTCGAAGCGTCAGCGAAGGCGCCATGAACTAACACGACGGTCGGCTTGGGCGATTGTGCGCCGGCCGACGCTGTAATAGCGCCTGCGATAATTGCCGCGGACAGTACCTTCTTGATTGTCAGCATTTCGATCTCCTTCTTGAAGAGCTATATTTTTAAATTTGGTCGTAGCCGTTCCCACTGAGTAATCCGCAGTGTTCTACAGTTGTCAGCGGTCAGAGGGCGAGCTGTAGCGGGCTGGCATCTGCAATGTCAGCCTGTGCGGGGTATGCACTGCAAATGAGGACCTCCTCATCTCCCACTGCAGCCTGAGGCGGCGTTTTATAGGCCACTTTTCCCTTTACCATCCGGGTAGCGCAGGTCCCGCAGGTTCCTCCTCGGCAGCTGTAATCCGGGGACAATCCTTCAGCCTCGGCAAGCTCCAACAACGTGCCACTTCCGGGACGCCACAGTGCCTGCTTTCCAGATTCCGTGAAGAAGACGGGGACGTCATTTGTCGAGGGAAGAGCGCCTACAGCGGTCACTGAGCCGATATCTGGGCGACGCTTGACCGAAGCCGGGCCAAAGCTTTCGGCGAAGATCCGTTTGTCTGCTACGCTAAGGGACCGCAACCCGTCGTAAGTGTCTTGCATGAAAGCGGGTGGACCGCAAAGATAAAAGTCGAAGTCCCCGAATGGCAGGACCTTTTTCAAAAGAGCGATGTTTATGCGGCCGATTTCATCGTAATCAACGTCTTTGACGGCTTCTTCTTGAGAGGACAGCACTCGCGTCAACGAAACAGCGCCATCACCCTGCGAGACCAGATCGGCGAGTTCATTTGAAAAGCCCTGTTCCGCCTTGCTTCGCGCGGAGTAGATCATCCACGTCTTGCGCATCTTCTGTTTCCGCCGACCTTCATAAACAATGTGTCGTAGCATCGCCAACATGGGAGTGATTCCCACTCCGGCTGCCAATAGAACGGCGGGACGCTCTTCTAGTGGATCAATTGTGAATCCACCAGCAGGCGCGCGCACCTCAATGAGTGAACCGACACCCAATTCGTGCAAATGTTGGGAGACCCGCCCCTCTCTTTTTACGCTTATCCGGTAGCCAGCGTCTGACGGCGCAGCCGAGAGCGTGTAGGTTTTGATGACGGGATCTTCATCACCCCCAAGTAGGACACGGATTGGAAGATGTTGTCCTGCCTTATGGGGGATCAGTCCCGCACCATCACTTGCCGAGAGGTAAATTGACCTGATGACTGAACTTTCATCTACAACCCGATCAACTTTGAACGGCCGCCATGTCTTAGCGAGTTCCGCGGCTTTCAATCGTTCACTCGCTTGGCTCCAGTCACCTGTCATCGTTGAGAACGGGCTCTCGCCTCCATCTCTTGTACTCCAGCGGATGGGCAGTGCTCCGCGGCGTCTTACGATACGCTCTGGGCGAAAAGTCCAAAGCCTCTCTGCGCCCTGAAATGCGGCGATTTCAGGTGAGTTCAGAAGAACCTCTGCCCGTCCGCTCAACTGGAGGACGTCACCTGTATGGGCGTCGAGAAACGTCAGGCCGGCGCGGCCATTCAGGGCAATATTTCCAAGAGTGTTGAAGAAAAAATTCCCGTTGAAGTCAGGGATCGTGAAGAGCCCGTCAGCGCCTACCCGGACGAAACCCGGCTTTCCTCCGCGATGAGACACGTCGACCTGGCGGTCTCCTCCAACGTCCGCATAAGAGGCAACGAAAAAGGTATCGGCCAGGCCTATTAGAGCTCGAGCCTCATCGTTGAGACCATCCAGAGCCTCCACAACCGGTTCGAAAGCGGCTGCCGGATCACGCTCAAAGTGGTGATCACGATACTGGATATACCTCGGGCAATTTCCATAGCTATGGTTCACTTGCAGATCAAAACCGGCTTTGGTGTGCCGACGGATATTTCCGTTGAGCCGGTTTCGCCTGCGTGTGTGAAACTCGATGCCAAGAACGCCTATTGGCGCACCTTCGTGGGCACCTCCAAATGCGGGATCGGACTGATCAAATTGGGTACCAATGCTGAGCGTATGCTCATCGCTCGCCCTGAGAAATCCTGGATGCCCGGTCAAAAACGTTGCCCACGGATGGCCGTGACGGTCAACGGCACCAACGACCAGGAAGGGAAGTTGAGGATAAAACTTTTGATGCTGTTCTATCAGACGACTTCTGATGAAGCGGCGTCCTACGTCGTGCATCTTTTCCATGACCCCGACGGACGACTGGATTTCAATCTCGCCCTTGTGCCATGGCGCTTCCGCCAGTTCGTAAACAATCTTTGCATCAGCCGCCATGGCAGTCTCCCAAGGGTGCGTTAAGCTGCCAGACCAACCGGCGTCTTCCCGAATTCGACGAAGCCCGGAAGAGACTCGACACGTTCGAGCCAGGCGCGAACATTGGGATAAGCGGAAAGGTCTACGTTGCCCTCAGGAGCACGTGCCGTGTAGCTATAGATCGCGACATCAGCAATTGTGGGACCGTCAGACACAAGCCACCGACGGGTAGCAAGTTCCTGATCCAAGACCGAGTAGAGCGCGTGAGCACGTGCAATGACTTCGTCTGCATTGTACTTCGCACCGAAGACGGTAATCAAGCGGGCGGCGGCGGGACCAAATGCAATCTGTCCTGCGGCAACGGAAAGCCAGCGTTGGATCTGAGCAGCGCCGGTCGGGTCCTCAGGCAGCCAGTCGGACTTTCCAAGTTTCTTTGCAAGGTAAGTGAGGATGGCGTTAGAGTCCGAAATTACCGTCTCGCCGTCTACAAGGACTGGAACCTGACCGAAAGCGTTCATTTTGAGGAATTCTGGGCTTTTGTGCTCTCCCTTCGCCAGATCAACGTCTATCAACTCGAATGGCTGATCAACAAGGGAAAGAAAGAGGCGAGCTCGGTGTGCATGGCCGGACAAGGGATGAAAATACAACTTCATGACGATTTCTCCAGTTCGAGCAACTCCTTATGAGCCACTTCTGAGCTCCAATTTGCGCAGGTCGGCCCAATCAATGAAGACTGTTTTCACGGAAGTCAGTATTCCACATTTGACAAGCAATTGACGTGGTTATGCCTGTCCGGCACCTCGGCAAATCGTTTGCATAACGGCTGGCTCCTCAGGCCGGGGGGCAATCGACAACGCATCAACCTGGCAATTAGCAATTTGCGAAGATAGGTCACGCTCACCTCGCAAGAAAGTCGCCTGTACGCGGTCATCGCTCAGCTTTTGGACCCGGTATTCACCGCGAGACGAACAACTTTCCAACCGACGATACAATCGTATTGTGCATAAAAAATATTTCTTTGCATAAAATGTCTTCATGTGTATCTTCTAGTCAACGAGGATGGAGGCAGATGAATGACTGCGAGCAGAGCGATGGAAATAGATTTCAAGCGGTTGGGGCCCCCTGCGGAAGCGAAGCTTGTGATTGTAGGGGGGCATGGCGGCATCGGGCAGGTGCTTGCACTGCGTTGCCTTGAGGCAGGAGCTAAAGTAATTGCGCTTGATACGCCGGCAGCCATTGAAGAGCACCCACTTCCGAAAGGCGTTATCTCGATACCTGTGAATGTTCTGGAGCTCGCTCAGATTGAAGAAGCGGTTTCGTCCGTCCTTGAGCAATGGAATGAAATCGACGGCCTCGTCTACTTAGCTGGCGTCGGCGAAAGACCGACGCCTGTTTCCAAATTTGGTTTGGATCAATGGGACTTGGCGCAGGACATCAACCTACGAGGCGCTTTCCTGGTGTCAAAGGCATTTCTACCTCTTCTGGCCCCGGACAGCGGCTCGATCGTTTTTATATCGTCCGGCTTGGCGATTAACGTCGAGGCCGGGTTCGGTGCATATAGCGCGTCGAAGGCTGGCTTGATCGCTTACGCGAAGGTCCTAGCAAAGGAGGTCGCCCCGAACCTCCGGGTCAATGTTGTTGCACCTGGACTGGTACAAACGGCGTTCCTCGCTGGAGGTACCGGACGGGGAGCCGCCGGACCAGCAACACTGGAACAATGGTTTGGTGAGGACGGCGCAAAGGCGATGCGGGCAGCCATTCCTCTCGGCCGGGTTGCAGTACCCGACGACATCGTAGCTCCCATCCTCTTCCTCCTCGGTTCGGCGTCTCGCTTTATGACGGGTCAAACCCTGCATGTGAACGGTGGAAGATATCTGCCTTAGTCAGCGACAACATTGACTGGAGAACATTATGCAAAAAGAAAAAGTCATCATCATCGGAGCAGGACTTGGTGGAGTCGCATTGGCAATTGCACTCATCCAGAAGGGCTTCGCGGTTGAGGTCTATGAACAGGCGCCGACGCTTGGAGAAATAGGCGCTGGCATCCAGGTCAGCCCGAATGCGTGCCGCGTTTTGACCTCACTGGGCGCGCTCGAAGAAGTGAAAAGCTTGTCCGCACGTCCGTCAGAGTATCGTTTCCGCCTGTTCGAAAATGGCGAGACCCTGCAGACGATCCCACTCGGCGATACATTTTTAGAACGCAATGGGTTCCCTTACCTCACGATTCACAGGGCAGACTTGCATCGCGCGCTGACCAACAGATTGAGCGCGATTTCGCCTGAGGCAATGCACCTCAATTGCAAGGCAATCAGCATCGACGAAACCGAGGGTGGCGTTACCGTAGAGTTCGACGGCGGGCACAGAGCGAAGGGCGACCTGATTGTTGGTGCTGACGGCATCAAATCAATTGTTCGCAAGCAGGTACTTGGCCCTACATCGGCAACGTACACGGGCGACCAGGCTTGGCGTGTAATGGTCGAGGCAAAGTTACTACCGGAACAACTGCGACCTAAAACGGTAGATATTTGGGTCGGGCCTGGTCGTCATGCTGTCGTCTATCCGTTAAGGGGCGGCGAAATCGTCAATTTTGTCGGTCTGGTGGAAGATGAGACTTGGGAAGATGAATCCTGGGCAGCCAAACGACCATGGACGGATCTTAAGGCTGATTTCTCAGGCTGGAGTCCGGAAATTCAGGCAATCCTCGATGTTGCTAATCGCGACGAGTGCTATCGCTGGGCCCTGAATATCCGCCAGCCGATGCGCGGTTGGAGCACACGGCGCGCCGTGCTGCTAGGAGACTCAGCGCATGCGACGCTGCCTTATATGGCGCAAGGAGCAGCCATGGCACTGGAGGACGCTATCATTCTCGCAAGAGCGCTGGAGATGCCCGGGTCCATCTCAGACAGGTTTGACGTTTACGAGGATGCGCGCTTCGAAAGGACGTCCAAGGTTGTTCTGGAATCGACGGCGAATAGAACTCTTTTCCACCTGCCGACTGCTGACCAACTTCGCGAGGGGTTTCGCTCACGTAATGTGGGTGCAGAAAGGAACTCGTGGCTATATTCCTACGACGCGACGACGATACCGCTAAGGACCGTTCCAACTGCGCAGCTTGCGGAATGATCTAATACGTCACCTTTGATGCAACGCGTCTGGCGCGAGACATATTTTGATTTTGGGAGGGGCAAAGCCCCCAAGCCGGTCGATGGTTGTTTCATTAAAGCAAACTCGGCGCTTGGGGACTCGGCCGTCCGGACTGGCAGTTGATCCCCAGCGAGTAGAAAGCCGGTCGTTGCGAACGGTGGATCCACGGAACATCAAGTAGCACGCCGCTAGAACTTCGTTCTGCCGCACATCAGCGTCAGCATCGCGTATCGATCAAAAGAAGATTGGTCTTAGATATTCGACTATACGGCGAAGAATAGCCCACCAAACCATGGAGCCGAAATGATTAAGCTTTACGGATCAGGCAGCCCAAACGTCACGCGGATATTCATCGCTTTGGAAGAGCTCAGTCTTCCCTACCACGCACACGGGATCGATATCTTTGCGGGACAACAATTTGAAGATTGGTTCGGGCAATTAAATCCAAATCGCAAAGTTCCCGTCATCGTTGATCGCAGCGATCAGGCAGATGAGCGAACTATCTTCGAATCCGCCGCCATTTTGATCTATCTCTCCGAGAAAACCGGAAAGCTTTTGCCGACCTCTGGGCAAGAGCGATACGAAACGCTTCAGTGGCTTGCGGTCCAGGTTACGACTGTTGGCCCTATGATGGGCGAGTATGTTCACTTCTCCCGTTATGCACCCGAGGCCTCGTCGAGCTATTCCCTCGATCGTTACCGCACACAGGTGCAGCGGGTCCTCGGTGTGCTGGATAATCGGCTAGAGGCGCGCGCCAATCTCGCTGGTGACGACATAACGATTGCCGACATTGCTCTTTTTCCATGGTGTAGGAACCTCTCCACGCTTTTCGGTGAAGACTACGCCAGCACTCTGACAAATATCAATCGGTGGAGAAATGAGCTTTCACGCCGTCCATCTGTCATAAGAGCTCTGGCAGCTCAGGACGACCTTCGTCAGAGATTGACCACACCTGAACATGCTCAAAGCGCTGTGCTCGACCGTCTCTTCGGGCGTGGCGAAGTGGTTCACAACTGACTAGAAGTCCTCGCCAACTTCGCGATGGCGTCCTTGCAGCCGCGCGCACTGCCATGAATATTGCTCTCGATGATGGTGGAGGTTGCGTCCGATTTGATCTCTACGACACATTTGTGGCGGTGCTGCTTCATCAAAACGCCTTCGGTCTCGTGTACAACGGGACGCCCATCCACTGTAAGCGGCAACCTGAGACCGTTCAGCGCGTGTAATTCCAGGGCATGAGTGCATCGAGATCGCTGCTGGGCCAACCATTGGCTATGCGCTCGAGTGTTTGGGTGAGCCAGGCCTGCGGATCGACATTGTTCATTTTCGCTGTTTGAAGGAGCGTGGCGATTGTTGCCCAAGTCCTTCCACCGCCATCGCTGCCGGCGAAGAGGCTATTCTTTCTGGTAATTGTCTGGGGCCGGATTGCACGCTCGACTATGTTGTTATCGAGCTCGATGCGGCCGTCGGTGAGAAAGCGCTCGAAGATGGAGCGACGCGAGGTGGCATAGCGGATCGCCTCGGCCAGCTTCGACTTGCCAGAGATCCGCGGTAGGGTCTTCTGCCAGAGGGCGAAGATCTCCGTGACAACCGCAGCAGATGTCGCCTGGCGCGCGGCGACACGGGCGTCAGGGCTTTGCCCGCGAGCCGTTTCTTCCACCTGCCAGAGCTTCGCCATCAGTTCCACCGTCTCGGTGGCGATCTTGGAGCTGTCTGAGGCGTGGAGCTCGTAGAACTTGCGCCTGCTATGGGACCAGCAGTAGGCCAGCATCACGCCGTCATTGCCTCCGTCAGATCTGGCAAGCTTGTTATAGGCACCATGTCCGTCAACCTGCAGAATACCGCGATAGCCATTCAGATGCCGGGCGACCCGATCGCCAGCACGGCTATCTTCGAAGCGATAGGCAACCATCGGCGGGCTACTGCCACCGAAGGGTCTGTCATCGCGGGCATAAGCCCAAAGCCAGGCCGTCTTGGCCGATCCGGATCCGGGCGCGAGTGTGGGCAACGTCGTCTCGTCAGCGAAGATACGCTCAGCCTTCTTGATCTCGGCGAGGATGTAGTCGGCCAGGATATCAAGTTCAAAGCCGAGCTTGCCCATCCATTGAGCCATCAGCTTCCGGTCAAGCTCGACCTTGTCGCGGGCATAGATTGCCTCCTGCCGATAGAGCGGAAGGCCATCGGCATACTTCGAGACGGCGATTTGGGCGAGAAGCGCTTCCGTCGGAATGCCCGCCTCGATAATGTGCGCGGGTGCGGCGGCCTGAATGACGCCGTCTTCATTTTTGAAGGCATACTTCGGTCGGCGTGTGACGATGACGCGGAACTTCGCCGGCACGACGTCAAGTCGCTCCGAGACGTCTTCCCCGATCAGCACCTTCTGTTTGCCGACGTGTTCGGGCAGTTCATCCGGCTCGATCACCACTTCGACCCGCTCCAGATGAGGAGCAAAGCCCTTGCGCGGTCTCGGCGGACGCTTTTCGGTATGGGCGGCACCCTTGTTGACCTGGGCTCGGATCGCAGCGATGCCGGTCTCGATTTCCTCGAAGACAAAGGCCTGCTGCTCATCATCGATGCCTGCAGAGCCGAGCTTTTCTGATCGCCGGCCAAAGCGGGCACGATCAAAGGCTTTCAGGATCTGGGTCAGTCGTTCGATGCGTTCATCAGCATCGGCGTTTCTGGCTTTCAGGTCTGCGACCTCGCTCTCAAGAGCATCGGTGCGCGCTGCCTTCTCGGCCATGGCAAGGACCATAGCTTTCAGGGTCTCTATATCATCCGGGAGCTGCAGATCGGGCGGCGTCATGACGTCTACTAGAGCATATTTTGCTCCGGTTTTCCTGCCCTTTTCAGGCGGTTGATTCACTTTGCCGCAGGCATTTACCCAACAATCTCCGGCGGCTTCACCGCCACCGAACGCACCCGTTTCCAGTCCATGCCGTCAACGAGCGCCATGAGTTGGGCATGGTTGAGCTGGACTCGGTTGTGGCCTATCCGCGGCCAGCAAAACTGCGCCTTCTCCAGCCGCTTGGCGTAAAGGCAAACCCCGGATCCATCCCACCAGACGATCTTGATCCGGTCGGCCCGTTTGGCCCGGAAGACATAAAGCGAGCCGTTGAACGGATCACTGCCAGCATCCCGCACCAGCGACAGCAGGCTGTCCGGCCCTTTGCGGAAGTCGATGGGATGGCTGGCCAGGAAGACCTTTACACCTGCGGGGATCATGCTGAGCGAACCGCTCGGATGACACGCTGCAGATGCGCTTCTTCAACATGCCGGCCGACCCGCACGACGATACCGTCAATGTCGATTTCGACGACGGGGTCGGGGTCAGGTGCGACGCTCTGCGGATCAACTGCCGCTGCTAGTCCAGACTCATCACTGCCCAACAGTTCTCTACGCCAGCGGTAGAGTTGGGACGGCAAGATACCGATCTGCCGCGCCACGGCAGACATGTTCACACCGGGCTGACAGGCCTGCTCAACCGCTGTGGCCTTGAATTCGTCGGACCAGAACCGCCGCAACTGTCGCGGCGACCCGTCAAGGCGATCGGGCACCGCCTCGATCATTCGCATCAACCCAAGGCTAGCCGCAGGTCTAGACATAGATCCTCACATTCAAAGAACTCGTATGCCCGAAATACCTTACTCAGCAGCAGACCAGCCAGATGGGGCCTCCTTGCCGCTTACCATCCACTTGGCGGATGATCCGTTTGTTGCTTACCCCAAGGTACTCCTCGGTTTGGGTCATCAACCAGTAGGATGTCGCCAAGCCCTTTGAAATGACGGTGTAGTACGGAGCACCGAAAGCTGCTTCGGCCGTCGCGCGCGACTGCCCATTTAGGGAAACCACTGCACTCGCAATCTTGGCATCATCATCGGTGGCCACTGCGCAGCCGGCCAAGATCACTGAAACCGTCATCCAGCAGCACCCTTGGACGAACTTAGACGTCACTTCATTTCATCCTGTGTGAGAGAGGCGCAAAGCCCGGGTGGCACATTACCGCCGTTTAGGCCCGAATGGCGGCTATCGCTATGAGTGGAGGCCGCTGTCGATTACAGCGGCCCCATCATATCTTCTCTTGGCCTGTTCGACCGAGCGCTTTGATAATTAGTCCCTGAACCTCTCAGGCGTCGGAATGCCCCACTGGTTAGACGCCGCTATTCCAGGCTCCCATCTCTTGGGACGCTGCGGCTTGTCTTTGTGCCAAGGCCGCGGGTCGAAGTAACCGAGCTCCTCGCTGACCATCTGGTCGAGCTCCGCATAGAGCTCCATGATCTGCCCATCAGGTGTCAGATGGTAGATGAATATGTTGTGGCCAACACCATGTCTTCCCGGTCCCCAAATCAATGGGTAGCCGAGTTCGCTCAAGATATCGCACGATTCCTTGATGTGATCCCACCCGCGCGTCTCGAACGCGACATGATGCATTTTGCGGCGCTGGCCTCGCAGGAGATTGATCGTGTGGTGGTCGGGTCCGCAACGGAGAAACGCAAAAAAGTCGCCCATCCAGTCTGACACTTTGAAATCCAAGACATCGACGAAAAACTTCGTGGCAAGCTGGGGATCGAGAACATTGAAAGCAATGTGACCCAACCGATTTGGAGTGACGCCCTTTTGATCATGGGCTTCGACTTTACCCGGCTCCGCGGCATGCGTGATCTCGATCTGGATCTCCTCCGGACCATCGACCAGCACCAGGTCTTCTGTTCCTGGTGCTGAATAAGACTTACGCGTGGCGCGCAACCCCTTTCCCGTCAGATCTTTGAGCACGTCTCCCAGGTCGGTGTCCCGCGAGACATTTAAGGAGACGGCCCGACATGCCGCTTCACCTTGTCGCAGAATGACGGAATGTCGATCCTGAGGGCAAGCGAGGAAGACAGCGCCGTCACCTTTATCGACAACCCTTATCCCCATGACATTCTCATAATATTCGATGGAACGGTTGATGTCGGGAGTGTCGAAAACGACGTGTCCGATGCTGGTTACTTTCATATCAAACTCCTTCTACCGCGAGAGAAAGCGTTGCTGTTGCTAACCTCTGCGGTTGTGCAAATTTTATGTAGTTGGATCAGTGGACGCTGAGACCGATGAGTTGCCCAATCTTGGCGTCATCTCCGGCAAGGGCCTGACTAGCGCCTTGACTGACGATTTTTCCACGTTCAACCACCACGTAGCGGTCGCAAAGCTCCAGCCCGATGTCCGCTCTCTGCTCAACTAGAACGATGGCTAGTGACGCGGATGTGGCCAGTTCCTTCATCGCGACAACGAGCTGTTCCACAACAACAGGGGCTAAGCCCTCTGACGGCTCATCCATCAGCAACAGCTTTGGATTCCCCGCAAGAGCACGCGCAATCGCAAGCATTTGCTGCTCGCCTCCAGATAATTGACTACCAAGATTCGTTGCGCGTTTTGCGAGAGATGGAAAAAGCTCCATTAGTCGCTTTTCGTCCCAGAAACCCGGTCGACAGGCGACACTGATGTTTTCGCGAACGCTGAGGCTTGGAAATACCTCTCGGGACTGCGGAACATAACCAATCCCGAGTTGCGCCCGACGCTGTGTCGATAAATTGGAGATGTCTGTACCGTCAAATATCAAAGCTCCGTCGTGGCGGCGGCAACGCCCGGTGATGAGCTCAAGCAATGTCGTTTTACCAACGCCATTGCGTCCCAATACGGCGATCGATTCTTTTGGCTGCACCGAAATCGAAAGGTCGTCTACAACGGTGGTTTCGTCCCAGCCACCCTTTAGGTTCCTGATCTCAAGCATGAGCAACTTCTCCAAAGCGTTGTTGACCTGAGCGACCTAGGTAGACCGTTCTTACGCGCTCTGAAGCCATGACTGCCTCGGGTGGGCCATTCTCGATGACCTCGCCTTCCGCAAGCACTGTAACCGACCCCGCAAAGCGCTTAACGATCTGCATGTCGTGCTCAATCATCAGCACTGCGATCTTCTCGTCGAGCTTTTCAATAGCGTTCAGCAAAATCGGAACCTCTGCACCGGGAATGCCGGCGGCTGGTTCGTCCAGAAGTAGTACTCTC
This sequence comes from Agrobacterium tumefaciens, assembly GCF_017726655.1. NCBI lineage: Bacteria > Pseudomonadati > Pseudomonadota > Alphaproteobacteria > Hyphomicrobiales > Rhizobiaceae > Agrobacterium > Agrobacterium tumefaciens. The sequence goes on from NZ_CP072309.1 coordinate 861,666, forward strand.
GGCTCCAGAACCAACGCGATTGCGATTTCCACAAGTCGCTGGCGGCCGTAAGCGATTTCATTAATGGAGCGGGAGGCGTCCGGCGAAAGGCCGAGCATATCGAGCACTCGCCACACCTCCTCGGTTGCCTCTGTGTGTCGAGAAATTGAAGTCAGAAGATGTCGGCTGAGACCGCGGTGCTCGCTGATTGCCAGAAACACATTCTGGAAGACGCTCAATTCCCGAAAAAGGGAGTTGACCTGGAACGTTCGCCCCAGGCCGCTCTTCACTCTCGCAGCAGGGCTTGAGGCTGTCACGTCTTTACCCCCAAGAATGATGGTCCCCGAACTTGGTGCGATGGTGCCGGACAGCAGACCGACGAGCGTCGTTTTGCCCGCGCCGTTAGGCCCGATCAGGGCGTGCCGTGCTCCGACAGGAAGAGACAGTGTTACATCCTTTGTGACCCTTAGGCCCCCATAGTTCTTGCAAAGGCCCTTTGCTTCTAGTGCGAGCTCGATCAATTGGGTTGCCTCCTTGTTTCTATCTGTCGCGGTCTCAGAAGCGAGCGCACCACAGCAGGCGGAAGGGTCCGTTGACCAAGCCCGATCAGGCCATTCTTACCAAAGAGGACAACGAATATTAGGAATAGCCCGATGACAGCCATCCAGTTATATGGATCCCAGTTGGCTGCAAAATCCTTGAGCACCATGTAGACGCCAGCTCCGACAAGGCCGCCGTATATGCTAGCGACGCCTCCAAGAACCAGCATGATGATACCGTTAATGGAAAGCTCGATAGCAAGAACGTCGAGCCCCACGAAGCCGGTAACCTGCGCGGAAAGACTTCCCGCGACGCCTGCCATGAAAGCACTGATCGCATAGACCGTGATCAGGTGGCGCGATACAGGCGCGCCGACCAGCCGCATCCGTAGCGCGTTTTCTCTGATCCCCTGCAATGCCAGGCCAAAAGGCGACGCCACCAGAGATCTGAAGATCACAAACATGATGAACAGCCAGGCCAGACAATAAAGATAACTTGTCTGACCAAAGACCGACCAACGGAACAGACCAAAGACAGGTTCGAACTCGATGCCGCTAAGGCCATTCTCTCCGCCGGTAAGCCAGCTGAATTTATTCGCCGCTTCGAATAGCACTGCCCCGATCGCCAGCGTCATCATCATAAGGGGTAGGCCGGAAAGACGCAAAACGACCGGTCCAACAACTGCAGCAAGTAAAGCAGCCGCCATCGCGCCTCCCAGCGTCGCAGTGATGGGTTCATGCCACCCGGCTAACGAGATGAGGCCAGTGCTGTAGGCTCCGATACCAAAAAAGGCAGCATGTCCGAGTGTTACGATCCCCGCGAAACCAAGAATTAAGCCGAGTGACATTGCGTATAAGCACATGATGAGAACCTGAGCACCGAAAGAAAGGTGATCCGGAAAGATGAAGAAGGCGGCAAGTGGAATCGCCCAGAAAACGATTTCCATTACACCAACACCGTCTGTTGCGGCGGGATTGTAAAATGAAGCTTCGCGTTTCATGCGCTCTTCCCTCTGAAGCCACCTTCCATACGGAGGAGGAGGTATGAAATGAGGAACCCGTAAATCACGAAGGCGCCATAGGTCGGAAAGAAGTATCGACCAGCCGTGTCCACAATTCCGACGGCTATTGACACGACAGCTGCACTTTTCATGTTACCAAAGCCTGAGAGCGCAACAACGATCATGATGATCGTGAGATATTTGAAGGGATAAAGCGGCTCTATGGGCAGCATTCCGTAGCCCACGGCTCCGCCGAAAGCGGCAAGGCCACTCCCCAGCACGAATGCTTTCGAATAGAGGCTCGCAACGTCGATACCGATCGCTTGTGCCATACCCCTATTGTCTACCGCCGCCCGCAAGCGCGCTCCGAAGCTGGTTTTTTCAAACAGAAACCAAAGGCCACCAACGATGATTGCCCCGACGGCGATAACAAAAAGCCTATAGACCTGGACGCTTCGCCCCAAGAGATCGATGTTCTCTTCAAGGGCTGGTGACAGTCGAGATGGCTGCACATTTGGTCCAAAGAAGAAATTGAGCCCTGCGACCGTTACGAACATTAGTCCTATCGTCAAGAGAACCTGATCAAGCTCGCTCGCCTTGTAAATTCGCGTATATACAGCCTTTTCCAATCCCAGGCTTAGGATGGAAATTGCCACTGTCGCGGCCAGAACCGCAGCACCGAATGGAATTGACTGTGCTGTGACGAGGTATGTGCAGAGATAGCCACCTAGAGCTGCGAACGCACCGTGTGCGAGATTGACCACTCTCATCAAGCCCATCGTCACGACAAGCCCGATCGAGATTAGGAAAATCACCATCCCGTATGAGATTCCGTAGATTGCGATGAATGTGAAGGACCTAGCGACGTATTCCATGAACAGCTCCCGTTTGTTGTGAACGTCTGGGCAACATTGGCACCTTCTTCACTTGGGATGGGCTTCTGCCCACGGATTGCCGACCATCTCATAGGTCTTTATGAGTACATTCTGGAGTTGCCCGCCCACATTCTGGACCTGGCGAATGTAAATGTTGTGATTCATCTCGCGTGTTTCTGGGTCGATACGCTTTGGACCGCTTGGGCTTTTCCACTCGTATCCCTTTACGGCTGACATAGCCTTGTCAGGGTCGAAGCTGTCACCTTGAGCTGCAACCATCTTGTATATCAGTTCGACTGCGTCATACGGTGACGCGTTGTTCACGCCCACACGATGCTGCGGCCCAAACTTTTCAGTCATGATCTTCTTAAACGCCAAGTTTTCAGGGTTGCTTAGCGAGCCAGTGTAGAAAATCGCGGAATACACCCCAACGATGTTCGAACCGAATAGCGGTAAATCGGGATCGTCAGTCTCCGCGATGCCGATCACCATCGAATTTTTGTTAACACCTCGCGCCGCCAAGGCATTGAAGAACGCAACGGATGGCGCTCCATTTGGCAGAAATGTAATTACTGCGTCCGGGCTAGAACCAGCGATGCGTTCCGCAAAGGCTGCAAAGTCAACCGTGCTTAATGGCATCCGATCGTGTCCGACGATCTCGCCACCTCGCTCCTTAAACCGCCGAGTGAAAGCCTCCTCGACCTCATGTCCAGGCGCATAATCAGCGACAGCGATATATGCTCGCTTTTTGCCGCTATCGATTGCAAAGTCAGCTTGCGCGTAGGCCGGTTGCCAGATGTTCTGGCCGGCGCGGACAAAATAATCAGACATGCGCAGAAGCTGCGGCGCCGACGACACACTTAGCACCGATGGCGTCTTCGTCTCGCTGATTACCGGCGCAACAGCCGCCGCCTCTGGGGAGAGAAAAAACCCGGTGAGAATGGATACCTTGTCTTTTACAATCAGCTGTTCAGCAAGGCTTTTCGCGAGCGCTGGGTTTGAGCCACCAATGTCTTTGTAGATGAATTTGACATCATGCTCTCCGGCTTTCACCCCGTGCTGGGCGACGTAAACGTCGATTGATTCCCGCAATTGCTTGCCAGCCAGCGCGTAAGGGCCTGAGAACTGGCCGATGACGCCTACTTTGACCTCATCAGCAGCAGCGTAGTTTGCGCTTAAACTAAGCGCCAAGGCCATCGCGGCACGCTTAAACATTTCCATTCGTCCTTCCTCCCGTGAAAAACGCTCCTCAGTCGTTAAGACAAATTATGCACAAAACGATCTTTCGTGCAAATAAAAAGTTAATTTGCCTGGACCTTTCAGGGCGTATTCTGGTGGAATGACGTCAATAATTATTGCCCGGTTGGTGACACCTGTGCGGCGTATCTCAATTGCCTGGGCATATTCCGGAGAACTGAACCAAGCAGAAGCCAACTTTCGAGAGCTGAAACCGATAATGCTGATCATGTTGGGGCCTTTACCGACATCAGGTCCCTCAATCACCGGATTTTCAAAACTTACAGTTTGATATCGCCCGCCAAATCTGGCGACGCTAGCTGCCGCAACCTTGCGATATTCAGGAACAAAATCGAGGCTCCGCTCCTCCAATCGTTCGAAGATCACCCACGCAGGAACTGAAGTTTCATCAATGTCAGGTATCGTTCCTGACTGCTGGTCCAATGCATAAGAAGGTGGGCTGACGTCGATAATCATGGTGCGGTTCGTAACGCCCCCTTCTCGCATTTTGCGCGCAGCCTTGTATTCAGGAGAATCGAACCATCGCTCCGCAGCCTGACGCGAAACAAACTCCTTAACTGCAATCATTTTCGGACCCGCTATCGGGCCCGGGCCTTCAACCACCGGGTTTTGAAAGCTTACGGTTAGATATTTCCCGTGATGTTCAGCGACGCTTGACGCCGCTGCTGTCCTGTACTTCTTAACAAAATCGAGATTGCGTTCTTCGATCCTCTCGAAAATAACCCAGGCTTTCATGCGCTTTTCCTCCTCACTAAGTGTTTCCTTTGCGCATGGGCCTGAGCGATTTCACCGGTTACCGTTTCGCGGTTGGCAACTCAATCTCCATGACATTTTGCGCGGTAAGCTGAATGTGCTCCTTGAGCAAAGCCGTAGCCAACTCGGATTGCCGACCGATCGCGGCCTCCATCAGGCGCTTGTGCTCAGCTGCGGTGTTTCGTGGTTTGGTTCTGTTCATCAGAGAAAAACGACGATATCGCTCCGCCTGATCGAATAAGCTTGAGCAGGCGGCCACGATCCGCGCAGACGACGCTGCCGCGACCAAGGCCATATGAAAATCCTTGTGCCGCTGGGTCCATTCGTCATTCATCTCGTTCTGATTTTGCACCACTTTGGCATCGACCCGCTCGAGACGATGGAAGGCTGCCACGACATTTCCTTCCCACTCGTCGCTTCCATGGGTCACTGACTGTGCAAGAGCCGCCGGCTCAATCACAAGCCGATAGCTCGTGATATCATTGAGATCCGCAACCGACATAGGCGCAGCCCGAAACCCACGGTGATCGTCTGACGTTACCAATCCTTCCGCTACAAGCCGATTCAGGGCTTCACGCAGCGGGCTGCTGGAGAGAGAGTGCTCTCGCTGTAAGACCTCAATACGGAGCTTCTCACCAGGTACGATTTCTCCTCTTAAGATCTTTTGTCGGAGCGTTCTGAAGGCAATTTCTGAAAGTGGAACAGCCCGATCCGCCGTTTCGATATCCGATACTGCGATTTTGAGGTTTTTCTTATCCACAATGCCCATCCGATGTTTTTGTGCACAAACTGTGCTTTCGGTATTACCTGTCGTGGTGTGGCACCGTCAACACTATCTTTCCCTGCACCTCGCCGGCTTCCAGCAGCCGGTGCGCGTCTGCGCTTGCCTCAAGCGGCATGCAAGTGTGGATATCTGCTCTGATGCGTCCTGCGGCGGCCGCTGCCAGGCTGCGCTCCGTGTCATAAGGCTTTTGCCCCGTTGAACCCATGACTGTCAGTTGCTTCATATACAGGCGACTAACATCCAATGGCACGATACCACCACCATGCGAACCAGCCGTCACCAGTCGTCCGCCGCGAGCAAGCGACGCCAAGGCCTTTGGGAACAACGCAGGATCGGAGATGTTTTCATAAACAACGTCTACGCCCTTCCCATCAGTTAAGCGCATAACCTCCGCCTCAAGATCGTCCCTTCGGTAGTTGATGCCAAAGTCCGCTCCCAACGACAAGGCGCGCGCGACCCGATCGTCGCGCCCGGCACCTGCAATGACGGTTGCACCGAGGGTCTTAGCTACCTGAACCCCTGCGCTTCCGAGTCCTCCCGACGCACCCATGATCAAAACTGTTTGGTCGGACGAAAGGCGAGCCTTGTCATCAAGTAGATGGAATGCCATCGGCGCGTGGCGGGAAATGACTGTGGCTTGAGGATAATCGAGGCTGGACGGGATGATGAATGTTGCGTCCGCCGGAACCGTGACGAACTCGGCATATCCGCCCCAGGCGTGCACGCCTAGTAATTGTGATGGCTGCGCACCAGTGGGTGGACGCAAGAATGGCGAGGTGACAACCCTGTCCCCCACCTGGCGTGAGGACACACCGTCACCGACTGCCACAATGACGCCCGAAGGGTCTGCGCCCAACACGTGCGGCAACTTTACGGGTCTGGCGTAACGGCCAGCTCTGACTGCAAGGTCAAGCGTTCGGTTAACCGATACAGCATGGACGGCGACCGTTACCCAGCCGGGACTCGGCTCGGGCTCCGGAACAGTTTCGACTTGCAGCACCTCTGGACCACCGAAGCCACGAATTACGATCGCGCGCATTATATCTCCCCTCTTAAGGCTTAGATTAGATCATGATCGTGCGCAGTTCACCCATTCCTTCTATTCGCGCGCAGATAATGTCTCCGGGCTTTAGAAACTCACCCCGGCTCGTGCCGACACCCGCAGGTGTTCCGGTCAGGATGATGTCGCCTGGCCAAAGCGTTATCTGCCTCGACAGGTCCCTGATCTGTTCGGCGAGTGAAAATATCATCTCGCTGGTCTTTGATTTTTGTTTTGTCTCGCCGTTCACTGAAAGTTCGATTTCAAGATTCTGAGGATCCGAGACTTCGTTCGCCGGCACGATGAATGGTCCCAATGGGCAGGAGCCGTCGAAATTCTTGTGCGACATCCAGTCCATTTTGAAGGGCGATCCATCTGCTACGTCCTGTCTGCGGCTTAGATCGCGAGCAGACAAGTCATTCGCAATTGCATAGCCTGCAACATAGCTTAAAGCGTGATCAAGGTCGGTGTCCTTGCATCTGCGGCCGATAATTGCCGCCAACTCGACTTCCCAATCAACCTTGGAGGAATTGTGCGGCAGCGCCACGGAAGCGTCCGGGCCGGCTATAGCCCTTGGGCTCTTCAGGAAATGCCATGACCGGTCTGATTTTGGACGAATCTGGGAGCCGTTTGCCTTCGCCATCTCTGCGGCGTGATCGGCATAATTTGCCCCTGCGCAGTAGATCGAACCTGGTGCGGGAAGAGGAGCAAGAAGCTGAGCGCGCGACACAGGCTCAGGCGAGTTGGATTGCCTGGACCTGGCTGCCGTGGCCAATCGCTCCATCGCCGCATCCCAATCATTAAGGATTGACATTACTGAGAGGTCACGCTGGTCGCCGGTAAGCGCTACGGCATCGTATACCTCCGTACCGACGAGCAAGCCAGCACGCTCCTGATCACCGGCCCGATACGTCACAATTCGAACACCTGCGGGCTTTGCATCAGCCGCAATCTCCGACCCCATTTGCCCCATCATCACGCGGCCCCTTTGCGAGCGGTTATCTCGCCTTTCTCGACCCTGCGGCGGGTCTCATCGATCGTTGCCTGGATAGCGACAATGTAACTCTGCTTGACCTCTTCGCCGCGCGCTTTCTCCTCTGCAGATCCCGCCGCCACGCCTGGGAAAGTCAGTGCGAACGTGAACGTCAGAAGCAGACCGGATTTCGATTCACTCATGACGTTTGTGATCCAACCTCCGTCGGCAGGTTCGATGCGCTCAAAGTACACTTCGACATCAGGCGTGAAGACAATACGCTCGCGCATTACGGTACCCCGGAGCTTGATCTCCCGGATGAAGCCATCTTCAAATCGCTCAATAATCCGGCAGTCTTCCATCGCCGGCACGAATGGCACCGCATATTCTGCCTTCGATACAAGACCCTGCCACATGGCGTCGCGGGAAATTTCAACGGTCGTACCCGCCGGGTTAACTTCAAACGTCGCTGAGATCGCAAACATACCTACCTCCACTTTGTGCTCAAATAACCATTTTGTGCATAATATTGCCGAACGATCGATTGTCAAGGAGGGTTTGGGTGGATCAATCTTTCTCGCGCGGCAGGCCCGCGACCGACCATCCCCCATCGACCGGTAGAACCACCCCGGTAATGTAAGCAGCCTCATCACTCGCTAAAAAAGCAATCGCGCTGGCGACATCTTCAGCTGAACCGGCTCGACGCAAAGCCGATCGGCCGACCAGGTTTGCAGTCAACCATGGGTCGGACTTCATTCGATCAGCGGTACGTGGCGTCTCGATCAGACCGGGCGCGACCGCCACAACTCGGACGCCCATGGGGCCATAGTCGGTAGCCAATTGGCGCGTCATACCGCTGACAGCGGCCTTTGAGATCGAATAAGCCGCCATGGCGGAGGCACCTGTTTCCCCAAACATTGACCCAACATTAACGATAACGCCGCCCCCCGCCATACGCGATATTGCAAGCCGGCATAGCCGGAACTGCGCTACAACATTGAGGTCTAGAAAATCGGAGAGTTCCTTTTCTGAAGTGTGCTCCGCAAGCTTTCCCCCTCCTCGCGCAGCACAATTGATGAGGACGTCTATCCTTGCGTTCGATCCGATAACGTCATTTATCTTTTCCGTGATAGCAGGATCGCCGATGTCGGCGGCAAGGGTTTGGATTTTCTCCGTGCCTGGCTCTTCGAGTGTGCGTAGCTTCACTAGCTCCTGATCAATCGCCAGTACGGCGGCACCCTCTTTCGCCAGTCTCAACGATGTGGAGCGGCCAATGCCTGAAGCCGCTCCGGTCACTATTGCGCGTTTTCCTTCTAAACCTTTCACCTCACACGCTCCCTGTCTCAGCGGCCCTTTTTGCGCGGCGGGCTTGAACCTCCTCAATCGTAAGCGGATGTCCGCCAGAGGCCCATAAACCGCTACCAATTTCCGTAATCGACATATGGACCGCCGGTCGAATCCCCTCCCCTCCCTGTCGGACAAAGGCGTCCGTGATGTCGGCGATAAGCGCCGTCTGCTGTTCGATCGTGAAAGCCCCTGCAAGATGTTGAATGCTGATAAATGGCATGCTTTCCTCCTACTCGATGATTGTGAACGAGACGCCGTGAACACCGCCATCTACAAGAAGGTCCGTGGCCTTGATGTAGTCGGCATGACCGGACGCCAAGAAGACGGCCGCAGCTGCGATATCGTCGGGTTCCGCAGGCCGGGCGCTCGGCACCTTGGCGATCATGCTCGCTCCAACTGCACGTTGTTCGTTAGTTCCGTTCCAAAACCGTTGGGTTGCAGGCGTCCTTGTCACCCCAGGACTTATGCTCACCGCTCTTATGCCATGAACTGCGCCCTCAGCCGCCAACATGCGTGTCAAACCCAATACACCGGCTTTGGCCGCTCCATGAGCGGCACTTCGCATCGGCAGAAACTCGATATGGCCCGAAACTGACGCCGTATTGATGATCACGCCGCCGCCACGCGAAACTAAGTGCTGCCACACGGCACGGCACGCGACGTAGACGATTGTAAGCTCATCCCGAATTGTTCTGTGCCACTCATCAAGGGTGGACTGGGCAAAGGGGCCGCGGGCATGCAAAGCGCCTGCGTTGTTGTATAGGATATCGATACCCCCGAATTCTTCGATGGCGGCCCGCATCCACCGTCCTGCATCGTCCGGATCAGCTAGATCGAGCGGGTGTAGAGACATCATGCGTCCACCTGCAGCGGTGACTAACTCGACCGTCTCGCTGGCGGCTTCGACGTTCACATCGCATCCCACGACCCATGCACCCTCTTTCGCAAATGCAAGAGCCGCCGCTCTACCTTGTCCTCCCCCCGTCCCAGAGATCATCACGACCTTTTCATTCAACTTCATGTCCATGCGATGCTCCTCCTAGCCAGAAGTTAATTTATGCACAAACAAACGTATTGTGCAATCTTTGGGATGCTGGCATAGTCATGACCGATAGTGAGAACGGTCGAGCGGTTGATCGTTGACAGGCAAACGGAGTTTTCGAATGGACGCCCCTGCGAACTTGAAGCCCATCACGCCCCAAGAAGAGGAAGCTCTGAGGCAACTCTACGCGGACTTCAGCGACGAACATCTTATGCCGCTGTGGACACAGCTTGACGACTTGATGCCGAGGCATCCCTCACCAAAAGCCGTTGCTCATATCTGGAAGTGGGCAAAGCTTTATCCTCTTGCAAAGCGCTCGGGTGATCTGGTTCCTGTTGGCCGGGGCGGGGAACGACGCGCCATTGGGCTTGGGAACCCGGGCCTTGGGGGGCGGCCGTACATCAGCCCAACATTGTGGGCAGCAATCCAGTATCTCGGTCCAAAGGAAACGGCCCCAGAACACCGGCATTCGCAGAATGCATTTCGCTTCGTTGTGGAAGGAGAGGGCGTCTGGACGGTCGTTAACGGTGACCCAGTCCGCATGAGCCGTGGCGACCTCTTGCTGACGCCGGGTTGGAATTTTCATGGCCACCACAATGAGACTGACAAGCCGATGGCATGGATAGATGGTCTGGACATTCCGTTTTCTCAGCAAAATGATGTCGGCTTTTTTGAATTTGGTTCTGAACGGGTCACCGACTACGCGACTCCGAGATTTTCCAGATCTGAGCGCTTGTGGGCCCACCCAGGTCTTCGTCCGTTATCGGGACTGCATGAAACCGTAAGCTCCCCAATCGCAGCTTATAGGTGGGAGTACACGGATCGGGCGCTTACAGAGCAACTCCTACTCGAGGATGAGGGGCAGCCAGCGACCGTTGAGCAGGGTCATGCAGCGATCCGTTATATCAATCCGACGAACGGTGGAGATGTGATGCCGACCATCAGAGCAGAGTTCCATCGTCTGCGCGCCGGCGCCACAACGCCTGCCCGCCGAGAAGTCGGTTCAAGTGTTTTTCAAGTTTTCGAGGGCTCAGGTTCCGTCATACTCGATGGGAAGGTACAACAACTTGATGTCGGCGACCTGTTCGTCGTTCCGTCATGGATATCGTGGTCGCTGCAAGCGGAAACACAGTTCGATCTGTTTCGCTTCTCGGATGCTCCGATCATGGAGCGCCTTGGTTTTGCACGCACGCACATTGACGATGGCGAACGCTAGCCCCTGTCAAGGAGAGTCATCGTGACGCACAATAAATACATCGACGACCAGACTGCATTGAGGGAGAGGCAGGGGAGAGGCGCGCGATATGATTCACCTGCCGCCCCTGCACAGGAACTGATGCTTGCCCGTCGCGGCACTGCCTATTTCGCCAGGATCCTGAAGGGCATCAAGGACGAAGACCTCGATGTGGCATCGATGATCCCACATTGGACCCGGCGGCATGTGATAGCCTACATCGCTTATCAGGCACGGCAGTTGGCGCTTATGATAGAGGCGGTTCATGACGGTTCGCCTATTCCTGTCTTTGACACTCAAACGATGAGCACGCTCATAGAAGACGGCGCTACGCTTCCTGCGCGTGCACTTCGAAACCTCTTTGATCATGCCGAGGTGCATTTGAACGTTGTCTGGCGCGACCTGTCGGCGGACAATTGGGCTGCGACGGTTATGTTGGACGGTACGCAGGTCGGGATCAGAGAAACCCCTTGGATCCGAGCCCGCGCTGTCTGGGTACATGCTGTAGATCTCGCAAGCCAAGGCTCGTTTCTTGATTTTCCGGCCGTGCTGCTCAACGAATTGCTGAATGATCTAGGTACGACAGCGTCATTTGCGAAATACTCTTTTGAGCGGCAGAGCAACGACTGCTGGATCATCCGTCCGGACCGAGAACAAGAACCAATTTTCGCGCATCCCGCTGATGCCGTGCGCTGGCTAAGCGGACGGGGCGCAAGGGGGCTAAGTGGCCTACCTCGCACCGACGCTACCTTCGAAATTCCACTTTGGCCTCAAATCTTCGCCGCATCTGCTTAAGTTCGACGAACGATGAATATTACCCATCATAAGGACACCGCATTATGACTTCTGTCGTTCTTTTCGACGTACCTCCTGCCCCAACCGTTGCGGTCGCAGGGCTACAAACGCGCTTTCCCGTAAACAGGATCTTTTGCGTTGGCCGAAACTATGTCGAGCACGCCAAAGAGATGGGCGTGGAAGTCGACCGCGAGACACCGTTTTATTTCCTGAAATCGCCACATGCCATCGTGGAGAGCGGAGCGCAAATTGCCTACCCGCCCGGAACCTCGAACTATCACTACGAAATGGAATTTGTTGTTGCCATTGGAAGCCCCGCCTACAAGGTGTCCGTGAAAAACGCACTTAGCCATGTCTACGGCTATGCAACGGGCCTTGACATGACCAGACGAGATCTTCAGCTCGACGCGCGAGCAAAGGGTCGCCCCTGGGACCTTGGCAAAGACTTTGAGCAATCGGCTGTGATATCGACAGTCGTAAGGCAAGAGGAATTTGGCGCCATCGCTGATCAACGAATATGGCTCGAAGTGGACGGAAGAACCCTTCAGGATGCGCAGCTTTCTGATCTGGTCTGGCGTGTTCCAGAGCTCATTAGCCATCTGTCGGGATTTTACCACCTTCAGCCTGGCGACGTCATTTTTACAGGCACGCCCGCAGGGGTCGGCGCTGTTGTACCGGGGAATGTAATCCGCGGCGGCATCGACGGCCTGCCCGGTATCGAATTGCACATCGGGCAAGAATCGTGATGAAGTTTTTTGGTTATTTTCGTAGTTCGTCTGCCTACCGCTGCCGCATCGCTTTTAACCTGAAAGGGATCACGCCCGATTTCATTTCGGTTCATCTCAGGCGCGACGGTGGCCAGCAAAAGAGATCCGAGTATCGTGCAATCAATCCTCAGGCGCTTGTGCCAACGCTTGAAGAAGGTGGTTTCTTACTGACGCAATCGTTGGCGATCATCGAGTGGCTGGACGAAACCCGCCCTGCCCCTCCGCTATTGCCGGCTGATACAAACGAACGTGCTTGGGTGCGCGCATTTGCACAAGCAATCGCGTGCGACATTCATCCTCTTCAAAATCTCCGTGTTCTGGATTATTTGAAAACAGATCTTGGCCATGACCAGAAAGTCGCTGATGAGTGGTGCCGACGGTGGATATCAGAGGGGCTCGCGGCATGTGAGATGCTCCTGCAAAATCGTCCATTTGACGGCGCTTTCGTTTCGGGAAATGCTCCGGGGCTCGCGGATTTATGCCTCATTCCGCAGTTGTTCTCCGCTGATAGGTTCGGCGTAGATACCTCGGCATTTCGGCAGCTCAAGGTGATCCGTGAACGTTGTGAATCGCTTGACGCCTTTGCGCTCGCACATCCAGCAAAGCAACCGGATGCTGAAGTCTGATCGGGCTATTAAGCGAGAGCTCTAATAGAGCCGTGCCTATTCGTCGGCCGTCGATCAAGTCAGCATCGTCGGTTACCGCATCACTGACAGCAGAGATAGCGAGACCATTCCCTCAAATTGTGGAATGCTGCCTTTCTCGTTTTCGCTCTTCAAGTGGAGCCCTTGCGAGCTCATTTTCAATTCGACGAAAGGAAGCCCTTTCGCAATTTGAAAAGGAGAACAACAATGTCCCGCATTCCCACACCAGCTACAATCGACGATGCACCAGAGGAATCTCGGACGATCCTCGAGTCTATTAAGAAGCAGATAGGATCGGTACCGAACATCTTTCGGCTGGTCTCAAATAGTCCTGCCGCACTCACCGGGCTGACGTCTCTTCAAGGTGCATTGGCAAAAGGGAAACTCGCTCCAGCCACGCGCGAACGTATCGCGCTCGCCATGGCCGAAGCGAACGGCTGCGACTACTGCCTGTCTGCTCATTCGTTTACGGGCACCAAGTTCGCCAAGCTCGACGCCGATGAAATCTTTGCGAACCGTCGGGGCACATCGAATGATCCGAAGGCCGCTGCTGCTGTAGAATTTGCCCGTGCGCTAACGACCACAAGAGGCGCTGTCGGTCCAGAGGAAATCGCCAAGGTCCGATCAGCCGGCTACGCTGATGCCGAGATTGTAGAGATCATCGCTCACGTCGCTCTCAACACCTTCACAAATTACGTCAACGAGGCGTTAGAAACTGAGATCGACTTCCCTCGCATCGATAAGGCTGCGGCCTAATTTAAAAGGGGAACGACCCAAGTCGTTACCCTCCCGCTTTGTCCCCGTCTGAGGAGCTACCAATGTCACGACCCCCGCTTCCACCGTTCACCAAAGACACTGCTATCGAAAAAGTACGCCTCGCAGAGGACGGCTGGAATAGTCGCGATGCGGCCAAGGTGGCCTTGGCCTACACCTTGGATACGCGCTGGCGAAATCGCGCCGAATTCGCCAAAAACCGGGCTGAAGCCGAGGCATTCTTGACCCGTAAGTGGAATAAAGAGCTAGATTATCGGCTCATCAAGGAGCTTTGGGCTTTTACTGATAATCGGATTGCCGTCCGTTACGCCTACGAATACCACGACGACAGTGGCCAGTGGTTCCGCGCCTATGGAAACGAGAATTGGGAATTTGCTGAAGATGGGCTCATGCGGGAACGACATGCCAGCATCAATGAGCAGCCCATCAGTGAAGCCGACCGAAAGTTTCGTTGGCCATTAGGTCGCAGACCTGATGATCACCCCGGCTTGAGTGACTTCGGTTTCTGAACGAGGTTCTAGCTCTGCATTGCCTTGAACGCGCCGATCCCATGGACTGGCGCGTTTTGCGCGTTGTCGAAGCTGCGAGTCGCCCTTCAGAGCTCGCGATAATCCTGGTTCTCAAGGAGCTCTTTGATAGTTCTTAGTCGCATGTCTTAAGCTTCTCGTGAGGAAGACATTTTCCGATTGGAGCGACAGTCCGTCAACAGACATAAACTGTTCCGATATGAGGAATTAACAGAGCGGCAATGGGGGTATATGCTAAAATTAGCCTCAGACGAATTCGCTGTCCCAGGCTACTTCGTTTGCTTGTTGTGTGGCGAGAATTATACGTTATCTATTCTAGCCCAATGCAACTGACGGGTGATTTTGCCGTTCTACGTCGAAGGTGGAAGGTCAACCGCTAATCAAGGGGCAACAATTGTCACTCGCAGTCAATAAGACAGAACCTGATGCATGCTACACGGGCCTATTTACGTGGGATCTGAAGGCAGACGCCGTCTATGCCGACGAGGTCATGGCTGTTCTCTTCGGAATGGAGCCTGAAAAGGCAAAGAAGGGACAGCCCATCATCGAATATCTTCACAAAATTGTTCCAGCGGAAAAATCGGGTCTCAAAGATGCGATCGACGACGCCATACTATCGGGCGACCGTTACTCACATAAGTATAAAGTCTTGACCCAAAACGGAGATCAGGTTGATGTGACAACGATCGGCCAATGTTTCCGTGATGCCTCAGGCACGCCGTCGGTCTACGCTGGAGTTATGTATCTTGGTTGGCATGATGATCTTTCGGCCGGACCGGCTTTCTGGCATTGCCTGCGGGCATTGAGTCTCGCCCAAGCGAACAGGCGCCTCGATATCGTAAAGAATATCGAAAAGGCCCTGAAGCTGCTTCGTAAGAAACTAACCGGCAACCTCGATTTAACATCACCAAATTTGGTGTTCACCGGAAACCGGTAAAGTTCTCCGATAGGATAGGATCGCCTCGTCAGCGCTGCGATAAGGGATCATTCATTTAACGATCGCGCTATACTGGCGCTTCGCTTACCCCGTTACTCCACTATTCGGGGTCACGGATGCATTTGAAGCGGCCGGCAAGAAGCGCCCCTGAACCAGAAGCAAGATTGATCCAACGCAAATGGCGATAAGGCCCCCATTTGTTACAGCAAATAATGCGACAGATAAGCCTTTTAAGATGATGTCTGTGCTCGCGCTTGCGACCCTGATCGCGGCCGTCGCGATGGATGTCAGACCAAACGTAAAAGCCCAATACGACGCTGAGAACGGTTGCCTCAGGATCCACGGCAAGAGGCGCAGTATGATCGCGAGTTGCAGTATTGCGTAGCCCAGGAGTGCGTGAACGAAGACATCCGGTACGCTGCCCATGACGCTCAAATAGGCGACGCTGCCCACTGCTGGTGGTGCGAGTTGAATGCCGAGGGTTGGTCGCAATGCCGCAGTTATTTCGGGCAAAGTATAGAACCGATGCAAAAGAACCGATTCGATAGCGAGCCAGGAGAAGAAGCCCGCCCCAAAAGCCAGTTGCCCTGCTTCACGGGAACCCAGCGCGCCCAGAACGATCGCAGTTACAAATGAGCCTGCGACGGTCGGCAAATACAAGACAGCAGTAGATGAGGAGGGGTCTCTGGCACCCTGCCATAGCCGACCCGTTCGCCACAATGCGAAGAGAAAGGTGAACACGAAACCAACGGCGAACAGCGCCTTTGTGAAGAGCAGAGAATACGGAAGCAGGGCCAGGCCAGCGAGCATGGTCGCAACGCCTGCCAATCCCACATAGCAACATTGAATGGCATGCTCCGCCTCGGCGAGCGCCGCCGCTGGCGCTAGAACCCATTTGAGACCGTAAAGCACGGTGATGACCAACCACACCGCGGCGCCAGAAAGACTGAAGATCTCCCCCGGCAAAGAGGGCAAGGCCCATGCTTCCGCCGCTGTCCGCCATGAGCTCCCGAACCCGACCAAGCCAAGCACGATACCGAAAAATGACGCTGGCACCCTCGCAAGCCAGTTAGAAGCGGAATGGCGTCCATTGCTCTCAAACATAAGTTGCTTCCCGAATGGCATACGACTGAGATCTGCTTCAAATCCCTTGCCTGACTCTTGGCGGACCGAAGCTTCGGCGAGGGACGGACGAATTCAGCGGCGCGGCCATAGACCGCACCGCTGACTTACTTCATTTTTTGGCGGACAACTTACGGTCCAGAAAGCTATGGATGAGCGGTGCCATCTCATCCAGCTTGTCCTCAAGGGCAAAGTGGCCAGTATCGAGAATGTGGATCTCAGCGTTGGGTAGATCACGAAGATAGGGGTGCGCGCCCTCTTCTGGGAAGATCTTATCGTTTTTGCCCCAAACGATCAGGGTCGGCGGCTTACGCTCGCGAAAGAATTGCTGGAACTTGGGATAAAGCGGGACATTCGTTCCATAATTATGGAACAAGTCCAGCTGAATGTCTTTATTTCCCGGGCGGTCGAGAAGAGCCTGGTCGTGGACCCAGTTATCAGGGCTGATCCGAGTCAAGTCTTTTACACCATCCGTATACTGGAATTTGGTGGTTTCGAGTGTGACCAATCCAGAGAGTGCCTCTCGGCTCTCTTTGGAGCCATCGGCCCAGTACTTTTTAATCGGGTCCCAGAATTCTCGCAGGCCTTCCTCGTAGGCGTTGCCATTCTGGACGATAAGGCCAGTCACGCGTTCAGGATGCTTAAGTGCGAGCCGATATCCGACGGGTGCACCGTAATCCATGACATACATCGCATATTGCTTGGCATCGACTTTATCAAGAAGCCCGTCAACGAGGTCGGCATAGTGCCCGAACGTGTAAGCGAACTTTGCATGATCTGGAGCGTCGCTTTGGCCGAAACCAGGGTAATCTGGAGCAATCACGCGATATCGATCTGCGAGTTGCGGAATTAGATTTCGAAACATGTGCGAAGATGTGGGGAAGCCGTGAAGAAGAAGGACAACCGGTCCGTCTTTTGGGCCTGCCTCACGGTAGAAGATATTTACTCCATCCACTTCCACCGTCCGATAGTGGATCGTGACAGGACCATTTTGCGTAGCTGTGACGGCTTTTGCCGATTGAGGTGACGCGGCATGAGAAAACGAGGCGAAGCTCACGCTTGCCAACATCATGACTGCCAATATGTGCTTCATTTCAGTTCTCCTCGGTTGAATGGCAGCGATGTGCTGACCTGGAGAAGAACATAACGGGTGATGCGGCGACGATAATCGGCAGAATGTGGAAGTATTTATTCCAAATTGTGAAACGGTGGCGCCCTTGCGAGACTCAAGCCGTGACGGTCGCGATGATTCAAGCAGGGTTCGTTGCTTGAGGTTTCGAGTTGGGCAAAGCATTCAATATCGCAAAAACGCCAGATCGCTAGCCACTGTGTTTCGGGATGCCTAACGGATGCCATCTCTCCAAGCCGCTGGAGATATTCCGAACTTCGCTTTGAACACGCGCGAAAAATGGCCCTGATCCGCGAAGCTGCATTCTAGCGCTATCTGAGCAAGCGGAATTCCTCGACGCAACATGTCCTGAGCTTTCCGGACGCGATAATCGAGGAGCCATTGATAGGGTGTCAGTCCCGTAGAGCGTTTGAAAGCTCGAATAAAGTATCCGACCGAAAGTCCGCAAAGAGATGCAATTTCGTCTATCGCGACCTCCTTGTCCAAGCAGCTGACGAAATACTGCGTTGCAAGATCCAGATGTTTGGCAGATAATCCGCCCTTGCGTTCAGTAAGAGCAATGCCTCCGTAGCGACACGCGACATGAGCTTTCACTGCCTCAACAAGATGGTCTATCAATAGCTTCCTGCGTGGTGAATTATTGGCCACCAGCGGAACGAAGGTCTCCGCTAACCCTTTGAGAATAGGATCGATAGGCCCGTCTTCTATTCGCAACAGCGCAAATGGCACCCTACCTTGTTCAAGTGCAAAGTCCCTCAAGCCAGCGCTCGATATATTAAACCTGACATTGTCGAAGGCCGACTCCGGTCTACACGACCAGTTTTCCTCGAGGTCCATTATCGCCATGCTTCCGGCCGCGTGACCTCCACTGAAAACTAGCCGGCCCGAACGCCAAACACTGTGCCTGATATAATCGGCTCTTTGGACGATGACGGTAAACCCATCGAAGTTCGGGACCGGTTTCGTTTCGTGGCTAGCGGCATCCTGGTTGGAAACGACATGGACGATGTCAATGCCATCGGCTCTAAGTATGCTCCGCTTCATTGTTCAGGATACCCTCAAGACGCTGTCTCACAACACCAACTCGTAACGTAGACCGTGAAGAAAATTGACCGTGCCTTCACATCATGTCCTGCCAAGAGGCTCAATCGCTACCGTTAGTTTGCTCGACAATTTTCCCCGTATAACGATAACATCCGACGCCATACCTCAGAAGAGGCTGCTTTAGAAAAATTCGTGTATACAACGCCTTGATTGAAAATTGAACGCGGCGGCATGCACAACAATCTTCAAAATCGGTTGTTTATCTTCAAGACGAAATTTCTCCCGCGTTTAAGGTTGTGCTGCAAATTGCCCGAATGGCGGCAAAATCGGGGAAACCATGGATCAACGAGAGAACCCCGAAGAGATACGCGAGCTCCTTGCGTCATCTAGATCGCCAATCGGCCAGGTGATCGGGAACGTCTTTGGCCTCGCAGCTCCACCGACCCGCCACACTCTCACGATCAAGTCGTCTGCCATTACGCTCACGCATCTTGAAGTGATCCACGCGCTTCGCGAACTGACGACACCGCTGCCAAGCGAGAAAGCACTGCTTCTTTCGTTATGGCTGACACCGATGACTGGGCACGAGCAATGGAAATGGGGTCAGTTCGTCAACTCTGACGACTATCCTGCGGGTTCGATGAACTTAGTTCACCTTGAAGAGGAGACACAAGGACTTTTCAGCAACCCATTTGCTTCCATCCAAATTCACTTGCCAGAGATGGCGCTTCGTGAACTCTCGAGCGACGACCGTGTGCCCGATTTTTCAGGCCTTCTCGAAACAAACTCGCAGGCTGATCCATTTGTCGCGCTCTTGGGACAGGCTCTTTTGTCCGCTCTTGCCAATAATGATGGCGTTGAAAGCCTGTTGTTTGACCATCTAATCCTAGCTTTGCATAGTCACTTGGTAGAGCGTTATTCAACTGCGCCACGGTCTGACTTGAAATTCCGTCGCCTGAGTATGCGCCAGGAGCGGCTGGCCAAGGATTTACTTACAGAAGATCTAACTGTTGAACCTTCTTTGGTAGATATTGCGGCGAGTTTGGAGATGCCAGTTTCTGTGTTTGGCAACGCGTTTAAAACGACAACCGGAAACCCGCCCTTTAGGTGGCTACGAGCCTACCGAGTTGAGGCGGCCAAGCGCCTTTTGAAAGAAACTGCGCTTCCGCTTGCCGAAATTGCTTACTCATGCGGATTTTCTGATCAAAGCCATTTCACGCGCGTCTTTACTAAATCAACTGGCGTCACCCCGGGCCATTGGCGTAAGAGCTCCTAGAATGGGTCGCTTGTTGCTGCGATCAGTCTGCCTTTACCACCAATGAACATTGATGCGGGTGCGTGGTGGCCCAAGGACACTGTTACGCAAAGCGGAATAAAGCCTTACGCGCTTTGTCAATTATCGAATGCGCTCCGGAAGGTATGGTTTGGACACTGTTTCAACCAAGAAGGACCTTGCCGTGAACTCCGTAGCCAATTTACAACCTGTTAGTCGCCGCTCTCTCATCACGGGCGCGCTCGCGACCTTCGCCGTTGCACCTTTTCTGACATCCAACTCGCTCGCGAAATCTGGAACGATCGTGGATTCACTCAGGGAAGCGGCGGCCCATGCCGACATCACCACATATCCGACCCGTGGAAATATTTCCGTGCTGGAAGGCTCCGGCGGCAATATTGCGGTCTTGAGCGGCAAGCAAGGTAAGGTTCTCGTAGACGCGGGTATCACTGCAACGCGTGCTCGGATCGAGCAGGCCCTTTCGAAGCTAGGCAATCAGCCTGTCACCCATCTCATCAACACGCATTGGCACTTCGACCATACCGACGGAAACGAGTGGCTGCACTCTGTAGGCGCTTCCATCACTGCTCATGAGAACACACGTCGGCACTTGCTAGAGGCGCAGCGGGTCGATGATTGGAACTTCGACTTTCCGCCTTCACCCTCCGGTGCGATCCCTGCGACCCTGATTACAAGCGACAAGGTTCTGGAGCTTGAAGGCGCAAAGATCGCGATCACCGCTTATCAACCGGCCCACACCGACAGCGACATCTCCGTTTATTTCAATGAAGCCAACGTGATCCATGTCGGTGATATCTTCTGGAACGGACTTTACCCGTTCATCGACTATTCGACCGGCGGAAGCATAGACGGAACAATCGCAGCTTCAGCGAAAGTCATCGCTGCAGTGGATTCCGATACCGTCATCATTCCTGGTCACGGCAAGCCGCTCAGCACGCTCGACGATCTGAAGCATTATCACGAGATGCTGGCGACCATCAGGGACAATGTCGCGAGGCTGAAATCGGCGGGTCGCACCGTCGAGGAAACGGTCGCAGCCAACCCGACTGAGGCATTTGACGAGCAATGGGGCAAAGCGATCATTAGCCCAGCCTTCTTCACTCGCCTTGTCTACAAGGGCGTATGAAAGCGAACAGCTGCTCCAACTGACTTCGGATCTAGAGGCAGCCGAGCGCCACGCCACTCCAAATGGAGACCACTTTGACCGAATATCGCCCTTTCACCGTCTCGCGTCGAGACGTTCTGCTAGGAGGTTCGGCACTGCTGCTGGCCTCTGGAGCCCCAGCCTTCGCTGCAACAACCACCATGAAAACCATCAGACAAGGACAAACGGCAATGACAGAAGCCTTCATCACCACCAAAGACGGCGTAAACCTCTTTTATAAGGATTGGGGCCCAAAGGAAGCCCAGCCGATCGTATTCCATCATGGCTGGCCGCTGTCGTCCGACGACTGGGACAATCAGATGCTGTTCTTCCTCTCGAAGGGATATCGCGTGATCGCTCATGACAGGCGTGGCCACGGTCGTTCACAGCAGGTGAGCGATGGTCACGACATGGATCACTATGCCGCCGACGCCTCGGCAGTCTACGAGCATCTCGACATCAAAAATGCTGTCCATATCGGCCATTCGACGGGCGGCGGCGAGACTGCTCGCTATGTCGCCAACTTCGGTGAACCGCAGGGCCGTGTGGCAAAAGCTATCCTGGTTAGCGCGATCCCACCGCTGATGCTTAAAACAGCATCTAACCCCGACGGAACCCCGATCGAAGTGTTTGATGGCCTCCGCAAGGCGTTGGCCGCCAATCGGGCACAATTCTATCTCGACCTGCCTACAGGCCCCTTCTTCGGCTTTAATCGGCCAGGTGCAAAAATCTCGCAGGGCCTCATCCAGAATTGGTGGCGCCAAGGCATGATTGGTAGCGCCAAGGCTCATTATGAGGGGATCAGGGTATTTTCGGAAACTGACCAGACCGAAGACCTCAAAAAAATTTCAGTGCCAACGCTGGTCCTCCATGGCGACGATGACCAGATCGTTCCCGTCAAGGCGTCTGCAGAGCTTGCCGTTAAGCTCCTGAAAGACGGGACTTTGAAGGTCTACCCCGGTTACCCCCACGGTATGCTCGCTACCAATTCCGATGTCCTGAATGCGGACATGCTGGCATTCATCCAAAGATAAATCAAACACCGAGGAGTGAGGGTCTCCACACGCGATCCTCACTTCAGCCAGCTTTGTCAACACCTGGGTCGACGCCGCCTCTAACTCGGGAAACTTTTGCTCCGTGGCAAGCTTTAGACCTGCCTGGTTTGCCGAAGCTCGTGAATCAGGTCGACAAGCCGGCGGAGCTTTGCCGGAATATTGCGTCGTCCGGGATAGTACAGACACAGACCCGGATAAGGCGGGGTCCAATCGGACAAAACCTGCTCTAATCTTCCGGCAGCAAGATCGTCTCTGACCTGCCATTCGTTCAGATAGGCGAGACCTCCTCCGTCGCGGGCAGCCCGCAGCATCAGATCGCTATCGTCGAGCACAAGTTTGCCTGGAACATCGAGCGCAAAGCTCTCACCTCGTCGCTCAAACTCCCATCGATAGATGGTTCCGCTCGCCATTCGAGCGCGAATGCAATTATGTTCCTGGAGGTCTGCCGGGACCTGTGGCTTTTGATAGCGATGGAAGTAATCTGGCGACGCGACAATAGCCGGGCGAATGTTATCGCCGATCGGAACGACCACCATGTCCGCAGGAACGGCCTCCCTGATCCTAATCCCGGCGTCGAAGCCTTTGGCGTTAACGTCGACCAGTGCACCCTCTGTCACGATCTCTACCGCCATCTGCGTATTTCTGCGCATGTATTCAAGGATCAGCTGTTTAAGCACCATGCGCGTGGCGCCGACGGATGTATTGATCCGTAGGATGCCTGTGGCTTCAGCCCGATGTTCATCGACATGTTCAACGGCGCCGCGGATCGCCTCCAGCGCGGGACCGACGCTAGCGACAAACTGCTCGCCAGCTGCCGAGAGAACGACACTGCGCGTCGAGCGGTTAAACAGTCTAACACCCATGCGGGTCTCTAACGTAGCGATCTGCTGGCTAAGCGACGATGACGAAATTCCAAGTTCGCGAGCCGCAGCCCGAAATCCGCCTTGGGCAGAGACGGCAAGGACAGCCTCCAGTTCAGCAAGTGAGCCGCGCATCATTGTCCGTGTTCTCCTATCAGCCTGACCGTTTTTGGCCACCTTATCAGGACAGGGTCGGAATGCCAGATATGGCTGGAAAGCCAAAAGGAGTTTCAGATGCGAAACATCGACAAAATCTATATTGAGGGACAGTTCGTCCCGCCTAAGGGCACGGAGATTGCCGATCTCCACAATCCATCCACGGAAGAGAAGATCGGCACGGTCAGGCTTGCCGGCGTCGAAGACGCACGGGACGCCATCGCCGCTGCGAAGCGCGCCTTCCCCACATTCTCACGCACTTCAAAGGCTGAGCGCATTGAGATGCTCAAGCAGTTGAACGCGGCTGTTCTTGCGCGCGTGCCAGACTTAACCGAAGCAATGGCACTCGAGTATGGAGCGCCACAGGTCTTCACACGATTTTCTGTCCCGCATGCTGCATCAAGCTTTGCTACCATGGCAACCGTTCTGGATGCCTACGATTTCGAGCGCCAAATCGGCCGCGCGCGTGTCGTCATGCAACCCTCCGGCGTTGCAGCTGCCATCACGCCTTGGAACAGCAATATCGGTTTCATCACGTCGAAGCTTGCAACCGCCATCGCCGCAGGCTCGACCATCGTCATGAAGCCGAGCGAGATGAGCGCGATACAGACGCAGATCCTCACCGAGTGTCTTCATGAAGCAGGCCTGCCTAAGGGCGTGTTCAACATCGTCAACGGGCTCGGCAACGTCGTTGGCGCTGAACTCAGCCGGCATCCTGATGTGGCTAAGGTGACGTTCACTGGTTCTACTGCTGTCGGCAGAGAAATCCTGAGAAATGCAGCCGACACGTTCAAGCGCGTCACCCTGGAGCTTGGCGGCAAGGGACCGAACATCATCCTCGACGACGCCGATCTTGACGTGGTCATCCCAACCGTCCTGCGAATGGGCTTTATCAACAGTGGCCAGGCCTGCATCGCCGGCACGCGTATCTTGGTTCCAAAGCATCTGCTCGACGACGTCCTTGCCAGGCTGAAGCAGGAGATCGAGACCTTCAAGGTTGGCGACCCGAGCGACCCGGATGCCGTGATTGGCCCGATGGTCAGCCAGAAGCAATATGATCGGGTTCAGACCTATATCGAACTGGGACTGGAAGAAGGCGCGAGCCTCCTGACAGGCGGTCCCGGACGGCCCGCCGGATTAAAACGTGGTTGGTTCACGAAGCCAACCATATTCACTGGCGTCAATAACCAGATGCGCATCGCGCGCGAGGAAATTTTCGGACCAGTCTTGTCGGTGATCGCGTATCACGACGACGACGAGGCTGTGTCAATCGCCAACGACACTCCCTACGGACTGCAGGCCTATCTTCACGGCACTGACGCGTCGCGCATGCAGGCGCTTGCGGGCAGGCTGGACAGCGGACGCGTCGTCATCAACGGGGCACCCCATGAACCGCTTGCTCCCTTCGGAGGGTTCAAGCAGTCGGGCATTGGCCGTGAATATGGCGTGTTTGGCCTGGAAGCATTTCTCGAGCCAAAGGCAATCATTGCGTGATAGCAGCCAAGACGCGCGGAGCTTTAGCCCCGTGCGTCAACCAGCTCATAATCGTCACAATTATGCCAAGGCTCTGCCATTAGCTTAAGTTCATGCTTAGTTTAGCGAAGCGAATTTGTATGGCTGAAGTCTCTATCCGCTCCTCCGCAGTTTCCGTTGTCATGCTCCGTAGGGTTCCCGCTGGGCACGAGGTCTTGCTTATGCGTCGCAACGGGACCCTCGCAGGAGAGTGGTGTCAAATATCAGGAGGCATCAAAAATGGGGAAAAAGCCTGGCAAGCCGCATTACGTGAGGTCCGCGAGGAGGCAGGTTTAACCTGCCGCACGCTTTACACGGCAGACATATGTGAGCAGTTCTACGAAGCCGATCGCGACACTATAAGCATTTTCCCCGTCTTTGTCGGCTTCGTAGACGCTGACATGGAGGTCGTGATCAACGATGAACACAGCGAGTTCAAGTGGGTCCGGATAAGCGAAGCCCTCAGTATGGTTCCGTTTCCAGGGCAGCGACATGTTTTAAAGCATGTGGAAGCGGAGTTTATAAAGCGCGAGCCAACTCGCCACCTGTTGATCCACGACGTCCATGCAGGCACGACAACGCAATAGCGGTCGAACGGAATTCAACGCGCCATCATTTCCAGAAACATCGGCCGGGACCGTCGCAAAAACTTTAAAAACTAGCGGCGTTGATCCGCTAGTCGAACAAGAATCTTGCCAACAGCTTTCCCGCTTTCCTGCAATTCGTGTGCATCTGTCACGGCTTCAAGAGAATAAGTCTTCGCAATTTTCGGAGCGTATGCCCCGGAGGCGGCGCAGGCCGAAACCTCATCGGCTGCCTGTCGCATAGCGGCTTCCGGCATGGTGTAGACATAGACGAAACGAAACGAGAAGCCGCCGAGCAGCGCCGGGAAGAACGGGATGGCTAGCTTGGCTTGCGGTGACTCCGTTGAGTAGGCTGAGACGATGCCATCGCGAGCGAGGCAGGAGATTGCCGCGTCGATGTTGGCTGAGATATCGACATCGACAATGCGGTCGACGCCATGGCCACCGGTCGCCGATCGCACGGCTTGAGCGATATCATCCTTGTGTCTGTTGAGCACAAGATCGGCGCCGGCCGCTCGCGCGACCTCAGCCTGCTCTTCCCGGCTTACTGTTGCCGCGACCCACGCGCCCGCCCATTTCGCAAGCAGGATTGCCGCGTTGCCCACAGCGCCTGCTCCGCCCTGGACGAGCACCCGTTTGCCACGCAAGTCTCCGTCCGCGAACAGACAGCGATGCGCGGTCATCGCGGGCACGCCGAGCGACGCGCCGATCTCAAAGGAGATGTTGTCGGCCAGACCAATGGCCTGCACTGACGGCACGACGACGAACTCTGCTGCGGTTCCGAATGCCCTGCCCCACTGCGCCATGTAGATCCAGACCCGCTCGCCAACACGCGTCTCAGGCACGCCTGGCCCGACGGCATCGATGAACCCCGCACCATCCTGGTGCGGCACGATTAAAGGAAAGGGCATGGCCTTTCCGCCAAATCCGGTTCTCGTTTTGATATCGGAAGGATTGATGCCGGAGACCATCATTCTTACCCGGACCTCTCCGGCGCCGGGCTCCGGATCAGGCAGTTCAGCGACAGTGAGGACCTCTTGAGCAGATCCCTGTCGCTCGTAATATGCAGCTCGCATCACACACCTCTCGAATATTTGTCGTCAAATAGGTCCAAGATAGGCCTACTTGCAAGTAGGCAACAATTCTGCCTATAGGGATACAAAGTACACTAAAGGAGGGCACGATGATTGCTGGCGAGAAGTGCCCTGTCGAAACAACAGTCGACGTTACGGGTGGAAAATGGAAACCGATGATCATTTACCGGCTTCTAGCCGGTCCGCGACGGTTCGGTGAACTGCGTCGCCTGGTCGGCGACCCTAGCCAGCGTTCGCTGACAATGCAGCTCCGCGAGCTGGAAGTTGACGGCATTGTCGCGCGCGAAGTCTTTGCGGAAGTCCCGCCACGTGTCGAATACTCGCTCACACCGTTCGGACAGACGCTCGCGCCAGTGCTGATAGCGATGCGCGACTGGGGTGTTACGTTTCAGGAGCGCCGTTCGACAAAGTCGTCCTAGAGTTTCTTTGTACCAGCTGCGACAGCACTCGCGGAGAACCTCTCGACAAAGAAGTCGATGAGAACTCGGACCTTTCGAGACACGTGCGATCCCGGCGGCCGCACGATGTAAATTCCAACTTCAGGAAGGCTATATTGCTGCATGATCGGTACGAGCGTGCCCGCCTCCAGATAGCTTTGCGCGATCACGACAGGTAGGGCCGCCACACCTAACCCGGCTGCGGTTCCCTCGGCGATACCTGCAGCGCTGTCGGCCTTGAACCGTCCTTGACTATTCACCACAACTGTCCGGCTGCCATCCGACACCTTCCAGCTCTCGGTACCCTGAAGAATCGCCTGATGCTCGAGTAGCTCCGAGGGCTTCTGCGGAACGCCGTAAACCCGCAGATACTCGGGGCTGGCGAATAGGCCGACTGGGAACACTCCGATCTTGCGCGCGGTCAAACTCGAGTCCTGGAGATAGCCGACGCGGATTCCGCAATCGAAGCCGTCTGCAACGAGGTCAACGTATCTGTCGCTGTAATGCGCGTGCAGCTGTAGTAGCGGATGGAGGCGGGCAAGCTCGGCAAGCGCCGGCGCGAAGTGCCCGGGACCGAAAGATGATGGGACAGCTACACGTAAGCGGCCCCGCAGCTCTCCAGTGGGTAGCATCTCCTCGCGCGCCACGTCCATCTCCAGGCACATGCGAGCTGCGTGTTCGCGGAAGGAGGCCCCAGCTTCGGTCAAAGACGCGCCTCTGGTCGTACGCGCCAGAAGCTGGACGCCGAGCTCACTTTCGAGGCGGACGAGCCGCCGGCTGACGATCGACTTCGGCAGACCAAGACGCTTAGCCGCGACTGTGATGCCACCGCCGTCCGCTACCTCCACGAAGGTCTGCATGTCCTCGAAGCTGATCATCTTATCGTTCCATTTTTCGTTCCACAGAGTGGTGGAATATAGAGCTACCGCACCGAAGGTTGCAACGCTAAATTCAACTCATCGGACGGATCGAAACCCAGTTCACTAACCGCCGCCGACAAAGAAAAGGAACACGACAATGCATAAGGCCGTCTTTACCCCCGAAAACTCCGCAATGCTGCTCATCGACCACCAGATCGGCACCATGGCATGGACCCACTCGCACGACATCAATCTCGTCAAGCAAAATGCGCTGAAGCTTGCCCGCATCGCCAAAGCCGCGAACATCCCGACGATCCTTACCTCTAGCATGGAAGACCAGATCCAGGGCCCGCTGCTCCCGGAACTGAAGGAGATTCTGCCTGAGGCCTTCGAAGACCGCGTCAAGCGTCCTGGCATCGTAAACGCCATGCATCACGACGGTTTCAACCAAGCCGTCAAGGCGACTGGCCGAAAGAAGCTGTTCGTTGCCGGCGTCACGACCGAGATCTGTGTCACCTTTCCTGTCCTGCAGATGCTGGACGAAGGCTACGAGGTTCAGGTCTCTGCTGATGCTTCGGCATCCTACACCAAGTATGGCGACGATCTCGCTCTGCGGCGCATGGAAAAGGCCGGAGCGATCATCACCACCGTCGACCAGATTATCTCCGAACTGGCCGTCGACTGGACGAGCCCGCTCGGTCAGAAGCTGGTCGGGATCCTCAACTACCACTGAGCACGCATTGGTCGCCTTGGCGCGGGCAAAAGAGCCCGCGTCCAAATGAAAGGAGCATTTCCATGACCACGACAATGACCAAAGTGCCTGCGGGGCAAACACGCGGCGACTTCGCCCATGGTTTCGGCGTCGAGATCCTGTATCCCGGACTGACGCTAACTTCGGACGATAGCGGGATCGGCCCGATCGGGAGAATTGACCGCGCCCAGGTTCAGCCCGGTCATTTGATCGGCATGCACCCGCACAAAGACGACGAAATCCTGACCTATATCCGTGGCGGCGAGATGCTCCATCGCGACACGGTGGGAAACGAGAAGAAGCTCGGCACCAGGAAGTTCATGATGATGAATGCCGGCCATACGTTCCAGCATGAGGAACTGATGCTCGGCGAACGCCCGATCTCTGCGCTGCAGATATTTCTGCGACCAAGCGTTTCCGATCTTGAGCCGAAGGTTCAATTTCATGAGTTTGCGGAGGCAGAGAGCCTCGACAGCTGGCGGCTGATTGCCGGACCAAGGACCGCCCCACTGATCGTCCGATCGGACGTCCAGGTTTTCGACGCGCGGCTGAGCGGCCATGTTCAGCTACGTCTCCCGGTTTCTGATAAAGGCCGGGACATGCTGCTTTACGTCTACAGCGGAAAGATCGCCTTTGAGGATGAGGTTTTCACGGAAGGTGAAAGCGTGTTTCTGACAGATAGTGATCGCCGGCTGCGTGCGGTGTCAGAGGCTGATGTCGTCCTCTTTACGTTCGATCCCGAGGCCGAGGTCTACCGCGGCGGCATGTTTAGTGGAAACCAGAGGCGGCCATCCCAAGCGCGCGCTTCCTGATCGCATCAAAGATCTCATACCCGTACTTCAAGTCATCGTTCCGCTTCTCGAAAGACTCCATGTCGCATTGTCGGGCTACCTCGCCTGCATCCTTGCACATAGCTTGGAGCCATTGAAACCGCACAAAACGATCAGCGCCGAAAAGGTTAAAAAGATGTCTCGCACCACACCGACAGGCCCTGTTCTTGTCCCCGAGAAGACTGAAACGCCGGCGCCGGCAAGCAATACGGCGCGTGACTACACGAAGATTCTGGTACCAGTCGCTGTCGTGGCTGCAGTGACGGCGATGGTGGCGTTAAGCTCACAGCGATGGGACGTCTGGACCGCGAGTGCTGCAACGCAGACGACCGACAACGCATATGTGCGCGCAGAAATGAGTAGGTTAAGTGCGCGGGTAAGCGGCAATGTAAGCGCAGTGAACGTGTCTGACTTCGCTTCCGTCAAGGCCGGTGATGTGATCGTCCAGATCGATCCTTCCGACTATGTGGCAAAGCGCGATCAGGCCAAGGCGAACCTTGAGGCAGCGCTTGCGCAATTGAAGAACCTTGCAAATCAGGAACAGCTTCAGCGGGCTGCAATTACGCAAGCCAACGCCCAATTAGCGGTTACACAAGCAAATGCCGACCTCGCTCAGACCGAGGCCAATCGACAGGTCGCGCTCGCACAAAGTGGCGCTGGTGTTCAACAGAAAAAAGAACAGGCGCTGGCACAGGTACAGGTTTCGTCAGCTTCGGTGTCCGCAGCCACAGCTGCGGTCGCATCGGCACAGGCCCAGCTTTCGTTCATCGAGGGTCAAAAGGGACAACTTGCTGCAAATATCGATGCCGCCAAAGCGGCCCTACAATCTGCTGAACTTTTGTTGTCCTACACAAAAATCTCCGCGCCCTTTGACGGCGTTGTCGGCGAGCGGCAGGTCCACGTCGGCGATTACATAACCACAGGATCAAACGCGATATCCATCGTACCGCTGCCCTCAGTCTATCTAATCGCCAATTTCAAGGAAACACAGCTCGGATTGATGAAGGAGGGTCAGGTGGCCACGGTAAGTGTCGATACGCTGCCTGGCGAAACATTTGCGGCGAAAGTCAGCCGACTTTCTCCGGCATCTGGCTCTCAGTTCGCACTTCTGCCGGCAGACAATGCCACGGGCAACTTCACCAAGGTTGTCCAGCGCATTCCGGTCCGCATTGATTTTGAGCCATCGCCAGCACTCGCTAAACTGAGATCGGGCATGTCTGCGGTCGTCTCAGTAGCGGTCAAGCCTGAGTAGAGGTGGACAACGATGGCCAACATCGTATCAATGCCGGCTCATTCGACTTCAATCGCCATGCATCGTCCGTTGCTGGCCGTTTTCGCGGTGCTGCTTGGGCCATTCATGGTTGGCTTTCACAGCCGCATGTTCGGGATAGGTCTAGTTGATCTGAAAGGCGCATTCGGCCTCAGTTACGACGAAGGCGCATGGCTAAGCACATTGGCCACAGCGCCCCAGATTATCCTAGCGCCTGCGGTCGCCTGGTTTGCCGCTGCATATGGGATACGGCGCGTCATCGTCGGACCTGCTATTGTTTACGCTGTTATATCAGCGATCATACCGTTTGCTCGTGACTATCACGTCCTGATAGGCCTTCACATAGTTCACGGCGCATTGCTTGGCCTGTTTATCCCCGCAACGCTGATGATCATCTTTCAGACGCTGCCATCAAAGTGGTGGATGTCAGCAATCGGTTTTTATGCCTTCCGCGCAGCGTTCACGACGAATGCAGGCACCGGTCTTCTTGATTTCTATGTTCAGCATCTCGGTTGGCAGCTGCTGTACTGGCAGGATGTCGTGCTCGCCCCTTTGATGGCGCTGCTCATCCTCAAGGGAACAGCGCGACGGGCGCCCAACCGTGAACTCATTCGTGACGCGGACTGGGGCGGCATGATCCTTTTTGGCAGTGGACTGGCCATGCTATTCGTCGCGGTTGATCAGGGAAACCGGTTGGATTGGTTTGAGAACGGCATCATCGTTTCGGCACTTCTCGGCGGTACCGCTTTGATAGCAGCTTTTTTCGTAAACGAAGTCGTTGTCGCGCGCCCATGGGCAAGCATAAGCGCGATCAGCGCCCGCAACGTCATCTTGCTGCTTGTGGTATCGCTCTTCTATCTCATGAGCGCCAGTTCCAACACAGCGTTAGTTCCTAACTTCCTCATTAATGTCATGCAGCTTCGCCCAGAGCAGGTGGGGTCCACGCTGTTGATTTGGGCCTGTGTGCCCTTGATCGTGATGACCCCGGTGACTGTGTGGGCGATGCATCGTGTCGACGGCCGTTTGGTCCTGCTTGCCGGCTTGTGCTGCTTTGCGGGTGCAGCTTTGATCGGCACGGGTCTCACTTCCGACTGGAGCGGGGAAAACTTCAGGACCATGCTTGTGCTACAGGGGGCAGGTCATATTCTCACATTTCTGCCCGTCATCGCTGTTGCCATTGCCAATGGCGATCCCAAACGTGCAGTTGCAGTGGCTGCCTATATCCAGGTCATCCGCGTGCTGGGAACACAAACTGCGCAGGCCCTCATGACGACGTCCATTCGCAAGGGCGAGCAGATCCATTCCTATGCCGTCGGCCTGAACTTGCAACGC
This sequence comes from Agrobacterium tumefaciens, assembly GCF_017726655.1. Taxonomy (NCBI): domain Bacteria; kingdom Pseudomonadati; phylum Pseudomonadota; class Alphaproteobacteria; order Hyphomicrobiales; family Rhizobiaceae; genus Agrobacterium; species Agrobacterium tumefaciens. The sequence goes on from NZ_CP072309.1 coordinate 893,407, forward strand.
GGATCGGACATCTCGGCGGATGCGATCTCGGCCATCGGACGAGCTGTCGCAAGCTCGGGGCAGAGCCTCGCCGTGAGCCGGGCCACAGCAGTGATTGCCCAACATGTCCAAAAGCAAGCGAACACTCTCGCCTACATCGATGCGTTCTGGCTGACATTTTACTGTGCGATGGCAGGGCTCTTCCTTCTCGCTTTCGTCACGAAAGCACCGAAAGGTCCCCTATCGGCATGACCGGAGAGCCTACTCATTAGCCCGAACTCAAGAATGCGGCTCGGAATGCTGATCCTTCACAACAGGTAACAAAGCCGGCGCCCGGGCAGGGCCCGCGTCTCAGTCGCCAACTGGACTGAGTTCAATGAAATCAAAACATGAACTTCAGCTCATCTTCATGAGCTCAGGCAGATAACAGGAGAAATTGCAATGAAACCGATCAAAATCGAGTCCTCTGTAAAACACGGCGACTGGAAACACGGCTTTGGTGTAGAGATCTTCTACCCTGGAACAGCGCTTGACGACGCCGATAGTGGCATTGGAGCGATCGGCCGCATTGACCGCGCGCTAATCCAGCCGGGACATGTCATCGCCATGCATCCGCATAAGGATGACGAGATATTCACCTACAAACGCGGCGGGCGGATGTTGCATCTGGACACTGTCGGCAATCGTGAGGAGGTGAACGCTCACCGCCTGATGATGATGAATGCGGGCCACACCTTCCAGCATGAAGAGCGTGTCATTGGTGACGAGCCGACCAAAGCCCTGCAGATTTTCTTGCGTCCTCGCGAAGGCGACCTTGAGCCCAAGGTACAGTTTGAGAGTCTCGACAGCGCTTACAGTGAGGACGAGTGGCGACTGCTCGTAGCACCAGGTGGTGCAATCTTCGAAGTTCGTGCTCAAGCCTGGGTTCGAGATGCTCGTCTTCATGCCGGACGGCGCCTGCAAATCCCGGCCCTGCCTACGCCGTCTTCAGTCAACCTGCTCTTCGTCTTCGAAGGTGAAGTACGTCTCGGCGAAATCACGGTCAGTGCCGGCGAATTTTACTATCTGGGTGCGGAGTCACAAGCCATCGAGGCGCTGGCAGATTCCGACATTGTCCTCTTCACCACCGATCCCAAGGCGCCGGTGTTTAAGGGCGGCATGTTCAGTGGCAACGTCAGGTAACCGGTCACTTCCGGAAAGTCCCAATCTGGCCGCTGAGCGCACGCTTGCGAAAGGTACCTGAGGCGTAGGAAAAACTGATCGGCGTGCGTCAACTCGTGGCAGCAGCCAAACCCAACCCAAAATGTGAGGCCGACTTCACAGGCCGCTCTCCGGCAAATGCAAGAGGTAGTCAGGCATGATCAAACTCAAGGCTCCACCATTGATCGACAAGATACTCGATTGGCGCGGCACGTGGCTCGCTGCCCGTCTCGCGATCGTCTTCGTTTTCCTCGTTTCGGCATTCGGGCACTTGTCTGACTTCGGTGCGGCGGTCGCGGAACAGGTAAACTATGGCTTGCCCGCGCCCAGCTTTATGGCAGCGCTCACCGTGGCCGTTGAGATTGCGGGGTCACTTCTCGTTCTCACCGGGCGGTTGGTTTGGCTTGGAGCCGGAATGCTAGGTGTGTTTACGGCGTTCGGTGCTGTATTCGCTCACCCCTTCTGGGCGATACAAGGGCCTGCTCGCTTAGATGCTCTCGCTTCCTTTCTGGAGCACGTTGGACTTGTTGGCGGCCTGATACTCGTCGCTCTAGTTGCTCGCCGTCTCGAATATGAGGAGCAAAAAAATGTCTGATCAGACCTTGATGCGCTTGCAGCGCCTGGAAGATCATCTGGCCATTCAGCAACTCGCTGCACGCTTTTCCGATGCCGTGAATGAGCGAGACGTTGACGCCTTTATTTCGACTTGGGCGGAAGATGGAGCCATTTGGGAAATTGGTCAGCCGCTGCCTTTGCGTGGTGAAGGACAGGACGGCATAAGAAAGATGCTGAGCCAGCTATTCACAATTGAGCACTACTTCATGCAGATGACCCATTCCGGGGTGCTCAGTCTCAACGGCGACCACGCAACCGCGCGCTTTGTGATACGCGAGCATGGTCGCGGAGCGGACACATTCTACGACAACCTCGCCGTTTATAACGACGAAGTCATCAGGCAAGCCGACGGCTGGCGGTTCCTACGTCGTACCTACACCTACAGATTTCTGGCCCAAGAGCCGTTTGGGGGCACCGCCTATCCAGTCGCGGCGTCATAACAATACGGTCACATTTCACGCGGCCGACATCTGGGAAAGCTCAGACGGTCTAATGCTCCGAAATGTCGGGGAAGAATACTGCCTGCAGATCGGCGCCGCACCACGCGGCCACATCTCTTGCATCAACATCAGAAAGGATCAAAAAATGTCTGAGATCGAACATTTTGAATACGTTTTCCTCGGTGGCGGAAAGGGTGGGAAGACGCTCGCGATGGAGCTTGCAACAGCAGGCAAGAGTGTCGCGGTCATCGAAAAAGGAATGATTGGCGGATCCTGTATCAATGTCGCCTGTATTCCTAGCAAAACCTTGATCCAGAGTGCGCGCACCGCCCACGCTGCGAAGTCCGCCGCACCAACGTCATTCAGGCCAGATATGGGCGCGGCGCAACAACGAGTTCGCACCGTTGTGTCCGAAATGGTCGATATCAACATGAAGGGTTTCATCGCCTCGGGTTTCGACCTCATTCTGGGGACGGGCCACTTTACCGCTCCGAGAACAATCGAAGTTGAGCTGAATGACGGCGGGACGCGGACTGTCGAGGGCACGCATGTCTTCATCAATACAGGGACCAGAGCTTCCATTCCGGATATTCCAGGGCTGCGCGCCAGCGAACCCTTAACGCATGTCGAGGCCCTCGAAGCGACGGAAGCGCCCGAAGAACTGATCGTAATCGGGGGTGGCTACATAGGCCTTGAGATGGCTCAGGCGTTTCACCGTCTCGGCAGTAGAGTGACCGTTCTTCAGGAGACGGCCCACGTTGCCAATCGTGAAGACGTAGATGTCTCCGAAGCAATCGAAACAGCGTTTCGAGAGGATGGCATCACGATCAAGACCGGCGTCAAGGCGATTGAAGTTCAGGGGCGTTCGGGTGATCGCGTGACCGTATCGCTCAGCGACGGCGCCCACGTTACCGGGACCCACATTCTCGTCGCGGCAGGGAGGACACCTGTGACCTCAGACCTCAGACTGGATCTGGCGGGCGTGAATGTTGACGGACGCGGCATCATCGAAGTTGATGAGCGGCTAGCCACCTCGGCTCCCAATACCTGGGCAATCGGCGAAGTGGCGGGGACACCGATGTTTACACATGCGTCTTACGATGACTACAGGGTTTTGAAGTCTCAGCTATCAGGTGGTGACCGAACGACGCGTGATCGCGTCATTCCCTATGCCATGTTCATCGAACCGGAATTAGGACGCATTGGCCTAAATGAAAAAGAGGCAAGCGAGCGCGGCATAGCAGTCCGCGTGGCGAAGCTGCCCATGACCGCAGTACCACGCGCAAGAACCAATGGCGCTATGCGGGGCTTTATGAAGGCTCTGATCGACGCTCATTCTGACCAGATCCTCGGGTTTACGATGGTCGGTACAAACGCGGGAGAAGTGGTAACGGCAGTGCAAATGGCGATGATTGCAGGGCTTCCTTACACGGCGGTTCGCGATTCGATCATTGCGCACCCATTGATCTCGGAAGGATTAAACCTGCTTCTTCTGAAAGTGCCGGGGAAGGCCGCGTAAATGGGTGGGGCTCACACCAGTTCGTGCAGCGAAGAGCGCGGACTGGAGCCTTATCACTGAGAAAGATCTTTTGTTGGGAGATGCCAGCTCGGTTTGATAGCGACGCCGCTCTTTGCGTCGCGGATTGCGAGCGCATGGAGTAGCAATGAAAGGCATGTTTATGAGTCCGTGATCAGCCCATCCAACCAGCGTCGGAAAGTGATTGGGCCATGAAATGCAGCCCGGCTTGCAACTGATCACGCTGGATTACGCCGCCAAGGCAAACCCTGACATGCTCATCGGGCTTCCCCAGAACGGTGAAGGTATCTGAAGGCATCAGGCCAATATGGCGCCCTGCCATACGCCCCATCAGTTCTGCCCTGCTCGCCCCCTTTGGCAGCTTCAGCCAAATGTTAAAGGCCTCCGGCTCACCTTCGATGTCCAGCCCCAAAAGAGTATCGATTGCGATCTCGTGACGAACAGCGCTTTCCGCACGGACAAACCGGCGAATGGCATCTGCCGTCCCGTCCTCGATCCACCGTGTCGCCAGCGCCATGCAAATTGGCGACGGCATGACAGCGCTGGCCCGTAATGCCTGGGCGAGAGAATAAGAGGCTCTGGCGTTAGGGGAAACCGTGTAGGCGAGGCGCAGACCTGCGCCGAGGCATTTCGCGAGGCCGCCGATATGCCAGGTGAGGTCGGGAGCAAGCGTAGCAAAAGGTACGGGCGCCGTTGCGGGAATGAAGCCGTATGCATCATCCTCTATCAAAGGCAGTCTATGCCGCAGGATAACCTCGGCGATCTCCATTCGCCGCTCGCGTGGAATGGTCAGCGTCGTTGGATTATGGACCGTAGGATTGAGATACAACGCTTTCGGTTGATGTAAATGAATAGCCGCGTCAAGCGCATCGGGCAGCACGCCGGAAGCGTCCATCGCAATTCCGACGAGTTGCAATCCCATGCGGGCTGCGATCGCCCGCAAACCGGGATACGTCACCGCCTCGCACAGGATCACATCGCCCGGTCTCGTCATCGTCGAAAAAAGCGCTGTCATCGTCGCGTGCGCTCCCGGAGTGATCGCGATCCGCTCGAGACTTGGCACCATCCCCCTCTTCGACAGCCATGAAGACGCCGCGGCCTTATCTTGTTCTCCGCCGGTCGTCGACTGGTAGCGGAGAAGAGAAATAAGGTTTGCTGAAACAGTCTGCAGCCCTTCTTGCATTCTCGCCACGAGATCCGGGTCCTGCGGCTCGGGAGGCATGTTCATCGACAGATCCTCGTCCCCGGCGCGGCGCGGATCGATACGATGCTCCTCTTTCGGGCGGCCGAGTGCAAAGGTACCTCTTCCGACGTGGCTTTCCACCAGACGTCTGGCATGCGCCTCGGTGTAGGCGCGGCTGACTGTCGTAAAGTCTATCTTGAGACGCTCGGCGAGCCTGCGTTGTGGCGGCAATCGATCACCAGCGGCGATATCGCCTCGCTTGATCGCCAGCTCGATCGCATCCGCAATTTGGAGATAACGAGGCTTGCCGTCAGCACGAAGTTCAGGGAGCCACTTCAACATTTCACCTTACCTCAAATATCGATTGTTTCACATTGTATGGATATCACGAGGCGGATTCAAGTGATGATTTAACGACAAACCCGAGATCATAAATTGGGCATAAACGCCGATTTTCGAGCTGCTAATTGAGCAACACGTATGTTCGTTGTGCAGAATTACGTTTCATCAAAGAAATATTGTATGCATAATGAACTGGTTATTGATTCATACAATTTCGTTTGTATCGTTTCTGCATCAACCCCGCGTAAGGAGATGCAGATATGCCTGAAGTAACGCAGCCGCCGCATAAGGATGGTGACTTCTTTGTCGATTACGAGTCCAAGGTTTTCGAGGATGTTAAGGCCGATCCCGGTGAGAAGGCGCTCGTAACCTTCCACACGGTGGCGTTCGAAGGCTCCATCGGGCTTGTGAACATTCTCAATGCCATTCGCTTGCAGCGGAAAGGCTACGAGACTTCGATCCTTCTCTACGGTCCGGGCGTGACACTGGGGATCCAGCGAGGCTTTCCCAAGCTCGGAGACGAAGCCTTTCCCGGTCACCTGAACTTCAACAAGAACCTCGAGCGCTTCATGAAGGAAGGCGGCAAGGTCTACGCATGTCGCTTCGCACTTCAGGCACTCTATGGGCACGGCGAACCGGCTCTGATCCCCGGCATCATCCCAATCCTGCCCCAGGACGTGCTGGACTGCGTGCTTCTGCACAAGAAAGCCAACGCCCTGATCATCGACACATGGACCGTCTGATTTGACCTCGGCACCCCGTTCCGCAGCGAACGGGGTGCTTCGTTGCAGGTAATGCGAAGGAGCCAGTCATGCCCAAAACAGTACGTGCCGCCGCCGTCCAGATCGCGCCCGACCTAACCTCGCGCGCCGGCACTGTCGAGCGGGTCCTGAATGCGATCGCCGAAGCCGCAGACAAAGGCGCGGAACTGATCGTATTTCCCGAGACGTTCGTGCCCTGGTATCCCTATTTCAGCTTCGTTTTGCCACCGGTTCAGCAAGGCCCTGAGCACCTGCGGCTTTATGAGGAAGCGGTCACGGTACCATCGGCGGAAACGCGGGCTGTTGCTGATGCCGCGCGCAAGCGCAATGCGGTCGTCGTCCTTGGCGTGAACGAACGCGACCACGGCTCCCTCTACAACACCCAACTGATCTTCGACGCGGATGGCAGCCTGAAACTCAAGCGCCGCAAGATCACGCCGACCTATCACGAGCGGATGATCTGGGGCCAGGGCGATGGCGCCGGTCTGAAGGTTGTCGACACTGCCGTCGGTCGCATGGGGGCCTTGGCATGCTGGGAGCATTACAATCCTCTGGCGCGCTATACGCTGATGGCCCAGCATGAGGAAATTCACGCCTCGCACTTTCCCGGCTCTCTGGTGGGTCCAATCTTCGGCGAACAGATCGAAGTCACCATGCGCCACCACGCGTTGGAATCGGGCTGTTTCGTGGTCAATGCCACCGGCTGGCTGAACGAGGAGCAGATCGCATCTATTCATCCAGACCCCGCCTTGCAGAAGGGGCTGCGCGATGGGTGCATGACCTGCATCATAACCCCGGAAGGCCGCCACGTCGTACCGCCCCTGACCTCGGGCGAAGGCATCTTGATCGGCGATCTGGACATGCGGCTCATTACCAAGCGCAAGCGGATGATGGATTCGGTCGGACACTATGCTCGGCCCGAACTGCTGCATCTTGTCCATGACACGACGCCCGCACGCGCACGCGAGCAGGTCGGCCTTTCAGGCGATTTTTCCGATGCGGAGCAAGACAAGCTATTTGAGGAGGTTCAAGATGCGTGAGCTGCCATCGATAGATCCGGAACTCATCAACGACCTCCAGACGCGAGGAATGCGTCTCGTCGATCCGCGGGCCGGCCACGAGAGCAGGCGCGGCGGTGCAGGCCCTTCGGACCATAAGGCAGTCAATTTCGGCGACACAACCGTAATGGTGCCGGTACATACCGCACCCGCATTCGACAGCCCCTATCTGGTGGAAGCGCCAGATGCCGACGGCCGTGCGCGCATCACCAAGGAAGGATCCGAGGTCGCACGAATTCGATTTCCCAATCGTCCGCGATTTTACGACCTGACCACCTCAGACGGCATTCCGTACAACAAGATCGCGGTTCTTCATTCGCGCGACGTGCTCGCCACGACCATCCTACAGACCTGCATTCGTTATGAAAGCCGCAAGAAGACCTGTCAGTTCTGTTCGATCGGCCAAAGCCTTGCAGCCGGCCGGACTGTCGCGCACAAAACTCCCGCGCAACTGGCGGAGGTCGCCAAGGCGGCCGTCGAACTCGACGGCGTGAAGCACATGGTGATGACCACCGGCACGCCTGCCGGCAAGGACCGTGGTGCTGCGGTTTTGGCAGAGAGCGCGCGCGCAGTTAAAGCCATCGTCAACCTGCCGATCCAGGTGCAATGCGAGCCGCCGGAAGACGATATCTGGCATGAGCGGATGAAGAGCGCCGGCGCAGATGCTTTGGGCATGCATCTTGAAGCGGTGACGCCCGAGGTACGGGAACGGATCATGCCGGGCAAGGCCAGCGTCCCGCTTGAAAAGTACTTTTCGAGCTTCGAGGCTGCAGTGAAAGTCTTCGGGCGAGGACAGGTCTCGACGTATATTCTCGCGGGGCTGGGCGATACGCGTCAAGCCATCCTCGATATGTCTACTCGACTGGTCGCAATGGGCGTCTACCCATTCGTCGTCCCGTTCGTGCCGATCTCCGGAACACCACTGGAAAGTCACCCGGCACCGAAGTCCGACTTCATGGCCTCCATCCTGGCTCCCCTGTCGCAGATCATCATCGACGGCGGACTGAAGGCCTCGGATATCAAGGCCGGTTGTGGCAAATGCGGCGCTTGCTCGGCCCTTTCGACCTATGAAAAGCTGAGGATCCCGGCATGAGCCACATGGATCATTCAGCGTTTATCAGCCCGGAATTCCTGATCCGCGCCGCCTCTGAGCTTTGGGAATTTCTAGGTGTATCTCGTCTCAGGCATCAGGTCTTTGTGGAAGAACAGCGCATCTTCTTCGGCAACGACCGTGACGAAATCGACGCTACGGCAATCCCGCTCGTGGCCATCGCCACATTGGCGGCCGAGCCTGCGGACGTCGTGGGCACTGTCAGGATACATGAGCCCGCGCCCGGCATCTGGTGGGGTTCGCGCCTTGCGGTCGCTCCCGCATATCGCAAAGTCGGAAGGTTGGGTGCGGAGCTGATCCGGTTGGCGGTGAGTACCGCGAATGGCCTCGGGTGCAGTGAGTTTCACGCCCATGTCCAGCTTCAGAACGTACCTCTTTTTCGCCGGCTGCATTGGGAGCCGCAAGGAGAGATCGACCTACATGGCTTGCGCCACATGCACATGCTGGCCTCACTCGATCACTATCCCCCCATATGCGACCCGACCATCGGCTGGTCCGCCAGAGCACGGAGGCCATGATGGACGTCCATGCCTTGGCGGCAGCACTCGCAGCCCACCCATCGATCCGCAGCAAACTGGACATAGCAGGCACGACGCGAGCGCTCTCGATATCAGCCGGAACCGCGGGAATGCCGGGCGACGATGCCGCCGCAATTCCAGCTCCGAACGGCACTTGGGATCTGCTGGCGGGGGAAGGTTTCATGCCCCAGTTCGTGCAAGACGATCCGTGGTTCGCCGGGTGGTGCGGCGTGATGGTGAACCTCTCGGACATCGCTGCCATGGGAGGGCGTGCGACCGCGCTGCTCGATGCCGTGTGGGCACCGGACGCGGCGTCTGCCGAGCCCCTGCTTACCGGGCTACGGGATGCAGCGATGACCTACGGCGTGCCGATTGTCGGTGGTCACACGAACCTCCGAAGCAAAGATCTTAATCTCGCCGTTTCGGTGATGGGACGTGCAAAGAAGCTGATTTCCAGCTTTGCAGCCGCCCCTGGAGATCTGCTTATCGCAGCCATCGATCATCGCGGGCAGTATCGGCCAAGTTTCGACAACTGGTGCGCCGCCCTTGATGCGCCCCATGAACGGCTACGCCGCGACTACGAGATCCTTCCGGAGCTTGCCGAGGCCGGTCTGGTGGATGCCGGAAAGGACATCAGTCAGGGCGGTATTGTCGGCACAGCGCTGATGCTAGCGGAATCGTCACGCTGCGGCTTCGATATCGCGCTGGCCGACATCCCGCTTCCGCAAGGCGTTCAACTCGAACGCTGGCTGCGCAGCTTCCCGAGCTTCGGCTTTCTCCTTTCGGTCCGCCCGGAACGGGCAGAAGAGGTCTGCGACGTGTTTGCTGCTCGGAGCATCAGCGCAGCTGCCATCGGTCATGCAACGGACAGCTCCCGGATCGATCTAACGAGCGGTGGCGCCCGGGCAACTTTCTGGGACTACGCGGCAGCCCCCTATATCGCGCTCGCAAAGGAGATCGCCCATGCCTGAAGTACGCTTCACCATTCGATGGCCTGATGGCATGGAGGAGAGCTGCTACTCGCCCTCGACCGCCATAACGCGCCATCTCGAAGCCGGATGCACGTATCCGCTGACTGAATTTGTCGAACGTGCGCGCACCGGTCTAAACGAAGCATCGGACCGCGTCACGGCTAAATTCGGCTTCGCCTGCTCCTCAGCACTCGATCAGCTCGCACAGATCGAAGCCACGGCCACCAACCAGCCTGCCGATTCTCAAGTCACCTGTCTCTCGATGTCATGAAAGGGTTCGTTATGACCGACACCATCGTACCGCACGTACCAGTTCTCATCATCGGGGGCGGCCAGGCTGGCCTTTCGGTCAGTTGGTATCTGATGAAGGAAGGAATCGAACACATCGTTCTCGAGCGCCACCGGAAGTTCGAAAGCTGGCGCAACAATCGCTGGGACAGTTTCTGTCTGGTCACACCGAATTGGCAATGCCGCCTGCCTGGCTGGCACTATAAAGGCGCGGATCCCGATGGTTTCATGCTCAGGCAAGAGATCGTAGACTATCTGGATGGCTTTGCAGAAAGCTTCAACCCGCCGGTCCGTGAAGGGGTGGACGTCACGCATGTCTCCCCTCGCGAAGGCGGCGGATACTGGATCGAGACCAGCTCTGGCACCTTGACTGCAGATCAGGTTGTGGTTGCGACAGGCGGGTATGACAATCCAATCGTGCCGTCCTACGCGGCAGATCTGGACGCCTCTATCCTACAGATGCACTCGCGCGATTACCGGCGTCCGTCGCAACTGCCAGATGGCGGAACCTTGATTGTAGGCACAGGGCAATCTGGCGTGCAGATCATGGACGACTTCCATCTGGAAGGTCGTCCGGTGCATCTTGCCGTAGGGCCGGCCCCGCGCAGCCCGCGCAAATATCGTGGGCGCGACGCGACAGATTGGCTTTACGATGCAGGAACCTATGCCGTCACGATCGATAGCCATCCCGATCCTGTAAAAGCGCTCACCCAGACGAACCATTACATGTCCGGGCGCGACGGCGGCAAGGAGATCGATCTGCGCAAATACGCCCTGGAGGGCGTGCGGCTATACGGATCTGTCGCGGGCGGCTCCGGCACAACGATGACGTTCCTGCCCGACCTTGAGAAGAACCTCGATGATGCTGACCGGAGCTACCTGGGTATACGTAAGCAGATCGATGCCTGGATCGCCGCGCAGGCAATCGATGCTCCGGAGGAACCCCCTTTCGAAAAGGTCTGGCGTCCCGCTCAAGAAATCACCGAAGTTGATCTCGCGGAGGCAGGCATAACGTCGATCATTTGGGCAATCGGTTTCCGTCCGGATTATTCGTGGTTGAAGGTCGACTGCCTGGATCAGCGAGGCAAGCCTGTGTTCCGTCGCGGCGTAACGGATGCACCGGGTCTTTATTTCATAGGTCTTGGCTGGTTGAACACTTGGGGCTCGGGCCGATTTCTTGGCATCGACGAGGACAGCCAGTATCTCGCCGAACAAATAGTGGCACTCCAAAAGGACAGGCTGGCCGCATGAGCACCTTTCAGCTCGCCAGGCATGAAGGAACGGAGCTTATCGAACGCCACGTTCTAGGCATGGCGGAAATGGGCTACAGCGGCATTTCGGAGCAATGGCTCAAGCGACGTGCCGGTGATTTGCACTGGCGGCTCATCGCGCGCGCCATGGGACAGCGGGATGCAGTTTTCACTTGCTCAGAGGGCGAGCCACTCTATGCTGCTTTTCGTGCGACCAGCTTGCAGCTCGTAAGACCCCATCTCCCCCGCCTGGGTGGGGAGATGACACTCGCCGCCGATCTCTACCGCGTCGGCCACGGGCGTCTGGCGTCACTTCTCCGCATCACCGCAGGCGGCGATACAGTAGGTCGCATGATTTTGGTCTCGACCTTTGTGGGACGCTCTGAACCCGGCGTCAACCGATCCGTCGTCCGAAGGAGCCCGCGAGCTTTGGCGATGCCGCCTGAGGCTCCCCTCGCGGTTCGTCGCGTTGCCGAGACGGCCTCGGCCGCCGCGCGAGACATTCGCAACAACCATCTTAAACTCTCCGCGATGTCACAAACCCAGATGGTCCTGCCGTGCCCGACGACAGACTTCAATGCCGCAGGACTTCTCTATTTCCCGAGCTACAGCGCATTGGCAGATCGGGGATTGTTTCAAGCAGGGGAGATGCACCCTGCAATGATCACCTCGCGGAATGTGGTTTATCTCGGCAATGCGGAGCCGGGAGAATGGATCGAGATCAGCTTCAAGAAGCTACCTTCAGGGCATGATGTCTTCCTGAAAGATTCAGACTTCAGACCGCTGGCGTTGATGCGGGTACGCTTTAATTGTGGCAGCGACAGCTCTGTAACCTCTTAACAGCGCGACGCTGTCAACAAGGAGTGCCGAGTCAAATGCGGCTACGGCAACTCACGCGATACCGCCTCATTAGTCTAGCTCTTGATGCGGATTGAACCGAAACACCTCAATAGGAGCCCGCCCAGCGGCCAAAACTGCGATATAAGCCTGCACCTCCTCCATTACATTTCAAAAAAGAATGTTGAAGCGGTTTCATCCGCTTGGGCAGATATCATCTCCCCTACAGACTAAATAGATGCCATCGTCAAGCCGGCCCCAGCATGATAAACGTTTCGCTCTTCGAGACGCCTTCCGTCGCACGAACCGTTGAAATTAACTCGTTCAATTCGGACATCGTGGAAACCTCGATCTCGGCGATCACGTCCCACACGCCGTTGGTGTTGGAAACGGCAGCGACGCCGGGGAGCCGTTTTACTGCTGACACAGCCGGCCGCGGTGGCCCGTTGATGGTGATCAGGATAAATGCTCTGATCAAATCCTTGCTGATGTCGTCCTTTAGACGAACCGTAAATCCTCTGATGTGCCCACCCTCGATCAACCGGTCCAGCCGCTTCTGAGCCGTCGCTCTGGCGACCCCAAGAAGCTGTGCAAGTTGCGGAACCGAGGCCCGGCCATTGATGCGTAATTCGGCAATCAGCCGCCTGTCCAGATCATCCACAGCAGATCCTCCAATTTCGTCATATCTATTACTATTTCGTCAAAAAATGAGGATATCAATCAGTTTACGTTCTTTTTTGTTCTTCATAAACCACTTACGACTCCTCCCATCGTTGCTGAAGCAGTCGGAAGTCATACGGGAACAGTCAATCGGCCCCTCTCGCATTCTGCGATCGAAGCTTGAAATTTGCGTCACAAGCCCCGCGACGATCAGCGATCTCGCGTCAACTGGGAGATAAAATATATGAAGTTTAGCAAAGTCCTTGCAGCGCTTGCTGTTGCTGCAGCTGTTTGTCTGCCCCTGGCAGCTGCCCACGCTGACGATCTGCAGAAGATAGAAAAAGCCGGAAAACTATCAGTTGCGCTTTCGGGCTCGTTTCCTCCCTTCAGCTTTGTCGATGAGAGCAATAAGGTCGTCGGCTTCGACGTCGATATCGGCACAGAGATCGCGAAGCGCCTCAAGGTAGAGCCGCAGATCATCACGACCGCCTGGGACGGCATTATCGCGGGCCTCGTTACCAGTCGCTACGACACCATTATCGGCTCCATGAGCATCACCGATGAGCGGAAGAAGGCGGTCGATTTCGTCGGCCCCTATTATCGCTCCGGTCTCGCGATCTTTGTGAAAACGGGCTCTGAGATTAAGACGGTCGATGCGCTCAAGGGTAAGACGATCGGCGTGACGCTTGGCGAAGCAGCGGAAAAGTGGGCGCGCGAACAGAACATGTTCGATATCCGCACCTATAAGGGCCTGCCCGAAATGCTTCTGGATGTGAATGCAGGCCGCGTCGATGCGATCGTCGCCGACGATGTTCCCGTCTTCGTTGCGATCGCCAAGAGCAACGCCCCGATCGAACAGGTCAAGGATGACCATATGCCGCGCTACGATATCGGCATCGCCATCCGAAAGGGCAATCCCGACCTTGCCGCTGCCATGCAGAAGGCGCTCGACGATATGATGAAAGACGGCACCTACGAGGCCATCTCGAAGAAGTGGATCGGCCAGGATATCCGCTGATCCGGCAGACCGGAGGGCCAAATCCCTCCGGCATTCCTTTCCTCCTCGATAATGCAAGTCCGCTTGAGCGAGCGCCTTAGCTTGCCCGTAGAGATTGGCCTTCTGGGCATCCTGCGCCAGTCGGATGCCTTACGTCTTCTCAATACGATCCGGAGTGCCCGGCATGGATTTTCAACTTATTGCGCGCCTAGCGCCCTTTATCGCCGAAGCCGCGCTGGTGACGGTCGAGCTGACCGTCTGCTCCCTGGCTCTCGGTCTCGTCGTTGCCACTGTTCTCGCCGCTGGCCGCTTTTCCAAGATTTTGCCCGTCCGTTTGCTGGCCACATTCTATGTCAGCATCATGCGCGGTACCCCGCTCCTGGTGCAGCTCTTCATCGTTTATTTTGGCGGTCCGCAGTTCGGGCTCGAACTGACCACGTTTGTCGCAGGCGTGCTCACGATGGGCTTGAACATCGGAGCCTATATGTCGGAAGGAATCAAGGGTGCGATCCTTGCCGTTGACAAGGGACAGACCGAAGCAGCGCGCTCCCTTGGCTTCGGTCGCCTCGACACGTTGCGGCTCTTCGTACTGCCACAGGCAGCGCCGCTGATGATTCGGTCACTAGGCGTTAACGCCGTGATCCTCTCGAAAAGCACGGCCCTCGTCTCGACTATTGGAGTGGTCGAGCTGACTTATGCGGCTCAGCGATTTGTCACCTCCACATACAAACCCTTCGAGGTCTTCGCGGTAGCGGGCGTCGCTTACATCGCCATCGTTGCGGCTATCTCGCTGATCGTCCGGAGCATTGAGGACGCCTTCAGGCCCGGTCAGGAGGCACGCCCATGACACTCGATTTCAGCGTCGTTTCCTCCTACACCGAGCTTCTTCTTACCGGTCTTCTCTGGACGATACTCATCACGTTCCTTTCGGGGGTCTGGAGCGTAATCCTCGGCATCCTGACTGCGATCACGACGCTGTATGGGCCAAAAATCGTCAGTCTGCCCATTCGTGCCGTGACGTTCCTCTTCATGGGAACGCCGCTCCTGCTGCAACTCTATCTGCTCTATTACGGGCTGTCGCAGGTGGGCGTGATGTTGCCCGCCTTCTGGACCGGTGTTGTCGGACTTAGCTTGCACTACGCGGCATATAATGCGGACATCTTTCGCGCCTCGATCGAAAGTGTCGATGCTGGACAGGCGGAAGCGGCAAGGTCCCTGGGCTTTGGCAGAACTGCCACCCTGCGCCACTTCATCGTCCCACAGGCGGTCCTGACTGCTCTTCCCCAGGTCGGCAACAACAGCATCATTCTCCTGAAGGACACAGCGGTCCTGTCTGTGCTCGGCATAACCGAGCTTGTGTTGAATGCGCAGCGCGCCATCAGCGAGACCTACCGTCCCTTCGAATTCTATTTCACCGCGGCCCTGCTCTATTATGTCGTCAATCTGGCGATGGAATTTTGTCTCGGCTTGGCCGCACGTAAAGCGGAAGCGATCCGATGACGTCTCAAACCCCAATGATAGAGTTGCGGAATATTCGCAAGGCCTACGGCGACCATGAAGTTCTGAAAGGCATAGACCTCAGCGTCGAGCGAGGAAAGATCGTCTCCATCATCGG
Organism: Agrobacterium tumefaciens; assembly: GCF_017726655.1. Lineage (NCBI taxonomy): Bacteria > Pseudomonadati > Pseudomonadota > Alphaproteobacteria > Hyphomicrobiales > Rhizobiaceae > Agrobacterium > Agrobacterium tumefaciens. Next base: position 908,769 of record NZ_CP072309.1, read on the forward strand.
TCCAAGCGGCTCCGGCAAGAGCACGCTTCTGCGGTCGATCAACATGCTTGAGGAGACATCGGGCGGCGAAATCTGGCTCGATGGCCAGCAGGTCAACCGTCCACTGAAAGGTCGCGCTTTCGAAAAGCACATCAATCAGATTCGGCAGGAAATGGGCATGGTGTTTCAGCAGTTCAATCTTTTCCCGCATCTGACGGTACTGCAAAACATCATGATCGGTCCCATGCGTCTTAAGGGTCTGTCCAAGTCGCAAGCACTGGACCGGGCAAACGCGCTGCTGGCCAAGGTCGGCCTTGCAGATAAAGGTCAAGCCTATCCAGCCCGGCTGTCAGGCGGGCAGAAGCAGCGTGTGGCGATCGCACGCGCGCTCGCCATGCAGCCGAAGGTCATGCTCTTCGACGAGGCAACCTCGGCGCTCGACCCGGAACTCGTCGATGAGGTCAACCTCGTCATGAAGCAGCTTGCGGCAGAGCACATGACAATGCTCATCGTCACGCATGAGATGCGTTTTGCGGCGGAGGTCTCCGACCACGTCATGTTCATGGATGGCGGTGTCGTCGTCGAGCAGGGCGAACCCTCCCGTGTTCTTTCGAACCCGACCGAAGAGCGCACCCGCGCATTTCTGCGCAAGCATCTCTCGAACTAAGAACGGAAAGCTATAATGACCAAGGTGCACGAAAAGATTGAGGCCGATGGCGGCAGCAAGATCGACAGCAACCGCGTCCGCGAGTTCGCCCTGCGCATCACCTCCTGGCCCAGCGAAACGGGAACTCCCGGAGAGGCATCCTTCGCTGGTCGGCTTCATGGGCTTTTGAGCGAATTTCCATATTTTCAGAAACATCCGGAAGATCTCAGGCTCGTCGAAAGCCACGGAGAGCCGCTCACTTACAATGTCGTCGCACTCGTGCGTGGAAAAGGCAGGCGTACGCTGGCGCTTGCCGGACATTACGATACGGTCGCCACCGACAACTATCATGAACTCAAACCGCTGGCCTGCGAGGCGCCTGCCCTCAAGGACGCCCTAATCGAGATGCTCTCAGGACGAGAGCACCGCTCGGAACAGGAAGAGCGCGCACTGCAGGATCTGGTGAGCGGCGAGTTCCTTCCCGGCCGCGGACTGCTTGACATGAAAAGCGGTATTGCCGTCGCGATCGCCGTCCTCGAACAGTTCACATCCGACCCTGCCCGCGAGGGCAACCTGATGCTGGTCGCCACGCCTGATGAGGAGCGGGAAAGCCGGGGCATGCGGTCTTTCCGCAATGCACTTCCGCAACTGGCGAAAGACCTTGATATCGATGTCGTCGCCGGCATTAACCTCGACGTGACCTCCGATCAGGGAGATGGCCGCGAAGGGCGCGCAGTTTATGCAGGGACGATCGGCAAGCTCCTGCCCTTCGCGCTGGTGATCGGCTTGAGCTCTCACGCCAGCTATCCGTTTGAAGGTGTCAGCGCCCAGGCCATGGCAGCGGGAATTCTCGCGCGGCTGGAAGGCAATGCGGCTTTGGCGGACAGAGATGAAAACGACATATCTCCCCCGCCGATCTGCCTTGAAGCCAAAGATCTTCGCGATGGCTATGAGGTGACGACGCCCGAGAGATTCTGGATCGCCTTTAACTGGCTCTATCATTCCATGAGCGCGGATGATCTCTTCGACCGCTTTCGCGAAGAGGTTTTAAACGGCGCCACCAACGCTGTCGACCAGTTCACTGCGCAGTCTTCAGAATACGGCCGTTTGGTCGGGCGTAGTGCTGGCGCAACGCCAGCAAAGCCTCGGCTTTTCACTTTCCATGAGCTCCGAAAACTGGCGGCCGATGCCATAGGTGATGGTTTTGAGGCGCTTTACAGGACGAAGGAGCAGGAATACCACCATATCGACAATCCCCTCGTTCTCAGCCGCCTGCTGACGGAATGGCTGATCGGCATTGCACGCGTTTCCGGACCGGCGGTGATCATCGGCTTTTCCGGGCTGCACTATCCATCGAGCCATCTGCGCCTTGATGAACAGGAAGATCGTAATCTGCATCACGCCATCGAGAAGGCGCGCTCGCGTCTTGGCAACGATCCGCAGCGCGGTCTGGTCTGGAAACCGCATTTCCAGGGCATCTCCGATATGAGCTTCCTTGGGATGGCAAGCAGCGCAAGCGCGGTGGTTTCGAACAATACGCCGATTTTACGCTTGGTCGATCAGGCCCCGGAGAATGCGTTGCGGTTTCCCACGGTCAATCTTGGCCCCTGGGGGCGTGAATTTCATCAGAAATTCGAACGTGTCCACGAGCCCTATGCGTTCGGCGTACTGCCCGGCCTCGTTGCCGATATCGCGAACATGTTCCTTGCCTCCACCGATAGCGATCGATGATCTGCTGCGGAAACGAAGCTTTGGCGCACGCTCCCCACGACCGAAACCCAAAAAAGGAACAAGCCGCGATGACTGCTCACACCAATCTGAACACCGTCCCGTTCGTCAGCGTCGATCACATGATGAAGCTCGTGCTGAAGATCGGCGTCGAAACTTTCTTGACCGAGCTTGCTGCTGTGATCGAGGAAGATTTCCGCCGTTGGGAGCAGTTCGACAAGACACCGCGGGTCGCTTCGCATTCCGACGAGGGCGTCATTGAGCTGATGCCGACGAGCGATGGGACGCTTTATGGGTTCAAGTACGTCAACGGACACCCGAAGAACACGAAGGATGGTCGCCAGACGGTCACGGCCTTTGGCGTCCTATCGAATGTCGACAACGGGTATCCCATGCTGCTGTCGGAAATGACGATCCTGACCGCCTTGCGCACGGCAGCAATGTCGGCAGTCGCTGCCAGGCATCTTGCCCGCGCAAATTCCAGGACGATGGCAATCATCGGCAACGGTGCTCAAAGCGAATTTCAGGCGCTTTCGTTCAAAGCGATCGTCGGGGTGACCGATCTCAGGCTCTACGACATAGATCCGTTGGCTTCAGAACGCTGCGCGAGAAATCTCGCCGACAAAGGTTTCAACATCAAAACGTGCTCGTCAGCCCAGGAGGCGGTGGAAGGCGCCGACATCATCACCACCGTCACGGCAGACAAACAATATGCGACCATCCTTTCGGACAACATGGTTGGACCGGGGGTGCATATCAATGCCGTCGGCGGCGATTGCCCCGGCAAGACGGAACTTCACAAAGACATTCTGCTGCGCTCCGATATCTTCGTCGAATACCCTCCGCAAACGCGCATCGAAGGCGAAATCCAGCAATTGGACGCCGATTATCCGGTCAAGGAGCTTTGGGAAGTCATTTCCGGAAGACGGGACGGTCGGGAATCCGAAAGAGCAATCACCCTCTTCGACAGCGTGGGCTTCGCCATCGAAGACTTTTCCGCGCTTCGCTATGTCCGAAGCAAGCTTGAAGAGACCGGGCTCTTCATCGATCTCGACCTGCTCGCAGACCCTGACGAGCCGCGCGACCTCTACGGCATGCTGTTGCGGAGCGATGCAGCCTACAAAGCGACCGTCGGCATAGGATAAGGGACCAGGCAAGGGCACGATGTGAAATCCGCTTATCGCCCGTCATAAAAGCTCGAGAACCCGCCTTCTTCTACGTCAGGCTTTTCCAGCGCGATCGCAATACCCTGGCCAACGCCGATACACATCGTCGCCAGGGCTCTCTCCTTGCCGGAAAGCGATAGCTCCAGTGCTGCCGTTCCGGCGATGCGGGCGCCCGACATGCCAAGCGGATGGCCAAGAGCAATCGCGCCGCCATTGATGTTGGCGCGCGGATCGTCATCTGCCAGGCCCAGTTGACGCAGGGTGGCAAGGCCCTGAGAGGCGAAGGCCTCGTTGAGTTCGATGATGTCGAGCGTCTCCTGCTTCCAACCGAGACGGTCCAGCAGTTTTTGCGAGGCCGGTGCAGGACCGATGCCCATGACCCTCGGGGGAACTCCCGCCGTTGCGCCGCCGACGATGCGGGCCAAGGGTTTTAGGCCGTATTTTGCGGCAGCGGCTTCGGACGCGATGATCAGCGCCGCCGCGCCATCGTTGACACCGGATGCGTTACCCGCGGTCACCGATGCGCCTTCCATGCGATTGACCGGTTTCAGCTTGGCCAAAACGTCGAGGCTCGTTGCGCGTGGATGCTCGTCTTTCTCCACCAATATAGCATCGCCCTTTTTCTGCGGGATGCTGACAGGCGTGATCTCTTTCGCAAGTCTTCCATTGGCTTGTGCGCGGGCAGCCTTGTCTTGGCTTCGCAACGCAAAGGCATCCTGATCCTGCCGCGAGACCTTGTAGTCGAGCGCGACATTGTCTCCCGTCTCCGGCATGGAATCCACGCCATAAAGAGACTTCATCTGCGGGTTCACGAAGCGCCAGCCAATGGTGGTATCGTAGATTTCGGCATTGCGGGAAAAGGCGGTCTCAGCCTTCGGCACGACGAATGGCGCGCGGCTCATGCTTTCCACACCGCCTGCGATCATCAAATCCGCTTCGCCCGCCCTGATGGCGCGCGTCGCGGTGATCACGGCATCCATACCGGAGCCGCAGAGACGATTGATCGTCGTGCCTGTGACGGAAACGGGCAATCCCGCCAGAAGAAGCGACATGCGCGCGACGTTCCTGTTGTCCTCTCCGGCCTGGTTCGCGCAGCCGAAGATCACATCATCGACCGCGTCCCAATCCACATTCGGGTTTCGCTCCTTCAGGGCCATCAAAGGAACGGCGCCCAGATCATCCGCGCGGATCGAGGAGAGTGCGCCGCCGTAACGGCCAATGGGCGTGCGGATGTAATCGCAGATATACACGTCAATCATTGATGCTCCTCCAGCTTCCGGTGTCGGCGCCTCCCAGCGGCCGACAAAAGTGATAATCGCCATAGCCGAGCCATCCGTAAGACACCTGATCTGGGGCAACAACTGACAAGAAGTCATCCACACGAGCAGAGAAACTTGGGCAATCCGCTGCCTTCGACAAGCGAGAACCACCCGCATGCGTTATTCGGCATGTATCGGGGACATGATCCCGGGTCACCTCTGCCCGGCGAGTTTTCCCCGTCGTTCAGCGCATTCTTGGCGGTCACGTGGGAAGGTTGCCAAGTCAGGAGCGCCGATCCAAGAATATTCGTACCGCTTCCAGATCGGCAGAAAATCAGACTTCACGACGTCGGGCTGCTGAAGCCTACGGCTTGAATTGGGATCAACGGCTGGCGGTCTTTTCGCGCGACATTTGACAGAGATGTTGTTATCGCTTCGCGACATCGCTTATCCGTTGGAAACCCGTGTGGTATCGTACGAGGAATTGGCAAGATTAGCCCTTTGAACAGTCGATATCGAAGTCAGGTATATGCGCCGCCATGTCTAATCCTATGCCCCCTCTCAATCCATTGCGTACCTTCGAAATCGCAGCAAGGCTCAACAGCTTCACCCTGGCTGCGGACGAATTGAACGTTTCGCAGGTCGCGGTCAGCCGACAGGTCAAGGCGCTTGAGGATTATCTGGGTGTCGCCCTTTTCAACCGCTTGCACAGGGGTCTGGTGCTGACGCGAGAAGGACAGGAACTCTATCATGGGATTACCGAAGCGTTCCAGCAGATCGGAAATGCCGCAAGGCGCGTCTCAAGACGGGGTAGACGGGATATACTGGCAGTGCAGGCCTATACCACCTTTGCGCAGAGGTGGCTGATCCCGAGGCTGGTGGCCTTTCATACGGCCCATCCACGTGTCGAGGTGCGGTTGTCGTCCTCCGCCACCGCAGCAAATTTCGATACCCAGAACCTCGATGCAGCCATTCGCTCTGGCAATGGAGAGTGGCCCGAATTGCATGCCGAACGTCTTGTCGATGTAGAGCTGATACCGGTTTGCTCGCCATCCTTCCTGGAAGAGTTCCCGCTTAAGCAGCCCAGCGACCTTTCCAATGTCCGGCTTCTGTATTCGATGGCGCGCCCGCACGATTGGAGCGCCTGGGCCGAGAGCGTGAACTGCGATATCGTTTCGCATCAGGGCGTGAAGTTCGAAAATTCCGCTCTGGCATATGAGGCTGCCTCGGTAGACGTCGGTGTGGCCATTGCCGTACGTGTTTTCGTTGAGCGGCATCTTCGCAGCGGCGTTCTCGTCGCCCCTTTCGAGCAAACATGCCGAACGGGCGATGGCTATTACCTCACGTGGCCGAAAGACAAGCGTCCGTCTCAGCCACTCATGCAGTTTTTGAACTGGGTTCGAAAACAGATGGAAGAAGATTCGGCCCGCCTGCGATCATCGTAGCCGAACAAGCGCGCACAACGCAAAAAGCGCCGACGTTTGCGCCGGCGCTTTTCCAATGTCGGGATTTGCGCACCAGCTATTCGCCGATGACCACAAGAGCGTCTCCGGCCCTGACGCCCTGACCTTCAGGAAGCACGAAAACGGGGTTGATTTCGGCCTCGACAAGGCGGCCATCCAGAGAATGCGCCATATCGGCGAACGACAGGATGGTCGAGACCAGACCATCAGTATCAGCCAGCGGCTTGCCACGGAAACCTTTGAGAAGCGGCGCGCATTTGAGGCTGTCGATCATCGATACCGCCTGCTTCCTGTCGATCGGCAACAGTCGCAGGGACACGTCCTGATAAAGCTCCGTCGTGACGCCGCCTGCACCGAGCAGGATATAGGGCCCAAGCTGAGGATCGCGGTTGAAGCCAAGGATAAGCTCGACGCCGCCGGTGATATATTCCTGGACCAAAAAGCCATCGATGTGCGCGTCCGTGGCTAAACGCACCCGCGCCAGCATATCGTTGCAGACCTTCGAAACCTGATCTGGCGCAACGCCGACCACAACGCCGCCGACCTCTGATTTATGCAGGATCTCGTCCGACAATATCTTGATGACTACGGGACCGCCGAAACCCTTGGCAGCTTCCGCCGCTTCTTCAGCCGTCGCAACGGCGACTTCCTTGGTGACGGGAACGCCGAAACGTGCGTAAAGCGACTTGGCGTCGGCCTCGTTCATAGAACCGGCCACGATGTCCGAGCAGTCGATCTCCTGATGTTTGCGAGCTTCCACGCCGTCGGATTTGCCCACCTTCAACAAGGCGGTAAGCGCAGACGCACAACTTTCAGGCGCTGCGAATGCTGGCACTCCGCTGGTGTTGAGATGACGAACGATGCCCGGGGCCTCGGGGCTGACGTAAGCGATAAGTGGCTTATCTGTCATTGCCATGGACTCCAGCAGAGGTCGCGCCACGACATCCGGTTGACCGATCGAAGACGAACCGATCACAACGACAATGGCATCGAAGCTCGAGCTTTCCGCCAGTATCTTGAGGATCGACCGGAAGAGATCCGGTCGCAGGCCCGCAAGCGTGACGTCGATCGGGTTGCGATCCAGAACCGCCTCCTTCAGCTCCAAGGCCAGAAGTTTTTCGGCAGTGTCTTTGTCGGGGCTCGGCATATCAAGGCCGAGATAGCCGACATTATCGGCAACGATCGTCGCCGCGCCGCCAGTTGACGTCACGATGGCAACCCGCTTGCCCGCCAGTTTGCGACCCGACGCCAGGATCGCTGGAATGTCGAGAAGGTCTGCGAAGGTTTGGGCCCTGATGATGCCAAGCTGGCTGAACAGGGCATCGTAAACCTCATCGGCGCCGGCCAAGGCGCCGGTATGGGAGACGGCAGAATTTGCGCCGGATTCGGATTTGCCGACCTTGTAGACAACAATGCTTTTTCCCGCGTCGATGACACGTTTTGCAGCTGCCCTGAATTTGGCGGCGTTACGGATCGTTTCAAGGTACAGCGCGACGACGGACGTGGCGTCGTCCTCGGCAAAGGCATCGAGAAAATCCGATACTTCAAGGTCGCACTCGTTGCCCGTCGCCACGAGTTTGGAAAAACCGATGCCTCGGCCCGCAGCACGCGAAAGAAGCGATCCCATGATCCCGCCGCTTTGAGACAGCAGCGCGATCGAGCCCGTCGGAAAATCGTCCATCTCCATCGCGCCGGAGGCCGTAAGCATGATCTTGTCGGTCAGGTTGACCAGGCCGATGGTGTTGGGCCCGAGGATGCGCATGTTACCCGCGGCTTCCAGAAGCTGCTGTTGACGCGCCCGGCCATCTTCGCCGCTCTCGCCAAATCCCGACGCCAGGACGACGGCGGCTTTCGTGCCCGCCTGCGCCAACTGGCGAACGGAATCGATAACGCGGTCTGCGCCAACGAGAACCAATCCGAGGTCCGGAGCAGCGGGAAGCTCGCGCGGATCGGCATACGACTTGAGGCCGGCAATGGTGTCGTAACGTGGGTTGATCGGGTAAATGTCGCCTGCAAAGCCATGCCGTTGCAGGTAAGCTACGGGTCTCCCGGTCAGCTTTGCCGGATCATTGGACGCACCGACGACGACGACGCTTTGCGGGTTAAGAATTGTCCTGACGATATTCATATCACCACACCTCACTTCGACGACTTGTTGAGGAAGTCCTCGACGGACTTGCGGTGCTCGGCCGTGGTGTAGCAGATCGCCTGCGCTTCGCGACCCAAGGCAAAAACCTGCTCATCGGTGCTTTCAAACGTCTTGTCGAGGATCGACTTCGTCAAGGCGATGGCGGCGGGCGAGCCGATGCACAATTCTTCAGCCCAGGCCTGGACGTTGTCCATCAGTATGTCCGGAGAAACCACCCGGTCCACCATGCCGATCTTCAGGGCTTCCTCGGCCTCGAGAACCTGGGCCGTCAGGATCAGCTCCTTGGCTTTGACAAGGCCGACACGGCGCGGGAGGAAGTACATGCCGCCGCCATCGGAAACGAGGCCGCGCTTGATGAAGCTCATTGAGAGCTTTGCGCCTTCCGACGCAACGATGAAATCGCAGGCCAGGGCCATGTCCAGTCCGAGGCCAAAGGCGGCACCGTTGACAGCCGCAATGACGGGTTTCGAAATGCCGTGAATCACGGCAACGCCACGGTGGGTGCTTTGCTGGCGCGTCCAGCCGTTAAACGCCACCTCTGCCGACGGTGCATCAAGTCTGGCGCGCATACCGGCAACGTCGCCTCCCGAGCAGAAGCCTTTACCCGCACCTGTCAGGATGATTCCACGCACTGTCTTGTCGGCACCTGCCGCTTCGAACGCTGCAATCAGTTCGGCACGCATCTGGTCGTTGATGGCATTACGGACATCCGGCCGGTTCAGCGTAATCGTCGCGATACCGTTTTTCTCGCTTACCAGCACGAACTCGGCTTGGCGATTGGCAATGTTCATCGTGATGTTCCTCGAATTTGGTGATGCGAACGGCTGCACTCCTCCGCGCCGCTTTGGCATTCTCCATGAATAGTGAGACAGACCGGAATGTCGCAACCGAGGATCACGTCAGCCTTGACCAACATTAGGTTGGGCAATTCAACAGGCCTGCTGCGGCAGCTCTGTTTCGGTCAAAATTCTGTTTCTAAGTGCTGCAATTTGAGTGGCGTTCAGCACTGCACCTGTCAGTTCATCGAACTTCTGGACCAGCTCTTCCAGGCTCAAGGGATCTTCCGGGTCACCTTTCCTTGTCTCCTGAAGATGCTCCACGCGACGACCGTCGTTCAGATGCACGGTCAGTTTCGCCATGCGTTGTTTCGGGTAGAGACCGGCGAGTACGGGATCCATACCGACGGCAACTTTATCCATCAGCTGTCGAATATCCGCATTTTTGAGCGCCTCGTCCTTGAAAGCACTCAACCGGACGCCTCCCAACACCATGTCGGCGGCAATGCAGTACTGCGCGCTAAAACGGGCATCTGCCGCGGTTTGAGGAGCCGGACGATCACACATGGTCTTGGTCGCACCATATCCATCAATGCGGATCGCCTTCACGTCAGACGACGTGAAGCCGTGACGTTGGCGCATCAGACGAAGACCGTCGAGAGCCGGGAAAATATGGCCACAGCAGCCGTGATTTTTGATCGTCATGTGTTCGATGGGCGCCCACTCTCCCAAGCCCTTTAATGCAGAGGCCCAGTCGCCCGTAGACGCACTTGTGGCGGCGGCGTAGCCGGTTTCCCCATGCAATGCGTCCGGCGATCCGGTCATGCCGCTGGCGGCAGAAAATGCCGCAAGCATTCCAGCTTCGGCGGCGTGCCCCGCGTGCAGGGCTTTGGCCATGCCGCCGTTCTTCAGGTTCTGCTGGTGCCCTCCGGCGAAACTGCTCGCAAGAGAGATCGCGTGTGCGATTTTCTCGGCGTCACATCCAAGAAGCATGGCGCAGGCTGTTGCGGCACCCATGGTGCCGATCGTCGCTGTGGTATGCCAGAAGGCGTAGTGGCTCGGCTGGACCGCGAGCGAAATCCGACACCCAACCTCATATCCACCGATGATCGCCCGATGAAGGTCGTTCAGGGGACGGCCCAGATGCTGGGCGAGCGCCAAAGCCGCGGCAATCGTCGGACTTCCTGGGTGATAGCCGCCGTCTTTGAAAATATCGTCGAACTCCACGATATGACTTGCCGTCGCGTTCAGCAATGCGGCGGCCCTTGGAGAACGCATCTTTCCGTCCGCGTAACACACCGATCGTCTAGGAAACTCCTCGAACTGCACGGCTTGAAGCAGAGCAAGCGATGGTTCTTCCTTGGCACCGGGAAGCGTCGTTGCGAACCAATCGAGGATCGCCCGACGCGCCGCGACCTCAAGCCCCGGAGTCAGCTGCTGAAAACGCCAGTGCTCCGCCTGTCGTGATAAGGAAACTAAAGGATTGTCCATGTAACTCTCTCGACGCCATTGCCACCTATCAGTCACTAAGACCAGCCGTCACGGACGCGTTTAATTCGCTCGCGGTAACGTCTGCGTTCAGGCGACCGTTCGGACGTGACGTGTCTCAACGCTCATCATGTGCATCGGCCCTCCCCGATGACGGGGAAAGCCGTAACCGTTGATCATCACGACATCGATGTCGTCGGCATTGTCGGCAATGCCTTCGCCCAGCACTGCCATCCCCTCTTGCTGTATCGTCTTGATAATCCGGTCCATGATGTCCGCTTCGGTGAAGGAATGACGGGTGAAACCGCCCCGTTTGCTTTCATCGAGAATAATGCCCATCACCTCGTCATCCACAACAGGCTTGCCGGACGAATAATCGTACCATCCTTTGCCGGTTTTCCTGCCAAAGCGACCCGCTTCGCAAAGCCTGTCGGCAATGTGCGCCACGCGCTGGCCGCTTGCCTGCGACGACGCCTTTGCCTTGCGTTGTGCCCAGGCGATATCGAGGCCGCTCATATCCTGGACCTCGAAAATGCCCATGGCGAAACCGAAGTTGCGCATTGCGGCGTCGATCTGCGAAGGTGTGGCTCCTTCCTCCAGCATGAACTCGCAGTCGCGCCGATAGGCAGCCATGATCCTGTTCCCGATAAACCCGTCGCACACGCCCGAGACGATGGGAATCTTGCGCAATCGCTTCGCCAGCGCATGAGCCGTTGCCAAGGCTACCGGCCCGGTTTTGGCACCACGCACGATCTCAAGCAGTTTCATGATATGAGCGGGGGAAAAGAAGTGCAGGCCGAGAATACGCTCGGGGTGCTTCGTCGACGCGGCCAGCGCGTCCACGTCCAGATAGGATGTGTTGGTGGCCAAAATCGCGGCGTGCGGCATGATGGCGTCGAGCTTGGAGAAGACCTCGCGCTTGACCGCCATATCCTCGAACACCGCCTCAATGACCAGCGAGCATTCCTTTAAAGCGTCGTAATCGGCCAAAGCGATCAAACGCTGCAGCGCCTCTCCCGCGCTTTCGGCAGTTATGACTTTTCGCTCCGCGCTCTGTTGGAGCGTCGCGCTCACCCGTTCCCGCGCCTTCTGTGCGGCCTCGGAAGTTTGCTCAACCAACGTGACTGACGATCCAGCGAGCAGAAGTGCAGTGGCAATCCCCGCGCCCATCGTTCCGCCGCCGATGACGCCGACACGCGATAAATCGACCGGATCAGCATCGGGTGTCTTGAGACTTTGTCCTGCACTGCGCTCGGCAAAGAAGATGTGCTTCAAGGCCCGGGATTCGTCCGAAACCGCAAGCCGCAGGAAGCGTTGCCTTTCCCTGTCGAGCGCGATGTCGGCATCGAATGTTGCAGCATCTTTCAGCGCCTCGAGAGCTTCGAGCGGCGCGATGGCGCCTCGCGCTTTTTGTTGGACGGAACGTTGCATGGCTGCCCAGCCGATGGCGTGAGCATTCTTAACCTCGCGCTGAAGCAAAGGCTGTACCGGCTTCTCCAGAAGCGCGCGCGCATATTGCACCGCCTCCTCCACAAGATCGCGATCAACGAGCCGATCAATGAGGCCGGAAACAAGCGCCGCCGCCGCCGCCATCGGTTTGCCGGACGTGACGAGGTTGATCGCTTTTTCCAACGGTATCAGGCGAGGAAGCCTGACCGTTCCGCCCGAACCGGGAATGATACCGAGGATGACTTCAGGAAGACCCAGTTTTGTACCTGCGAGCGCCACGCGGCCAGCACACGCGATGGCAAGTTCCAGACCGCCGCCCAGGACCGTCCCATGCAGCGCCGCCACCCATGGCTTGGACGATCCATCGATCTTTTGCAGCACGTCCGGCAAATAGGGCCGCTGGGGGTTTCCGAGTTCGTTGATATCAGCCCCGGCAACAAACGTCCTGCCTGCACAGGCAAGAACGACCGCGTCCACGTCTCGATCGGCGGCGATTGCGTCTGTAACAGCCAGCAGTTCCTGCCGGACCTGTTGGCTGAGTGCGTTCACCGGCGGACTGTCGATGGTGACAATCGCGACACGATCCTGAACTTCGAAATCTACCAACGCCAATTTCGGGCCTCCTGTCATCAGCCTCTCTGTTGCCATTACGGTTCGTCGAGAGGAATAAACGCAGTGGTGAGCGGCGGGTACATCTCCACTCACAGGTGCTCTTGAAGGGCTAGATCACTTCTTCAATTCTGCGACAGCCTGTTCCACATAGCTGTTGTCGAAGTAAGTCTCGGGGGTGCCGGCGATCTTGGTTCCCTGAAGCTCGCTTAGGAACTGGATCACGCGACCGACCGTTTCAGCCATCAGGACGGGCGTGTCCGGATACGTGCCGGCATTGGACTTCCACGCTGCTTCGAACACCTCGTCGGACGTCGACGCGAACCGCTTGCGAACCGCAGCCTTCGCCTTCTCCGGATCGTTATGGATCAACTGATCAGCCCTGGTGATGGCGCGGAGAAACTTCACCGCCATGGCACGATTGTCTGCAAGCCAGCTGTCCTGCGCGGAAATTGCAATCGATGGGTATCCGGCAAGCGGCTCATATTGACCGGCGGACATATCGATCAGCATCTTGCCCTTGTGATCCAGCACCGCAATATCGGAAGTGGGGGACGACAAGGCAAAGCCGTCGATACGGCCACGGTCGAACGAAGCGAGCATTGCGCCGCTGTCGTTCATGTAAAGAAGGCTCATATCGCTCTCGGGTGAAAGCTTTGCAGCGCCCGCAAGGTGGCGAACGAGGAAGTCTGCGCTACCGCCTGCCCCGGCTGCGGCGATCTTCAAGCCCTTCAAAGCGGCAAGACGCTTTTCCATCGGCATGTCTGGCGTGAGGCCAATGCGCTCCGCCGTTTCTTCCGTAACGACGATATTGGACGCGTACTGGTCTATCATCGCGCCGATCAGCTTTACCGGCGCACCTTTTTCTGTGGCATTGATGGCGTTCTGTACCGAGCAGGAACAAATCTCCACGCTGCCGCCCACCAGGCCGGACATTGCCGCACCGCCGCCCTTGAACTTGACGAGCTCTACGTCGAGCCCCTCTTCTTTGAACAAGCCACCATCATATGCCACGAAGAGCGGCAGATGCACGAAGCCATCCGTTCCAAGCGCCACCTTCAATGAATCAGCGGCGTTGGCCGATCCGCTGACAAGGCCGACTGCGATTGTCATCGCAGCAATAAGGGACCGAGCAATCATTTTTTCCTCCCACGATTTCTCAGATTTTATGGTGATAGTTGGCGACCCTAGATCGTCAGCTCGCGGTCATTCGCCGCCGTTTTCCAAGGCATCAACTTCTTCTCGGCAAACTTGACGGCCGTCTGCAAACACAAAGCGAGGAAGATGATGGCGATCAACGCGGCAAATACGCCGCCGGTATCCAGCTGTCCGGCAGCATCCTGCAACAGGTAGCCAAGGCCGCGATTGGAGGCCATGATCTCGCCGACGATCGCACCGATGAGCGCGTAAGGCACAGAAAGTTTGAGGCCCGTGAAAACCCACTGAATAGCCGATGGCATGATGACCTTACCGACGAGATGGCGCTCCTTGGCGCCCATCAAGCGCAGGATTTCAACGAGCTCGCCACTGACGCTACGCACACCGCTATAGGTATTGAGGAAGACAAGAAAGAAAACGATGACCGCCGTCAGCATGATCTTCATCTCGATGCCGATGCCGAACCACATGATGAAAAGCGGAGCCAACGCAACTTTCGGCAAGCTATAGAGCGAGATGAGGATAGGGTCCAAGAGCTCTGCGAGCGTCTCGTTACGGCCAAGAATCAGGCCGACCGCAATACCGGCCGCGGCACCGAGAGCGAAGCCGCCGAGCGTTTCGACAAGCGTGATCCAGCCATGATCGAACAGACGGCCGCTCTTCAAAAGCACCCAGAATCGCTCGCCGACCTCCAGCGGACTGCTGATGAAAAATGGATCTGCAAATCGTCCGGATGCGAATTGCCAGATGCACAGCAGCCCAAGGATGAGTGCGATTCTTCCCAAAAATATTTTCATTTCTACCTCCCGAATTCGGTCACGGCGCCGCGATATCAGTGCGAAGCTGTCATTGAAGGTGCAAGAATGTCCCACAGATCGGAGCAAAGTTGCTGGTAGGTCTGGTCCTTGCGTAGCGCCAGGATCGAACGCTCTCTTGGAAGCGGAACCTCGATGTTCTTGACGATGGTGCCAGGCCGTCCCGAGAACACAAGGCATCGATCTCCCAAAGCCACGGCTTCATCGATGTCGTGCGTGACAAACAGGACCGTCTTTTTCAGACGACGCGACAGCTGAAAGAGTTCCGTCTGCATCTTGATCCGCAACTGCGCATCGAGTGCCGCGAAAGGCTCATCGAGAAGCAGGGTTTCAGGATCGTAAGCCAGCAATCTCGCAAGGGCGGCGCGCTTGCGCATGCCGCCCGAAAGCTGTGACGGGTAGGAGTTCAGGAACTGCGTCAAGCCGACCAATTCCGCCAGTTCTTCGACACGCGCCATGCGCGCCGGCTTCGACATGCCCCGGATCTCCAGCGGAACCGCAATATTTCCCGCAACGGTGCGCCATGGGAGAAGGTGGTCGCTTTGCGTCATATAGCCCGTGCGGCCATTGACGTCCGAAATCGGAGCATTGCGATATTTCACCGTTCCGACGGTGGGCGAGAGAAGACCAGCGGTCAGATTGAGCATCGTGGATTTGCCACATCCCGAGGGGCCGACGATGGTGACGATCTCGCCTTCGCGAATGTCGACGTTGATGTCCTTCGTGGCTTGAATTTCGGCAGCGCCAGCCTTGAAGGTCTTGCCGACGCCGGCAAACGATATGACGACATCCGCCTGTGTCTGGACCGGGCTAAAGGACACGTGCTGTATGACTTTTTCGGTAGACGACATAAATCCTCCCATCTTGCTTACGGCCAGATCCCGCGCCGTTTTCGTTAGCTTCGCTGGCTTAGAGGCAGGGGAACCAATGGCAAACCTGTCACGTGCTTTTGAGCACGGTGTTCAAGGTACCGCAGAGCCTCCCAACTCTTCGTGCGTAACCTATTTCCTGAGGGTGATCCGTCCAACGCCACTCCGCAAGAAACATTCAGGCGCTCAATGCCCAACCTATTGTTGGGCAGAATGCATCGTCGGCATCGCAACGCAGATAAGGCAATCCCCATCACGGCAACGTCGAAGGCATTGGGGCAATCGATATTGATGGAGTGTCCACCCGGCAAATCCTCGATGGCGATATGCGGATGAGAGTCGTGCAGCCAGTCACGCGCGCTCTGAAACCGTTTCTCCCAAACGCCATTGACCAACAGCGTCGGCACATGCAGTTCGCCCAGACGCTCGCGAACGGATAGATGTGGTGTTGCCTGTGATAGAAGCATCCATCGAGACAGCAATCCTCCTGACTCAAAACGAACGCTACCAGAAAATCATTCGTGTTACGCCCAACTATTCACACGGTCTCTCCAAACGCCAGGTTATGGGGCGGATCGGCAGGTTTGCGCTATAAGAACCTGAGGGACGGGATATCGTGCCCGGATAGGTACCGGTTGTTTCTTGACGGCGCAGCGCCTCTGTACAATTCAGGCGCGGTTCAAGCCAAAGGACTATACGTCCAAACGCAATATCATGTAATTGTTTTGCCTTATGCCAGGGGAGTTTCAAAGGAGACAGGCTATGAGCACACTTCTCACCATACCGGGGATCATGTCCGACGTCAGGACCTGGAGCGCGGTCGTAAAAAATCTCCATCTGGGAGGCGTGACACTCCACAATGCGGATTTGCAAAGGGACGCCACGATCGAGGAGATGGCCGCCCGTGCGCTTAGCGACACCCAAGGCGACTTGATTGTCCTTGCCCATTCCATGGGCGGGCGTGTGGGCATCGAGATGGCCCGACAGGCTCCGGAGAGGATCCGCGCAATCGTATTGGCGAATACCAACACCGATGGCCTGGGCCCTGACGAGGCGGCCCACCGCGGAGCCCGCATTGCGCAAGCAAATGAGGACATGGCCGCCTATGCTCGGAACTGGGTGCCGAAAGTGATCTCGTCAAGAAGCCTGGAAGAGGCAGACCTGGTGGCTCAAATCGTGGCAATGGTGGAAGACTGCCCGCCCAAAGTCCATGAGCAACAGAACAGGGCTCTTCTTGTCCGACCGGACGCGTTGGACGGCCTGCAATATCTGGCTTCTCCGGTCTTGCTGGTAACCGGTTCCGACGATCACATGTCCACTGAGGCCTCAAACAACGATGTCGCAAGGCGAGTGCAAGACGCCGAGGTCCGTATCGTCGAAGGAGCCGGCCACCTTTTGCCTTTTGAGGAGCCGCAGCAACTTGCCAGCGTCATTCTTGACTGGTTGTCCGACAAAGGTATGGGACGAGACCTTCGGCATAGTCGCGTTAGAGGTATGTAACGAGCGATCGCGACTTACAAATTCGACGCGCATCGCCAGCCTAGCAGTGCTTCAGCGTCTTTAGCTCTTGAGCCGATCTGAACAAATGACCCTGTTATTTCAGTTTCCCCAGAACTCGTAAGGTCACCACGGACTTGCCTTGAAGCATGCCCGATGAAGCGCCGCTTATCATGAGACTGCCAGACCAGGTTTCTGTTATCGCTGCCTTGAGATGACGATCGTTAGGGCCTCCGCCACCTTTCGCGATCCGCCACTCAACGATGGCCTTCTGTCATATCTTCGATGAGGACGTCCGTGAGCGGGCAACCTGATGCCCTGGCGCAGGGCCTCGGTAAACTCGCAGATGGCAACGTTTCCTACCGGATCAATTCACCATTCGTCGCCGATCGCGACAGGCTGCGAGCCGACTTCAACAACTCCGTAAGCAAACTGCACGAGGCTTTGGTGTCCGTTGGCAAGAACGCCCGTGGCATTGATGCTGGCGCTAACGAAATCCGTTCTGCTGCGGACGACCTCTCCAGGCGCACCGAACAGCAGGCAGCATCTGTGGAAGAAACGGCAGCCGTACTAGAACAAATCGCGACGACAGTTCGCGATTCTGCCAAGCGCGCCGAAGAAGTCGGCGGACTTGTGACCAAGACGCGGCTTGGCGCCGAGCACTCCGGTCAGGTTGTCCGCAACGCCGTCGTTGCCATGCAGCAGATCGAAAAATCCTCTCGCGAAATCTCGAACATCATCGGTGTTATCGATGAGATTGCCTTCCAGACCAACCTTCTTGCGCTTAATGCGGGTGTAGAGGCGGCGCGCGCTGGCGAGGCTGGTAAAGGTTTCGCCGTAGCACCTACGGAAGGAAGAACTGGAGCCACCGAGGGAACGGTGCGCGCAGCTTTTTTGCTGCAAGCGCGCATCGTTCGAGGTGGCCATGGCCAGTCGAAGTACCTCTAGAATGTGAGTGTTCACAACTCATTCGGGAGAGACCGACCATGACCAGTCAGAATTCTATACCTGCCGATGCTGTGTTGGTAGCCATCGACATCGCCAAGGTTCGCAATGAAGTGTTGATCGAAGCACCCGGCCATAAACGCCGCCGTCGGTTATCTGTTCTCAATACGCGTGCAGAACATGACCATCTGATCGCGATTTTGCAATCATATGACCGACCGGTGGTCTGCGCCTTTGAGGCAACGGGTAACTATCATCGTCCGATCGCCTGGCGGTTGGTGGAAGCCGGCTTCGAAACGCGGTTAGTGTCGTCGCTAGCGCTTGCCCGCACGCGAGAAGCCTTGCACAACAGTTGGGACAAAAACGATCCCAAGGATGCCCAGGTGATCCTACACATGTTGAGGATCCACTCGACTCAGGTCTATCATGATCCCTTGCGTGCTGGCATCAACGACGTTCAAGAATTGTCGAAGACACACGAAGCCATTGCTAACGCCAAGACCGAGATCCAACATCGCATCCTGACGCATTACCTGCCGCTGTATTTTCCAGAGATCGAGCGTTTCCGGGGTAACAGTCGGAGCGACTGGTTCTTCGCGTTCCTCGACGCCTTCCCCACACCATCGAGCATCACGACACTGACGAAGGAGAAGTTCGTCGAAGCGGCATGGGATGTTGTCGGCAGGAAAGTGAGCAAGTCACAGATTTTAATGGATATTTATGAGACTACCCGCACCTCGATTGGCTTGCCATTGCCGCTGGATGCGCCTGCAATTCGCATGTTTCGGATGGTTGTCGCCGAAGCCCGCAGCCTGATCCGCCAACGCAACGAGATCGAAGCACAGGCCGATGATTTGCTGCGAAACAGCCGTGATTATCAGATCCTGCGGCAGATTCCTGGGATCGGTCCGATCAACGCGCTAACGATCATTGCGGAGGCTGGGGACCTGCGCCGCTTTCATCATCACCGTCAGTTTCTCAAATTCTGCGGGCTGGATCTGTCGACACAGCAATCGGGCCAGTATCGCGGCCAAACCCGACTTTCCAAATTCGGCAACGCGCGGCTGCGACGAACCCTGTGGATTGCTGGGCAAGTTGCAATCCGCCAGCGTGAGAACGGCTTCCGACATAAATTCGAACGCTACATCGCGAGAGATCGTGACAATCCCGATCTCCGCCGCAAGGCAATGACCGCTATTACCGCCAAGATGGCGCGTGTCGTACACGCCGTCGTCAAAAGCGGTTCAGATTACCGGCCCTTCGTTGAAGGGCGGGTACCAGGTGGAAGAACCTCTGTCAGTTAGAGCCGTGAGGGCATCCTTCGAATGACCCTGTAGACAATGCTTGGGTCTTCCACCTGGAACAGAAGCTCGTGTTAAGGACGGTGAGGGCCAAAATGATGGACCCTGTGTTTGCTATGGACGAGACCTTTTCCCTTGCCAGTGGAAGCCGCCTGGTTCGACGATGTGACTTGACGAGCGTCATGCAGCGTGAGCATGCTGACGGACAGAGAAACTTTGCCTGCCAAGCCCATTTTCTTCCGCACTTAGGACGTTGTCGCGCAGGAAGTTCGCGAACTCGCCCAGCGCTCCGCGACTGCGGCAAAAGAAATCAAGACGCTGATTGTCACCTCGGGCGATCAGGTTCGTTCGGGCGTCGAACTCGTTGGCAACACTGGCAAGGCACTTGAGGTGATTGTTTCTGAGGTTCAGCATATTAACCAGCATGTGAACGCAATTGTTGAATCCGCACGCGAGCAATCCATCGGCATTCAGGAGATCAACTCCGCCGTCAACACCATGGATCAGGGCACGCAGCAGAATGCCGCGATGGTCGAGCGATCCACGGCGGTAAGCCACAGCCTCGCGAAAGAAGCGGCAGCGTTGACCCAGTTGATCGCGCAGTTAGAAGTTGGCAACGCGGCAGCCGTCCGCCCGGTCGCCGCCTCCCAAAGCTCCGTCCCGATCGCCTCCCCCACCCGACAGTTGATACGTAAGGTGGCCGGAGCGTTTACCGGTGGCGCGGCCCCAGCCAACGCCTCCTGGCAGGCTGGCGCGCCATATTCTGGGTGCAGGTGCCGCTGGCGCTCCTGGCACTGATCATGGCCATATCGGTACTTCCCTCTGGCGCCGGCAAGGGCAAGACCGTAGCGGTAAGCCTGTGGTCGGTTATGAACCGCTCTCTGGTCCCGAATCTCATAGTCAACATCCTTGTCACTGCTGTGATGATGACAACGTTGGTCGTCGGCCCCTTCTATCTCGGCCTCGTCATGATGATCGGCCCGGTCACCTCCATCTTCAGCGGCGTGCCCTCCGGCCGGCTGGTAGACAACTGGGGAAGCCGCCGCGTGCTCGCCGTCGGTCTTCTGCTCCTTACTACGGGCACATTGCTTCTGGCGTTCGTGCCAAACATGATCGGAGTTAAAGGCTATGCGCTGTCCGTTATCGTACTGACGCCAGGCTATCAGCTCTTCTAGGCCGCCAACAACACAGCGGCCTTGGCGGACGTGCCCCATGACCGGCGCGGAACAGTCTCGGGATTACTCGGCCTGTCGCGCGATATCGGCCTGATCGCCGGCGCCTCTGCCATGGGCGCCGTATTTTCCTTCGCCGTCGGCACGGACGATCTTAACAATGCAACAACAGCAGCCACCGCCACCGGAATGCGTCTGACCTTTCTGCTGTCATGCGCCATGATGATCGTTGCCATCGTCGTTGCATTTGGATGGCCGAATACGCAAGGAATCCCCGTGATGAAACAACATCCGGAAGGCTGATGGCTGATCACCGGTGGCAGAATGTTTCAGGCACCTTGATCCTCCTCGCTCGCCATGAAGGTCGCACGGCTGGAAGCCGGCGTCGCGATCTCCGTCAGGCAGAGGTCCTCTCCGGAGAACCGGGGCTCGTCGCCGGGCTTGCCGCGCGCCATCCAGTTGCGCTTGGCGTGCATACGGTCAAGCGGCTTCGCAAGCTCTGCGGCCTTCTGTTCCAGTCTCGCTACTTGCGTATCGATGATCCCGATCTCCCGCTCAGGGGAAAGGCCTTCGCTAAGAAGTTCGCTGGTGATCACGGCGATCTCCTTGAGCGGCATGCCCAGTGACATTTAGGCCACGTCTCAGCAGGCTCAAACCGAGCAAGCGGGTGGGGCCTGGGGGCTTCGACGGACCAAACGACCCGGACCGAGCAAGGAAGATGATAGCGCTTTCCACCACACGCCGGGGCTAACGGACGGGAAACCCTTCCCGCTCAAGGCCCACCGCATTGGTTCTGGCGTCAGGTCGCGATCACCTGATTGTCTATAGAGTCGTTCCCAGCGATCCGCAGCGCCCAGACACTTTGCCAGTCCGCCGATATGCCAGGTGAGATTGGGCACCAGGCTCGCAAACGGAGCCGGTGCCGAGGTCGGAATAAAGCCGTATGCATCATCTTCGATGAGTGGAAGCCGATGATGGATCAGTACTTCGGCGATCTCCATGCGGCGTACTTGAGAGATCGTTATTATTGTCGGATTCTGGACGGTGGGGTTCAAATAAAGCGCCTTTGGCTGGTGCAGGTGAATGGCGGCGTCCAGTTTGTCGGGAAGAATGCCCGCACCATCCATCGGCAAGCCAACCAGTTGCAGCCCCATACGCGCCGCAAATGCCCGCAAACCGGGATAGGTAATCGCTTCACACAGGATAACGTCGCCCTGACGCGTCATCGTCGACATTGTCGAATGTGCTCCAGGGGTGATAGCGATACGCTCGAGGCTCGGAACCATTCCTCTCTTGGAGAGCCACAGAAACACCACCAGCTTAGGGGAAGATTCCTCGATTATAGCCACCGTCCGCTCCGCCAAGTTTATGCGCAAAGTGCAACGCAGGAAGCTTCGCAGCCCATATGTCCGAGGCGCAAAAATTCCGCGTCATCATTTCGGTTGAGCGGCGATGCTGGCCTCATGTCGACACTCAAGCACTGATGCCGCCCTCGACGAGAATCGCCTTCCCAACAAGGCGAACTTCACCGGGCCCTGAGAGAAAGGCGCCGCGCTCAGTTCGGCGCAATCCAGGGCGCGGATATTTTTCGAACGGAGTCACCACGCCGTTTTGCGTTTTCCCCCGGCGTCACGACGCTCTGGTAGCTGCTGTTGAGCGGATGCTGTGAGACCAGAAAGCGGGGAGGCAACGATCTCAGGTCGCAAATCCTCACCCGCGCTTTGGCTACGGCTGAACGCTAAGGCCAGACTGCTCGAGACCGCTTCCGCTTTCCCCAGAGACCGAAACACATCTCATTCGCCGGTCGTCATGACCGAACACAAGTTGCTTTACCCAAGCTTCCCGTATCCTACCGGCCGATCTTGTCGAGGAATTGATACCATCCGGCGACAAGCCGGACGGCGGGTTCTCGCAGGCTATAAAAAGGGACGGGTTTCAGCGGCGTTCCGGTCAGAAGGCCAAGATCAGGGCGACCGCCGACGACCAGTTCTGCGACATACTTTCCCATTAATGAGGCTGTGGTCACACCTGAACCGTTGTATCCCATCGCATAGACCGTGCGCTCATCTAGCCGACCCACATGAGGAATGCTATCGAGTGTCATGGCGACCAGGCCCGACCACCGATGCGTGATATCCACGCCGTCGAGTTCGGGGAACTGCTTGATCATAGCGGTCCTAAGAGCCTCAAACGCGGATTTGCTGTCGGTCTTGCCGAAAGCACCGCGACCGCCATAAATGAGCCGATCGCCGCTTTTGCGGAACCAGCGCATCATGCGGCGGGTCTCGCTGTAGCTGCGGTCCGTGGCAAGCAACGTCGCGGCCGGTGTTCCGGTCAACGGCTTCGTCGCAATCATGGCCGAACGAAACGGTATAACCGATTTACGGACGCCCGCGGTCGCCCCCGTGAGATCAGAATAAGCATTCGTAGCGATGACAACAGTCGAAACGGTGATCTCGGCGTTGGGGGTCTCGACAACCACAAGCTTGCCGTTCCGCCGCCACCTTAGCACAGGCTCACCTTCTGCAATCGTGATACCTTCTTTTTTCAAACCCTGTGCGAAACCCAGAACAAAGTTCAACGGGTGGATGGTGCCTCCATGCTGGTTCAGCATGCCGCCGGCAAATCCGCGAGAACCTGTCTCCTCGAAAACCCGCTCCGGGCCGACGATCGTGCAGGACGTGTCGCCCAGGGCGTCCTTGAGCCACTGGACGTCTCGTTTGAGGTTGTCGAGCGCCAGCGTATTGTGGGCACAACGCATCGCGCCATTCGACCGATAATCACAGGAAATCGAGTAGTCATCGACAAGCTCACCAATATGATCGGCCGCCTCGTCGCCTAGCTGATGCATTCTTCGTGCCACCTCGATTCCGAAGCGGTGCGCCATATCCGCAAAGGACAGCCGAAATTTTCCCGCAACGACACCGCCATTACGGCCACTTGCGCCCCAGCCGATCCTGTTCGCCTCTAGTACGATGCAAGACAGGCCCTTCCGCGCCAGATAACGAGCGGACGAGAGCCCGGTATAACCGCCACCCACGATGGCCACATCGAATTGGCAAGTCCGGGACACCCTGTCAAACACAGGTCGCGCATTGGCAGTCTCCTGCCACAATGAAACAATATCGCTTTGTGGAAACTCGTAAGACATCTTTACCTCATGACGGTTTGACAAAACGGCGCCACCAGGCGCTGGCTTAGGTCGTTGGCCCATCCGCATCGGCGGTCCGGCTCGAAGCAGCGTTTGCGGGCTGGGCCGGCGTGTAGAGCGACCACAGAATCTGCGATTTATCCGAACTGGAAGGATTTCTGTACCGATGACCGCGCACGCTCGCGAAGCGGAAGCTGTCCCCCTCCCCCAAGGTCCAGACGTGGCCGTCAACGTCGAGTTCGAATTGGCCAGACAAAACCAGGCCGGCCTCCTCGCCGGAATGACTAAGATAGTTCTCGCCGGAATTCCCCTCCGGTTCCAACGTCATCAGATACATGTTCAGTACAAAAGCGCTGTCGGGGCGGGTGAGGATTTCCTTGTCGACGCCCGTGCGCCAGAAATCGAGATGCTTGCGCTCAGCTCTGCGCATCACCACGTTTTCCGCAGCACTCCTCACATCCTTGTCGAACAGCGCATACAGGCCCACGCCAAGGGAGTCCGCGATAGCCACGAGCGCACGCAGCGAAGGCGACGAAAGCCCGCGTTCGATCTGGCTGAGATGCCCCACCGAGAATCCGGTTTTCGCCGCCAGTTCCGTCAAAGACAAGCTTCGGTCGTTGCGCATTGCGCGAATTCTCTTGCCCATGGCTTCATCCGCCGCGTGACGTTCGACTGCAGCGTTGTTTTGCAGTACCGAAGCGTTCCATTCTTCCATTCCGTTCTCCGTTTTCACTTGGAACCTTCATCAACGTGAAAAAAAGCATTGCAGTTTGCCAATATCACTTCTAGGCTAATTTTCACGAGAATGAAAGTTAATTTCACTCTCGGGGCAGAAGATGGTTCAAATAATCCAGAGGGAAATCACATGTCCAAACGCACGACTATGATATTGGCAGGTTGCATATCTGCCGTCATGGCGCTCTACGGAACTCTTGCCGCCGCCGAGACCCTGCGCGTCGGCTCCACGCCTACCAGCGTCCCGTTCACTTTCCTCAACCCGAAGACCAACAAGGTCGAGGGCGTGATGTCCGATGTCATCGCGGAAATTGCCAAGGAGGCTGGTTTCGAGATCGACGTTCAGGCAATGCCATTCTCATCGCTTATCCCGGCCTTGACGGCGAATAAGATCGATATCATCGCCGCCGCCATGTTTGCGACGCCCGCACGCGCCGAGATCGCGGATTTCACCGACACCGTCTACAGCTATGGCGAAACCCTGTTCGTCTCCAAGACAGACACCACTGCGTACAAGACTTTCGCCGACCTTAAGGGCGAAGCCGTTGGGGCACAGATTGGAACGGTCTATGTGAACGGACTGAAAGAGAAGGGCGAATTCTCCGAGGTGAAGGCCTACGATTCCATCCCGGATATCATGGCGGACGTGAATGCCGGGCGGATCAAGGCGGGCTTTGGCGACTACCCGGTCGTTGCCTATCAGTTGGCTAACGGCAATTTCGGCAACACCCAGATCGTGAAGACCTATGAGCCGAGCATGGTTGGCTCGATCTCCCTTGCCACACGCAAGGGAAATCCGGAGCTTGTCGCAAAAATGAACAAGGCGCTTGAAGCCATCAAGTCGGACGGACGGCTTGATGCCATCCTGAAGAAATGGGGTCTGCTTTAAGAAGTGTCGGCGCGGCTGCCCGCCGCGTCAACTCCCCTTGTACGGTCATCGGAGGCCTCAAGACCATGAAACAGTTCCTAAACGACGCAGTTGAGTTTCTGCCCATCCTGCTTCAGGGTGTTGGCCTGACGGTTCTCGTGACGGTCGGAGCCCTGATTCTTTCGACTGCCCTCGGGCTGTTCTGGGCGGCGCTGCGCATCTCAGGCATTCCCGCGCTCGACATCTTCGCCCGCACGATGATCAATATAATCCGCGGCGTCCCCATCATCGTGCAGCTTTTCTACATCTATTTTGTGCTGCCGGAGTTCGGAATAGCGCTGACTGCGGTCCAGGCCGCCATCATTGGACTGGGGGTCGCCTATTCGGCCTATCAGGCCGAGAACTTCCGCTCCGGCATAGAGGCAATCGATGCGGGGCAGGCAGAAGCAGCACAATCAATCGGCATGGGCTGGTTGTTGACGATGCGAAGGGTCATTCTGCCGCAGGCTATAAAGGTCGCCCTTCCCCCTTACGGCAACACGATCGTCATGCTGGTCAAGGACAGTTCGCAGGCGTCCACCATCACCGTGGCGGAGTTGGCGCTGCAAGGCAAACTCGTCGCGGCAGCCACGTTCAAAAATACGAGCGTGTTCTCGATGGTCGCGCTCCTTTATCTCGCCATGTGCATCCCGTTGATGCTCGCAGTTGGCCACTTCGAACGGAAAATGCGAAAGGGCAGCAGATGATCGAACTGAAAGACGTGCACAAAAGCTACGGCACGGTAGAAGTCATCAAGGGCATCTCCACAACCGTGGCAAAGGGCGAGGTTGTCTGCCTGATCGGCCCCTCGGGCTCGGGGAAATCCACAATCCTTCGATGTGTCAACGGACTGGAGCACTATCAGAAGGGTTCGATCCTGTTCGAAGGAACGAAGGTCGATGCGAGAAACAAATCAGTCGTCGGCATCCGCACCCATCTATCCATGGTGTTTCAGCGTTTCAACCTTTTCCCACACCGGACCGCCCTGGAGAACGTGATCGAAGGGCCTGTTTATGTCAAAGGCGTGCCGAAAGCGGAGGCGCTCGACAAAGGCCGTCAATTGCTGGAACGGGTAGGGCTCTCGCACCGTGCAGATGCCTATCCCGGCGAATTGTCCGGCGGCCAGCAGCAGCGCGTTGCAATCGCGCGTGCACTGGCGATGGAGCCGAAGGCAATCCTGTTCGACGAGCCGACATCGGCCCTGGATCCTGAACTGGTCGGCGAGGTGCTTGCTGTGATGCGCCAACTTGCCGAGCAACACATGACCATGATCGTCGTCACGCACGAAATGGGCTTTGCGAAAGACGTGGCCGATCGCGTTTTATTCCTCGACGGAGGCGTCGTCGCGGAAGAAGGGCCGGCGAAGGACTTGCTGACATCGCCTCAAAACCCGCGTACACAAGACTTTCTAAGACGCGTTATCGAACACGTGTGACAGGGAAAAGGGACGCCAGGCCACTCTGCTTGGATCCGCCATCCACCCGCAACCAGTCATCATCATGCCGCCAGCCACGTGCGCCGGGGCCTGCCTATAGATATACTGGACAGCCAGCGCGCCGCGCATCTTCAAACCGTCCGGCGCTCAGACGGGCATTGCGGCCCGTCTGTCAGCGTGCTCACGCGACGGCTACAGGCCCACGGCGGCAGCCAGTCCGCCGATATCTTTGATCTCGGTATATTCGTAGAAGGGATTAGCCGGCTCGTGGCCGCGGTTGACCCAAACCTTGCTCTTGATGCCGAGATCGTAGGCGGTCATCAGGTCATAGCGGAATGACGAAGACACATGCGTGATGTCTTCAGGCCCGCATCCAAGCTTGTCGAGCATGTATTCGAAGCCCTTCATCAAAGGCTTGTACGCCCCAACCTCTTCGGCGGTGATGACCATATGGATGGGCGCGCCGAGCTTCTCGACATTCGACATGATCAGGTTGTTCATGGAGTTCGACAGGATGACAAGCGGAATTTCCTTGGCAACACGGGACAGTCCGGCGGGAACGTCGGGGTGCGGACCCCATGTCGGCACTTCATCATAGATGCGTTGCGCATCCTCGGGCTTGAAAGGAATGCCGAGACGTTTGCAGCTGCGTTCGATCGAGTTATGCACCACTTCGACAAAGGGCTTCCATGCCCCTAGTACCTCATCCAGTCGATACCCTCTGAAAGCCTCGACAAAGGCCGCCATCGCTTGCGGAGAGAGCCGCTCGCCGTAGACGCGCCGTGCAGCGCCGGCCATATCGAAGTTGGTGAGAGTGCCGTAGCAATCGAAGGTGACGTATTTCGGTCGAAATAGGGTCATGGCGGGTATTCTTTCCAAATTGAGCGCCCCTAGGGCCTTTCTAGGTCATCCTGGAGAACGTGCCGCCCGTCCGATGGAGACAGGCTCCAAACCGCATGCCGTAGTCCAGCGTGTTGCAACAACACTTGTACAGCCTTCGCACAACGGCACATAATTGTCCAACAATTTTTTTGGCTGCTTTTGCTTCGCACGGTCACGGCACGTTACAACGCCCTCACCCAGCACGCGTGGGTATCCCGCCAATTGGAATAAAACGCACCGCCTCTTAAAATTGTTGTACAACAATTGCGATTTGTATTACTACCAGCCGCAGCTGCCCGTTCCCGCGGCAGGACCAGCGAGAGGTGGAGATGGATCAGAAGCACAGGAATATGCCGGCTCGCGGCCCGGAGCTTTTCGAAACCTGTCACCCGGTCTCGGCGGCGGAAGCCGAGGAAATTGCCAGCCGCCTCTACGGCGTACATGGCTCGATGACACGCTTCGAGACGGAAAAGGACGACACTTTCCTACTTGAAGGCGGGGACGGGGAAAGATTTGTCCTTAAAATTGCTCACCCCAGTGAGCGGCTGGATGAACTTGAATTCCAGGTCGCACTGACGCGTCATCTCGAAGAACAGGCTCCGGACCTGCCGGTCCCTCGTGCCATTCGCGACCTGAGCGGCGCGGATCTGCCCATTATCGTGACGAAGGAAGGAGAGCGGCGCGCGGTGCGCCTCATCACGTTTCTCCCGGGAACGCCCCTTGACCGGACAACGTCCACGGCCCCGCAGCGCGAACGGATTGGTGAAATCCTGGCGAAGCTTCGTCAAGCCATGTCCGGTTTCTCGCATCCCGCGGATGGTCGGACAGTGGCTTGGGACGTCACGCATCTTCTTGATCTTTCCGATCTCCTGAGGTTTCTCCCTCCTGGCGACAAACGAACCTGGACAGTCCGGGCCCTGGAACGTTTTGCCGACGTCAAACCGCAGCTCGACCTGTGCCGGCGACAGGTGCTTCACAACGATTTCAATACATCGAACCTAGTCGTTGATCATGACAATCCGCAGTTCCTGACCGGCGTCATCGACTTTGGCGACGCAGTTCGCACCGCCATCGCCGTGGACGTCTCAACGGCGTTGATGAACCAGATGCCGAAAACCTTCGACTATCGGGACCGGCATGACCTCTTTGACGAACCGCGCGACGTTCTCCGAGGCTATCTGCGCCACGCCGAACTGACGGATGAGGAATTACGGCTGATCCCGTTCCTGTCGATGGGACGCCTTGCGGTGCGCGCGCTGCTGACCTGCTGGCGCGCGGAGATTTTCCCCGAAAACAGGCGCTACATTCTGCGCAACACCGAAGCCGGTTGGGCGCACCTTGAGTGGTTCCACTCGATCTCCACCGAACAGATCTCTCTTCTTCTGAAACGATAGGAACAGCAATGTCCGATCAAGCAACTCGCCTCCCAAAGGGCTTCCGCGGTGACATGCCGAATGGCTTCAACCCTCAGGATACGTCTCATCTCACTAGTGAGGAACGGCAGCATATAGCCCGGCGTCAAAGACTTCTTGGACCCGCCTACCGCCTCTTCTACAGGTCGCCCGTCGAGATTTCCCGCGGGAGGGGTGTCTTTCTCTATGACAAGCATGGCGTCGAATATCTCGACGCCTACAACAATGTCGTGTCGCTGGGCCACTCTCACCCGCGCGTCGTCGAGGCAATCCAGAAGCAACTGGAACTGCTCTGCACCCACACGCGCTACATGCAAGAACCCCTGCTGGACTATGCGGAAGCCTTGCTTGGTACGTTCAGCGGTGAACTCGGCAAAACCGGATGCGCCATGTTCACCTGCACCGGCTCAGAAGCCAATGATCTTGCCTTGCGTATCGCACGCTATCACACCCGCAAGACCGGCGTGATCGTCACAGCAGAAGCCTATCACGGCAACAGCGGCGCGGTTGCTGCAATTTCTCCGTCTCTCGGCAAGAAGTCACCCTTGGACCCGTATCTTCGGACCGTTCCAGCGCCTGACTCCTACCGCATACCCGTCGCTGAAATAGGCCGGCGAATGGCAGAAGACGTCTCTCGGCAGATAGCCGATCTCGAGCGTCATGGGGGCGGATTGGCGGCCTTCATTGCCGACTCGGTTTTCTCCTCCGATGGTCTTTACGTCAATCCGACGGATGTATTGGCGCCGGTGGCCGACGTCGTACGCAAGGCGGGCGGCCTTTTCATTGCCGACGAGGTACAGTCAGGGTTCGGACGGACCGGCACGCATCTTTGGGGGCACCAGCGCCACAAGGTCGATCCGGATATCGTAACATTGGGCAAGCCCATGGGGAATGGCTATCCCGTTGCCGGTGTCGTCCTGCGGTCTGAACTCGTCGCGGAATTCGGATCGGGCATGCGCTACTTCAACACGTTTGGCGGCAACTCCGTCGCGATCGCCGCCGCAAGCGCTGTGTTGGAAACAATCCGCGACGAGGGTCTTCTGGACAACGCGGCCAAGATCGGGAGCGAAATCCTCGACGGGCTGCAGGACCTCCAGGCGAAATATGAATTTGTCGGAGATGTTCGCGGGGCTGGCCTCTACTTTGCGGTGGAACTCGTCAAGGATAGAGAGAAGAAGACACCCGATATGGACCGTGCGCTGGCAGCCATCAATGCATTGCGCGACCAGCGCATCCTCATTTCCGCCACGGGAGCAGACGCCCATATCCTTAAGATAAGACCCCCACTCATCTTCACGTCGTCGAATGCGGCGCGTCTTCTGGAGGGTATCGACGTGGCACTTCGGTCCGTGCAGACTTAGGATGCGTCCCGATGTGACGGCTGGATATCAGCATTATCTCTCTTGCCCTGTACCATTACATGTGTCGTAGGTAAGGGGTAGAATCCAACGAGCAGTGTCAGTTCCATGCCGTGGCAGCATATCAAAACCCGGACCCAAGACAGTGTGAAGAATGTCGAGATCTCACCCGCTAGCGCGGTGGAGCACCTGACGCACGCCTTGCGACAGCGCATCCTGACGGGAAGCTATCGCCCGGGCGAATTCCTCCGTGACGTAAAGATGTGCGAGGAGCATTCAACCTCTCGGCACACATTCCGTACGGCAGCCCAGGTACTGGTGACGCAGGGCCTGCTCCGACAGATACCAAACCGGGGCTTCGTGGTTCCCGAGTTCGGCCCCGACGATATTGTCGATATCACCCGGGTGCGCGGTGCGATCGAGGGTGAGGCGATCCGATTGATTGTCCTAACCGGAGTTGTTCCCCCTCTCGCGCTGGAGGCAATCGATGTAATGCGCAGGTCGACACTCGCCTCCGACAGATCCCTGCTGGTTGCCGCGGACCGCGACTTCCATCGCGCGATCATTGCCGCCAGCGGTAGCGCTCGCCTGAAGCGAACCTATTCAGATCTCGAGGGGGAAATCGAGCTTCTCCTCGGACAGCGTCAGGATTTCTACGGAACCGCTGAGGAAATGGCGGAGGAGCACGAGCGCCTGATCAGCAGCCTTAGAAGCCGCCACTATGATACCGCGCGGGAAGCGTTTCAGGAGCACTGGCAAGATCTCCAGACGAAACTGCTCGTCAACCGTTAGCTGTTGCCCCTTGGAGATCGCAGGCATTCGAGCGGAGCAGCCCTCCTGTTCGTCAAAGAGTTTATGGCAAACGATCCGTGAACTGGCGGCGCACCATTGAGCCGTCGCATCATCATATTTGTGTTAGGCATGCCCTGCCTTTCCGATGTCGTTAGCGGGCGATCGACAGACTCCGCTCGAGAAGTTTCAAAGCTTTCAGAGCGACGACATTCATGGCGAGGTAAAGGGCGGCAGTGAGGATGAAGATGTCCATGATTGCGAAGGTCTCGCTCATCAGACGTTTTGCATATCCGGTGATTTCCAGGACCGTGATCGTCGAAGCCAGGCTCGATTCCTTGGCAATGATGGCGGCCTCGCTGCTGTAGGCGGGCAGCGCCTGACGCAAAGCTAAGGGAAATTTGACCCGCATAAAAACTTGCCAGGGAGACATGCCGCAGGCTTCGGCGGCCTCGATCAGACCTTTGGGCAAAGACAGGAACCCTGTTCGGAAGATCTCCGCGGTATAGGCGCCCGTCTTGAGCACCACGGCAAGGATAGCGGCATTCAATCCGTCGCCCATCAGCCAGGATGCCACGATTGACCGGCCATCGAGGTCCGCGCTTCCGGAAATGCCTCCCGGACCCATGCGGTCAAAGTCCCTCGTCCGGGATAGCCAAGCGCTCTCATCGTCGCGGAGATGCAACGATCATAGGTGCGAAAGTGCTCAAGTGCCGCTTGTCTCTGAGCCTCTGAATATTTGGGTGCTCGCGCTACCGGCTGAATACGCAGGTCGAGATGCTGTACGTATTCGCGATACCAACCCCTCAACGCATTCTTGGTGGGATATCCCAGCTGGTAAATGGTCGCGTTAAGTCGCTTCCCAAGCCGGATATAGCGCTCAACCGCTCGAAGTCTGTCTGCGTAGTAATACATGAACTACCTCCTTGGTGGTCCAAGTTTTCGTCCGCACCCCCTCCGGCTCAGTTCCGCGTGGAAACCAACACAATGACTTTTTCGGTCGCCGGATTGGTGACGGCGAACCTCTCGCTCGCCAGCGCTGGTGTCCATCAGCCATTGATGAAAATTGGCCCATCCTGTTGTTTTCGACAAGATGCTGGTCAGGAGCGGTCATCGCATGAATTTGTTTGCACGCTAGGGGCCGAGGCGACAAGCTAGCTCAATGACTGGTTTGCGACAGCGTACATACGAGCTGGTGCCATACGCCTCGGTAAATTGCCTCGAACCATCGACGCGACCTCACTGACGAGGAACAGGCCGAGGCTTTGCAGAAAAGGGCTCAACCCATCGTCGGCGTAGACGTCGATTCGCACGAACTGCCTGCCGATCTTGGCCAGATGCGCGCAGATAAGGTACTTCGCATCGTCAGCGTTGTTGGCAGCGACGGGTCCAATGACATGGCCGCGACCAAACTTGCGGGCAATGGCATAGCCAAGCAGGTTTTCATCTCGCGCTATCACCAGCGTATCACCGATTGCGGCAAGCGCTGTGACGACGTGCCTTCGCTGCATACCGATTGCGCGTTCATCGAAGGCAAGAATGGCATCGAGGTCGTTTTTAGTTGCAGGACGGATCCCGCTTTCAGCCTCGACATTAGGCGCACCCTTCAACACACCTTGATGTTGCTGGATCTTGCCCCACGGCGCAAAACCTCTTCGCTCGTAAAGAGGCAAACCTTCTGCTGTCGCATTGAGAAGTATGGTTCGCCCCTGCGCTGCATCCAGAAGGGCGTTGAAAAGCCGTGAGCCTTGGCCCATGCCTTGAACCTTGGCCGTCACGATAATCATGCCGGCCGTCGCATGTTCCGCCCCGTAATTCCACCAGAGCGCCGTGCCGACAACCTCGCTAGCGCGCTCCAGCACCAGCCCCTCACCGAGACCGGCGGCAAATTGCCAGTCCTCCAGGCGGTATGGCCAGGAAAACTCCTGAGACAGTTTCAGCGCACCTTCGAGATGCCTCGCTTCCAGTCGGGCGAGCCGGATGTCGCTCCCGTCTGTGAAAGGAACACGATGATCGTTCGTCATATCTTGACGTCTCTGTTTTTGTAAAGGCTTCAGCGTTCGAGCCAACATGGAGGAAGAAAGCGAAGCTCAGCAGCTATATTGGCTAGCGATATGAGTTATTCTTGTCGTTTTTCATCCCCTCCTTAGCATCCGGCCCGACAGATCCATCATTAGGACATCGGTGTCGCTGGGTGCCGATTGACGCATTCGCCCGTGCAAGAGACCGATTTCGGAAGAGAGTATTGATCCGCCCATGGCGCATGATGAAGTGCGACTTCGCGACCACGAAGAGGCACCTCAAAGCAAGAAAACGACGGCTTTTGGACCACGTCCATTTTCTCATGGCGAGCGTTCAGGGCGGCACGGGCCGTCCTGAACGCTCGTACCTGATCAGGAAACTGTCACGTAGATTTTCCGGACCGTTTCGATCGTCTTCCAGACGCCGACATAGCCCGGCTTCATGACAAAGCTGTCGCCAGCCTTGTAAACAACTGGCTCCCTGCCGTTTTCGGTCAACTCGATAACACCCTGAAGGATGTGGCAGAATTCAAAGCTTTCACCTTTGATAGAATGGGTTTCACCGGGCGTTGCCTCCCAGACGCCAGTATCGACCTTGTCGTCCTTGGAGCTGTCCTGCGCCCAGGTCTTGAAGGTTGGGTTGCCGGAGACCAGCCGCTCTTGCGTCGGCGTCGAATGCCTCGGCTCAGATGTTGGATTAGGATCGATTGTTTTCAAAAGTGACATGTAAATCTCCGGTAATGTGAAAATATTGGATTACGAGACGAAACGCCTCGCTGCCGATCAAAGCGTTTCCTTGCGACTACCAGCTCACGGCGACGTACTTGGTCTCGAGATATTCCAGCATGCCGTGATGGCTTCCCTCACGGCCGAGCCCGCTCTGCTTTGCGCCACCGAACGGCGCCGCAGCGTCTGAAACAACCCCTCGGTTGATGCCAACCATGCCACTTTCGAGATGCCCGGCGACAGCGAGGGCGCGCTTCAGATTTCCGCTAAACACATAGGAAACCAGCCCGTATTCGGTGTTGTTTGCCAATCTTACGACATCGTCTTCCGTTTCGAACTGGATGACTGGCGCTACAGGGCCAAAAATTTCCTCGGAAAGCATATCTGCATCTGCCGGTACGTTGGAAAGGACCGTCGGGGGGTAGTAGAAACCTTTACCATTCAGCCTGTTACCGCCGGTCATGATGGAAGCACCCTTGGCAAGAGCGTCATCGACCAGACGCGCGACCTTTTCGACTGCGGCACGTGTGATAAGCGGTCCAAGCTGGGTACCCGCCTCCAAGCCGGGGCCGACCGTGAGAGCGCTCATTTCCTCGGAAAGTCGCCGGGTAAAGTCGGCCGCAATTCCCTTTTGCACATAGAAGCGGTTGGCAGCCGTACATGCTTCGCCACCATTTCGCATTTTGGCGATCATTGCGCCCGCAACAGCGGCTTCCAGGTCGGCATCATCGAAAACAATGAAAGGTGCGTTGCCGCCCAACTCCATCGAACAGCTGATTACCTGATCTGCCGCCTCTCGCAGAAGGGTTCTGCCAACACCCGTCGAACCAGTGAAGGAGAGCTTGCGCACGCGCTCATCATGCAACATTGCGCTGACCACCGGCCCTGCATTCCTTGTCGTAACGATATTTATCACCCCCGCAGGAACGCCAGCCTGCTTCATGATCTCTCCGATTGCCAGCGCGGTCAAAGGGGTCTCAGCAGCCGGCTTGAGGATGCAGGTGCAACCCGCAGCCAGGGCTGGCGCCATTTTTCGCGTGGCCATGGCTGCTGGAAAGTTCCAGGGTGTGACCAGGACCGCGATACCGATCGGCTCATGGCTGACGATGATATGATTGGTGCCCGACGGAGCGGGGCCAAACTCGCCGGATGACCTCACGGCTTCCTCGGCATACCATCTGAAGAACTCGGCGGCGTAAGTGACCTCGGACTTTGCGTCCGCAAGAGCCTTGCCGTTCTCTATGGTGATCAGTTTTGCCAACCATTCCGCATGTTCAAGCATGAGGTGGAAGCATTTCATCAAGATATCCGAGCGCTGCCGCGCAGATGTCGATTTCCAGGCTCTGGATGCAGCGTGCGCCGCATCGACAGCTGCTATTGCGTCCTGAATCTGGCCGTCGCAAACCGCGGCGATGACACCTCCCGTAGAAGGATCAACCACATCGAACGTCTGGCCATTTGCTGCGGAGACCCATTCACCGCCGACAAACAGCTGGGTGGGCGCACGGCTGGCGACGGTCTCGACGTAGAGATCGGCACCGGGATTTATTTCGTCTGTAGGTTTGATTTTCACACGCGACATGGCTGGTCACCGACAATGATTGACATGAAATCAATATTGGATTGGTAACGCTATTGGTGTCAATGGAGACCAATTTGGTTGCGATATAAATTTTAGCACGCGGACAAATTTATATGCACTCCCAACGGGAACCGGCGAAAAACCCGGGGGCAAAAAAGGACCGCGCCGCCCAACGCTGATGCTTTTTCAGGCACTCATGCGCGGGCGCAACCGAAACCCGATCAATGTCGCCAACCAAGTGCGCGATTCTCCTGAGCGCCGCCTCGTCGTTTTCAACTCGGCCCGAGCGTGTTTGTGCGTGCATCGACGATATGGTCGTACATGTTCGTTTCTGCTTCTTTGCTATTCCGATCCTTGATCGCATCGAGGATCGCCACATGCTTGGCCGTATAGCCCGCGATACGTTCCGGGCTGAGTGACTGTTCCTTCATTTTGCCCCAAAGCTTGCCCGATCTGACGGCGTGAATACTCTCATAGAGAGACTCCAGCAGCCCGTTTCGGGAACACTGAACAATGATTCGGTGAAAAACAGCATCCCATTTCTCGAATTCCGCGTGGGTTTGCGCGGTCCTCGTCCGGTCAATCGACTTCTGCAATTCATCGATTTCCTGCCGCGTCGCCCTAAAAGCCGCCAGACCTGCGATCCGGGGCTCCAGAATGAGCCGTGCTTCGAAAACCTCGGCGGGATAGGTCCGTAATCCGTCAATCGCGCCGGCAAGAGGACGGCGCAGTGCAGACGAACTCACGCCATTGCCGGCAATGTACGTACCTCTTCCGACATGCCGGATAAGTCGCCCATCATTTTCCAGCTCTGCAAGCATCCGGCGCAACGCCGTTCGTGGAATGCCCAGCTTGACCGCCAGGTCCCGCTCCGGGGGTAGTCGATCTCCAGGCTCAAGACCTTCGGCTTCGATGAAGTCTTTCAACACCACAGTCATTGCTTCTCACAAAATATTTTAACAACCAAATTGATCGGGATTGACACCAATCTCAAAGACCAATCCTATATTGGGCAAGAAAAGAATGCAAATTGGTTTAGTGCGACCCGTGATCGGGAAATGGGAGGTGCGATGCAGTACAGCTTCCAGGAAGGCGTCGATAAAGGGGACAGTCAAACAGTGACCCAATGCGCTGACGAACCGTAGACCGATTGAAGAGAGGTATCCCATGCCCGCAACACTTGAACCTGCGACATTAGACGAAACGGTGCTTTCGGTGCGCGGTTTGACTGTGGCTTTGCCAAAGGGCATGGAGCGAGCGCATGCCGTTGAAGACATATCGTTCGATCTTCAGCGAGGTCAAATACTCTGTATCATCGGAGAATCCGGCTCTGGCAAGTCTGTGACCGCAAACACAATCATGGGTCTCCTGCCCAAGGTATTCCAGGTTTCATCAGGTTCTATACACCTTGAAGACACCTCCCTGGTTGGCGCCTCGCTCAAAGCGCTCCAGGATATGCGCGGCAGAGCCGTATCGATGATCTTCCAGGATCCGCTCTCTGCTCTGAACCCGTTAATGACGGTGGGCGATCAGATCATCGAGGCTATGGCGGCCCATGGCGTGGGCAGCAAGGCATCCCGGCGCGAGCGGGTAATCGAGCTTCTGAATGAGGTCGGTTTGCCCGATCCGCAGCTCATGTACTTTCAGTATCCGTTTCGATTGTCCGGTGGCCAGCGTCAGCGTGTGATGATTGCAATGGCCCTCGCGCTTGAGCCGAAAGTTCTCATAGCAGATGAACCGACAACAGCACTTGATGTCACAACACAAGCTCAGATCCTTAAGCTCATCAAGGACATTCAACGCCGCAAGGGCATGAGCGTGATGTTCATCACCCATGATTTCGGTGTGGTGGCGGAAATCGCAGATAGTGTCGTTGTAATGGAGAAGGGACGGATCGTTGAACAGGGAAGCGCCGAACAGGTTCTGAAATCGCCTGCTCATCCCTACACAAAGCGCCTGATTGCGGCCGTGCCGCGCCTGACGGGCGAAGATCGAAATGCTGGTGCCAGCGTCAGCAAAACCACCATTTTGAAAATCGAAGGCTTGGTGAAGACCTATCGGAGCGGCAGCCCGCTGTTCGGCAGCCAGCGTATCGTGCCGGCCGTCGCCGACGTTTCGTTTGACCTGATACAGGGGCGCACTCTCGGTATTGTTGGGGAGAGCGGCTCTGGAAAATCGTCCGTCGGGAAGCTGCTCATCAAGCTGCAGGACAGCGACAGCGGTCGGATCCTGTTTGAAGGTAACGACATTGCCAAGCTTTCCGAGGCAAGCTTTCGGCCGCTGCGGCCCCACATCCAGATGATCTTCCAGGACCCTTTCGCTTCGCTCAATCCACGCTCGACGATAGGGCAAATTCTGACCGTAGGACCAGTTGCCCACGGCTCATCGTACAAACGGGCGAGCACAGAAGCGCGGCTACTGCTATCCCATGTGGGCCTTGATGCAGGTGCCTTCGACCGTTATCCGCACGAATTTTCTGGTGGTCAGCGCCAACGCGTCGGCATTGCGCGCGCTTTGATGTTCAAACCAAAACTGCTGATTGCCGACGAAGCTGTCTCGGCTCTGGACGTATCCATCCAGGCCCAAATTCTCGAGCTGCTGGACCGGATTCAACGCGAGACGGGCGTCTCCATGATTTTCATCACGCACGATCTGCGCGTGGCAAGTCAGATCTGCGACGAGATTGCCGTGATGCAAAAGGGACGGATCGTCGAACGCGGTCCGCCCTCTCAGATTTTTCTTAACCCGCAATCGGCCTACACGCGCGAGCTGGTCGCCGCAATTCCAGGAGAACGTCCGGCCGCCGTCCGGACGAATGCTGCAAGCCATTAAGCAACGGCGGAAATCGCCAAAAAGGGGAACAATAATGACCGAAGATCTGGCAAATATATCGAGCTTCTCACGCCGCGACGCAATGCGATTTATGGCCGCCGGGGGGCTCGCCACGCTGGTTGCGCCGAACTTGCTCGGCAAGCCGGCCTTTGCTGCGGGGAATGAGAAGAAGCCGGCTGGCCGGGTGGTCGTGGGCCTTTCCCAGGAGCCGACCGTCTTCAATCCACTGATGCCGCATATCGAAGTTGACGACGCGCTGCATTTCTCTCTCTTCGACGCGCTTTTCCGTATCGATCCCAAGGGCGTACTCGTTCCCAACCTCGCCGCCGAAGTGCCAACCGAGGCCAATGGCGGCATTTCAAAGGATGGTCTGGATTGGCGCATTCGCCTGCGTGACGACGTTCGCTGGCACGATGGAACGCCTTTCACCGCCGAGGATGTGAAGTTTACCATTGAACTGATCACCAAGCCGGGCTTCCGCGCCTGGCGCACAGGAGGGCATTCGCTGGTACGCGATATCAAAGTCGTCTCTCCTACGGAATTGACATGGCGGATGGAGAGCGTGTTTGCCCCCTACCTGTCGTTCCTTGCGGAAACATTCATGGTTCCGAAGCACATTCTGGAGAAGGAGGCCGATCCGAACACCGCGGCGTTTAATCAGGCACCTGTTGGCACAGGCGCATTCAAATGGGAAAAACGCACGGCGGGCGACCATATCGAGCTGGTTGCGAACACGGATTATGTCGGTGAGGGTCCGTACATAGAGCGACTGGTCTTCAAATACATTCCCGATATGACAGTCCTCTACACGCAGTTCAAAAGCGGCGATATCGACCTTGTGGACCAGGCCTATATCAACGCCGATCATTACGAAGAAGCCAAGACCCTGCCGGATCGTACCGTCACGCTGGAGCTTGGCGGATCGGTGGAGTCGATCTTTCTCAATCTTGAAAGACCCCAGTTCAAAGATCCGGCAGTGCGTCAGGCTCTCTACGCGGCTATGGATCGTGAAGCCATCATCAACCAGATCTACTACGGTGTCGGCACGCTGACCGAAACCTTTATGCCGCAGCAATCGCGTTACTATAATCCCAACCTGCCCACGCAGAGCTACAATCTCGACAACGCCCGTAAACTGCTTGATGACGCGGGCTGGGTGCCTGGTTCAGATGGGATTCGCGCAAAGGACGGCGTCCGGTTGTCATTCAACAATTCAACGACATCGGGCAATAATCTGCGCGAGCAGGTGCAGCAATTTCTGCAACAGACATTTGCCGAGATCGGTGTCGAGATGAAGATCTCGAACCTGCCACCGGCCGTCATGTTTGGTGATTTCTGGCTTAAATCACAGTTCGACACCGCAATTTCCGCCGTAAGCTACCTCATTGCGGCAGACCCCGACGTGACCAACCGTCTGCACACCAAGGCAATCGTCGCCCAAGGTGGCAAGGGCTCCAACACGGGGCAGTATTCAAATCCCAAGGTCGATGCCTTGCTTGAGAAAGGCACCCGCACATTCGATCCGGAAGCACGCAAGGCCATTTACTTCGAAGTCCAGGAGATTGTCCGTCAGGATTTGCCATTCCTGCCCCTCTTTGCTGCAACCTACGTGGTTGGCCGCAAGGGACGCCTCGACGGCTTCGTGCAGAATTCCAACACCCGCACGGCATCCTGGCACGCTGCCAGCTGGAACTGGAAAGACTGAGCGTCTCCCCCGCCGTCGCATATTGCGGCGGCGGACTATACCTGACGCTACCATGAGGATAGCTGAATGCGCGGATACTTGTTAAATCGGCTTTTCCAGAGCCTTGTCCTCCTTTTGATCGTTTCGGTCATTGGCTTCGTTGTTCTGAACCTTATTCCTGGCGGACCGCTGGCACAATTCGGGCTTGATCCAAGTATGACGCAAGACGACCTAGATCGCCTTAAGGACCAACTCGGACTCAATCGTCCTTTGTGGATCCAGTATTTCGACTGGGCACGGCGCCTGTTACAGGGCGACTGGGGCCACTCCTTCCGCGACGGCGCACCGGTTCTGGATGTGATCTACCGCCATATCTTCGCGACACTGCTTTTAATGGGCTCCTCAACGATCATAGCGATCGCCGTCGGCACCTGGATCGGCATTCGGGGTGCAACACACCGCTATTCGATGTTTGACTATGCCGCGACAATCGGCTCGATGGTGGCGCTTTCCATCCCGACCTTCTGGTTCGGCCTTATCGGCATCTACATCTTCTCGCTAAAACTGGGCTGGCTTCCCGCTGGCAACATGTACACGATCGGCGATGGGTCGGCATTGAACTTCCTCCATCACCTGATCTTGCCAAGCATCGTGCTCGCATTGGTTCATGTCGCCATCTGGAGCCGCTACATGCGCTCCGCAACGCTCGATGTCATCAGCCAGGAGTTCGTTACCACCGCACGCGCCAAAGGATTGAGCGAGCGGCGAATCCTGATGAAACACGTTGTCGGCAATGCCTTGCTGCCCATGATCACGCTTGCGGGCGTTCAATTGCCCAGCGTGCTGACGGGTGCTCTGGTGACCGAAACAGTTTTCACTTGGCCGGGCATGGGCCGGCTCTTCCTGGATAGCCTTGGCTATAGCGACTACCCGGTGGTCATGGGCTTGCTGATGTTCTCCGCCATTCTCGTGATCCTGGGCAATCTCGTTGCTGACGTTGCGGTCGCCATCATCGATCCCCGGATCCGTCTGAGTTAAGTAGCGTCTCGACGCTGAAGAAGGAGTCACGTTGATGACCGCCACAGCTGTAAATCCTGCCGGAGATCATTGGTGGAACAGCCGTACTGCGCGCCGCTTCAGGAGCCACCCTCTCGCCTTGATCGGCTTGGCGCTGATCATCGCCCTGACGGTTGCATGTTTCATCGGGCCATATCTGCTGCCGTATGATAGTCTTTACATCGATTTGCGCGCGCGTTTCGCGCCACCTTTTACCGGAAGCCATTATCTTGGCACGGACCCCTTGGGAAGAGACCTCGCAGCGCGTCTTTTGATGGCAGGGCGGATTTCTCTTCTTGTCGGCTTTTCGGCGATGGTTTTGTCGGTGGTCGTCGGCACCGTCGTCGGCGTGATTGCCGGATATAAGGGCGGCTGGCTGGGAAAGGTGCTCATGCGCGCCGTCGATGGCTTCCTGTCGTTCCCCTCGATCTTCCTGGTGCTGGCCCTTGCGGCAGCATTGAAGCCCAGTCCGGTGATGATCACCGTCGTCATCGCGGTTTCCAGCTGGATGGAAGTGGCGCGAATTGTCGAAGCAGAAGTTCGATCGCTACGCGAACGCGAGTTCGTGCAGGCCGGTCGCATGTTGGGTTTGAGTGGAATGCATATTATGTTCCGGGAAATTCTGCCGAACACGATCGGTCCCATCATCGTTGCCGCGACGTTGACCGTGGCACGTGCGATCCTGATGGAAGCCTATATCAGCTTTCTGGGCTACGGCATTCAGCCGCCATTACCAAGCTGGGGCAACTTGCTGAA
Organism: Agrobacterium tumefaciens; assembly: GCF_017726655.1. Lineage (NCBI taxonomy): Bacteria > Pseudomonadati > Pseudomonadota > Alphaproteobacteria > Hyphomicrobiales > Rhizobiaceae > Agrobacterium > Agrobacterium tumefaciens. The sequence continues at coordinate 950,564 of NZ_CP072309.1, forward strand.
CGGCGCGCAGCAATATTTGAGCACCGCACCTTGGCTCGCCATCATCCCGGGTGCCGCCATCACGATTGCAGTGACCAGCTTCAACTTCATCGGCGACGGCCTTCGTGACGCCTTCGATGTTCGCGGAGATACTTGAAACCACACATGGTGGCACCAGCGGCTAAACAACGGTGCCGACCACCCGTATCACAGTTCTGGCAGATTGAGGTCTGTCATACATAATGAGAACTATTAGTCGATGAATCGCACACCTATCGCAGAAAAAAATACGCCCTATTGGTGGGAGGAGGCACCGGTCAAGTCAGTGCCACGGCAGCCCTTGGCCAAGGAAACCGACGTCGCGATCCTTGGCGCAGGATATGCGGGGTTGGCAGCTGGCCTCTTTCTGGCCCGCGCCGGTCGCAACGTCATTGCATTCGACGCGATGAATCCAGGCGAAGGCGCATCCACGCGCAACGGTGGCATAACCAGTGGAAGTATCCGCCCAGACTATTCGACCCTTACACGACAATTCGGTGAAGACACTGCGATCGCTGTAGAGGCCGAGGGTAGAATGGCCCGCGAGTTTCTGTATAATTTCATAAGGACGGAAGGCCTGGAATGCGACTTCAAACTGGTCGGCCTTTTCAAAGGCGTCATCGGTCACGACGAGTACGAAAAAACCGCCCGATCTGCTGACGCCCTAGCAAAACGCCTTGGCATCGAAACCTATGCGGTGCCATATGCAGAGCAGCAACAGTACATCGGCACAGATTCCTATCGCGGAGGGATGGTGCGAACTGATATTGGTGGGCTGCATCCGGCAAAGTTCCATGCGGAGTTGCTTCGCATTGCCTTGGCTTCGGGCGTCGGTGTTCATGCAGCCACCCGTGTTATTTCAGTGAGCAAAAGCAGGTCAGGATTTGAGGTTGTTACTGAGGCTGGAACGGTGCGGGCTCGCCAGGTTCTGGCGTGTACGAACGGCTACACAGACAAAGCTCTCCCTTATTTGCGCCGTCGGCTTGTGCCGGTTCGAAGCCGAATCATCGTCACGGAAGAACTGCCGCCAGAACTGATGGCGAGACTCATGCCCAAACAGATGATGATGGGTGAAGGCAAGCAACTTGGCTTCTATTACCGTCCGACACCGGACGGTAAACGCGTTCTTCTCGGGGGACGTGACAGTTCCAGAACAGGCGATCCCGACGCGCCTAAAGTGCTTTTGCGCCGCGGCCTAGTGCATATCTTTCCCGATCTCAAAGATGTTCGCCTCTCGCATAGCTGGTTTGGAAATGTAGCGATGAACCGCGACATGCTGCCCCGCATTTTTGAAAAGGATGGCGTCGTGTATGCAACAGGCTTCTGCGGGTCGGGCGTGGTTTGGGCTCCTTGGATCGGAATGCATGCTGCTTATAGGCTACTAGGCAACAGGGCAGAAACACGCAGCGTTTTCGACTTTCAACCACCTGCATCCGTTCCGTTTTATAATGGAAACCCTTGGTTCATGCCTGCCATAATTCAGGGCTACAGGCTTCAGGACCGCGTTGCGCTCTACCGCGCAAAACGATGAAGTTATCGGCTCTTGCTGCTGGAGCCGCGTTTGTAACTCTCGCTACCCCAATTAGTGGGGTAGCCGACAGGTGGGGCTATGTGGGTCGATGGATTCATCGTCGGTCATTTTGGAATACAGATAATGATGCTCTTTTTGAGTTCGTTTTCACGAACAGCACCACCTCTTCCAATAATCCTGTGAGCTGCGGCATTTTCAACCGGTAATAGACGACAAGCGCCGAAACAAACGAAATCAACCACCACTAACAGCAACCAGGTTGGCGGAACTCGATCGAGCCCGCTGTCCGCGATTCCGCGTTCAACGGACGCGCTCTAGGTGTTCTCTCTCATTAAACGCCGTCCCGACAAGGTCGCAGCCGTAGCCCGTGCGGACAAGATGGTGCGTCCCATTTGGGCGCTGCTCCTCAAGGGTGGAACCTATGAGCCGCCGGTCGAATTGGTGTAAGCGGCAAGCTGAGGCCGTTCAGGCCTTGTAGCTCCACGGCATAAGGGTATGGATTTCGCTGCTAGGCCAGCCGTTTGCAAGGCGCTCGAGCGTCTGCGTCAGCCAGGCCTGGGGATCGACAGAATTCATTTTTGCAGTCTGCAAAAGTGTCGCGATTGTCGCCCATGTCTTGCCGCCGCCGTCGCTGCCGGCGAAGAGACTATTTTTTCTTGTTATCGCCTGAGGTCTGATCGCTCGCTCGACGATGTTGGAGTCGAGCTCGACACGGCCGTCCGTGAGGAAGCGTTCGAAGACGTCACGACGCTTGATCGAGTACCGTAGAGCTTCGGCGAGTTTGGATTTGCCTGATACTCGCGGCAAAGTCGTCTGCCAGAGAGTGAAGAGGTCACGGACTATCGCCGCCGAGCGTTCTTGTCGGGCAGCGACACGCGCCTCAGGGCTTTGACCACGGACGGTATCTTCTATTTCCCAGAGCGTTGCCATTCGCTCGACTGTCTCAGTTGCAACCTTGGAGCTCTTGGCGACATGCAATTCATAGAACTTGCGACGGCTATGGGCCCAGCAGCCAGCCAGAATAACGCCGTCGTTGCCGCCGTCCTTGCGGACGAGTTTGCTGTAGGCCCCGTACCCGTCAACCTGCAGAATCCCGCGATAGCCGCTGAGGTGTCGTGCCACGCAGTCGGTCGCCCGACTGTCTTCGAAGCGATAGGCCACCATGGGCGGGCTGTTGCCTGCGAACGGTCGGTCATCCCTGGCATAGGCCCATAACCAAGCGGTCTTCGCCGACCCGGATCCAGGCGCCAGTGTCGGCAGGGTCGTCTCGTCGGCAAATATTCGTTCCGCCTTCTTGATTTCGTTCAGGATGTAATCGGCGAGGATGTCGAGCTCGAACCCCAGCTTTCCCATCCATTGAGCCATGAGCCTGCGGTCGAGTTCGACCTTGTCGCGGGCGTAGATCGCTTCTTGCCGATAGAGTGGTAGGCCATCGGCATATTTGGAGACGGCGATCTGGGCCAGAAGCGCTTCGGTTGGGATACCCGCCTCGATGATATGTGTCGGGGCCGCAGCCTGGATCACGCCGTCTTCGTTCTTAAAAGCGTATTTGGGACGGCGCGTAACAATGACACGGAACTTCGCTGCAACGACATCCAAGCGTTCGGATATGTCTTCTCCGATCAGGATTTTGGTCTTACCCGCATGCTCCGGCAAGTCTTCCGGCTCGATCACCACCTCGATACGCTCCAGATGCGCCGCAAAGCCCTTGCGTGGCCTCGGTGGACGTTTGCCATCTTTGTTGATGCCACTCGTAACCTTGGCCCTGATCGCCGCAATACCGGTCTCGATCTCCTCAAAGACAAAAGCATGCTGCTCGTCATCAACACTGGCCGCTGCAAGTTTCTCTGAACGCCGCCCGAAGCGCGCGCGGTCAAAAGCTTTCAGGATCTGTGTCAGCCGCTCGATGCGCTCATCGGCATCAGCATTTCGGGCCTCGAGATCATCGACCTGCTTTTCCAAAGCCTCGACGCGAGCGGCCTTTTCGGCCATGGCAAGAACCATGGCCTTGAGTGCCTCTACATCATCCGGGAGCTCTATATCGGGTCGCGTCATGGGTATGATCAGAGCATATTTTGCTGTGATCCGCCCGCAGTTTCAGGTGCATGATTCAATTCGCCGCAGGGGTTTTACCCAACAATCTCGGGCGGCTTGATGGGTGTTGATCGAACGCGTTTCCAGTCCATCCCATCCACCAAAGCCAGAAGCTGGGCATTGTTGAGCTGGACCCGGCTATGTCCGATGCGCGGCCAGCAGAACTGGGCTTTCTCCAGCCGCTTGGCGTAAAGGCAAACGCCCGAGCCATCCCACCATACGATCTTGATACGGTCTGCTCGTTTCGCCCGGAAGACATAAAGAGCTCCGTTGAACGGATCACTGCCAGCATCTCGAACCAGTGATAGCAAGCTGTCAGGTCCCTTACGGAAGTCGATCGGATGGCTCGCCAGAAAGACTTTCACGTTCGACGGGATCATGCCGACCGCACCACTCGGATCACGCGACTGAGGTGTGCTTCATCGGCATCCACCCCCGCCCGGATAATCACGTCGCCGATAACCACCTCGATCACCGCCCGCGCACAAATCGGCCCCAAATCCGCCTCGACAGCCGCAGGCACCGAAGAGCCCCCTTGTTCGGCGCGAGCATCACGACGCCAGCCGAATAATTGTGATGGGTGTATGCCGATGCGACGCGCAATTGCCGAGACACTCGCTCCAGGCTCCATCGCCTCAGCCACCGCTCGCTCCTTGAAATCATCGGACCAACGCCGCCGAAACTGCCGCGGCGCGCCCTCGAAACGTTCCGGAACGGCCTCGATCATATGAAAGTTTCTAGTTCCAGAGATAGGCGCAGACATAGAAGCTCACAGCTGGTGAATAGTCATTACGCAATAGCTGAGCTCGCGCTACTGACGCCAGATGGGGTCAGCTTGCCGCTTACGAATTGGTAACAGCTTGAAGAAGAAAATTTCTGGAGCTACGTCGTTGGGATAAATGGAAGGCGCCGAAGCAGGATGATTCTCAGGGACAATATCTCGACGTCAAGCGGACCGTCTGACTCAGTGCGCTTTTGAGCGCGAGAAATTGATTAGCCGATCGGCATCGCGGAAATCATCGTGGCTAGCGGTTTATGACCGCGTTAACAGGCCGGACATATGACCGCACTGTCCAATGAAAAATCATGCAACAAAGCCTTGCCAACCGGACCGCTCCACATATGAGTCAGACCCAATATTCTGCACGCCAAAACACACTTTGTGAACAGATTCAGGCATCGAAAGCCAGCTGGACCTTCAACGTCTTCTCAGGATTCCGCTCTATGAGATCGAACGCTAAACGCGCGTCTTCAGCGGCGAAAGTCTGCGTGATCATGCCGGACGGTTTCAGCTTGCCAGCATCCAGCCACTCTACCACTTCGAGAATAAACCGGCGATTGAGCCGCGAGCCGACGACAGTTAATTCCTTGCGAACGATCTCCTGCTGAGTGACATTGCATGGCGCGGAAGAAAAGCCGAGCAAACCGATGCGCCCTGCCGGCCCTGCTATGCGGCATGCCTCGTCCAGCAGCGCCGGAATTCCCGCGCCATCGATAACAACAGACGGCCCGAGACCGTCCATTTCGCCTGCAACGGATTCAGCCACGGACTTCGTCCTAGAATTGATGACAACGTCGGCGCCGAACTCCATGGCGCGATCGAGGCGCATTTCGTCGATATCGGCGATGATGCAGCGCGCGCCGCGCATCTTGGCAACTTGAAGTACCGTGATGCCGACGGTGCCGGCACCATAGATCAAGACAGTGTCGTCGGCCGAGCAGCCGGTGCGCCAGAAAACATTGGCAGCGACCGCAAGCGGCTCCGCGAGAGCAGCCACATCGAAACCCATGGAAGAAGATATCTTGACGGCGTTCTCTTGTGGAAGGACGGCAGTTGACCGAAATCCGCCATCACGATGAACGCCGATAACCTGCAGGTTGGCGCAAACATTCGAGCGTCCAATGCGGCATGGATGGCAATGGCCGCAGGATATGACGGGATCTGCCACCACATGATCGCCAATCGCAAGCCCTGACACGCCAGCGCCGAGCGCGGTGACGACACCGGCGAACTCATGACCGATGATACGCGGATAGGTCACAAACGGATTCGAGCCGTGAAGGATATGCATGTCAGAACCGCAAATGCCGGCGCGCATGACCTGAACTGCAATTTCACCCTCCGATGGAGGAGCAACCTCGCGCCGATCGACCGCCAGCTTGTGCGGTTCGAGTACCGATATCGTAACCATGTCGTCTCCACATTCATAATCATGGCGCAGCATCGAAACGCGGCCAGCCGCGTTCAGTATTCAGCCAGTCAGTATCTGTTTCAGGTGCGCGTCCACTTTCCCGCGCCAGTCGTGATTGTTTTTCAGCTCAGGCGAAAAAAGACCGGAGACGGCGAAAAGGGACACCGAGGACCCATCACCAGCCAACGCCGCCTGCCGCACTTCCTGGGCGCGCGGATCGTCGATCTTTTCAAATCGCGTGACATAGGCCATCCAGAGCGCAGTGACATAAGCGAAACGGTCACCGTCGCTACCGGCGGCAAGAGCATCAACCGCAGCAGCGAAAATCCGCTGTGGCAGCTTCTGCGTTCCGTCCATTGCGATCTGCGCCGTGCGGTGGGCGATCTCGGGATTGGCGAAGCGGGCAATCAGCTCCTCGATGTAGCTGTCGAGGTCGATGCCGGGAACCGGATCGAGGGTGAATTTCGCCGCCTGCATGTGGCGGCGCACTATCTCCCGGTATTCAGAAACAGCCATGACGTCGCGAACATATTCGAGCCCGCGGAGCTGCCCGAGATAGGCGATCAACGAGTGCGAGCCGTTGAGCAGACGCAGCTTCATCTTCTCATAGGGTTCGACCGCGCTAACGAACAGCGCGCCGCCGGCATCCCAAGCGGGTCGCCCGGAAACAAAATCGTCCTCGATGACCCACTGCCTGAAAGGCTCCGTCTCAAGCGCCAGATCATCCCATGCTCCAAGCGCTTCGGCTGCCCGCACGCGGACCTCCTGGGTTCCCGCCGGAACGATTCGGTCGACCATGCTCGACGGAAAGCGCCCTTCCTCCTCGATCCACTTAGCGAGGTGCGCGTCGCGACGGGACGCCATTTCGAGGACCAGCCGTCGAACGACATGGCCGTTGCTTGGCAGATTGTCACAGCAGAGGACTGTATAGGGTTGGTGGCCTGCAGCCCGCCGGCGTGCAAGACCCTCCGTGAGATAACCGATCACGCCGACAGGACTTTCAGGATCGGCCAGATCATAAGCAACCGCGGAATGTGCGGTATCAAGACTTCCCGTCTTCAGATCGAGGCCATAAGCCTTCTCGCTCACCGTTAAGGTCACGACTCGGATTGCCGGATCCGAAAGCTTCAAAAGCAACGCCTCCCTGTCCTCGGCTGCAGCAATCGCGCCGACGGTCGAGCCGACAAGCTTTGTCTTAGCGCCAGACTGGTCGCGTATTGTCACGGAGTGCAGGTAGTCCTGGTCCTTCAAGGATTTGACGATATCCGTGGAACGAAGGCTCACGCTGATGATACCCCAGTCCCCGAATGCGCTCGCCAGGGCATCATCCGTATAGATGGCCTGATGAGCTCGATGGAACGCGCCCACACCGATATGGACGATGCCCGGCTTGAGTGACCGGCGATCATAGCCTGGACGTTCGACATCTTCCGACAAAGGTGCTTGTGCGTTCAATCGGTTCATGGTCATCCCAATCCATAGCTGGTGTGCGACAAGGTCCGCTCGATGCCGCGCAGCTCTGCGAGACCTTTAAGGCGACCGATCGCAGGATAGCCAGGCTGGGCGCCGCGCGTAAGGTCTTCCAGGATTTCCTGACCGTGATCAGGCCGCATGAATATCTGATGGTCGCTCCGTCCTTCCGCCTTGCGGCGCTTTTCCTCGGCGACGATCTCGGCGACTATTGCCACCATATCCGTATTACCTTCGAGATGTTCGTCTTCGAAGAAGGAGCACGGCATACGCTCTTCCTCGCGGCGAACGTTTCGAAGATGGAAGAAGTGGATTTTTGGTGCCAGGCGTCGGAGCATGGCAGGCAGATCATTATCCGCACGCACTCCGAGCGATCCCGTACAGAAGGTCACCCCGTTCGCCATGCTGTCAACCCCGTGCAGGACTTCGAGATAGTCCGCTTCGGTCGACAAAATGCGCGGCAGGCCGAGCAATGGCCAGGGCGGATCGTCACCATGGGCGCAGAGCCGCATGCCGAGTTCTTCAGCCACCGGCACGACTTCCGAAAGGAAATCGATGAGATTCTTCCGCAAGGTGGCGGCATCGATAGCGGCATAGCGGGCAAGTGCTTCCCTGAGTTCGCCGATGCTGTAGCCATCCGTAGAACCGGGAAGACCGGCACCAATATTGCGAGATAGCGCCGCCTTCTTTTCAGCCGACATGGCACGGAAGTGCGAATCGGCCTGTTCGGCGACAACAGCGGAGTACTCGCCTCTTGCTCCGGGGCGCTGGAGCATATGGAGGTCGAACGCCACGAAGTCGATCAGATCGAAACGCATCGCGCGCGCGCCGATCGGCGTTTCCCAGCGCAGATCGGTGCGTGTCCAATCCAGAACCGGCATGAAATTGTAGCAAACGGTGGAGATGCCGGCCTTGGCCAGCACACGGAGGCTCTGCTGCCACGCGTCGATATGCGCTTTCCAGTCCCCGGACATGGTCTTGATGCTTTCAGAAACCGGGATGCTCTCGACAAGCTCCCAATCGAGGCCGCCCGCGCGAACTTCCTGCTGCCGCTTTTCAACCTCTTCTGTCGTCCATGCGGTTCCCGTTGGAAGGTGATGCAGCGAACTGACGATACCCTGCGCTCCTGCCTGGGCAGCCTCGCGGACGCTTACCTTATCAACCGGCCCAAACCAGCGCCACGTATGTCTCATGCCTTACCTCGTGAAATTGTGCCGGTTTGCAGTGGAATCCCTTGCCCGTAATCACTTCCGTCCGGCGTACCGACGAGCGCAACCGCCCTTGCGGGAGAGCCGGAGCCGCCTTCGATCGGAAGAGGCAATGCGGTAAGGAAGCAGTAAGGAGGCAGCTGACCGAGATTGGCGAAATTCTCGCCAACCAGAATATCGGCTCCGAGCAACGTGTTGTGGGCCGGGAAATCCGTACTTCCATAGTGATCTATCGAAAGGCAGTCCGAGCCGACGATACGAACACCTCTGGCACGCAGGAGTTCGCTGGCTTCTTTCGAAAGCCCCGGCCAGTCGCTGAGAAAGCGCCCGTGTTGTGATGCATCGTCCCAGAAGCGATCCCAGCCGAAATGGAAGAACACCGCATCACCGGCTTCGATTTGTCCGTGGCTTTCCTCGAAGGCTAGAATCCGGTCCGCACCGACGGCTTCGCAAAGCAGCGCATCTAAGACGCTGATGGTCGCCATGCGGCCAAAGAACCGTTGGGGTACAATCTCCGCGATCGAGCTTCCACCTTTGACGAAATGCAGCGGTGCGTCGAAATGCGTACCGGAATGTTCGCTGAGGCAGAGTGAATGATTGCAGGCGACATCACCATTGTCGTAGCTCTCGATGACCTCTTGGCAGAAGCGTGGATGCGTCGGCCAAACCGGCATCTCCGCCTTCATCGGATGTGTCAGATCGACGAAGGTGAAGTGCTCTTCGCTGAACAGGGTTCTCAGGCTGCTGATGTCCGCCATTTCAGGCAGCCCTCGGCCGCGGTACGATGGCGACGATCAGGATGATCAGCGCACCCGTGAGCACGAAGCGGACGCCTGCCTGCATCTGAAAGGTGTTGAGCATCGTCGCCATCAGATTGAAGAACAATGCAGCACCCCAGATGCCGACGGCATTTGCCTGACCGCCGGCCACGCTCGTGCCGCCGAGAACCACGACCGCAATCGACTCCAGCAGGTAGACGTCGCCCATGTTGAGCGCCGCGCCGCCGGAAAATCCGGAGAGAAGATAGCCGGCAAGGCCCGCGGCCACGCCACACAGGCAGTAGGCGATCAGCCTGACACCCCCGACCGAGACGCCGGCAAGCTTTGCCGCCGGTTCGCTTTGTCCGACCGCGAGCAGCCGCCTGCCCCAGACGCCGCGCGAGAGGACGATCATCGTTGCGAACGTCAGCAGCATCACGGCGAAGGGCATGAAGGGAACGCCACCTATCCGCCACAGCGTGAAGGCCGACAGCATCGCCGGGGGCTTCAGCGTCGCCTCACCGCCCAAATTGAAGGCGAACGACTGGAAGACGAAACTCCAGGCAAGCGTAGCGATGATCGGCGGCAGGCGGAGCAGCGTGATGGCCAGGAAATTCAGCATACCGGCAAGAGCGCCGACTGCGACGGCCGCCGCAAGTCCGGCGAACAGCATGCCATCCTGCGCGTTCATGACCGTCATGGAGACGTACGCGGCGAGCGTCAGCACGGAGGGGACGGACAGGTCGATATTACCCGGTCCGGATGCGATCACCAGCATTTGCCCGGTTCCGACCACGACGCTGAAGGCACCGAATGTCAGGGCGGCCGTCAAAGTCGCCTCCGCACTGTCGAAGCCGGCATAGGCTGTGGTTGCGATCCACATCGCAAAGGCCACGATGAAGCCGTAGGTCCAGGGGGCGAGCGAGAGACGATGGTTCATGGCTTTTTCTCCGTGAGGAGTACGCGACCGGCGAGCACCAGGAACAAGATGCCGCCCTGAGCACCGATCTGCCAGGTGGGAGGCACCTGCAGGAAGCTGAGCAGAGAGCCGGCAAGCGAAAGTGTCAGGGCGCCGATGACCGTTCCGACTGGAGAGACGATGCCCCCGTTGAAGGAGCCACCGCCCAGGATAACCGCGCCGACGCCGAGAAGCGTGTACGCCGGCGCGACATTCGGATCACCCGACGTGGTGAGCCCTGTGAGCGTGATGCCGGAAAGGCAGGCGAGAAGACCGGCTGCGGCATAGACCATTACCTTGATGCGCGTGGTGGACCATCCTGCTCGCTCGATGGCGCGTGGATTGGAACCCGCTCCGCGCAGGATGGCGCCGTAGGAGGATCGCGAAATAGCGAAGTGTCCGACAACAGCGGCGATGACCGCCAGCAGGATCGGGAGCGGCACAAGCGGCGGCCGCCAGCTCATGAAGCCCGCAAGCCAGGCAGGTGCCGCACCACCCGGCGAAGGCAGGATCATGATGGCCGTGCCGAGCCAGATAAACGACATGCCGAGAGTGACGATGATGGATGGGAGCTGGCGAGCCTGGATGAGCAGGCCGATCCCGGCATAGACGATAATGGCAACAAGATAGAAAACGATTGCCAGCGAAGGATTTGTCGCGAGGTGCAGAGCCGTAATGCAGGTGATGAGCCCGACGAACGCGCCATTCGACAGATCGATGTCACCGAGCATGATGATCAGCATCTGTGCCAGCGCGGCAAGAACCAGCGGCGTCGCCAACTTGAACAGCAGAGTAAAGCCAAAATAACTCATGGCTGTCGGCCGGATCCAGAAGATGACGGCGAGCATCAGGACAAGAGCAACGGCCGGCAATCCAACCTGCAGGCTTGCGGAAAGCCAGGCCGGCCGGGCCTTAGATGTCGGTCTGATCATGACATCAGCCATGTGCGCCTCCAAACGAAGCCTCCAGAATGCGGGCATGATCGATCTCATTGCCCTGGATTTCCTCGACGGCCCTGCCTTCGCGGAAGACATAAAGGCGGTCGCAATTATTGAGCTCTTCCATCTCTGTGGTGTACCAGACGAATGTCCGCCCCTGCTCGGCTTCAGCGCGTATCAGCTGATAAACCTCCTGCTTCGTGCCCACATCGACGCCGCGCATGGGGTCGTCGAGGAAGATGACCTCGGCATCCGAGGCGAGAGCCCGGGCAAAAAGCACCTTCTGCTGGTTGCCGCCGCTGAGCGACAGGATCGGCGTGTCAATCGAGGGCGCCCTGACCTTCAACCTCGCCGACCAGCTGGAGGCCAAGGATCTCGCCGCATCGGCCGATACGAAACCGGCTCGTTGCAACGCATTCAGGCTGCGGATCGTTAGGTTATCGGCAATCGACCAGAGGCCGAACACACCCTCGAGCCCGCGGTCGCCAGCAACATAGGCAGCGGGCGTCTTTCCAGCCTTGTTTATGGAGGTGAATATGGATCGCAGCCGTTCACGCTGGCCATGGCCATCAAGGCCGGCAAAGCCGATGATCTCCCCGGCGGCTGCCTTGACCGGACGATCCGCTCCATCGACGCCGGGATGATCGATCTGAACGGCACCTGTCCTGCGGGCCGCGCCATTCGCGCTGCGGCTGTGGGTTACCTCGATGCCCCCCATCATTTCAACCAAGTTGGACCGCGAAAGGCCGCGCGTGCTGCGCTCGGCTATGATCCTGCCATCGACCATGACAACGGCGCGATCGCAGACGGCTATGATTTCGTTCAGGCGGTGAGTAATAAGAATGCAGGCGACACCGCGCGCGGCAGCCGACCGGATGTAGGCCAGAAGCTGTTCGGTCGCCTGGTGGCCGAGCGACGATGTGGGTTCATCGAGGATAACGCAGCGAACGCGAATATCCGTCTCGGTAAAGGCCCGAGCAATCTCGACCATCTGGCGGGAGCCGATGGAGAGTTCCGAAATCTTCGCGTTCGGATCGATACCGTGACCGGGGAAGATGTCGTCCAGCGCCCGGGCCATCAACTGCCTTGCGCGGCCACGCCAGCCGGGACCCCGCAACTGCCTGTGAACCACCCGCGTGTTCTCGGCCGCGGACAAGTTTGCGCAGAGCGACAGTTCCTGGAAGATGCAGCGAAGCCCGCTCGACTGAGCTTTCGCTGCATTCCATGCTTCCATTTCAAACCCGGCATAGCGGAAGCTGCCTGCCGTGCGCTGGGTAGCGCCTGACAGGACATTCATCAGCGTGGACTTCCCGGCACCGTTATGACCGACCAGGCCAACCACTTCTCCGGATGCGAGCCGAAAGTCGACCCCTCCCAGCGCGTGGACGGCGCCATAGCTCTTGCGCACATCGCGCACGTCAATCAGCGCTTCCGCCACGGCGGCATCCGGCAATGTGGTTGGCAGGTCAGTCATAATCAGTCTCACTTCGGGGCGGGAACGGCCGGAAGATCGGTCTTGTTGACATTTGCATCGATGATCTTGGCAACAAGGTCCTGCGGATATTGCGCGTTGACCACGCCGCCCTCGGGAACTGTCTTCAGCCAGGCATCGAGATCCGGCTGATTGATCTGCAGCAGGGGAACCTCGACGAACTTGGGTACTTTCTTTCCAGCGAGGATTTGTTGGGCCACCCAGAAAGCGACCTGGGAGACGGACGGTGTTGCACCAAGGGAGAACGTCTCATAGCCGGAAGCGTCATGCTCCTGCTTCCAGAGCGCCAGTTCGTCCTGACGGTTACCCATGATGATGATCGGCAGATCCCGCTTGGCAGCCTTGAAGGCCTGAGCTGCGCCATAGCCATCGCCACCCTGCGTGAGGACCGCATCGACCTTCGGCAGCGACGGAAGAATGCCGGAAACTTCCTTTTGCGCTACGGTCGCGGTCCACTGACCATAGACTTCGCCGACACTCTTGTAATCCGGATGTTCGGCGAGAGCCTTGACGACACCGTCATGCAGACGCTTGTCGAAACCGTCACCGGCCATGCCGCGGATCTCAAGGATATTGGCTGGCTTGTCGCCCATCTTCGACTTAATGAAATCAAGCTCGGCCTTGGCGTAGGAATTCAAGTTGTAGTCGACGACATATGCACATGGCTCGGTCACACCGCTGGCGAAGGCAACGACAACGATACCTGCGTCGCAGGCCTCCTTGATCGCACCGTTGAGAGCCGTGTCCGAGCCAGCCAATACGATGATGGCGTCATAACCCTGCAGGATGAGATTCTGGATTTGCGAGGCCTGCTCGGTGACCGAGTTATTAGCACTGACGACGGCCGTGTCGGCGATCTTGCCATCAGCCTTCGCCTTGGCTCCCATATCCTGGAAGCTCTTGATCATGACCTGGCGAAACGAGTTGCCGGCATAGGAATTGCTGAATGCGATCTTCTTGCCGCTGGTGTCACCTGCAGCGACACCGTCATCGGCGCGCGCAGACGAGGCGATGGCTGTGCCGGCAAGCAGCGCAAGCGCAAGTGCCGCAGCCTTGTTTCTGTAATTGATCTTCATGGATGTTTTCTCCTCCAACTCCCCGAGCAAAGGCCCGGTTCTGCCGGGCCTTGGGGTCGGCGGCTTCACTTCCACGATCGGCTTTTCATGCGCGGCATGGCGCCGTAGCGCTATCAACGCGGCGGAAAGTCGTTCGTCGAAGTCTTCCCGTTTCTCCCAGAAGAACACATACATACTACCATGGTAGCATGTCAATATCTTTGATAGACTGTCTGCAAGAGATGTGCGATTTGCGGATATCGGCAATCTCGGTCGCTCAAAGGGGGGATGATGGCGGACAAACCTACGGTGGAGGTGATGATCGGTGACAAGCTTAATTCGCAGCCTGCAGGAGGACTGGAGTCCATCAATCTTCGCATGCCGATTGCGCCCCAGGTCTACGAACGCATCCGTCGCGCCATCATCACCCTTGCGATCCTTCCATCAGAAGCCCTTAGCGAAAAGGAGCTGTCGTTGCAGCTGGGCGTCAGTCGCACACCGGTGCGTGAAGCGCTTATCCGCCTTGCAGATGAGGGCTTGATCGACATCCTTCCTCAGCGCGGAAGCTTTGTGGCTCCCATACGGATCAGAGATGTGGAGGAAGCGCAGTTCATTCGTGAGTCCCTCGAAGTCGCGGTGGTAGGGCGTCTGGCCGGGCAATGTTCTCCCCAGTTCCTGATCGACATCAAGGCTAATCTGGCCCGGCAGGAGCTTGCTGTGGCGCAGGAAGATGGCGATCTCTTCCTGGAGCTGGACGAGGCCTTTCACAGAAGTTTCTGCGAAGAGGCTGGTCTTTCCAAAAGCTGGCGTGTCATCCAGACCGTAAAGCTGCAGATGGACCGCGTTCGCTACCTCAGCCTTCCGGACTCCAGCCATTTGCGGACCCTTCTTGCACAGCATTGCCAAATTGTCCGTGCAATCGAGCAGAAAGAGCCGGAAGCCGCACGAAAAGAAATGGCGGCGCACCTCAAGGAAGTACTCGCGACGGCGCATTGGCTCAGCGTTCAGCGCGCGGACCTCGTGGAGAGTTGATATGCTGAACGGCTTTTTCTTGGTGGTTTACCAACGAAGTAAGTAAACACAGCTCTTGAAGGGAATCAAAATGTCGCCTCGTACGCCGAAAATCCGACCCAACGGGTGGTGCGTGTCCATCGCGATACATTCGAGCCGATCATATGCGTGCTGGGGCGCCACGGGCATTAACAAATGATCTTGCTTAAATTCGTAGGCAGTAATCGTAAGCCCATGGCCGCTGAGCGTCAAAAAGGCAAGTGCATGACATTTGCAAGGGATCATGAAACAGACAGGAAATTGTAGGTACAACTGTATAGGAGGGCTCGTAGGTTACACTTCGCGAGCGCATTCTGGCGCCTCTTGGGCTATGACTGAAACTGCTGAGAAAAGTCACATACTCTAGCTGCGAGTTTTGCGACGGACTGCACAATCGTGGAAGGCCGATCGTTTCGATACATCGCTGCGTAGGGCACCAACGGCAATTTGGGACGGGTTTCCAGCACCACTAACTTGCCTTCATCAACAAGAGGCTGGAAGCATTGACGAGGTACGTAGCTAACTCCAATGCCCGCTACCGTCAAGCCTATCATGGCGACGAGGCTGTCACTCGAAATATAGTGTCCGAATTTAACGCCTTCCGACTTCAACCATTTCGAAAAATAGAGGCCAGAACCAGATCGGCCTCCCTGAATAAGCGCCGGATATTGTGCAAGTTCCGAAAGATGCAGGGGCCTGGACGCATCCACCAAACCGGGATGAGCCATCCAGACATTTTCAACTTCCGCAACGCGTAATGCAGTAATTTCCGGCGCAACAAAAGCCTCGGGGATGACAACGAGATCGATGGTTTCATCCAAAAGCCTTCCATAGAGATCACGGCTCATGTCGACCTCCGGCTCGAGAATTATCGAGGGGTAAGTCTCCTGCAACGCTGCCACAAGGCGCGGCAGCCACGTCATGGCCGTAAGTTCAGTCACACCCAACCGGAGTTTTCGCATAGGCGGCTTTTGGTCGGTTTTTAATGAAATGATGCGGTCGTGACGCTCCAGCATTTCCTGAGCGATTGCGACGAGATACTCACCTCTTTCTGTCAGGCGAGCACCACGAAGGCTTCGATCAAAAATCACGATCCCAGACGCGGCCTCAAGCTCTTGAATGCGTTTCGATATCGCGGATTGAGTGGTGTTCATTTTCGCCGCAGCACGCTCGAAAGTGCCGGATTGCGCAATCCAATACAAGGCCTCCAGCTGCTTCAAGGTTATCGTCACGGTCACGTCGTACCTCTATCATTCCAAAACGTCATGATAGATTATCATTATTTATCGGTTTTTTGAATGTTATTTTTTTCTATCCTCCTCTGATCAAGGCGGCCAAGCCATTCGCCTGCCAATACGGGAGTGATCGACAACAATGGCAATCCAGCTATCCGAACGTGTCAAGAGCCTTAAGCCCTCCGCAAGCATCGGCGCCAAGAAGCGCGTGGTCGAGCTACAGGCTGCTGGCCGGCACATCATCGACTTCACGATGGGTGAGCCAGATCTCGACACGCCAGCTCACATTATTGACGCTGCAATTGACGCAATGCGAAGCGGACAGACGCACTACACTGCAACACTTGGTATTCCAGCATTGCGCAAAGCGATCGCAGCCAAATTCGCCCGCGATAATGCCATCAGCATCGATCCATCACAGGTACTCGTCGGTAACGGTGCAAAACAGTTGATCTTCGAAGCTTTCGCAGCGACGCTCAATCCGGGTGATGAAGTTATCGTGCCTGCTCCCTACTGGGTGTCGTATCCCGATATAGTGGCCGTAAATAGCGGAAAGCCCGTTATCGTGACCTGCCCCGAAGAGGACGGCTTTCTTTTGACGGCCAAAGCACTCGAGGCCGCAATCACGCCAAAGACGCGTTGGTTGATCCTGAATTCACCAAGCAATCCGACGGGTGCGATTTACGATCAGGCCGGGCTTGAAGCGATTGCGGAGGTATTACGTCGCCATCCGCAGGTGGCGCTGATGACCGATGAAATTTACGAACACCTTATTTATGACGGCGCTGCCCATGTGACGCCACTTGCCGTTGCGCCAGACCTTGCCGGCCGCTGCCTGATCGTCAATGGCATGTCCAAAGCCTATGCCATGACCGGTTGGCGTCTCGGTTTTGTCGCCGGACCGGTGGAACTGATCGGGGCAATTGCCAAACTTCTTGGTCAGAATACGACGTGTGCCAACTCGATCACACAGATGGCATCCGTTACCGCACTGGAAGCAGATCAACAGGTCGTCGCTGACATGAGCGAAGATTATCGCCACCGCCGCAATCGCATGGTCGAACTGCTTAGCGGGATCGATGGAATTCGTTGCATGCCTCCTGCCGGCGCCTTCTACCTGTTCCCAAATGTTTCGGGTCTGGTTGGGCGCACCACGCCCGCAGGCAAAACACTCGTCAGCGACATTGATGTCATGGAATATTTTCTGGATGAGGCAAACGTCGCCGTCATGGATGGCACGTCCTATGGAATGTCGCCCTATCTGCGCCTTTCCTTCGCCACCGCTCTGCCTGACATCGAGGAAGGATGCCGCCGAATAGCGACGGCCTGCGCGAAACTCCGCTAATTTCCAATGCATCCAAAAGAGAATGTGATCAACATGTCCAACCCGCGCGAAAATCCACTTCCTGCACAGGTCAAGCCGGAGCTTATCGAGGCATTCCGCAAGCTTGCAACTGCCAACATCAGCGATAATCTTGAACGACAACCCGGCGCAATTGGCTTGAGACCATTTCATAATGGTACGCCGATGGCTGGTACTGCGTTTACCATCAAGACGCGCTCGGGTGACAACAAGGTCATTCACGAAGCACTCGACCTCATCCAGCCTGGCGACGTTCTCGTTGTCGACGGTGATGGTGACGTCAGCCGTGCACTTATCGGTGAAATCATGAGTGCCATTGCCCGCAAGCGTGGCGCGGCTGGCTTTGTCCTCGATGGCGCAATCCGCGATGTCGACGCGATTGGAAAAGACAGTTTTCCTGTGTTTGCCCGGTCTGCAATTCACCGTGGTCCCTACAAGAATGGCCCAGGCGAACTCAATGTTCCGGTTTCGATTGGCGGCATGGTTGTTTATCCCGGCGATATCATCGTCGGTGACCTGGATGGCGTGGTGGCGTTCAGACCAGAGCGCGCGGCTGAGTTGCTTGACGCAGTTCGCGCACAGGAATTGAAAGAGGCTGACATCCTTCGAACGATCGAAGACGGTACCTATACTGGTGCCTATGCCACCAAGAAATGACAAGGCGAGGCCGCCCGCCAAAGCGGCTGGCGGCTTCCAGCGTCTGAATGAATTCCAAAAAGGAATGAACTGACATCAGAATATATCGTTTTTTCGGGCTCGTATTTTCGGCTTTTCTTAAGAAACTGCTCGCAACGCGCCTGCATGTAAGGTCATAAAATTAACCAGAAGGGAAATGACATGAAATTCTGCAACGCGACGCTGCTTGCCGGCATGGTCCTCGCAGCTGGCACATCCGCCGCAACGGCCGCCACAAACTGGGACCTCCCTCTGGCATGGCCTGCGGACAACTATATCGTCAAGAACGCGCAGATTTTTGCTGACAAGGTAAAAGCCGATACCAATGGCGAAGTCGTGATCACCTTGCATCCATCCGGCTCGCTCGGCTTCAAGGGCCCGGAAATGGTTTCAGCGGTACGTGATGGTCTTGTTCCTGTCGGTGACATGCTGCTCAACCAGCAGGTCGGTGAGAACGCCCTTTTCGGTATTCAGTCCCTGCCCTATCTCATCGATAGCTTCGACGAGTTGAAGGCTTTCGACAAGATGTATCGTCCTGTTCTTGATGAAGTTTTCGCGCAAAACAATCAGAAGCTTCTCTATACCATTCCTTGGCCGCAACAGCAGGTCTACCTGAAGAAGGAAATCAACTCGGTTGAAGATTTCGGTGGTTTGAAAATCCGCTCCTACGACAAATCGTCGACAGAGATTTTCCATGCGGCAAAGATGATGCCTGTTCAGTTGCCATGGGGTGAAGTTATTCCATCGCTTGCTGCTGGCGTGATCGATGCAGTAGCGACATCGTCACCTTCGGCTGTGGATGGCTCCTTCTGGGAGTTTCTGAAATACGGTTACACCACCCGCCAGACATGGAACACCAACGCCGTTACGGTTAACCTAGACAGCTGGAACGCACTTTCCGAAACCGAGCGCAAGGCAATTGAAGATGCAGCGACAGGCTTGCAGGACCAGTTCTGGCAATCGGCTGCCGACGCCGACGCAGCCAACATCGAAAAGCTGAAAGAACACGGGATCGAAACACGGGATCTTTCTGCTGAAACACGCGCCAAGCTCAAAGAGCTCGCAGCCCCACTTCGCGACGCTGCCCTGAAGGGCATGGGTGAAAAGGCAGAAGGGCTCGTCAAGGCCTTCCAGTCCCGCTAATCGGGCATCAACCGATCCGTACCGGACATAATGCGAGGCACTCTTGTGTGCCTTGCAAGGGGAACAAAGGCCATGTGGCAAACCATATATAGCTCTGTCGACGCCATTTCACGGTGGCTGGCCAATCTGGCTGGCGGCCTGATCATGCTGATTGCAATCATGCAGCTTGCCGAGATTATCCTGAGAAACACAGCCGGGATCAGTCTGCCATTTGTTTGGGAATACGCAGCCTACATTCACATGGCGGCCATCTTTCTAGGACTTGCGTATACGTTGCGCACCGGCGGTCACATTCAGGTGACGCTGCTCAAGGCGGTCGCACCAAGGCTTTTTGTCTGGACGTCCACATTCGTGGGTCTGGCGATTTCGTCCGTTTTAAGTTTCGCGCTCATTCGACTTGCCATTTCTTACGGCGCGAGCGGGCGCAGTTCCGGCACGATCAACAATGTCCCGCTCGTTTATCCAGCAGCCGTCATGGCGTTTGGCGCGGCACTGCTGACGCTGCAACTCGTCCTGCGCATCATCCATCACATTGTCGGATCGCCTCTTGAACTTGCCGGAAGCTCCGGCCCTTCCGTGGAGTGACTTGACCATGAGCAACATCACATCACGTGCGACCGCCAGGGGTTCACTATGCCATTGACAGTTATTGCCCCGATCGTACTTCTCTTCCTTATTCTTGGCTCTGGTGCCTGGGTTGGTCTTGGCCTTATGGGGATCGGTATTTCGAGCCTTGCACTGTTCCGCTCTATCCCGATCGACAAGGTACTGAGCCAGTCTGTCTGGAACGGCCTTGCTTCGCCGGAACTTGTGGCGCTTCCGCTGTTCATCCTGATGGCTGAACTCCTGTTCCGCTCGAGATTCGTCGATGGTCTTTTCCGGGCAATCGAACCCTGGGTGCGAAATATGCCCGGCGGGCTACTGCACACCAATGTTCTTGGCTGCACATTTTTTGCATTGATTTCAGGTTCATCTGCCGCGACGACCAGCGCTGTTGGAAAAATCACCTACACCGAGTTGACTCGTCGCGGATATGACAAACGCGCCGCCATGGGATCTCTTGCCGGCGCCGGCACGCTCGGGTTCCTCATCCCGCCAAGCGTGATCATGATCATATATGGTGTTCTCTCGCAAACTTCGGTGCTGAAGCTCTTTGCCGCGGGCATTGTTCCTGGCTTGCTGCTCTGCCTGATGTTCATGGCGTGGCTGGCGATACGCTCCCTGATCTACAAAGACACGCCTCGTGGGCCGTTGCAGGACAAGGCCAGCCTCTGGAAAGAGCGGTTCTATGGCTTGAGATCATTGACACCGTTCGCGGTCCTCATGGGAGTTTTGCTTGGTTCGATGTATGGCGGACTGGCAAGCCCTTCTGAAGCTGCTGCGCTGGCCGTGGCGACGACCATGCTGATCATGGTTGCCGAGCGAACATTGACGCTCCGTGCTATCATTGATTCCTGTATGGGAACCGCGCGGGTCGCAAGCATGCTCGGTTTGATCATTGCTGCGGCAGGCTTTCTGTCCACTGCCATGGGTTTTCTTGGGCTTCCTCAGGCCATCGCAAGTCAGATCCAGTCGCTCAACCTTTCGCCCCTCGGCCTGATTGCATTGCTGTTGATGATTTACATCGTCCTGGGTTGTTTTCTAGAAGGCATGTCACTGATTGTCATGACCTTGCCGATTGCCCTGCCGCTCGTCACCGCAGCTGGTTTTGACAAGGTGTGGTTTGGCATCTTCCTGGTGATTGCTGTTGAAATGGCGCAAATTACACCCCCTGTGGGCATGAACCTGTTTGTTGTTCAGAACCTCACCAGTGAAAACATGTCGACCATTGCTCGCGCAGTGTTGCCATTCTTTCTGATCATGATCGCGATGGTATTCTTGCTGGCGTGTTTCCCCGACATCGTAAACTGGCTGCCGAACCTGACCAATTAAGTTGAGGAACCATAAGAAAAAAGGCCGCCTCCAGATATTGGGGGCGGCCTTTTTAGTTTGAGCTGAACACTCTCAGCGGAAATAGCTGATCACAAAACCTGCGTCGAGCACGGCCTGGCGAATGACCTTCGCCAGTTCAACGGCCCCTTCCGTGTCACTGTGAATGAGGATGGAACGGGCGGGCATGGCAATGACAGTGCCGTCTACAGCCTCAACGACCCCTTCCTGCAAAACGCGAGCAACCCGCTGCTTGATAGTATCACCGTCATGGATGACCGCACCTGCCATGCCTCGGGCCATCAACGTGCCATCTGGCTTGTACCCACGGTCAGCCAGGAAAGACCCTACAGTTTGAACATTGTGAATCTCGGCTTGGCGGAAAGCAGCGGTATGTGGCAGCCCAATAAAATGAAGATCGGGATCAAAGCCTTTCAGGGCCCCGATAAGCGTGCGGGCAACGTCCTCGTCGACAAAAGACAGATTTCCAAGCGCGCCGTGAAAATTCGCATGGGTAAGACGACCGCCTGCATGCACTGCGATTGCCGACAGTGCGCCCAATTGTGCGATTGTCATCAGTTCCAGCTCTTTCAGCGTCATGCTCATGGCACGGCGACCAAAACCCTGCCTGTCGGGATAACCGACATGCCCACCAAGTGCCACTCCGCGCGCCATTGCATCACGCACTGTGCGATCCATGATGACCGGGTCTCCAGCATGGGCGCCACAGGCGATATTTGCCGATGAGACGATGTCGAGCAGCGTCGCATCGTCTGCCATGCGATATGGGCCAAATCCCTCGCCAAGATCCGAATTGAGATCGATCGTTTTCATAAGCGCCATTCCTTCACGCCTGCTCCCTGATTGTGACGAGCGGTGTGCCATAACCAACGAGATCACCTGCCGCTGCAAGCCGTTCAACAACGACACCGGAACATGGCGCGAACTGTGGCAGGATGACGCCACCGCTTTCAAGATAGGCAAATGCTTGTCCGGCCTTCACGGACGTGGCTACATCTTCGCTCCGGTCAGGGTGCGCCCAATGAAGATTGCCAACGATGTCGGACAAGAGACTGCGAGTGGTACTTATCCCCGTAGAGCCTTTTTGAGCGACATGCACCTCAAGTGTAATCTCTGTTTCACCAGCCTTCAGGTGAAGTTTGCTGATGCCGAGTGATGCAGCCGTCTGCGTCAATTGCGAGATCATCTCGGGATCGAATGCTGCACGGTTGTCTGAAGTCGTTGTCATTTCCGGGTTTCTCCCGAAACGGCGCGTGCACTAGCGATCAACGCCTTGATACGGTCGAAGGATTTTTTGTGGTCGTTGACTGCATTGAGCGCGGCTTCACGCGTGATCACTTCGAAACGAACAGTGCCCCCCAAGCGGACCTGAGCAAGCAGATGCAAATCCGAAGTTATGACGACGCCCAATTTGGGGTAACCGCCCATCGTGTTCGCATCACACAATTGTACGATCGGTTTGCCAGAGGGGGGGACTTGAATCGTGCCCGGCAGGATGCCGTGAGACAAAAGTTCACGGCTGTGGTCAGGTATCAACTCTGGTCCGTTAAGGCGAATGCCGACCCGATTGCTGGCGGGGTCTATCTCCCAGAGAGTGGAGAGGAAAAGTTGGTGCGCTGCCGGCCCAAAATTTTTCCATTCCGCGGCGGGTAGCATGCGAATAACGGTTTCTCCCTGCAGTCCGCTGTGTGCCCTTGCATCAAGATGCAGCCGCGATGCCGACAGGCCGAACGGTTTTGCGAGTGTGGAGCGGTGCTCTCCGACTGCCAGCCTGTCTCCGGCCGCCAATCCACGCCCAGCATGGCCGCCGAAACCTGCCTTGAGGTCTGTCGCCCGCGCACCAAGCAGTACGGGCACATCAATGCCACCAGAAACAGCAATGCAGCTACGCATGCCTGCACGAGGGGCAGAGGCTTTAAGAACTTGTCCAGCTTTCGCTGTGACACACCACCAGGCAGGCAAAATTTCGCCATCAAGTGTGAAACCGGCGTCTGCGCCTGTCACTGCGAAAGTACAATTGTCGTCAAAGCGAAGTTCGATGCCACCCAGCGTGACTTCGATGACAGCCAGTTCCTCGTCATTGCCAACCATGAGATTGGCGATACGTCTCGCAAGATGGTCCATGGCACCTGACACGCCAACGCCGATATTGCGATAGCCCGGCCTTCCTTGGTCCTGAACAGAAGCGAGAGGGCCGGGGCGAATGATTTCGATCACAGCGCGATCTCCTTGAACACGAAACGTACCCGCATGCCGGGGCTCAACAAGGTGGGGGGCATGGCTGCAGGGTCAAAAAAACGGATTTCCGTTTTTCCGATCACATTCCAACCTGTCGGGTTGTCGCAGGCTTGTACGCCAGTCTGGCTGCCGCCGATCATGACAGCACCTGCTGCTACCTTTGGACGTGGCACGGCACGGCGGGGCATGCAGAGACGTTCATCCAGCCCGCCCAGATACGCAAAGCCAGGGTGGCTACCCAATGCAAAGACGGTATATTCCCCTGCTGCATGCAAACGGGCAAAGGCTTCAGGTGACATGCCGGTAATGGTAGCGCATTCAACAAGATCCTCGCCGCCATAACTTACCGGTATGTCGATGACTTTAGCGATGTGATCTTTCGGGGCAGAGTTGTTCCACTGCTCGCAAATGAGCATTTCAAGATCTGCGGCCTGTGGGTGAAACGGATCGAAGATGACAAGTAAATTGTTCATTCCGGGAACGGTTTCGCAAACGGCAGAATGCGTGCAGAGCTTTTCAGATAATGCCATGACACGTTGCTGCAAACCGATATCAAGCTGGGCTTGAGGCACTTCGCATAACCAAGCTGCTTCGCCCATCGGTGTTAGGGAAAGCGTAACGGAGGGCATTGCCAGATGCAGTTCATCCGTCATGGTGTTCTCTTCTTCTTGCGGCTTTCGAGATAATGAATGTTGGCGCCGCCTTCATGGAAGGCTGGGTCGGCCAGGAGCGACTGATGCAAGGCGATATTGGTTGCTATACCCTCGATAACAAGATGATCGAGAGCCCATTGCATACGGTCGATGGCTTCTTGCCGTGTTGGCGCATGGACAATAAGCTTTGCGATCATCGAGTCGTAGAAAGGTGGCACAACGTAGCCATCAGTAATGTGTGTATCGACGCGGATGCCCTGCCCAGACGGTGCGATGAAACGTGTGATCCGTCCCGGGGACGGCAACGCGGTTTCACTATCTTCGGCATTGATCCGGCATTCGATCGAATGTCCGGATAATGCGATGTCGCCCTGGTCAAGCCACAGCCTTTCACCAGCAGCAATGCGTAATTGAGCCTGTACGATGTCGACGTCGGTAATGGCTTCGGTGACCGGATGTTCCACCTGCAGGCGCGTATTCATTTCGATGAAAAACATTTCACCGTTTTCATAGAGAAACTCGAAGGTGCCAACACCCGAGTAACCCATTTGCCGGCAAGCGTTGAGGCACCGGTCTGCAACATTTGCAAGTAGCTCTCTGGACACATCAGGTGCCGGTGCCTCTTCCAGTACTTTCTGGTGTCGACGCTGCATCGAGCAGTCCCTCTCACCCAACCAGACGCCGTTGCCGAAATTGTCCATGACGACCTGAATTTCGATATGGCGCGGGGTCGTCAAATAGCGTTCTATGTAAACGGACGGGTTGGCAAATGCTTTGGCCGCCTCCGCTCGTGTCAGTTCGATCGATGCGAGCAGCTCATCTTCCCGTAATACAACGCGCATGCCACGTCCGCCACCACCACCGGCCGCTTTGACGATGACCGGATAACCGACTTCTGCAGCAATTTTCCGGCACTCATCGCCATCCTCCGGCAGCGCCCCTTCGGAACCGGGCAGGCATGGGACACCGGTTTTCAGCATGAATGCGCGTGCCCTGACCTTGTCGCCCATGATGTGAATGGCACTCGCGGATGGTCCCACAAATGTCATTCCACTCTGCGTCACTTTGTCGGCGAAGCTGGCATTCTCAGACAGAAATCCGTAGCCGGGATGGATGGCATCTGCATTTGCCGCCAATGCAGCCAGCACAATGCGATCCGCATCAAGATAGCTCAAGGCCGCCGGTGCTGCTCCAATGCAAATTGCCTTATCGGCGTTCTCCACATATTGTGCGTTTTGATCTGCCTGAGAACAGGCCTGCACTGTGCTGATGCCCAATGCATGGGCAGCCTTGCCGATCCGGACGGCGATTTCACCGCGATTTGCAATGAACAATGTTCGCATGATCTCACGCCCGCGACGGTAGGTAATGAAGAAGAATATCGCCGGCTTCGACATTGGCTCCATCGATGATAGCAATGGTGTCGACAACGCCGTCTTCGGTCGCGACAATTGGCATCATCGTTTTCATTGCCTCGCATAGCATCACTGTATCGCCACGCGACACTTTTTGACCAGTGGAAACGAAGGGTTTGGCATCCGGAGACGGTGCCAGATAGACGATGCCTGATAGAGGCGATTCTAGGGTGGATGCGCTCTTATGTAGCATCTCGTGCGCCGTAGAGACCGCGGTCCGTATGGGCGTCGCGTTTTCGCGATGACGCTGCATGGTGATTTCAAAATCACCATGCTTGAGGGTCATAGAGTTCAAAGGCGATGTGGAAAACACGTCCATCAACCGTTTGAGATAGTCCACGTTCAATTCGGCCATTGCAGTATCTGTTCCCTCGTCCATTATCGAAGGGAAACTAAGCGGGAGAAAACATAACAAAAAGAGATTATTTTTAATGGAAAACAATTCCAAGAAGGAATTGTTTTCTAAGTACCGTAAGGTTTCCGGATCTCAGAGTACCCTACTACAGCGGCAAATTCTCGTGGCCAACACACTTGACCAGTTGTTGTTTTTCGCGTCGGGGGATCGACAACTGAATTGCAATGTTTCGGCATATTCAAGGAACGGCGTGCAAGCGACATTGCTCTTGAACGGAATCGAACCAGCGTCCGGTCATCCTAACCGACTATTTGCATGTGACTGAACCACTTGAGCACGTGGGAAGTAAGGGACTCAGCCTAAAAGTAAACTCCCGTCTGCCCCATCAGACCCACTGCCTTGCACTGCAGTTGCTCGGGATAGGGTGGCCGCTTGGCGCTGGGCCGCTGGCTGAACCTATCGAACCACATCTGGAGCTTAACGCACCCGGGCGGGATCGGAACGGCATAGAAATCGCTCGTATACTGCAGCGTCGCCATCGCCACGCAGTCAGCCAGCGTGACGTGCTCACCGGCAATGAAGGGGTCTTCGCTCATCAACCTTTCGATGAGCCGCAGCTGCCCGAAATACCGGTCGGAGCAGATGTCCGCGACTTCGCGGCTTGATCGCACCACGCCTTGTCCGAGCGCACTGCCGTGGCGCGCCCAGAGGCCGAAAAAGGTAAGGGCCTGATCGACAACATGAACGATTTGGCGAACCTTGGCCCGTTCCGCTGGTGTCTTCCCTCGCATATCGGGGACCGGGATCCGATCCTCAAGATATTCGAGGATCGCAAGCGACTGGGCAACTAAGGTACCATCGGCGTCCCTGAGGATGGGGAGAGATCCCGTGGGAGTGAGAGCCCTGATTTCAGGCGTCGGCGTCTGCTCACGCTCATTTGGCTCCGCATACAATGTCACCGCGACGCTCTCAGGCTGCTTTTCTGCCAGGTAGATATTCACCCTTTGCGGATAAGGCCCAAAGGCGAAATTGAAAATTTCAATCAAGCTGATCCCTCCTTATCGACAGGGCGTTGTGCGCAGCGTCAGGCGGTCATGACCCAGCCGCGGAACGAAAAAGCGGCGTAGAACAGGCTTGGTTGCTGGAAGCCGGCTTCGCGAAAGCACGCTTCTTCCCGGTCCTGCGAAAGCAGCGGCAACCGCTCGGCCATCGCCTTGGCCGAGGCTGCTGCCTGTCCAGGCGCCGAGGTCGGACCCGCGGCAAATGCCGCAGATCTCGCCAACCAAATTTGCGCTTGTCCTTCGATCTCAGTGTGATGGGCGGCAACGAAAACGCCGCCCGGCTTCAGACGCCTGCAGATCTCCTGTAGAGTCTCCAGCCGCTCGTGCCAATCGAGGAAATGCAGTGTCAGGAGGCAAACCGCGCCATCGAAAGGACCGGCTGGTGCATCGATCGCCGTTCCATGATTAAGTTGCGTTCGCTCGGCGCAAAATGACGTCGTTTGGCGGGCGATGTCCAGCATGGCAGGCGAGGGATCGACGCCATTAAATCGCCAGTCCGGCCGCATCTCCGCCATAGCCCTGATTTCCAGGCCGCCGCCGGCACCCACGACGAGTATGTCGGCAGCACCCGGCGCCTGTTCGGCAAGAAGCAGCGCTGCCATTTTGTGGAGGTCTGCAAGCCCTGGCACCTTGCGCGGCGTCTCAAGGACATAGTCGCTGACGGCCGCCAGATTCTGGAATGGATTGGGATTGCCGTTCATGACGAACCTCTTTATGTATCAGTCGAAGATACATAATACGCTTTCGCTTCTTGTATCAAGTGATGCTACATGATTCGCCAGGATGATGCTCGCACGAGTGGGGCGGCCGATGAACAAGGATACGAGACTATCTGATGTGTTGCATGTGCTCTTGCACATGGCGCAAGTGAAGGAGTGCCTGACATCGGAGGTTCTGGCACGAAGCATGGGTACCAACCCAGCCGTATTCCGTAGGACAATGGCGGGGTTGCGTCGCGCGGGCCACGTCATCTCGGGCAAGGGCCACGGCGGGGGCTGGCAACTTGCGCGACCCCTTGAGGAAATCACGCTTCTAGCCGTCTATGAAGCGCTGGAGCGGCCGACACTGTTTGCTATTGGCTCACGCGGCAGGCATCCGGGATGCAGGATTGAAGAGGGCGTCAACTCAACCCTGGCGGAGACGATGCGGCAGGCGGAAAGCCTGCTGTTGCAGCGATTTGGCCAGGTGACGTTGGATCAACTGATGCCGTCGCAGGCAAAGGCATCAATGCAGACTTGCCGCAGTGCCTTACCCGCCACGCCGCGTGGGGACTGAGTTGACCCCCATAGGCATGGCGTCGCAACGCGGGCGCTGCCGCAGAACCGCAGCAGCGCCGGATGAAGTGCCGGGTTTCAGTCACCCGCCGTAGGTCGAACGACGATATCGCTCGTGTCCACCCCGTCAGGCTGGCCTATGACATGCATGATGGCCGCTGCAATCGCCTCGGGCTTCAAAGCGATCTGGCGATAACTCTCCATGGCCTGCGCCGCCACCGGATCGGTGATCGTGTTGGCCAGTTCAGATTCCACCACACCCGGATAGATGCAGGTGACGCGGAGCTTGTCGTTCTCTTGGCGCAGCCCGTCCGAGATCGCGCGAACCGCATATTTGGCTGCGCAGTAAAACGGCGGCCGTCGGCGAGACGGCAAGGCCGCCGATCGACGAGATATTGATAATCTGACCGGATCCCTGCCTGTTCATCACTGGCAGAACCGCTGCAATGCCATGCAGGACGCCCTTAATGTTGACGTCGATCATAAGGTCCCACTCGTCCACCCTCAGGGACGCCATGGGTGACAGCGGCATGATGCCAGCATTGTTGATGATCACATCAATCCGACCGAACTCCCGGACAGCCGCATCCGCAAAGGACTGGACGCTGTCACGGGACGTCACGTCAAGGCTTCTATAGATCGCCTTGCCGCCGGCGGCATTCAATTCGCCGGCAAGCTCTTCCAGCCGATCCGTTCGCCGCGCACCAAGCACGACCGTGGCGCCGGCGCCGGCAAGTGCCCGCGCGGTCGCTTCGCCGATCCCGCTGCTCGCTCCGGTAATCAGGATGATCTTGTTTTCGATGTTCGTCATCTGAGTATTCCTTCCTTGGTGGTTTCAAATGGGGCAACGGCCTGCGCATGGTGCTCACGGCAGGTGACGCCACTTGACCATGCGGTGCTTCAGGTCGAGCGTGCCGTTGTCGACGGTGAAGGTCCCATCCCCGCGATGGTGCAGGGTTCGCCGTTCCGTGCGGCTTTCATTGAGCCAGATCCTCTTCGCCTCGAGGATGAAGAGGTTGTAGGGGTCGCGCAGCCTGTCATCGATGACGACACATTCGATGTTGGCCAAGCAATCCGCGAGAAGGGGAGCCGAGACCTGCTCCGCGGGCCTGGTCCTCAGGCCAAACCGCTCAAACTTGTCGAAATCCGCGCCGGAACAGTTTCCGACATCGACAACGGTTTCGGCCAGATCGAGGCCTGGCACGGCAATCACGCATTCACCGGTCTTGCGAAGCGCGTGATAGCTATGATCCCAGGGGCCGATCACACAGCCAATGAGCGGCGGATCGTGCTGGATCATCATGTGGAAGCCCATTGTCAAGACATTGGGCTTGCCGTTGTCGTAGGTCGACACCAACACGATCGGGCCAGGTTCAAGCAGACGGTATGCCTGCGATGCGGGTAGTTCCTTCATCTGGATCTCCATTGAGGCCCCTGCGCAGCGGCAGGGGCCGAAAGGGCGGCGCCTTACCAGCCCTGTTCCACGGGCAGGACGAAGAGTTCGGCCACATCAACATGCGCCGGTGCCTGTGCGGCAAAGACGACCGTGTCGCCGATGTCCTCGCCCTTTAGGAAGGTCATCTGGCCGGCAAGGTCGTCCAT
Organism: Agrobacterium tumefaciens; assembly: GCF_017726655.1. Classification (NCBI taxonomy): domain Bacteria; kingdom Pseudomonadati; phylum Pseudomonadota; class Alphaproteobacteria; order Hyphomicrobiales; family Rhizobiaceae; genus Agrobacterium; species Agrobacterium tumefaciens. The sequence goes on from NZ_CP072309.1 coordinate 980,292, forward strand.
CTGCTGGCGGTAGCCGGGATCGGTGATGTGATCGTAAAGCTCTGTGGCGACAGCACCCGGCTGGATGCAGGTGACCCGGATGTTGTGCTTCGGGCCCACCTCCATGCGCAGGCCATCCGAAAAGGCGGCAACGGCATGTTTGGTGGCGCAATAGACCGACAGACCCTTGAAGACCTTGCGGCCGGCAATCGAGGACATGTTGAAAACATGGCCCGAATGCTGCTTGATCATCTGCGGCAGGACGGCGGCCGTCGTATTGAACAGGCCCTTCACGTTCACATCCACCATCCGGTGCCACTCATCAACCTTGAACTGATCAATATCGGAGAGCGGCATCAGGCCGGCATTGTTGACGAGGATGTCGATCGCACCATAGGTATTGACAAGCGTCTTGACGCTAGCTTCGACGGAGGTGGGGTCAACCACGTCCATCTCGAGTACTATGGCTTCGCCACCCACAGCCTCGATCTTTGTCCTGAGTTCATATAGCTTTTCGGTGCGGCGGGCGGCAATGCCAACTCTCGCTCCGGCCTCGGCAAGCTTGAGAGCGGTTGCGGCGCCAATACCGCTGGAGGCGCCGGTCACGAGGGCGATTTTTTCGTTCAGGTTCGTCATTGTCGTCACTCCTAATCTGGGGAAGCCGCCTTGAAGACGGTTTGTCGCGTTGACGATGTGAGATTTAGGCTCGACTGGATGAGCTTCTTTCGGGGTCTTGCGCCGCATGTCGGGATCTTGCGCAAAAGTCGCGATCCGCATGCGTGTGACGCAAATGTGCAAGGCAGGAGCCTTAGATTTGCTCCCAGCAACGTCGTGGCAGAGCGCGATGAATATCAGCGGTTGCTCGGTATACGAGCGATAACCTTGATCTCGAAGTCAAACCCGGCGAGCCAGGTGACACCGATCGCAGTCCAGCTTGGATAAGGTGGTTCCGGAAATACCTCGTTTTTCACCGCCATGATGACGCCGAATTGGTTTTCGGGATCCGTGTGGAAGGTCGTCACGTCGACAACATCGTCAAAGCTGCAACCTCCAGCCGACAGGGTCGCTTCAAGGTTCGCGAAGGCCAGTCGGACCTGCGCCGCGAAGTCGGGCTCTGGTGATCCGTCGGACCGGCTTCCGACCTGGCCGGAAACGAATAGAAGGCCGCCGGAGGCTATTGCTGCCGAGTAGCCGTGCGCTTGGTAGAGGGCGTGACGATCCGTTGGAAAGATGGCGGTACGTGAATTCATTTTCTCTGCTCCTTTACTCGGCGGTCCGTAGACCGCCGTCATTGAAAGAGAAGAAGCTAGGAGCTGATGGTGGATCGTCTCGCGCGATCTTGCTTCGTGTGTTGCGCTTTTGCTGAATTCGACGGAGAAGCGCCCAGCCAGCGAGTTAGCCGCCTGAGCCTAGAGAAGAGATCTGCGGCCGGCAGCGCTACGACGACTTACGAGAACGTTGCTGAAGCAGGCCGTATAAACTGCGAAACCAGTTCCGCAATTTTCTCCGGCTGGTCCTCCGGCGAGAAGTGACCGCAATTTTCCAAGATGGTCAGGGCTGACCCAGGGATTTCATCACGGAGCTTTCGCCCCCACTCTGGGACCTGCCACTCGTCATTGGCGCCCCAGATGAGTTGCACAGGGAGGTCTTTCAACTCACCAAGCCTGTCAGCAACCTCCAATGTATGGACAGGGTCGTAGTGCTTTACCTGGTGCTCAAACAGGCTCGGCTGCCCGATCGGACCAGAAATGTAATCAAGATACGTCTCAAGAGGACCTTCTTCGAACCTATGCTTGTCGTACACAGCGCTGAGCAGCCAATCCCGGAAATGCGCCCGATGGGCGGCGTCGGGCGCTTTCATCAGCGCCTCGAGCCCCTTTTCCATTTGCTGCTTGGTCCGCCTTGAGGGATAGCTGTCGAAGCTCACGACGTCGATCATCGTTAGGGACTTCAATCGATATGGACTAAAAACGCCAAACCTTTGCGCTATTCCCCCGCCAATATCGTGCGCCACCAGATGAAAACGTTCGAGGCCCCAGTGCTCCAGCATCTTTTCGAGAATAGGCACTTGCCCAGACATGGACGTGTCCACATTTCCTGCCTGCGGGCGTTCGGAAAGACCGAAGCCTAGGAGATCGAACACGTGGATCTTGCACCCGGCTTTGATGAGGTGTGGCGTGACATTCCTCCAGATGAGCGATGAGGACGGGGTTCCATGGAGCAGAACCACGGGTTCTCCGTTGCCATGGGTGCCGGCGGCAATGCGATGGCTGTTGACGAGAACCTGCTGGTTGATCAGATCATTCCCCATTTGTATCTCCACTCCTCTCGAGGCCGGCGACAACGATGCCACCGCAACACCTTTCGGCCCGAAGACGCCGACGCGCTCGTGTCGAATGGCGTCAAGATTGCACCTGAGCCAGTGAGACTACAGCGGCACTTGCTCCTGTGCTCATGACAAATATTGAGGTTCTTCCATGCGAAATCGATTGTGCGTGACCTGCAACGAGGCAGCCGCCGGCTATCTGAAGGCGAGCCAGGTATCTATTCCAGCGAGGTCACAAATCATACCTGTGCGCAGCAGCTTCATCAGGTCTCCTGTCATTGAAGTGGATCTCGGCGACAGCGACAAACAACAGGCCCTTCCCTCTATCCACCCGGCGGTGGAACAGATCTTGCAGAATTGGCGTGACGCCGATCAGGTGGAGCTGTACATAGATCCTGACCCCAACAGCCAACTGCTGATGGTCTATCTATTGAGCCATGCCCTTGCCGCGGAAGTCGGCCACACGAATCTGTTGATCTTCCAGGGCATAACACCGTGGGGACAACAGCTCCCTCAGACGCAAAGCAGTTCGGTGGTGGCGCCGATATCGGTTGAAAATCAGCATCTGACCGCCGCCGCCGCAATATGGTCGGCCTACTCAGCTTCCACGCCCCATGCATGGCTTGGCCTTAGTTTAGACGAGCTGTCCCATTTTCCCTTCATGACCCAGACAAGAGAAGCGCTTCTTGATGATCTGCCGAGCGCCGAGACGGGCCTTGGCTCGTCCGAGCGCCTGGTACTGATGACTGTCGCCGATGAAGGATGTACCGTCGGCCAGGTTGCTAGGGCCTTTGCCAGCGACCCGTTGCATCTGCTTAGTTTGCCTTTGGTCGTTGACCTCATTACAACACTTGCGTCAGGCGTTTCGCCACTCATTGCCGGGCTGTCTGGACGCTTGAGGGCGACAGACTTTTTTGATGATGTCGACGCTTGGGACACGTATGTCGGAAGCTACCTTGGATTGACGGCTGACGGGCACAAGATCATCGCGGGCGCGATTGATTTCGTCGAGACGCAGGGCGTTGATCGCTGGTGGGGCGGCACCCGATTGATGGGACACACCTCTTGGCGATGGGATAAACAAACGCGTGTTCTGATACCACCAGAAAACTTGATGTGTGAGAACATCGAGACAACAGCCTGGATCTGCGGCACATAGTATTCACGTCTTGCGATAGTGGCTGGGCAGCAGTCCCGTCTCCCGTCTGAAGACTTGCGAAAAATGGCTCGGGCTGGTGTATCCAACAGCAATGCCTACTCGGATGATGCTGAGATCTGTCTCTTGTAGAAGTTGCTGAGCGCGCGCCATCCGTTGACGGATGAAGTAGCGAGAAGGTGACAGCCCTGTCGCTTTCTTGAACAATCGGCTGAAGTGGAAAGGGCTCATCCCGGCCTTTTCCGCAAGCTCCGCCAGATTGAACGGTTCAGCCAAGTGTTCTTCCAGATGAGCGATCGCCCTTCTCAGCTTGTAGCCTGGCAATGCGGTTTGCCGATCATCATCGCCGCCGTTTGAGGCGTAGTTTCGTATTAGATGAACAGCAAGACTTTGGGCTAGCCCTTCGACATACAGCTGGCTCCCCCTACCTTGCGCCGTGAGCTCGTGGTGAATGAGAGCCAGGAAATGTGTCAGCCGTGGATCCTGACCTCCCGACACATCGCGCAATCGTGGAGGAGTGTCGCAGCCAAGAACATCGCCTGCCACCCGCTCGAACAGAGGGACAGAAATGTAGAGGTGCATCACCTGAAACGGATCAGATCCGAGAGCGCGCCATCGCATCTCATAAGGCCGGTCTGCTCGGGTCAAAAAGAAATCGCCAACGTTAACACGGGCAGTCTGCCACTCTCCATCGAGATCTCGCTCTTCGACGATGGCCTCACCCGACATAACCCAGACCACGAGCGGCTCGGCCACTGCTGGGACCAGAAACGGCTCCTGGTTCTGATGGCGTGAGTAGACTTGTACGAACAGATCACTCCAGGCCAGACCGTCTCCGCTCAACAAGGTTCGGCCTGCTATGAACTGCTCCAGCCCACGCGGTGACGTGCGATCGGGGACAGTTCGGTCCAGCATAGGTGCATCTGCGCCCGGCGGAAAATCCCCATCATCCTCTGGCGATAGAGGACCGGGATCAGGATGATCGGAGGTTGCGACTGTCTCTACCATGTGTTTCCTTGGGACTTGGTGCCTTCGCCGATAATCCGTTTCACTGACGCCCGCTATTGATGCCCGGGCAAAGGCGTGGTTCGCGGTTGCGCGACAGAGATGTCGGAAAGGGCCGGCATAGGCCGGCCCGGATAACGTGACGCTACCAACCGACAGAGCCCTCGGGGGCAACAAATCGGCCAGAAACCGCATTGTCGTCGAGCAAAGCATATTGGACCGGAAGGCGGGCCCCCTCTTCCGGTGTCATGTAGCCATTACCTCCAGTCAGGTCCGTTTTGACATAACCCGGCGCTACCGAGTTAACGACAATGGAGCTCCCCTTGAGCTCAGCGGCCAGTTGCACCGTAAGCATATTCAACGCCGCCTTCGAGGCGTTGTAGCCAATCAGGCGTGCCTCGTAGTACGGAGACGTAGGATCACCATTCACCGTGAGCGAGCCAAGCGTCGTCGCCAGATTGACGATCCGGCCAGCGCTCGACTTGTGCAAGAGCGGTAACATGACCTGTGTAACGGCCAGCGTCCCGAGAAAGTTCGTCTCCATCAACCGTCTGGCCGCACCGACCGTTGCAACCGAAGGCGGCCCGTCCTCAGCGTCGACGACACCGGCATTGTTGACAAGAATATCGAGCCTGCCGTGGCGGGCCGAGATGGCTGCAGCTGCAACTCGGACTGTCTCCTCGCGATTAAGATCCAGCTCGATGGCTTCCACAGCCAATCCGGCCTGGGTCAGTTCCTTCGCAGCCGTGTCGCCGCGGGCATAGCTGCGGGCGCCCATGATTACAGTGACACCGGCCTCCGCCAATTGCTTTGCGATCTCCAAGCCGATGCCCTTGTTAGCGCCTGTGACGAGCGCGATTTTCTTTGTATCTGTCATTCATTCACCTTTGCATTTGGGAAGGATGCAACGGTAAATATATGAAGGATAGTTCGGATTTTGGATTCGCATATGGATGTGCCTCCCCCTCGCCACCTGAAGGCCCGGAAACAGCCGCGTCAGGCCCGCTCCGCCACTACGATCGACGCTATTTTCGAGGCGACTATTCAGGTTTTGATTACGGAGGGAACGCACCGGCTGACCACCACGCGTGTGGCAGAGCGCGCCGGCGTCTCGGTCGGTACGATGTACCAGTACTTTCCCCACAAGAAGTCCTTGCTCTACGCGCTCAACGAACGCTATCTCGACAAATTGGCGGAGCGCGTGGAGATGACCTGCCGTACACACCATGCTCGGTCGACCGACGAGATGGTCGAGGCGCTTATTACCACTTACTGGGAAGCAAAGACGGAGCGTAGCGATGTCACGCGCGCACTCTACAGCTCTGCGGTAGAACTGGATAATGAGGCGCTGATTGATGCTTTCGCCAAGCGCATGGATGCAGCGACGAGGGCGATGCTGCTGAGCGCTCCTGATGCTCGCTACGAAAACATCGATCTCGTCAACCTCACGCTTCTCTCCGTCATCTTCGGAACGGTCAGGAATGTTTTCGAGCGCAACCTGCCACCTTCGGAGCAGACTTCCATACGCGATGAGTTGAAGCGCATGTGTCTCGCCTACCTCGCTATGGCATCCGGTGAGGTGTGTGCGACAATCCGGCCGCCTGAGGAACGACATAGATGCTTCGAGACATGAGCGACACGCTAGCCTTCGTTGAAGTCGTCGAGCGGGGAAGCTTCACCGCTGCAGCGGAGAGCTTCAGAACATCCAAGGCGCGGATCAGCAAGAAGGTGCAGGACCTGGAGCAGAGGCTGGGGGTGAAGCTCCTTCACAGAACCACCCGCAACATACGTCTGACGGAGGCGGGATCGATCTATTTTGATCGTTGTCGCGATCTCGCGCGGCTTATCGGTGACGCGGAGAGCGCGGTCGAGCAGGTGCATGGCAAACCCTCTGGGTGGTTGAGGGTGACGGCGCCGCACTGGCTAGTCACCAAGGCCCTCGCCCCGCTCATGGTCGGGTTTCGAGAAGCCTATCCAGAGGTCAAACTGCAACTGCTTCTCGACCACGACGTCAAGAACATCGTGCAGGAGGATATCGATGTCGCCTGCCGCTTGTGGAACGGCCCCATGCCCGATTCCAACCTCGCCGCCCGTCGCTTGGCCAACGTTCAGACAGGCCTTTACGCGTCGAGGCAATACCTTGAGCAGCACGGAGTCCCACAACATCCGTCGCAGCTGAAAGACCATGCCTGCCTGGTGACGCAATTGTTTTACGGGAAGCCTCAGCACTCATGGCCTTTGACAAGGCAGAGTGAGGTAATGGATTTCCCGATCAACCCGGCGGTTGTCGCAACAGACCCGGAGGCCTTGTTCGAATTTCTGATCCGAGGACAGGGCATACAGCTCACCAATCCCCACCTCGCCCATCAAGCGGTGGAAACCGGCGACGTCGTCCGTATTCTCCCTGAATGGTCCGGACCCAGTGCCATATTGTATGCCGTCAGGGCCGGTGCACGCGTCCAGCCTCTCAAGGTCCGGTCCTTCATCGACTATCTGAGTGAGAACCTCGAAAACGTGCTGCGGCTAACCTGAGCAGTCTATCTGCTCGATCCCTCATTGTAATCAGATCGCTGACAGCGCGATCAAGGTTCAGCGCCTAATCGCCCGAACGACCACCCCTTACTTTCATCCCGTACTCGCCGCGCGCATCGAATTGCCGCTGCTCGGTGACAATGGATGAAGGATTTATCATGAACAGCATAACACGACGAAACGTCCTCAAGGGGGCGTCCATGCTAGCCACGGTCGCGGCCATTTCGGGAGCCCCCTCCCTCACGTTCGCGGCTGCCCCCAAGCAACACTTTCAGTCGCCCGGTTTTTTCAGGATGGCTCTGGGCGATCTGGAAATCACGGCACTCTCCGACGGGACACTGCCCCTCCCTCTTCCAGAAATGTATCGTGACGTGACTGCAGAGCAAGCCGCTCGACTGCTGCACGCAGCTTACCGTGACATTCCGACTGACACATCGGTCAACGCCTTCCTCGTCAATGACGGTCAGCGTCTCGTCCTCATAGATGCCGGTAGTGGTAGCTACTTAGGCGCGGAGGCCGGGCATCTATTCGCCAACCTGGAAGCGTCCGGCTACAAGGCCTCTGAGATTGATCATGTCATTTTGACCCATGTCCACACGGATCATTCCGGTGGCCTGGTTCGGGACGGGAAGCTCGTCTTTGAAAACGCAACCCTGCATGTTCCCGCGCGTGAACTTGAATTCTGGCTGAAAACTCCGGTAGAGGCGCGACCTAAAGACTTGAACCAGCAGCTGTTCAAGGAAGCAGAGGATTGCCTTCGGCCGTATCTCGAGCGGGGCCGGGTTGAAGTGTTTCAGGATGATAAGGAGGTAATTTCGGGTTTCCAGTCGATCATGCGCCCTGGCCACACTCCGGGCCACAGTTCGATCGTGGTTCAAAGCGGCGGCAAAAAACTGGTGTTCTGGGGCGACATCACGCATGGCGATATCGTTCAGTTCGAGCAGCCTGATGTGACCATCGAGTTCGACGTCGATCGTCCGAGGGCAGTGCGATCCCGGCTTGACGCCTTCGCCGAAGCCATCGCGGAAGGTTATCTCGTCGCCGGCGCGCATATTGCCTTTCCGGGGATCGGCAATGTCCTCAAAGAAGGCGAACACTTCGACTGGATGCCGGTGAATTACTCTGATGGTGAAGCTGGCATGGTGAGATGAGAACCTGATGGCGACGATGTAGGAGCTAGATCGTTCGTCGATGGGGGAATACATAGAGGGCACAGCAATGGGTCGCTTGTTACCCGCGTCGCCACTTATTCTCTGGTCCCATCGACGACAATTCTGATCGCGGCACGGGCTGGGTCATAGGGCCCGGCCCACCTTCGGGTGGCGCCTGCCTCTCGGCACGTGGACTATATGAGCGGCGTTGGCAACGATGGTGGCATCAAGCCGAACCCAGTCGAACTTAGCCAATCAACGCCAGACCTCCCTGACGCCCAACCTCGGCTTGTATTTCAGCGACGAGGCTATCAAGAGCCGGGTTCCGCGCCTTCCGTGCCCGCCGTACAACATAGGCAAGCGAAGGGGGTGCGGGTAAGCGATCGGAGATGAGGCGCATGTTGCGGCTGATATGACGATCGCTCAACAATGCGACTCCCATCCCGGCATTGACCGCAGAGACAATACCCGCCGAGCTGGAGCACTCAAAAACCGTTTCCAGAACGACATCATCCCGCCCCACATCAAGCGCCCACTTCCGGTAAAAGCAGTCATCATCGAAGGACAAGAACGGGACTGGCTCTTCGCGTCGGAGCTCTAGCTCGGGGTGGCTTACCCAGCGAAGAGCTTCATTGTAGAGAACAACATCCGTGGGCCTCACTTCATGATCAAAAATCTGAACGATTGCGGCGTCCAACTCGGCACGCTCCAGCATGCCGCGGAGGACAAGGCTCATTCGAACCTTCGTCTTAACAGCCACATTCGGGTGCAGTTTTTTGAAGCGTCCAAGTACGCGTGCAAGGTCGCTGCAAGCGGTATCCTCTGTAAAACCCAGCAGCAGTCGGCCCGCGAGTGGCGTCTTCGCGAGACTCCGCAAAGCCTCGTCGTGCAGGTCTAGTATCTTGTTCGCATAGTCCAGGAGCTCTTGACCAGCTGTGGTGAAAACTGGGCCGCCTGTTCGGCGCGAGAGCAACTCGCAGTCAAGATTCAGCTCAAGTCGCCGAATCTTGTGGCTGACGGCCGATTGCGAAAGTCCTAAGGCAGCCGCTGCCCTGGTGATTCCGCCGTGGTGCTTGATCGCGCGCATTGCCCGCAGTGCGTCAATTTCCAAACGGCGACTGTTGATCTCGATCATCCTGACATCCGCGTCAGTGTTGCAGGGCGATCCTAACAGTATGACAGATACAGAACGAATGTCATGGCATCATCGACATTTGTCATGCGGCATTGCGATGTCGGCTCGTTAATCCTGGAACGTAGCTGCATGTACGAGGCACAATGAATTTTTCGAAGGCATTAAGGGCCAACATCACCGCCTTTGTTCGTGGCCGCTATTGGCCACCCTTCTGATCGTTGGCTGGAGCTCCGGGTTCGTGGGGATCCGATATGCGAATGAGGAGGCAAGCGTCATGCTGCTGCTCTTCTGGCGCACCCTGCTGGCCGGACTGGTCTTACTTCCGTTCGCGCTGGCCTTTGGTCCCAGAATGTCGCTAGCTGCAGTCAGGTATCAAGCGTTGCTCGGGTTCATGGCGGTTTTTCTGTACCTGGGCGGTTTCGCGCTCGCCATAGAGCAGAAAGTGCCAACCGGTTTGGTAGCACTCATCGCCGACCTCCTTCCGCTTGCTGTTGCTGCCCTCTCGCAACCCGTCCTCGGTGAGCGCTTGACGACACGACAGTGGCAAGGGACCGCAATCGCAGTCTCAGGTGTGTTGATCGTATCCTTTGACAGCCTCGGTATAGGCACCGCTCCGGCCTGGGCCTATATTCTCACGGTTGGATCAATGTTGATCCTCGCTCTCGCCTCTGTTGTGAACAGGAGGAACTCAACGAGCGGCATGCCGGTCCATCAAAGTCTCTGTGTCCAAATGCTGACGGGCGCGGTTCTGTTCGGGCTTTGCGCGTCCATGCAAGGCAGCCTTGTGCCTCCTCTCACGCAGAAATTCGCGCTCGCCATGGCCTGGCTGGTGCTGATCGCGACGTTCCTAGCCTACTCGGTGTAATACACCAGCCTTCGGCTCTTCCCCGCAGCAAAGGTCAGCGCGGCCATCTACCTCAGCCCGCCAGTTACAATGCTGTGGGCATGGATGCTGTTTTCGGAGCCTCTGACGTTGATGATGCTGAGCGGGCTGGTGATAACTCTAGTCGGCGTGTGGATGACGTCTAGGCCGTAAAGGATGCGCCTTGAACAGAATTGAACCCTTGGCACCCTATTTGTCCGCGCCACTTCGAATGCAATCAGCAACCTGGCGTTCAATGGGAAGACGGGCTATTCGCTAAACGGAAGTTCAATATTTTCGCGGTTTTTCTTTGCGCCGTCCATTAGGACCGTTTTGAACCGGTCCGCATCTGGCGCCGGCAGCATCCCCGCCCCGGTTCGAATAGCTTGTTGCCATGCCGCCCCGCGCTCCCATGCTTCGTTGTAGACGAGGGCCAAGTCGGCAGATCGCCTCGTCTGCTCCAGCGCTTCAAAAAGCAGCGCGGCTTGGCGAAGGTCCTTCTCACGCTTCGCTGGCCCCTGCCCGTCAGAGTGGCGGCGGCTGGCGACTATGAGCTTGTGGACCGCATATCTAGTTGGATCGGGGACAACGACTGGGATGCCGCTTCGGTGGAGAAGTATTGTTCTTACGGGTTCCCTGATAAGAAAATCGAGAAAGCGTAGTGGATCCGCGCTGGCGCCGCCGAGGGCGGGCATCTTCGCCGGCTGATCGATGTAGTCGTCCGAGCCGCGGTTCGATGTCAAGAATTCCACCCTGTAGCCGTCGGCATTTTGAAATGCGGACGAAGCCGCTGATCCCGATCTATGTGGAACGGGCCGGAAACTGGCGTCGACGTCCTGCAGCAATTCTACGATCGGAGGCAGACTATCTTCAACCTCTCGACTAATGGCATAATCCTGAGCGATGTCCGCATCGCCGGTTAGTATGGCGGCCATGGGAAGGCGCACGCCCAACAGCCCTGAATAGCATTGAAAGGCCACCGTGCCGATGAGAACGCCACGAAGTCGAAAGAGACCGCCATTGGCTAAAGCTTCAACGATATCGCCTGACATTGCGTCGGGGGATATCATCCCGCCTTCACGGGTCAGGGTGTTTACCAGGCGCCTGCGAGCGCGTAGATCGTCCTTGTCCCGCTTATGATCAGATACGCGCTGCGCTATATCCGGATCGTCAGCAGGTCCAACATAACGACGTTTCGTACCACCGTGTCCGTCCGGGATGTCGAAATACCAATACTTCCGTCCCTTGATGTTCGCCGGAGTGAATCGACCCTCCGGAGGGAAATCGGCCGTCCATGCAGCGTCGAGCGAGCGCTGACCTAGCTCGGCAAGCATAGTTTGATACATGAGATCAACTGACTTCATAAGCTCGATTCCGATGTTATACTGTTTTTCAAAAACAGTATAATGCTCGAGTGGAACCGTCACAATAGGGAACTCGATTCTGTCGCCTTGACATAGATATGAACCACTGACCCGTAGTGGGAACGACAGGACACTGGATGCTCGAGACCATTCATCTGATCAAAACCTGCTCCGTCACTTTCCGTAGCGAACCAGCCCGGCTTGAGATGACCTTGTGAATTGCTGACAGGTTAGGATGCTTGATTCCCTCTTCGGTAAACTTAGCAGCAAGGGCATCTGACTCGCCCGCCGGCGTTATCAAAGGGCAAGGTGTGCCGCTCAACCAACTATTTTTGGCCTGTTGATCTTCCCTGGCGTCAGGGCCATGGTCTGGGGCAATTGTCCACAATTACACGAGCTGTCCCCGTCAGGCCTCACCGCGCTCAACCTCTGCCCTATGCTTGTCCGGCCGGAAAACCGCGACGGCGAAGGTAGCCATGGTCAAGGCACCGGCAATGAGAAAGGTCAGGCGCATCCCGGATGCTATAGCCGACGCCGGCGCCTGGGTGACATCCGTTGTGCCGACACCAAGGGCGAAGAAAAGGCCCATGGCCGAAGCACCGCCAATCAGCCCGATATTACGCGACAAGCCCAAGAGCCCGGAGACGGTCCCGCGGCGGTCCTTGGCCACATCCGCTAGGGCTGCCGTATTGTTCGCCGCCTGGAACAGTTGATAACCCGGTGTAAGGACGAGAATCGACAGCACATAACCGGCGACCCCGATCACGCCCGGCACGATGGCCAGCATAAGCGCTCCAACACCCAGCAGGGCCAGGCCGATTGCCAGCATGCGGTGGCTGCCCCAGGCATCCACGAGCCGGCCGGATGGCACGCCGCTGACGATCGAAATCACCGGGCCGATCGCCATCACCGCGCCGACCTCAGAAACGGTCAATCCCAGCCCGAGGCCGAGATAGAAGGGTCCCACCACCAGCGTCGTCATCATGATGGCAGCGACCAGCAGATTCATAAGGAGATTGCCGGTCAGACTCCGGTCCATCACCGACCACAGGCTCGGCGCCTTGCTATCGGCTAAGTTCGCGTCACGCGGCAGAAACGAGACTGCCAGGATCAACGCCAAGGCTGCCAACGGCAGCTGCATCCAGAATATCGCCCGCCAGCCCGACAGCGGGATCAGCAGCCCGCCGAGAGAGGGGCCAAGGGCAGTGCCGATGGCCGAGACGGTGCCGAGCAGGCCCATGGCCCGCCCTGTCTGCATCTCGCCTGCAGTCTGGCGCATCAACGCCATGGCCAGCGTCATCAGAAATGCCGCGCCGGCGCCCTGAAACGCCCTTGCAACGATCAGCACCGACAAGGTCGGCGCGGCGGCGCACAGCCCGGTGGCCAACGCAAACAGCACCAGGCCCAGCACGAGCATCGCCTTGGCACCGAAGCGATCGGCAAGACGGCCGGCGACGACGACGCAGACCGTCAGGCTGGCGAGATAGGCCACCGTGACGGCCTGCACCTGCGGAAGCGGCGCGGCAAAGGCCTTGGCGAGATCCGGCAGGGCGATGTTGGCAATGCTAGTGCCGAGCGAGGCAAGCCCAGTGGCCAGCGAGAGGGCGATCGTGATGCCGGCTCGACCAGAAAGCGGTCGGAGTGAATCGATGGTGTCCAATGTCGTTTCCACTTGTCAAATGATCAACTGAGGGGCAAGCTGCCACTTCAAGCCAACTTGAGGTCAAGTATGAAATTCCTGGATATCGGTGAGGTCGCTGCGCGCACAGGGATCAAGCCGTCGGCCCTGCGCTATTACGAGGAGGCTGGCCTGATCGCCTCGGTATCGCGTCACGGCCTGCGCCGGCAGTTTCCGCCCGAGGTGCTGCTGCAGCTCAAGATAATCGCCATGGGGAAATCTGCGGGCTTCTCGCTCGAGGAGATCGCCGGCATGTTTGGACGCAATGGCTTGCCAGATCTGCCCCGCGACCTGCTGCGTCAAAAGGCGGAGCACATCGATCAACAGATCGCGGAGCTGACGGCGCTGCGCGAGACACTGCGTCATATCGCCGATTGTCCGGCCCCATCGCATATGGAATGCCCCACGTTCCGAAGGCTGATCCATGGGGCCATCAAACGCGGAGGCCAGGCGAGCGGTCCCCCAAAGCGGTCATTGAAAGCGGACGAAGTATAGCCACGAGAGCCCGTCCGGCTACTCCCCGAGCGTGGCAATCTGCGCCGAGAAAGTGGTTCATCAGGTTGTTGCAGTAGGTGAAGGCGTGTGCTCTTGAACAGATATGAACCGGCGGTCCTGCTGTCCGAAAACCAGTGCGCTGAAACCGCTCAACGGAGACTTTCGGTTTGCCGTACGGGGAACCGCAATATTGGCGGAATGAGATTGTCCGGTCCAACCGAAAAATGTCCAACAGCGGCCATTGTTGGCCGCCAGCACAACCACTTGCCGCCCCAAAAAGAGGCACCTCATTCAGGCTCGCGAAAGCTCGGCGTCTACGAAGTTAAAATCGCCCCCAACTCTTCTTCAGCGATGCTGTGACTAATTTGTCCGGAAGCAATCGCGGTAAAAGGCAGGTGTAATTCCGAGTTGTTTTCGAAATACTCGGTGCAGAGCATGCAGGCTGCCAAATCCGGATTGCTCGGCAATGCGAGCCAGGGGCCAATCTGATGTCTCAAGCAACATCTTTGCTCGCTCGATCCGAGCGGTCTCAACAAAGTGAGCTGGCGTCGTGCCTGTGGAGCGCGAAAAAGTCCGCTCGCTCATTCCTGCTTTATTGGCAAGAGCAGGACCGGACAAATCTCCCGTGGGATTTTCGACAATTTCGGTGATCAGGTTTCGCAACCGGGGCGTCGCTTTGACCTGCATCGCCAGTCCTGGACTGAACTGGGCCTGCCCAGCATTAGCGGTCTTGAAGATTCGAAGCGGAATCAAGCTCGTACGGGAAAAAGAATTTTGTAGGCCGTCGGATGATGGTGCGCGCGCTCGGTGAATAGCGGGGATGAATGCACGGCGTGGCAATGTTTTTAAGAGTTTTGTGCTGAACTCTCCCAATGACGAAGCCCCCGAGATCAAAACCGCTCCTTCGTGATACCGAAGCTCCGATCCGCTCGAAGCCGCGTCGGAAGCGCAATCCGGCGCAGCCGCAGCTTCTGTTCGATCCAATGCCTGACCGCGTCGAGCCGGCGCTTGCGCAATTGAAGGCCCATCCGCCACGAGGTGACCAGTGGAGCTGGGAGCTGAAGTGGGATGGCTATCGATTGGCGGTGCATATCGAGCCGACAGGCGTCCGTGTCCTCACCCGTGGCGGCCATGACTGGACACATCGCTTTCCTGATATCGCAGAGGCGGCCCGGGCCCTCGGGCCAGCCACCATGATCATCGATGGCGAGGCAGTGGTGCTTGACGAGCAAGGGCGGCCGGACTTCGGGCTCCTGCAGAAATCGTTAGGTGCTTCCGGCCGGGCCGCTGGCCGTCGAGCGTCTGATGCCATCCTCTACGCCTTCGATCTTATCTACCTCGACGGTCACGATTTACGCAGCGTCGAGTACCGTTCGCGCCGCCATCTTCTTGAGGACACCCTAAACGGCAAAGATGGCGCCATCCGCCTGTCGGAAACCATCGATGCCGACGCAAACGTCATCCTCGAACATGTGTGCGGCCTTGGCCTCGAAGGCATCGTCGGCAAGCATCTCGATCAGCCCTATCGTTCCGGCCGCACAGGCGACTGGGTGAAGGTCAAATGCGTTGAAAGCGAAGCCTTCATGGTCGTAGGCTATGAGCCATCCACCGCATCGCCGGGCGGTTTCGCATCGCTGGCGCTTGCTGCCTATCGTGGCGACCAACTCGTCCATGTCGGGAACGTCGGGACGGGCTTCAAGGAAGCCGAGATGATCAGGCTGCGCAAGATACTCGACAAACTCCGCTGGAAACGAAAGCAGCCGCCTGTCGCCTTTGCTGAAAAATCAGATATCGTCTGGGTCGCGCCGACCTTGATCGCCGAGATCGAGTTCAGGGCGTGGACCGGCGACGATAAACTGCGGCATGCTTCCTATAAGGGCCTGCGGGAACGGCAGGATAACGCCGACGTTTACCACCTCGACTAGAGACGCAGGCGGAACTCATCCGTCAAACTGCATTGGGTCGCAACGGAGGAATTGCTGCCATGTGCAATCTTTATCGCATGGAAGACAAGGACTGGGTCTCGAAATGGGCCCAAGACGCCGAGAGCCTTATCAACCTGATGCCGGCCTATCAGATGAACCCCGACCAGATGGGCCCAATCGTCCGTAACGCGGCAGACGGAAAGACGCAGCTCGTGCATGCACGCTGGGGCCTGCCCTCGCCGATCTTCGTACAGAAGAAGGCCGCCGAAGCTCGGGCGGAGAAACTGAAGGCCAAAGGCAAGGCCGTCGACATGGACGAACTCATCCGCATGGAGCCCGACCGTGGTGTGACGAATGTGCGCAAGCTCAACCTGCCTCACTGGACGCGCTGGTTCGGCGTCGATCACAGGTGCATCGTGCCCGTCACCAGCTTTGCCGAACCGGACCAGGCGAGCAAACAGGCAGGTGGCAATGTGCCTAACGCCTGGTTCGCTCGCGACGAGGAAAAGTCGCTGATGTTCTTCGCTGGTATCCACGTGCCGCAATGGAAGAGCGTCCGGAAGGTAAAGGATGGAATGACCACGGATGATCTCTATGGTTTCCTGACCACGGATCCCAATGATCTCGTTAAGCCGATCCACGAAAAGGCCATGCCTGTCCTGCTGCTGACGAAGGAAGAAACCGATATCTGGATGCGGGCGCCCTGGGACGAGGCAAAGCACCTTGCTCGCCCGCTTCCGGACGATGCGCTGATCATTTTGTCGCGTGAGCCCTATGGATCGTCAATCGTATCGAAATCTGGCGAGCTTGTTGAGCAGGGTAGACTGTTTTAACCCGCCTGCCTGCCCAATGGGGATCGATTACCTCGTCTTCCGCTTCTTCGCCCGTTCGTCCTGCAGCTCTATCCAGACGGGTGCATGGTCGCTGGTGTGGTCCCATCCGCGCACATGCCGGTCGACCTCTGCCTTAGAGAGCATTGCCGCAGCTTCGGAACTCAGGAGGACGTGGTCTATCCGCAACCCCGCATCTCGTGCGTAGGCATTGCGGAAATAGTCCCAGAACGTGTAGATGCGTTCGTTCGGGTGAAGATGCCGTAGCGCATCTGTCCAACCTTGATTGACCAGCTCCCTATAGGCTTCCCGGACTTCCACCCGGAACAACGCGTCGTTGGTCCAGCGCTCCGGCTTGTAGACGTCCACCTCTGTCGGCATGACGTTGTAGTCGCCTGCGAGCACGACCGGAACTTCTAGTTCGAGCAGTTCCGCCGCATAGTCGTGCAGCCTCTTGAACCAACGGAGTTTGTAATCGAATTTCGGCCCGGGGTAAGGATTGCCGTTAGGGAGGTAGAGCCCGCCGATTATGATGCCGTTGACGATTGCCTCGATATAGCGGCTGTGTTCGTCTTCCGGCTCACCGGGCAGACCTTTTCTCGTGAGGTGAGGCTCCTGACCCTTGGCAAGGATCGCGACGCCGTTCCAGGATTTCTGGCCCTGCCAGACGGCACCGTAGCCGGCGGCTTCGATCGCTTTGATCGGGAACTTATTCTGGGGCGCCTTCAGTTCCTGCAGGCAAACGACGTCCGGATCGGCTTCATCCAACCACCTGAGCAGGACTTCAAGCCGGCCGTTGACGCCGTTGACGTTATAGGTCGCGAGCTTCACCGATCAGTGCCGACCGATTTCCGCTTCCACCTTTTTGCGAGAATTACCGGCGCTCTTCACGGCCTTCTTGACCGTGTCCTTCGAGACGCCTTCTTTCTTC
The DNA here is from genome assembly GCF_017726655.1 of Agrobacterium tumefaciens. Taxonomy (NCBI): domain Bacteria; kingdom Pseudomonadati; phylum Pseudomonadota; class Alphaproteobacteria; order Hyphomicrobiales; family Rhizobiaceae; genus Agrobacterium; species Agrobacterium tumefaciens. Next base: position 997,661 of record NZ_CP072309.1, read on the forward strand.
GCCTCGTAGCGGACTTCATGATCCTGTCCGGCTGCGACCTTGGCCCGATCCTGAGCTCTGCCTCGCGATGTGGTTGCCATCGTCGTTCTCCTTATGGTTTCGGTCACCGGAAAACGGACACTGATTCAAGAAGTTCCATTCTGTTCGTTACGCGTGATCCTCAGACTAGCGCGGCCGGGAGCCGCTGGGCACCTGCTGGCGCAGCAACCGCATCAGGTCTCTCTTAGATGAGCATGCTTCATTTTTGACAGCGCGGGTCAATCCCCCACCCTTCCTGGAAGACCGGTCAGATCCTGAGCCCATCCCAAAGCCGAGGAGCACCAGATCTGGGAGCGGGGCCTAAGCTCCTGGCGCTGATTAATCGTTCCCAATCTGATCCCGACCTCTTCGGCGTCTTCATCCTCTCCAGTCGTATAGATGGGCGATCCGCAATCAGCACAGAAGAACTGCAAGCGCCGGCGACCGTTATCGGCAGTCTTGACATAAAGCTTGGGCTCGCCGGTCGTAATCTGAAACTGGCTGCGTTGCGTGCTGACGGTCACCCTGTAGGCGGTTCCCGTCAATCTCTGGCAGTCGGTGCAGTGGCAAATGGCCACGTCTTGTGGATCGATCTCGGCTTCATAGGTGATCTTTTTGCATTGGCATGCGCCATCGATGTGCATGTCATCCCTCCATCCGTATTGCTGTTTCCATGAGAATGCCCCTCGCAAGTGGACCGCTACATCTGCCGGTCCTGAAACCCCTCGACACCTTGATTTTTACGTCTGCGCCTGTCGCGGGATTTTGCCTGCCTTCTTGCCTCCCGCAACTCGATCAATGTGGGCTGCCACCATCCGCGGTCTTTTTCGTATTCGGACGGCTCGTGGCGTGCCGGCCAAGTTTGAACCAATTCCTCCAGCGTCGGTAGACGCCATCCTGCCCACACATGCTCAGCGCTGACGTCAGGATGGTGCTCGGACACCTCATTCTGATCGACGAGCTCACCGGTGATTTCGGTGATGACCACGATCCCGTAAGCGGTTGTGCCAATCGGGCAGCCAAGACGCGGTAGATCATGGCTCGGGACTGGAAGTCTCTTCCTCCTTCGCTCCGACGTTCGGCGTTTCGCCTTGGCTTCTTCCTCGGTGCCTCTCCTCGCTTCGGCCCTTTTGCGTCGCTCCGAGGGTTCGGCCCACCTGGCAGCATCCTCGATGGCTTCCCACCGCTGCTGCAGCTCGTCATAGGAAGAATAAGGAACCTCCCAGACCTTGTCGTCTCCGTTCCAGCGGGCGAACGGAATCTGCCGGAGTTCGTCGACGACGGTGCGGGAATATGGCGTGCGGACGCGCAAACCGCGGTCGTGGACCTCCAGGTAAGGGCTGAGGATCGGCTCGAACTCGAAGGCGTCACGTCCTTTCGCCTCCTCGAACGGAGTTTTGCGGTCGGCTTCCGACGCCAGCCACCGGTCGATGCGGCGCCGCGCCGTGCTGCCAGGAACCGTCCAGGCCTGCAGGCGGTCGCTCCACCGCGCCTTCGGGAAAGTCTCGCGAAACCGCGCCACAGTCATGCGGTCGAAGGGAAACGAGACCGTTTCCGAAGCCGGGCTATCCTCGTGATCTTCATCATGTTCGTCGTCCATGGCAAGAAACGATCTTGGGTCGACCGAAGTTGCGCCTTAGCCAGCGCGCCGGGCAGGACTTGAAGTGAATTCGTCAAATGAGGCTAACCAGCCGCTCCGTGCGCGCTTCCCTCCCTTCTGCAATCTGTTCCAGCCTAGAGCGGGACAACACCAACCAGGCAAGAACACTATTCGGCCACCACGCCGCACGCGAGCGCCGGCCCATTGAATTCGATCGAAGCCTGGCCATCGACATCGTTGGTGTAACGGGCGATGGTTTTGTTTGGATAAAAATACGCTAACCGGAACTGGTAAGGAGTTCCGTTTCGATTGTCCGGAACGTCCGGGGCTATCATCGGCTGCGCATTGTCGAGGATGCCTGCAACAAGGTCCCAATCCATTGCCTCGGCAGATTGAACGTCGAGAGGCACAATTCGAGACAACGCCTGTGTCTTGCTCTGCATACATTTTTTTCGCACGGACATTCCCAGCCTCCTATTGACGGTTGCGTGTGTTGATCCGCTCGATGCCAAACGCTTCGTTGAGCGCCGGCGACGGGATGCGCTCCTTCTTCGTCCCCAGCACGGTCGGCCCCATGGTGATCTGCAATTCATCAGTGCGCGTGCGTGTCGCACTTAGTATGCTCGGATTCGGATTGACGGTCACATCGGTGAACGTCCATGTCGGGGTTGCGGACATGCCGCCTGTCACCTGGAAGGAGACTTTATGTGTGATCGTTTCGAAGGGGCCACCCTCGAGGTTCTCGGACAGCGTCCTGAAACCATCCCATGCCTGAAGGGAAGCCTGGAGGCTGCTCGCAATCCCGAGATTGCCCGCGATCGGTTCGACATCGTCGTTCAACTTCGAGCAATCGATCTTTTTGCCTGCCTCATCGATACGATCCCGGGAGGTCAGAAGCTCCTTGAACGGCAGATAGTAGGTCATCGTCATTTCGCGAGTGCCGTTGGCCTCGGTCTGAACGCCGACTGTGGTCTTTAGGATTCCGGGGCCATTCAGCCATGAGACATTAGGGTTAAAGTTGCCCTTGTCATAGGCTCTGATCGTCAGCGCGATCTTTGCAGCCCAGTCGTATAGCTGCTTCCTGTTGGGGTCTTCAGGAGCATATTCCGTCGCCACTGCGTGGCGAAGCTCACACCGGACATGCTGAGCGATCGAGCGAACGAAAAGTGCAAAATCTTCATCGCTTTTGTGACTGTAGTCCATAACGGGCAGGGCCGTCCCGCACGCGCTCAGCGCAGTCGACAAGACCAGCATCCCCACTGCTCGAAATGAACTTCTACTCATTTGAATTCCCCCGCCCGCGTTAACCATATTATCTCAGCGGAAAGTTGCAAGTCGTACTGAAAATTTACCATCGGACGAGTAGCGTCGGAGGAGGGTCGCTGGATGACTGCGCACCCGGCGCCGGAATTGGAGGACGTTGAAACGGGCAAGAAAGAAACCCGGAGCGATGCTTTACCCAGGAATAGGGATGATCGCGCCATCGGTTCAACTCTGGACGCCGAAACCACTATGGATCGAGCGGCTAAAGCGGCATTGGTCAAAGCGGAAATCGGCAAGAAAGAAGGACAAATGGACACGACTAACACAACGAAAGCTTCCCGGATCCGAGCTTTGGCCGCCGAGGGCTTGGTAACCGCCGATATCGCGCGGCAGCTTGGTATCCGCTACCAGCACGCCTATAAGGTGTTAAAACGCTCAAGCATCGGCCCCGCAGACGCTCCTCCGCTCCCGATCCAGAAGCCTCCAAGGCCGGAGAAGCCGCCGCTACCGGTTTCAGTTCTCACGGAGGGCGGCTTCCATCACGCTGGCCGGTGGTCCCTCTCTCCTGCCGAGAACCTGATCACTGATCTTCCATTGCCGAAAGAAGTAGGTGTCTACGCGTTCGTGAAAGATGGTTTCGCCACCTACGTCGGGGTAGCGACCATGGGCATCGCCAAGCGGCTCTACTTTTACGGCCGCCCAGGCATCTCACAACGAACCAGTCAGCGGCTCAACGCAACTATCAAGGAAGAACTGCGACAGTCCGCCACGATTGAGATTTACGTCGCCTTCCCTTCCGACCTCGAGTGGAATGGGCTGCCTGTGCATGGCAGTGCCGGACTCGAACTGGGCCTGATTAAGACATTCGCGCTACCTTGGAATATGCGAAGCGCGGGATAGCAGGTCTTGCGCAGAACGTAATCATAGTTCCATCTGCCGCTTCCGCGGTCTCTAGCACGACGACGCCTCCGAGCCGGCGACTACCGGGCGTTATGGTCCTTCGGCCTCAGACTATGTGTCATACCCGAAATGATCGAGGTCCAGCAATCGATCCCGTCACAGTAGAGACTCACCTGCGACATGGAGGCTCTGAGCTCGCGTGCTGCAGGACGGGATGAGAGAAACTCAGCCACGAATGCCTGAATTGATGCTGCCTTCGCCGTTGGCGGTAGGAACGCAAGGAGGAAGCTGAAGCTTCTGAGATGAACCGCCCTGACGATCTTCATTCCCGCGGGTGTTTTATACCCGACGAACCCGACTCGATTGATGGCAGGCCTTATGGTTGTTGGCATTGCACCTTGGGCTTCGTCGTCGGGGAGCTCGCTTGGATAGGTCATCTCCAGGAAAAGTTTCACACTCCGCCCGATCGAGTGGTTATTTCCCATGATGTAAGGCAGCAGGGGCCGAAACAATGCCGCATCTGAACTGCTCATACGCGCTGAGTTGTACGACATTTTGAGCAGCCATCGCTTTAACAAATGGTAGTCGTACGCCAGATTTACCTCCTCGCCGCGCTCCCGGATTAAGTAAAATTCGCGGTCAAAAGCCTGGCAGATGTAATCATCGAGCTTAGACAGTTCACCGTTGTTGCAAGTCGCACAAACGTCCCGGATGGTGGGCTCGTTGGACAATGCTTTGCCCAAACGCGCTATCCAGAATTTTTGTTCGCCCCCATCAAGAAGAGCGGCTACCCTTCTATGCAGACTCGCCGGCCAAAGGTGTTCCTTGGTTCGCTTTGCGTCTGTCGGTCCGCAAAATGCACATTGCCATTCGGCCACTTTTACCCCCGATTTTTGTATTGTCCCCGACGTTGTCTGTCTGGCCGGCGCGTTGCATTAACCGCTAGAAATATGCTCATCTTATTCCCTAGTTGCATAGTGTCTCCTGCTCTCACCAATGAGCGAGTTGCATTGCATCGTTTCGCACAGGCCAAAAGATGACGTCGACGACACTCACTGGCGAAGATGCCGCCAGTTTAATTGAGAGCCAACTCGCCCGGCATGCCGGCGGCATCCTGCAAGCGCTGGCGAGGTTTGAACCTGGCGCGGCCGTCAGATCCTGGTATGAAACAATCAGAGCGATTGAAGAGCTCATCAATTTGCCCGGAGAAATCAATGATGACGTGCTTGCGTCCGCGCTATTCGCTCTCAATCTCGAGCCTGCGGAAATCAATCGACGGCGCCTAAGATTCGTTCTCCACTACCTCGGCTATTACTATGGTGCCGCATTCGCGCAGCGGCAGACGCTGCTTCTACTGCAGCTTTCTCAAATGCAGAACAGCTTTAAAATTGGAGGGCACATTTTCGCCGCGCTAGGCTTGTCGACGGTGTCGCACGCGATCGGATACCTACAGTCCCGACGCCGCCACTTGATGAGCTTGCTCTACATAATTCCGCAGGCATGCAGGGGAACGGTCCGCATGCCCCATCCTGATGCGTTAGCTTGGATGCTGCCACATGCCGAGATCAGCGGAACGACGATCACCGGGCTCTTGCAGCAGCGGGCAATGAGCGAGCTCCATGATGACTTTAGGCTTTACGTCGAGCCGCAGGGGTTCACCACTTCCCACCGTTATCACACCCTCGACGAAATGTTTCTTGAGGCTGAAAGAGTCCCTATCGTTGATATTGCATCTGACGCCGCGCCAGTTGAATTCGAGCCTGTACCGTCGGATCGCATTTTCAGCGCCGCCGAGTTGCGCAACCAGATCGCACTGATGGGAGCAGCCTTCGCTGAATTCGAGCTCGAGGATACCGCGTTTACTCGACTGGCCAATGTAGCTCGGGACCTTTCCTGGCAAACGGAGGACGATTTCTGGATAACGGTATCACCGGAAGAGCTGAATGCGCTCGCGGACAAGCATGAAGTTTCACTTCCACATAGACGTTTGCTGACGACCTCAAGCGAAACATATGTCGCCGCGCTGAACTGCTATGCTGCTTTCGTTCCCTGCGAGGGCGAACTCCTTTGCTCTGTAACGTCACTAAGCCGCTTTCTTTACAACTTTAAAAACATCTGCCTCTACAGCAAACGTCGTTTTCAGATCCGTTCTGGCTTCATTTTTGAAGAGCGCATCAAGGGAGAGCTTGCGAGGCAAGGGTTCGTTGTACAACCGATTAAACGTATCGACCGAAAAGAGTTCGACGTTGTCGCTACCCGTGGCGGCGTCGTCTTCAATATTCAGTGCAAAAATAACCTTATCGATCCCTCGTGGATTGATCTCGACCCGGCACGATTTATCCGCACCAACCGAACTCTGGAACGCTACTATGAGCGCGCGATCAGCAAGGAACGATCGAGAGAGGAACTGCTCAAAAATCGCCTCGGCCTGGACAGGGTGGAGCCGTTCGTGATCACCCGCTTCCCAATAATTTCGAACAACCCACGCATCTCCTCTCTTTCTCAAATTGGCGAGTTTTCGGCCATGGCCGATTCGATATTGGCCACAAAGCCTGTACCTTAGGGGCAGCAAAGTGGTCAGGGCACGCAAACCTTGGCGATTGGCGCCACGCTCTGTATGTCCTTTCCAGCAGCCGACGTGGATACTCTGGCGACGGACGAACAAAAAGTCGGCGGAGAATGCGACAAGCCGACCCCACCATTGTAGGTTAACGATCTGCAGGCGGAATATCTCTAGCAAAGGGCGCAACGCCTCACCGGCCCAGTTCGTCCTCCGTCGGTGGTTCGAACATAGTGGCCCATTCATCCAAGCTGGCAGGATCGACCTCTGGCGTGCCGGCAGCGCGCTCCTGGTTGCGCCTGGCGATCCTCGATTTCAGTTCGGCGATAGGAACATCGAGAAAATGTATTTTGGTCGTCGCACCGATCCCGTCGGCAACGTCGCGATACCCGTCTCTCTCCTCTTTCGACCAGAACCCATTTTCAAGGATCACGTCGTCGCCGCGTCGGAGAAATTCTTGTGCGATCTCCCACTGGAGCCGCTCAACCTTCCCTCTTCCTGCTTCATCGTTGAAGTCAAAATCGAGGCGGTGCAACCACTCATCGGGCGAGAACCGCACGGCATTGAAGGTGTGCGCGAGTTCCTCGGCAAGGGTTGTCTTGCCCGATCCTGGAAGGCCACAAATAAGATGCAAAACAGGGCGTTCTTTCATGTGGGTCATTGTAATCTTTGGTACAGCGTCACGGTAGGAATAGCGGAATTGAACCCCGCCTTTTCGTATGCACGTCGTGCTGCCGCATGACTTGAATCGCCGCCGGTGGAGACTTTCGCTACTTTCAGTCCCGCGCTCCTGAAGAAGTCGATGGCGAAACGATACATCAGCGTGCCAACGCCTTGCCTGCCGAAGCCAGGATCGACTGCATTCAAACCGACTTTTCCGACATCGCGTTCAATATCCATTTCCAAATGAATGAACCCCACCGCCCGGCCACATAAATGGGCAACGAACACCGTTTCGTCCGCGGATCGCAGCACTTTATCGAGATAGCGGCGCTGCTCCTCGTCGGCATTTCCAAAAGCCGGTCCAGCTAATGCCTCACCTACTATCTCGCGGAAGGATGAGAAAATTGGTGCAAAAGCCTTTGCGCGAATCTCCTGGATTGGGTCCAATTCAGTTGGCGAGAAAGGTCGAATTTCCAAATCTTTTATCAGGTAGTCTCTCGTCCCTTCCCGTTGGTCATTATTGCCGATAAAACGACGTACTGGAAATCTGAATCACCGTAAGAATATCCTTTGATCCGGATACTCAATCTCAAACGTTTCTCAAGCTGATGAACAATCCGCTTTCCTTTCCGACCTCAAGAACACCATTGCCCGCCTGAAATGCTCCGCTAATCGCGTTTCGAAACGCGGCAAGCTGCGCTTCGTCGGCCGCATCGCCGGGCGGATAGGACGTCAGATTGAGGAATACGTCTTCCGGATCGGTCACGCGCAGGTGGGCCGGATGTTGCGTCATGCTAACGTTGCCGAACTGAGCACGCATGATCCGTTCAGCCACGTCATACCCGAACGCGGCGCCGGCCGGGTCGACTGGCGGACTGCCGAACACGGTGGTCAGGGCATACAGCTCTCGCATGTTGCCGGCGCCGTTCGTTGTCACCGCGATGAAACCGCCTGGCTTCAGAACCGTGTGCATTTCCACAACAGCCTTTGACGGGTCAGGCAGATGATAGAGCATGAGCATGGCGATGACGCCGTCAAAGGACTCGTCTTCAAAGGGCAATGCGGCCGCATGGGCTTGCTGGCCGGTGACCGATGCAAATGGCAGGGGCCGGCAACGCTCGACGGCTTCCTGAACCATGCCCGACGATAGATCGGTAAGCGTGAGGTGCAGGTTTTGCGGCAGGTCGCTTGCGGCTGCCTCCCAAAACCAGCCAGGGCCGCACCCGACATCAAGAATGCGGTCACCGGGCTTGAGAGGAAGCTGTCTTGCTATCCAAGGAAACCAGCCGGTCTCGGCAATCGTATATTCGCTGTTCAGCCGGGCGCGAGCCGCAAGCTTGCGGCTATCGCCATATTGCTCTGCATTGCCGGACGAGGCCATGCCTCTCCTCCATCTTTCTTTCTCCCCGAAATCCTCTCGCACCTCGTGGGATTTATTGTCGGCACCCTTCAAGCCAAACATCCGAAAAACCGAAAGGCGCGCACGCTCCGGCTGCCAGACGCTGGATGCGTGCGGCGCGTTCGTCGAGCTTGGCGTCGCTTCTGGTGAGATCATAGGAGGCCGGCGCTATCAGCACCGCCGCCAGCCGGATAAACTCGGCTTCGGTCAGCTCGGCTGGAGGCCGCCCGTAGATCGCTGCGCTTGCCGAATAGAAGCCGACCATCCAGCCGTTAGGACCCTTGCCCATTTCCAGCGTCTCCAACCACAGGGCAAGGATCTGCTCCTTGGAAAGACGGCTCTCCAGCCCAAGCGCATAGCCGGTCTGCCTTATCTTATCGAGGCCAGGATGAAATTCCTCAAAGGCGAGCCGCTTGGCAGCCGATTGAGTGATGGTGGTCAACCCAGCGCCCGGGGTCGAGAAATCGACACCGGAATGCGTTGAAAAACTCGGATCTTCCACGGCGAGCAGAATTGCCCGATGGGCTGCCCCCAAAGTGTCGCCGCCACGGCCTTGAGCAATCACCGCGTCGGCGCGAGCACGCAAGTCCTCGGCATCCGATAGCGCATCCCAGTACCCCTTAGCACCATAACCAACGAGACCGATAAGCAAGAGCGTAACGACAAGGCTGCCATATTTCAGTATCCGCATCATTCGATCTGAATCTCCCTCAGATTGGTCTTTTGCCCTGCCCTCCATGAACACTATCTGCAAAACGACGCCGATGGGCATCCAGCCGTGGCGCCCCAGGCATTCCCGCCGTATGATACGAATTACTCGCTGGAAGGGCGTGCAGACATCGGGCTCGCGCGCCTGCCGCTGGACGAGAAGGTCTTCGACTGGCGCCCTGTCGCGACAGCGACGAATGTCTACGTCTTCTATCCCGGCCACAGGTTCTCCGGGAAGGACAAAATTCGGCCGGAGGATCTGATCGGCGAACCGCTGGCGGATGTCGAGCCCCAGATGCACTCACACCAGATGAACGAAAATGCACTGCGGTATATGGGCGCGGAGCCGCATCTGGCAATTCAGGTCGATATCATCGGCCAGGAGGTGAACTACGTTGCCGCGGGCCTCGGCATCACGAGCAGCAATACCTTTGTTGCACGTCAGTATGCAGGCTTCTCCGTCGAGTTTCGTCCATTTGAGCCCAACGCGCTCTATCACTACGTCGTGTTCTGGCAGAAAGGCCGGCGGCTCGGGCCGGTGCTGCAAGAGGCGATCAATGTCATCGTTGAATGCGCGACGGACGCGGAGACCGAAGAGCCTGGCGGGGGTATAAAACGACAAGCTCTTGATAGGGTTTGAACCGCCGACCTAGCATTCTCTGTGGAAGGGCTTAATTGAAGATCCCTGATTTTATTGACAAACTTGCCTTCTAAATGAACCCCAGAAGCTGGCAGCCATCACGACCTTGACGAAGTACATTCGAAGGCCGTCAATAACTGTCTCCGCTGCCGCGTACGCACTATTCTTCGGTCCTAGATGCCGCTCAGTTCTTTCCACACGAGCTGCATCGAGCTGACGCTCATCGGTCCACCCTTCGGAAGCGCGGCCCGCCAATCGTTTTCAGAAAAGTTGTTCATCCAGCTACGGACGTCTCTAAAAGTGTTTGGTTGGCCTTTGCCTCTCATACGCCAGATCTCGGCAGCGCCTTCAGCGACCAGCCTCGGAACACCGGCCATTCTGAGCCAGACGCCCTCGGTGGAGGAGACGCCAAAGAAAACCATAGATGGGATATGTTGGGCGACTTCCGCCTCCTTCGAAGCTTTTCCGGTCAGGCAAAGGCCCTCAAGCGCTCCCAGTCCCCAGGAAGCGTTTCCGATCAGTGTGGAAAAGAGATAAGTGCTGAAGTCGGTGAGTTTCTGATCTGGTGTTCGTTGCGAGCCGTCGGAATTGGGCAGGGCGTATTTTTCGGCGAGTTCCCCGAGCGAAGCCCCTTGCACCCAGTCTCGGAGGATCGATGCGGCACGTTCGGCATCGAACGGCCCGCCGCCGACACCCTCGCCCAATCGCATTTCCGGCACTCCGGCAATGAGTTCGACGCGCTGACGCAGCGCAGAAATGTCATCGCCGAACAGTTTTGACGGCAACCAGTCGGCAGGATCCTGCAGTCCCCTATTCTCGCTAACCTTGGCACTGAGATAGAAAACGCTTGGCGTGGCAAAGCCGGTCGTGTCGGCAAGAGCTAGCAGTCCTTTTGCCTGGCCGGCGATCGACCGGACATATGAGCGGCAAAGTTTGATGAACTTGTCGAGATCCGATCGTTCAAGTGCGGCTTGATGATAGATGAGGCTGGAGCGCAGAAGATTTTCCATCTCGTCCGCCATGCCGACATTGTCGGATGTTCTGACCGCATGGGCCAGAAACTGCAGGAGGGCCGACAGTTCCGGATAGCTTCTGAGGACAGCGAGATTAAACTGCTCGCCGATTTCGTCCGCTGCAACGATTAGCGCGGCAAGCTGACTTGAAATTGCAGTCGCCTCGCCCTTCAAGAAATCGACATAGTCAGCCTTGCGCTTGGTGTTTTCGCTTGGGAAGGCGATGACACCAAGCGAATCCATCAGCGCACGCCCTGCTCTCCCAGCGATGTTCCAGAAGTCCGAATAGGTAAGGGGCTTGTCACGCTTGTGCAGCGTTTCCATCACGACGGTGGAGATCGGGAAGTTCACGCCCTGGGCAAGCGTTGTCGTTCCACAGACAATCCCGACATCGCCATTGGCAATCAAGCGCTCGACGAGCCAACGCGTCTCCTGCGACAACCCGGCATGATGATAGGCAACACCGGCGCGGATCGCCTTGCTGAGCGGCGTCGGGGCCCCGACCTCGGCTTCGGAAAATTCGCAGACCGCCTGCGCCAGGGGCGACAATTTTTTCAGCGGCCCGAGCTCGTTAGCAAGCTCGGTCGCCCGTTTCATGGCGGTGCCTTTCCCACGGCACAGGATGAGAACGCCGCCGCGCCCTCGCATCGCCCGCGCCGTCGCTCGGCTGATCGAGGAAACCGACAGTTGCTCGGGCACTTCGGAACGGGGCGCAATCGGGATTTCGGTTCCGGCGCGGACATCGACATTGTCGCTTGCAGGCAAAGCTTCGAGCGCCAGTCTTCGTTTGCTCTGACGCCCGACAGCAGACACCGATCCGACGATTCGCCGGCTCGGGCGCCAGCTGACCTGGATCGGCGGCAGGGCGCGGTCTTCGCCGAGCCAGCTGACAATCTCGTGGCCATTCGGCAGGAACGGCGACAGAAGCAGAAAACGGGCATTTCTGCGTTCGCGTTTGATCGTGCCAAGTAGCAGTTCCAGTCGAGCACCGCGTGTGCCGTCCTGCAGATTGTGCGCTTCGTCGGCAACGATCAGATTGAGATTCTTGACGGACGGATGATCGACTCGGATCAGGAGGTCGAGCTTTTCCGGCGTGGTGACGAGCACATCGATTCTGTCGCCCAACAGCCTTGCCTCCGTCGGATCGAGTTCGAAAGCTGGCACCGCCATTTCGACGACGAAATTTAGCTTGGCGAAATCGCGCCGCAGGTCGAACGTGACTTGATTCACTAGCGCACGTGTCGGAACGATGTAGGCGACCGTTGCCGTGTCGTTAAAGGCTTTCGCTTGTACGATCGCGAACTTGGCAAGCAGTGTTTTTCCTGCACTTGTCGGCATCTCGACAAGGATGGCGCGACGATAGGGATCAAGGAAGCTGTTTCGCAAAGCCTCCTGCTGGCTTGGCCAGAGTTCCAGCACCGGTCTGCTGTTTGACTGATCGAGCAGAAGGCGGCCGAACTGCTGGACACCGTCCGGAAGACCCTCGATGTGGCTCCACAAAGAGTTGCGAATCAGCTCGCGGCAGCCGGCCCAGAGCAGGTCGGCGAAATTGGTGTATTCCGGCGTTGCCGATAACTGGAAGGACTCCACCGCCTTTCGTCTACCGGTGTCGATGCGCAGGCCGGCCTGCGTACCACCATCGCCGCCAGTCTTCAGGTAATCGCCCGCCGTCGTGATGAGCTGGGCCAGATGGTAAAAGCCAACAAGGGTCAGCGCGTTGCGCGTCTGAAAGTCGTCTTCCGTCTGATTGAGGAACAGAGGTTCAAAACTTGCCTGTTCGCGACGAAGGGTTTCGATAAGGGTAAGCCCCGTCTCTACATCTTCCCAGCCCCCGGCTTTCCTGACGAGAAGTGAGAATGCCGTCGCGATATTTTGCGCCAGGCGCGCCAGCCAGTTGTCGCTGTTGCTAGCGACCAGGCTGAACTCGGCCAGGTGATGTCGGGTTTCTGCCGCCGCATCGGCGAGAAGGCCGGAGGCGGCAACATGGAACGCCAGTTCCACCTCAAATGGAAAAACTGTGGCGGAGCCGAAGACGTCCGGTCGAGCTTCTGTCCGTCGTGCGTGATCGGCGATCGCCATCCAGCAAGAAAGCGCAGAGTAAAAGGACGAGACGTGGCTGCTTTCTCGATCGCGCTCGGAGCGGCCATGTCGATAATTTGTCAGTCCGTCACTCTCAAAGGCATAGGCAAGACGTGGCGTGCGCGTAATGTCGCTCGTGGCGCGGTCAGCAGCATGGACGAGATCGGCTGTAAGGACGCTCTCGCGGGCGTGCGCCACGCGTTCACGCACAGCCTCCTCCTGGAGGATTGCCGAGAGGGAATTTTGCTGGCCGCTCTTTCCGATCATGGCGCGCCCACCTTGTTCTCCACCGCTTGAGCCCACGCTTTGAGGATGTCGTCGATTACTCCGGGCAGCTTCCACACGAGGAAGCGTACGCGCGCCGGCTGGTAGTCAAGCGGGCTCGTGCGGAAGGTACCAAAGTCGGCATCCGTGTGGAGCGACTTTGGACGCATAAGAACGCAGCAACTCACGACTTCGACCTTATCCCAGAGTTCGTGCTCCAGGTACATAGCAGCCGCCATCAAATTATCTCGCTCGGCGTCGGTCGCAGCTCGCCTGGCACAATCGATAAGCTTATCGATCGTTTCCTTCCGCTCCTTAATGTGGCAGAGGTGCTGGTTCCGCATGCAATCATCGGACTTGTCGACCACCTGGGGCGCCGAACCAGGCTTAACGCTCTCAGAAGAGAACTTAACTTCGGCAAGGACGATGACGTGCTTGTCGCCGACCTCGATGCCAATCGCATCGATGCCACGACCAGGCAGCTTCGTCAGTTCGCGATCGCGCACAAGTTTATAAGCAATCTCAGTTCCGAAGGTGCGTTCAAGAAGCATGTATGCGGCAACCTCGCTGAGATCGCTGCGCATGACTGAAAAATTCTTCTTGTGATAGTCTTCCTTTGGCACGGTGGCCTGAGCTACGCGCGCTTTGATCGCCGCGCCGGTAAAACCACCAAGGCCAGGAAACTCGAAAAGGTCGGGAAGAGGTGAGGTGAAATTTGTCCGCAGGCGCACATACTCGGCCGCCACCACATCGATCCAGGCCGAGAAATCTTCCGGTTCATGTGAAGAGTAATGATGCGGAGCGTCGAGCGTTTCGACGCGCACTATGTTGCCCCAAGGCATCCCCGTCCCACTTTAAGTTGTTAACTCCTTATGAGTGGGACACGAACTAAAATCAAGGGGTGAAGAATGCTAACTTCTCGCGGTCACCAGGTCACATATAATCGAACCGTCTACGACGGCCCTGCCTGTTGTCCCCTCGATCAGCGGCAAGGGGGCTGCCATGAAGGAAGGCTCGGCTGTCTTCAACGCCGCCCTCGGGCGAGAAGACCCTGCCGAGCAGCGGCCAGAAATGATCGGCCGCCGACGGGCGATATGCCCTTTTCTTACACGATGACCGCCATCCCAGTCCGTTGTCAACTTCCGCACCGAATTCTTAGCGCAAAAAGGACGGCAACCGGATCCTACAACCGATGACACCCTAGATTTTATTCCGCGCGCGTGAGAACCCCCTTGCGTTGCAGCGCTGAACTGGCGTCTTATGGGGTTTGAGGGGTATGGAGGGCAAGACGTGGGACACGGAGGGGAAACAGCCGTCAGCGGCAAGAGTGGTATCGGATTATGCCTATCAGGCGGTGGCTACCGGGCGATGGTCTTTCACCTCGGCGCGCTGCTGCGGTTGAACGAGGCGGGATTGCTCAAGCATCTGTCGCGCGTCTCCAGCGTTTCGGGTGGATCGATTACTGCGGCCTATCTTGGCCTTCGGTGGAAAGATCTCGATTTTGACCCCGGCGGGCGGGCCAACGCACTCGATATCGTCGTCGACAAGATCCGTGAAATGGCGTCGACGACAATCGACGCTGGAGCGATCCTCGGGGGCATCCTGATGCCAGGCTCGATCAGCGACCGGGTCGCGGCGGCCTATGATCGGGTTCTTTTTCACGGAGCGGGTCTCGACCATTTGCCTGACGACGATCATGGTCCGCGCTTTGTCATCAACGCGACAAATGTGCAGACAGGCGCACTGTGGCGTTTCTCACAGCCCTATATGGGCGACTATCGCGTCGGCCTTGTCGCCAATCCGAAGACCCAGCTCTCGCTCGCCGTCGCCGCCTCGTCTGCCTTCCCGCCGGTCTTGTCACCGCTAACCTTGGATATCGACGAGGAAGCCAAATGGGATGACGCCGGGGATCTCCCCGACACCGCCTTTCGAGGAAAGGTGGTGCTGAGCGACGGCGGCGTCTACGACAATCTCGGCCTTGAGCCCGTGATAAAGAGCTGTCGCACCGTGCTCGTAAGCGATGCCGGCCAGAAGATAAGTCCCGAGGTCGGTCCCCATCATGACTGGGCCCGCCATTCAATCAGGATCCTCGACATTGTCGACAACCAAGTTCGCAGCCTGCGCAAGCGCGCGCTGATCGACAGCTATCAAGCCCGCGCAATTCTTGGCTGCTATTGGGGCATTCGTTCCGACATCAAAGATTATGCCTTGGTAAGCGACCCGCTGGCCGCAGAGAGCCGAGATCCGTCCTATCTGGCGGCCATTCCGACGCGCCTTCAGGCGATGCCCGGCGAGGAGCAGGAACGGCTGATCAATTGGGGATACGCGGTAACGGACGCAGCGCTTCGAAAGCACTTTGCCGTGGACCTCGAGGCGATCACGGGACGCAAGCTTGCCGAGCCTGAAGGCTTTCCCTACCGTGTCGGTTATTAGGAGACGAGCATGCCGATTAGGGGTGCATCGCGCGATACTCTTGAGCCACCCTTCCGCAGGTTGCGGATCTACGCTTTCGATCCGGCGGCCTCGCTCGATATGCGCACCGCCGTCATCAACAGTGCAACCGTCACGCTGCCGTGGGAACAGCTAGAGCCTGGACCTATCGGCGAATATATTGAAGTGATAGATGTCGATCCAGCAAGTGGCGGCTTCTATTTGCCCGTCGATCTCAATGACCCGGCGCTTCTCGTCCAAGATGGCTTTCCGCCCTCCGACGGCAATCCGAAATTCCACCAGCAGATGGTCTACGCCGTCGCGATGATGACCATCCGCAATTTCGAGCGGGCGCTGGGCCGGCGGGTACTTTGGGCACAGCGCCCTTGGGATTGGAAAACGAAGGACACGGTTGATCGCTATGTTGGCCGGTTGCGCATCTATCCGCATGCGTTGCGCGAGGCGAACGCCTATTATAGCCCGCAGAAAGTGGGGCTGCTGTTTGGTTACTTTCAAGCCTCACGCACCGACTTCGGCACCGTTCTACCTGGCGGGACGATCTTCACCTGCCTATCTCACGATATTGTCGCCCATGAGACGACCCACGCGATCCTCGACGGTATGCACCGACGCTTTATCGAGGCGAGCAATCCTGATTCCCTCGCCTTCCACGAAGCCTTCGCCGATATTGTGGCGCTGTTCCAGCATTTCACCGTTGAGGAGGCTGTCTACCAGCAAATCAGCCAGTTGCGTGGCGATCTTTCCAGACGATCGTTGCTCAGTGGACTTGCCATCCAGTTCGGCAATGCCATCGGTCACTACGGGGCGTTGCGTGACGCCATTGATGCCATTGATCCGACAACTGGTCTGCCGGATCCGACCGCACTCGATCGTGCCATCGAACCTCATGAGCGCGGAGCTATCCTAGTAGCCGCCGTCTTCGATGCCTTCTTGTCCATCTACCGATCGCGCGTCGAGGACCTCTTGCGCATAAGTACCGGCGACGGCACGCGGTTTCCGGACAACGATCTTCACCCTGACTTGATCCGGCGCCTGACGAAAGAGGCAACCAAGGCGGCCTCGCACGTTCTGCGCATGTGCGTCCGGGCCGTCGACTATCTTCCGCCGGTGGACATCAATTTTGGCGACTATCTCCGGGCGCTGATCACCGCCGACGCAGATCTTGTCAGCGATGACGCCCGCGGCTACCGGATCGCTGTCACTGAAGCCTTCCGCCGACGCGGCATCTTTCCGCGAGACTGCCGTTCACTGTCTGTCGATAGTCTCTTGTGGGAGCGGCCGGACACGATAATTGAGATCGACTGGCTGAAGGAAATCGACTTTCCATTTATCGCCGATCGCCGCGAGATCTACGAGACAGCCACTCGCCGCTGCGCAGATCTCTTCAACTGGCTATGGGACAATGCCAGGATCTCGCATGAAGCGATGCGATCGATGGGATTGTGGCTGCGGGAGGATGCTCCGAAAACAATCCGAAGACGGCAGAGGGACAGTGACCGCAGGCCACGCCGCCCGGCTGTCGAGGTTCATTCAGTGCGCGTGGCCAATCGCGTCGGCCCTGATGGAGACCAGGAACAACAATTGATCATAGAGATCACTCAGGAGCGACGGGGCTACAGAACAGCCGAAGCCCAAATGCAGGTGGAAGAACGCGGACGAGTCGCCGGCCTAACTTCTGATTTCGTCTTCCGCGGTGGCGCCACGCTCATCGTTGATCTTCGTACGCGCGAAGTCCGGTACTGCATTTCGAAGGATATTGCTAGCACTGAGCGTCTGGCCGCCCAGCGCGCCTTCCAGTTTGGCGCCGACAGTGAAGCGCTCGGGGCAACCTATTTCGGCGCGGCCGGCCGCGATGAACCCTTTGCCTTTGTGCACCGCATGCTATGAGGAGACGGAGCAGTGACGCCTCTGCCAAACGACCAGAAAGATGCCGCAGCACCGGCCGAAGGAGTTGCAAGTGCAGAGCAACGCGCCTTCATCAGCGTCCGGATGTACCGCGACATTCTCGGGGACTGCTTCTTGTTGCGGTTTCCGGACAAGGGCCGAACCGTGCATATGCTGATCGACTTCGGCATAATCCAGGGAATGCCCGATGCGAAGAAACGTGCCCAGCGCATCATGGCCGATATCGCCTCTGTTACGAACACGATCGACATTTTGGTAATTACCCACGAGCATGTTGATCACCTCTCGGGTTTCTATCATGCTCGCGAGCAGTTCCAGCCCATCGAGGTCAAGGAATTGTGGTTGGCCTGGACGGAGGATCCGCGAGACGACTACGCGAACCAGCTCCGCCAGGCGCGCAAGACGGCTTTGACGCTTCTCGAAAAGAGCTACAACGCCTTTGCCGCGCGTGGCTACGCCGAAACATCCGCCGTGCCTGGATCACAGCGATCGAGCCCGCTCGACGGTTTGCGTAACGTCATGTCCTTTGCCGGCATCGGGCCTAGCAGTCTTGGGGCGAACAGCGAGGCGACCACCGGCGGCATCCTCAAAGCCTTGATAGCGAAGGCGGAAAAAGTGCGCTACCTCGAGCCTGGCGAGGACGTTTTTGCGCTTGCCGGACTTTCCTATGTTAGAACCTATGTCATGGGTCCCCCGCGCGACAAGACGCTGCTGCGGAAGAGCAATCCGAGCAAGGCCAATCCGGAAGTCTACGCGCTGAATGGTGAAGGGGGCGACGATTACCTTCTGGCCGCCGCGGTT
Organism: Agrobacterium tumefaciens; assembly: GCF_017726655.1. NCBI lineage: Bacteria > Pseudomonadati > Pseudomonadota > Alphaproteobacteria > Hyphomicrobiales > Rhizobiaceae > Agrobacterium > Agrobacterium tumefaciens. The sequence goes on from NZ_CP072309.1 coordinate 1,015,925, forward strand.
GGTCTTGAGGAGGACGCGGTCCTGCTCGATGCCGACGCCCTGCAGAAGCTGAAGATGAGTCTGCCGTTCGGCTTCAAGAACCTCGTTGCGCTCGACGGCAAGTCCGCCACAATCGGCGCACAGCAGGATCCCGCAGCGCAGTCCACATTTCTGGCGCGCTATGGTCAGGCGCAGGACGAGTGGCGTCGTATCGACGTCGACTGGCTCTGGGCAGCTGAAACCATCGCCTTGAAACTCGACAGCGACACCAACAACACTAGCCTGGTACTGGCCTTCGAGATCGGCGAAGGCAAAGATAGCCGGGTCCTCTTGTTCCCGGGCGATGCGCAGGTCGGCAACTGGCTGTCGTGGAGTAACTATGTCTGGCCGAACGGCAAAGCGTCCGGCGATCAAGGTGCCGTTACATCGACGATTCTGCTGGAAAAGACGGTTCTCTATAAAGTGGGCCATCATGCGAGTCATAACGCGACCTTGCGCGATCAAGGGCTCGAGCTGATGACCCACAAGCAGCTGGCAGCAATGATCCCGGTTCACCAAAAATTCGCCAACGAAAGCAAACATTGGAATATGCCATTTCCTTCACTGCTACAGCGTCTTGAGGAAAAAACCCGTGGTCGGGTGATCCGTGCCGACCGCAGCAAAGCGGATATGAATCCTGTCGCCGATACTGTCGATGGCGCTCTCCGCGAGTGGGAGAACTTTCTGACGGACCTTGATGAGATCAATGACGCGGTTGGAGCGCTTGCGCTCGAATATCGGCTCGCCGTGCCGTGCAATGAAGTCTGACCAAGTTAGAGGATATAGGTAAGCGCATGGCAAAGAAAAGCGTAGCATTGTCGAATGGTAGGGACTGGCCGACGCAAACCGCGGCAAGGCAGCATTTCAAGGAGATGTTGGCGCGCTACGAAGACGATACGCCAATCGCAGATGCCGGTGACCATGCCGACCTTTCTGCGCTGCTCGAACGCTACGATCTTCTGATCGCTGACGGTCCCTCGAAGATCGGTGCTGGTATTTCTAGATTCGAGAAACGCAAATCCTTCGTCAAAGGCTTTCCGACACGCGGCTTCTGGGTTGTTCGCGTCGATGACAGCGATACGGATTTTTCCTACATCGATGCGATCACCGGTTCACCTCGACCACAGTCGCAGGAGTTTTACGACGCGTGTCATGGCGCGATCAGCGAGGATCTGCGACGCGCCAAGGAGCGGCAGTTTGAGCGATTTGCGGACGAAAACGGCTGCCTTCCCTGCGACGAGACCGGGGTGCTCGTCACCTTCACTAATGCCCGGCTCAGCCACGCCCATCCGGCTTTTGTGACGCTTGTCAGAACGTTCATGGAAATGCGTGGCTGGGGTGGCGCAGTACCCGCTGGCATGTTGTCCCCTTCCGCCGACCGACAGATTTCGACAAGCTTTACGGATCCGAGTGACGCGGAGGCGTTCAAAGCATTTCACCACGCAAGCGCGATCATGCGCATTGTCGCTGTCGGCCAGGGCGGGCTGGTTGCTGATCCCACAACGATCCGACGGCCAATCAGGCTAGCCTGAGGGCCGACCTGCGCAGGCAGATGAACAGAACGGGGAAGCGAAATGCATTTCACTACTTCGCTGGTTGCACAATTGGAAACGGCCGCGAATGCAGATGTCAAAGCGGTGTTGCAGGGCCGCAGTGGACCGCCACCGGCTGGCGAGGTTGCGACGCTTGCCGATTTGGTGTTGAATGGAACGCCGACGATCGCTGCGAATTGGCAATCCATATTGGCGCCGCAACACAGCGTGACGTTTCACGCGGTCTTTTGTCATGGATCGCCCTATGTTGATTTCACCCATGGCGGCGCGTCACGGGCGTGCGAATTGGCGGACCTGCTCCTCGTAATGGACTATTTCGACAGCACTGGCTCGACTAGGCAAGCGGCGCTGGTGCAGGCGAAGTTGGTTCTTGGCGGTCAAATTGCCATTTCAGGCCCCGGACCGACCACACAGCTTGTTCTCTATCAAAACTGGCCCTCTTTCACCTTCCAATCCGCTGCTTATAGCCAGCATTCGCGGAATTTTTGGACGGCGTTGAGCGCTGCGGCGGACGCCGGACGTTATGGCGGAATCGATCTCACACTCCAGGCTGAGGAATGGCGGCAGATCGATCCAAGTACGCAACCGCCGTTTGTCAGCGCTCACGGAGTCGAACTCGGCGCCTTTCTTGCTCGGCTGGCCGACGGGCAGAGCGGCGTTGGAGCGCCGGCGACACATGTGGTCGGCAAACCCGCACAGACGTTGGACGACTGGTCATTTACAGTCGCCGAGTTGCTTGATGTCACCGGTCAACTCACTCACAGGGCATTGACGCGCGCTGGCGGACCGGGAGCCATCCGTGGCCGGTCCCATTCGATTAGGATGGCCGGCCAGCCAAAGCAGCCTCCGGTAACGAATTCGACATCGCGGATCGCCTTTAGCAAGTCTGCGTCCAGCGGTCCTCCCGATGACTTTGGCGGCGCAGAGCGCCCTTGGTCAAGCGGGATTAGCTATATTCACTGCATTATCGAGCGTAGGCTATGATGTCGCCTTTTTTCGGGTCGACGATATTCCGAAGGATCATGAAGGCGGGTTGGTAACTCTGGAGGGACTGCTTCCGTCGGGGAGAGAAAATACCGAGCGACGCGAGGATGAAGGGAGGCAGACATCCCTTTGCCTCACTCTTCGATCTGAGCGAGGCGAAACAGCGCGCCGACGATCGGCATGTGAATCCAGAGTTCCGAGCATCGTCGTCCGGTGATTGATTCCACCGCGCCTGCATAGGCAGCAAGTTGCGGCGCGTGGCCAACCGCTCGTTCTTCCCAAAGCTCGAAACGGCCTGGAAAACTCTTGTGGTCAACAATAGCAAAATCAATCCCCGTTTCGACCAACATATCGATGCGCCCCTTGAGAAGCTGATCGGCTATGGCGGCCGCGACAGGCACTTCAGCAATGGTGCTGGCCGCCGGCCATCGGCCGCGGCGCCAGGTTGCTAGTCGGTCACTGGCGATAAGCGCATCATCCGCTTTGAAGCCAATGATGTTCCAACGCGTCAGGATAGACGACGCGTCGGCCAGCCGCTGACCTCGGTCGCGGTCCGGATCATCATAGCCGATGATGGAATGAAGGGCTTCGCCCAGCGCTGCGATATCGGCGATCCCGTCAATCGGGAGCCTTCCGCCAAGGTCAACCCTTTCGACGACCTTCCAGCCTCCACCTACCGCCTCGCTTGGTTTCAGGAACAAGGGCGGACGGACCTGCAGTTCGAGTGTTCGCGTTCGAACGAAGGTGGGCGGCGCGTCACGCTCCACGGACACCCCGCTCGTCGCAAGAACTTTCACATCGACTGTGAAATTCTGGTTTCCAACCCCAAGCTGGTTATCATCACTCTGGGGAGAAACGACATGCGCTGCGGCCTCCGGCGCATTGAGCAGGCTCAGCCAATTAAGAGGCCCCTTCGCAGACGGAGCAAAGATCAGATAGTCCCTAGCTCGCGTGGCGCCAACATAGAGAAGCCTGGTGTCTTCCTCGACAGCGCGTTGCAATGCGCGCCGCCCCATCTCCGAGTTCGCGACCTCCACATCAATCGTACTGTCTGTTCCGCTCTGACCATAGGGCCACGGCCAAAAGCGAACCCACCGCCCCGCCAACGGGTTGCGCCAATCAAGCTCCCCGGTCGCCTCGGCGACAGGCTCGAACAGCCGTGCTTCCGATTTCCAGGAAAGTCCGGTCAAGATCGTCACTGGCCATTCAAGGCCTTTCGATCCGTGGTAGGTCATGACCTGGATCGCATCACTGGCAAGACTGGGGGGCCGCTTCGGGTCGGCGCCGTCGAGCGCAAGTAAGAGTCCTTGCAGTGTTGCCGGCGAGCCGGATGCGGCGCACTCTTCCTCGTAGGCACGCGAGAAGCCGCGCAAGGCCTCAAGGTCGTCGAAGCGCGTCGCTGTATCACCCCAGCTCTCAATATGGCTTAGCACTGATGGCAATGCGAGTACGGCGTCAACAAGTTCGGCCGGCGTGAAACTGAGCAATTGAGCCGCAAGCCTATCGAGCGCAACCGATACCGGCACGGCTGCCCGGAGCGCTTCGTCGGCATCATCAGAGATAGCAGCCTGCAGCCATTCATCGGAGCCGGCATCATCGGCAAAGAAGCGGGCGAGCTCCGCGAGGGCAAGGCGATCCGTTGCGTCAGCCACGCGTCGACATGCGGCGAGCACGAATTCGACATGAGGTGTACGCGCAAGTCCCGACCGTTCAACCGCCACCGGAAGTCCAGCACGGCTAAGGGCGACGGCAAAACGTCCGACATCCTTATTCGAACGGCAGAGAACCGCGATATCGCCTGACACGATTGGCCTGTGACCGCCCTTACCGTCTTCAACCAGCCATTCGTCGGCTTCGGCCAGACATTGCCGGATTCCCTCCGCGAGGGCCTGTGCTTGCTCATCAACTTTGCCAATCAGCCACCACCATCCAGCCGAAGGCTTGTCAAAGCCAGCGTCGGATCGCGCCGCATCCGAAAAGGCATGTTGCGCCGCCGGCAGTCCCATCCGCTCAAATACCGGCGTGAACATCGCATTGAAGAGATTTACCAGGCTTTTGCGGCTTCGCCACGATTTGGAAAGAACCGGATTGTCTTCGGGGTTTCCGCCAGCGCCAAGAAACGCAGCCTGGGTCAGCTCGGTGTCAGCGCCGCGAAAGCCGTAGATGGCCTGCTTCGGGTCGCCGACCCAAGTGCTCTCATCGACCAGCTCCCCGAGAAGTGTGAACACGGCAAGCTGCAGAGGGCTCGAGTCCTGGAACTCATCGACGAAGACACGGCTGATGCGTTCCCTCAGCCTTGCGGCCAAGTGAGGTGTCTTTAGGATCTCAAGCGCGAGAGCTTCCTGATCCGTAAAATCCAATAGCCCACGCTCGGCCTTCCAATCCTGGTAAGCGGTCAACGCCTCGGCGGCGCAATGAAACGTCTCCGTGATGAACTGCTCGCATTCGGACCGGAGCCGCGGATGCTCGCTGTGCCGCCCCGCCGCTGCAATAAGACGGGTCAATGCCTGATTATAAGGTTGCCCGTCTTTAGTGGGCGCGCATTCCACCTTCGCCAAACGCGCCCACGTCGACCAGCTTGGCGTTTCTCCGCGTAAGATACTCTCATGCGCCGCTTTGATCGACTCAATCGACCGACTTCCCTTGCTGCTCACGATGGCCGGGCGCATTTCGAAGGCATCCTTTAACGCATTCGCCAGTGCTGCGTCGAGGTCCGCGGCGTCTGCTGCGGGAGGTGGAAAGCATGCCAGGAAGGTTTGAATTGATCGCTGCGCCGACGAGGCTAACTGGTCAGCCTCAATCCCATTTGCCCTCGCTAACGTCGCGATACTGCGCACAGTCCGGCGCCAGTCAGGAGGTTCTCCCGTCCCCGGCGCACGAGGATCATTGTAGCCGAAGTGGTCGGCGAGTTCGTTCAGGATCTCGGCACGTGCGGCGATTGCAGCGTCCGCGGCCACGCTGAACACAAGCGACATGTTGGATTCACCGATGACATTGGTCGACGGCGAGCGCCCCAGATCGATAGCGAATTCGCTGACGATTTGGCTGCAGACGGCGTTGACAGTGCCAAAGCGCGCACCGAGCAACTGGGCAGCTGCGTCCGCCTTGCCTTGCTCAAATAGTTTGGCGCGGGCGCGTTCGACAAGTTCATCTGCCGCCTTGATTGTGAAAGTCGTCGCAAGGATCTGTTCGGGCGCACGCACGAGAACCTCGTCGGCGATGTCATTGACGATCCTCGTCGTTTTTCCGGCGCCAGCGGCGGCGGTAATGGTCGTCAGTCGTGACATCAAACAAGCTCCTCGTAGACGCGACAAAGGCCGCGCAAATTGCAGAACCGGCAGGGCTCTTTCGTTGCTTCAATGGCAAGTCCAGCGGGTCGCAGATCGCCCGTATCGGGGAAACCGGCTGCAATCAGTGTCCCACTCGTCGCGAGATCGTGCCAGAGACCCCAATCGTTTGTCACATGGTCAAGCGTGTTGAGGTCATCGATATCGACGTCGATCGGGCTGTCGGCCAGGATGGAGCCCGGACCGGCAACGAGGCGTCGCTGGCGCAGCAGGAAATAGCCGCCGGGAGCACCATTTCCATCTCCGGCCGAGAGCCCGCGATAGACCGCCAGCTGAATGGCGCGCCCCGACGCGACTTCCTCCCTATATGGTCGTTCGGAGCGGGTCCATTTGAGGTCCAGAACTGCGATCCGGTCGCCGCGGCGAACCAGGACGTCGAGCCTGCCTTGAAGCAGCAGCTGTCCTTGGATACCTTCCCGATCGAGCTCCGACCCGACGATCTCCAGACCTTGAGCATGGAGCAGGCGAACAAGCGCCTCCATGGCACGTGGCACCATTTCGCGAGCGGCGGCTAGTTCTCCGGCATGTTCGGGCTGGAGGAGCGGAGCTGCGATCTCCGGAAGCAGGCTTTCGAAATACCTGATTGCCTCCTGCCTGATATCAGCTTCGGCCGGTGGAGCGCCCGGGAGGAGCAGCCGACGGGCAATCTCGTGGGCGAGATTGCCGAAGAGCTGATCGGTACCTGGGATTTTCGCAAAGCGGCCCGGCCGAAGATTGAGAATGTCCTGGGCGAACCAGCTCAATTGACAGTTTAACATCCGTGTCAACGAAGTCGCGCTCTCACGACGGGTGTCGGTAAGGCGTGTCGTTCCCGGCGGTATCGTCCAGACTGGAATCCCTGCTGGCGGCTGCACGTGCCGTTCAACAAGCTGGCGAGGAAGTATCCTGCCGGCGAGCATGGCATCGGGTTCACGCAGCAGCCGTTCCGCCTTAAAGGTGATCGCTGCCCCGCTTTCTTTCAGTAGGGGTCGCAAACGGTGCGCCATGGGATGAAGGGTTGTCTGCGCGTCGCGCGCAAGCGCTGGGCGCACTAGAATGAGGTTTCCGTGGCAACGCCGAATGACGCCGCTATGGGCGGCCTCGATCCGAAGCGCAATCACTGGTGAGGGGTCGATCTCCACTCCATTGGCAACGAGCGTTTCACGCTCAGCATTGTCCCATGGTAAGAGGGTGATCTTCTCGCCAGGACCAACGAAGTTCCACCAGATGACGCGCCGGGCCGAGGACCACAATGCTCCCGGCGTCTTGACGGCACGGATAGCCCCCGCTTCGGCAAAATGCTCCGGATTGGGAACGCCCTCCGACAAGACTTGCAAGACAACCCGCTCGAGAAGGAGGGCGGGGATGACCGAAAGCTCAAGGCGGCTCAGGGCGTCCGACACCGCGGCGGCAGCATTCGAAACTGCCATCAGCAAGCGGTCGCCCTCGCCACCGTCCGAACGCATCGCCCACGCGGCAACTCTCCCGCAGATCGCCATCGCCTCCACCAGTGGCATCCCCTCGCCTCTCGCAAAGCGCCCGACCTCCGTCCATGCGCGCCATTCCGCAAGCGTCGTGTCGGTTTTACGGCGTGCTGTATCCGCGTCGGATCGCGTATTGATTTCGAGCAGGCGATCCTCGATTTGGGCCCACGCTTCTCGCCAGGCCCGGCCACCGACACCCGGCTCTTCGCTGAGAGCACGAGCAAGCCGACGCGCCACCCAGGCCGCAACAGGAGGCCGCGGAAGGAGGAACAGATTCAAAAGCACCCGTGGGTCGAGTGGCTGCCACGCGGCGGCAAAAGCCAGAGGAAGAACCTGCAGTGCTCCGCGCCAAGGTGATGAGGCGGAGAGCCCGAGGGTTGGAATACCCCTCGCGCGCAAAGCATGGTCCAGGAGCGCTGTATCGCCGTCGGAAGCGAGAATGACGGTTCCGCGCAGGTCCTCCGACGGCAAGGCTGCTAACCAGTCGGCGGTCGTTTCAGCCGCCATGAGTTCCGTATCGGCTTCCACCATCGTGAAAGTCCCGTCTCCGGTAAGTGGCTGGACGGGCCCCCCTGACAGAACCCGCTGCGCTATTCGCAAGTCGGCGTCCTCTGGCGCCAGTTCGGGCTGCTCATGTTGGAAGATGGTGACCCCGACGGATTCGAGAGCGTCAACGATGCGTGCCCACAGCGGCGGCAAAAGATCCCGCCGCTCCGCCAAACCGAGTTGACGAATTCTCAGGCCAGGTCTTCTTTTGAGGACGTCGAGCAAAGCAATGGCGCGGTCTTCAAGGCCCGCCGGCAATGTTGGCTCGACTGCTTCTGCGGCAGCGAGATCATCGAGGCGATTGCTACCGATCTCCTCACCACGCCACCCACTGCCCACCAGCGTATCGCGCCATTCGAGGATAGTGCTGGCTGTAGACCAAGGATCTTTCGAAAATGATGAGGCCCAGAAACGATCGCCACCGCAAGAGCGAAGCTTTGCGAGATAAGTCGAAATGCGCACCGCCTTCGAAACGCTCGGTGCAAGCATCCCTAGCTGGGTTTCGAGCGTCTGAACCAGACCCAAGGGGCCAACGACATCCTTATCCAAACTTCCAAATGCGTCGTGCGCGTCGGGATAAACTCGACCATCTGCTGCCATACCGAAGATGAGATGCATATTTAGCCCCTGATTCTCCCCTACTCCAGATTGCACGATATCTGGTCCACATGCGATAAGCCGCAGCGCAAGGCCGACAAAAAAACAGAACATCATTAAATAGCTGGCATGCTGAACAAGAAGTCTGCTTGTCAAATATGCTGGTGAAAAGTCTTCTCGTTCCTCTACGGCTACGATTATATCGCAAATCGATAATCTGAATCTGTGAGAAAAAATTCGTAACGACGGCCATTGATCCTGGTTGCCGCACATGCGCAAAAAGTGAGACCGATCTGGCGATACTGTTGCTTACGGACGAATCGTGTTGAACAGCTTCGCAAACCAATCGTGACAATTCACCTTTCTTCTGGAGGAACGCGTGGCAATCTATCTCGATGACAGGGCGATGATCGCAGCGTCCAAGACTTACAGCAAGGTCATAACCGAAGTAAAAGCCGCGTGGTTTGAGGCGTTTGGAAGCGAAATGACGGTCCACGGAGATCTGCCTCGTGCGCGTTTCGAAAACATGTTGGCTCAGCTTCGCGAACGGTGGTCACGAGATCGCGACAAGGCACGCCTTTTCGAAGCACTGGATCTCGACGCGAAGCTTGGCGCGGGTAGTGTGGAGGACTTGGTCGAAGCCGTCGCCGATGACAGTGTTGTGCGCAGTGTCGATGACTTGACCCCCAATCAGATCCTTTCCGCTATCGAAGCTACGGCATACGAGATTAGTACAGGTGGCGGGCCGGTCGAAATAGACATGGCGAGCTTCTTGCGTGCGGTTATCCGGTGTGTGTTTGCGAACAACGATATCCGTGGCAGGATCAACATTGGCTCGAACCGGCACTTTCCGCGGCTTTACCAGTGGCTTTGTGAATACGCACGGCGCACAGAATGGAGCGGGGGCTCGGGATTTAAAATCCGCAATCTTTCCGGCAAGGGGAGGATCGCGAAGCACCCAGCTGATCCGAAGGAACTGAAGGTGATCGTCGACCGCGCGTTCCTTTAGACAAGGAAAGTTACCGGCACGATTGATCAATCCCAGTGCTCGGTTCGTAATCGAGCACCCTCGGCGCAATTTCGCAAGGACTTCCCCGTGTTCATGGCGAATGCGACTTCGTGACCTTTGACCCGAACCAGGGCGTCGTGGTTCTTGAGGTCAAGGGTGGTGACGTCTGGTGCGAGAACGGGCAGTGGCGCCAACGCAATCGGAGACCGGGGTCATCTACGACATCCATCCTGACAGGCAAGTAAAGCTCGCGCCAAAGCGCTTTTCCTGGGGCCTGGTATGGACAAGGTGCTCTTGAAACGGAAATCACCACCGGCGGCGGACTATGACCGCAAACGAAAGGAGACCTGGACTCAACCTGTCCTGATTGCGGAAATCGAGTTCCGAGCGTGGACTTCTGATGGAAAACTGCGCCATGCGGCGCACAAGGGGTTGCGCGAAATCCAAGACAATGCGGATGTGTACCGTCTCGATCACTCGTAAGGCCCGCATCTAGGATGTCGCTTATCAGGAATTCCATCGTTCATCTCACCTCATGGGCAGCATTCAGACAATCTCTTCATCTGCAGAGTTCCGGCAATGAATCGCGCAAGCCATCATCCTTCAAAGAGTTTTTGGACGGTCTGCGGGAGTTTTGCGAACCACAGATGCAGATCATTTTTCAACTCCTTGCCAGCAACGAGGTCGACCGCGAGAACTCGGAGCTTGGCTATCTCGACCTTGCCGTGCGCCCGCCTCTCAGAGGCCAGGGGATCGGAGCGATCTATCGTTCGTCGCGTAACTCCTTTGAGGGCGCTTCGGCACTCTGAAGCCAATATTCCCTCATGACCAATTAACAGGAAATTCCTTCCACGCACTCGATAATTGCGTGGATCGGTCGGCGGGCTAGACTGACGGCTGAACTATCGAAGAGGCCTCGCGCGTGACAGAGCTTTTCATCATTGGGAATGGCTTCGATATCCATCATGGGATCAGGTCGAGATACACAGACTTTGCAAAATGGCTAGAGTCGGTCGATCGCGAAGTGCACAGCGCCATTGAGGAATTCCTGCCCACTTGGGTCGACGCCGAAGGCAATGTCCAGAATGCCTGGGCGGACCTTGAGAACAACTTGCAGTACTTTGATACCGACCAACTCCTGGACTACGGAATGAGCTTTTTGCCGAGCTACGGAGCCGACGATTGGCGCGATTCAGGGCACCACGACTTCGAATACGAACTTGACCGAGTGATCCGCGCCTTATCAGTCGGGCTTCATCGCAATTTCGTGCGCTGGCTGCATACGCTCAGCATTCCCGCCCAGACAACCTCCCCTGTCCGCTCCATCGTTCCTCGGGCTAAATACCTAAACTTCAATTACACTCCGACGATCCAGACACTCTACGGCGCTGCTAACGTCCTGCACATCCACGGATCTTTGGCAGATACTACTTCTCAAATTGTGCTAGGGCATGGTTGGACACCAAGCGTCGAGGACCGATGGGAGAATCGCATCGATGAAGACACGGACACGCGCGTAGCGGGCGGCTATCGTCTAATAGACGACTACTTCCGCAAAACCTTCAAACCCACAGCAGAGATCATAAAGCACAATCAGGCATTCTTCACTGGGCTTGGCGATGTCTCTGAGGTCTACGTCCTGGGGCATGGACTGGCCGAAGTTGACGCACCTTATTTCGCAGAAGTGCTGGAATGCTTGCCCGAAGATGTGGATTGGATAGTCTCATACTATGGCGGGCATCGGGAGCGCGAGAAGATCGAGTCGGCCGCCATTGAGATCGGCATACCGACAGAGCGGACGCGCTTCGCCTTCCTCAGCGATCTCTAGGTCCGGTTCAACTGATCGCGGATACAGGATCCCTCTAACTCGTGTCGCAAAAAGTCAGTCGCGTAAGTCAGATTTTCGCAAATGGCTTTGCGACAGATTTTTCACCGACAATTCACCGCTCACTGACTCCTCGCGAAACTTAGAAATTTCCGTCTCATTGGTCACTTCCACACCTTACAGCAAACCCCATGCCCGAAATCTCCCCCTCCCCGTCATCTCCCGAAGCGGCAGTTGTGCGGCCAGATGCCGGGCACCTTGCGGCGTCACCTGTAGGTCCTTAGCGATCAGGTTCGCCGACACGACCGGCCGCGCCACGACCAGGTCGACCAGCCTCGACAGGTTAGAGTTAGCGCGCTTTTTTGACGCCTGCCGGTCCAGCTGCTGGCGGGCAAGCAGAATGCGGTCATGCTCCTTCATCCCCAGTTCGGCGGCCGCCGTGAATGCTTCGACCATCGCCATCAACCGCGTCATCCGGCTTGCGGCGTGCCGCTGCTCCCGCCGGACGCTACGCAGTCCGACATTGAGCGCCGGTAAATGGGCGGGCGTCGTGCCGTCGCGGCGCATGAGCGAAGCGACCAGCTGGCGGCCGAGTTCAGTTCGATGCTGAAGCACCTCGATCGCGTTCCAGGCATCGAGCAAAATGGCGCTGCGCAACACAGGTGAGAGACCGTCTGTCTCGTTGATGACCATACGCCACTGCTCCAACCGCTCGTCCTCATCCCAGTCAACATCGTAGACCAGCGGATCACGCTCGCCTGCAGATCGCGGAACAAAGGATCCATTCAGAACGGCCGTGCTCCGTGCCAGCACCGCATCGATCTCGGCGAAATCGTCGTGGGGGGTGCCATCCTCATCGAGTGCAAAAGAATCGTCGGCTGCGCCTGCTGGGCGCGCCAAACCAGTCCGGGGCAGCTCGGGCGCGTCACCTGCCCCCTTCCCCCGCAGACGCGCAAGACCTGTCGCGCTGAGCGCCCATTCAGGCGGACGGCCGGAAATCAGGCGACGGGTACGCAGGATCGAGTGAGCAATGGTCAGTTCATGGGTGGGCGTGCGGATGTCGAGGCGGGCGTCATGCAGGACGAGGTCCTCGAGGTGAACGAGTTCGCCATCCACCCAAAGCGAGGCGATGGCGTCAGCGAAGTTTTGCCGTTCGAGGAAGCCGTCGCGGATCGACGAGCGAGCGATGCGCTCGTCAAAGCGCGCCAAAGCTTCGCCAGCACGGGCGGCGGGGGAGTTCAGCTCTCTCAGATCGATTTTGGCGAGATCATAAACCATTGAATTTAAATTGCATCAGCTTCGTAAAGAAAGCAATATCAACGTTTACTAGCGTCACTCATTGCCTGGTGTTGACGCGACTATTCACTAACGATAGGTATCCCTTATCGACGGTTGCTGATCTGAAGCCGCAAATCAGACAGGATCGCAGCAAAGTAGGGCCAGAACGGCCGCAAAACCAGTCAACTTGGAGCCTCCGTGGCCGCACCTTCAAAATCACAGACATCCGTCGAGCGGCGTGCCGAAGAGCTCTACACGATTGCGTCCGTGCTTCCACTCGAACGTCGGGACGAACTGGCCGAACTTTTGACCAACTAGGACATCGAAACGCTACACCACCTGGTCAACGCCGGTATCGGGCCAACACGCTTCGGGCACTGACGTCCGATCTGGCCTATCTCGAAGCCTAGGGCCTGGCAGCGGCAGGCAAATCTCAGCCGTGGCCGGCGACCGAAGCGCTGCTCCTAAAATTCGTGGCGCATCATCTCTGGGATCCGGAGAAGCGAGCGATCGACCCCTGCCCTCAAATCCGCCATTCGTCTGGCCGTGCGCGCCGTTCCGCGAGCCCGAGCGCGCAGGAGCGCAAAAGCAGTTACAGCCGATGTTCTGACGAAGCTGCTGGCGACCTGCGCCTCCGACAGCTTGCGCGACCTACGCGACAAGGCAATCCTGATGGTCACCTCTGCCTCTGGCGGCCGCCGGCGCAGCGAAATCGTCGGGCTTCGTGTGGAGCAGCTGACCATCGAGCCGCCGATCGAGATGCCAGGCGGTCCTTCCCTCCCCTCTCGTGCAATTCATCTTGGGCGGACGAAAACCGCGACTGTCGAGCAGGACAATACCGTCTATCTGACCGGGCGGCCGGTGGAGGCGCTGAAAGTCTGGATGACGGTCGCAAAAAGCGGCAAGGGAAGCGAGTTTCTTGGGATCGGGAAATAGGGCACCGTTTCGAAACGGGCGCTCGATCCGCAGTCGGTCAATGCCATCATCAAGCAGCGGGCGGAAATGGCTGGATTGGACGCGGGAGAGTTTTCGGCGCATGGACAACGGTCTGGCTATCTGACGGAAGCGGTAAACCGAGGCATTCCCCTCCCTAAGCGCTGGAGCAATCACGGCATCGGTCGGTTCAGCAGGCGTATTGCTATTACAACAGCGCCACCCGCAGAAGCGGGCGAGCGGCACGATTGTTGTAGGAGCGGGTCTCACTGTCAGAATTGCCAGGGCGAGATCAATTCGAGCCCCGTTGTCTCGAAATCTTTAAGGTTTCGGGTTGCCAACCGGCCACCATTGATCCGCGCTATCGCCGCGATCATGCCGTCGGGAACCGACATCCCCCTCCCCTGCCGCGCAGCGTCTCCCATGATATCGCCATAGGCCAATGCAGCTTCTTCAGTAAAGGCAAACATCTTGTCAGAGAAACGGCGGCGCCAACTCAAAAGTCCCTCGTCCAAGCGATCGGCGCGCTGATCCGGCCTGATCTTTTGGATACCAAAAGCGATTTCAGCAACTGCAATCGTCGGCAATGCCAATTCGGCATCGTGACGAACCAGCCATGCTATGACCGCTGAATCGGGAGCTTTCTTCAAAGTCTCCGACATCACATTCGTGTCGAGAAAAATCAAAGCTCGACGCCTTTGTGAGGACGTCTGTTCTCATCGATGATGCTATCGAGATCGATATCCGTACCCGACTGCGATGAAAGACGGCTGTAAAATTTCGCAGCGGGTTCACGCCCTGCCTCACGAGCCTCATAGGTTTCGAGGGCGCGCTCAACGATATCGGCGATCGTGCGATTTTCTCGGCGGGCGAGCTTATGAGCAAGGTCGCGAGCTTTGGAACTGCGGACAGATAGTTGCGGGGTTACCATGGAATACTCCTTTTCAAGACCCACTGTACCCTCAAACCTTCTCGCCATCAAGATGGCACATGCCATCTTGATGGCTATCTAGTGTTTCACCCTTGGTGTCGTATGTTTTGCCATACTGCATGGTACCTTCCGCGTGCCGACCGTCACATCTCTTCTTCACAACGCCCTACTCTAAGTAATTACCGACGTAGACGGCGACCATAACGGTTCATATCCACATTAGGTTGTTACTCCATCGACCGCCGCGTTTCGAACCTCATGACCTTGAACTTGGGTTATAGACCTACTTGCAACGGGTCATCTTCTCATGGACTCCTTTTGCACAAAGGACCCGAAAGGCGCGCGAGAAGACCATGGCAAAGCGGCAAGTCGCCAATCCATCACCAGTCCCAAAACGTCCTAATGGCTGTGCGATGCTAGGCCATGGCACACCGTGATCCGCTCTATCGCCGCCATCGCTTTCCCGCTGAAATCATACCCACGCGGTGTGGCTCTATTTCCGCTTCCCCCTCAGCCTGCGGATGGTCGAGGATTTGCTAGCTACCCGTGGAGTCGGCGAAGACGGGCCCCGAAAGCGCCGTGCCTGCCATCAGCGCCATCAGCACGCATGCATAACGTTTCCTCATGCTCGTTCCTCCTAAAAGCTTACACGTCCGGACAACCAGAACTGATGGCGGCCCGTGCCGCCGTCCACGTTGGCACCGTTCGCACTGCGACCCGGATTGTCACCGAGACCCATGCCCCAGCCGGCAGTCAGCGAAAGGTTCTCGCGCTGCCAGCCGAGGGTGAGCCCCGTGGCAAAGAGTGCGTATTCGTTCTCCTTCGTGGCTGTGGAGAGTGCGGTGCCGCGCGGACGCGCATTGATCTTCGCATAGCCGCCATCAAGGAAACCGCCCAGTCGAAACTGTCCCCACTCCTCCGGGACGGCCAGGTCGTGACGCAGTTCCAGCGTTCCGATCGCACCCGTGTCGGCGGAAGCCTCGCCAATGGGCCAACCGCGTACGGCGTAGGGACCGCCGAGGGCGATTTCCTCTGAGGAGTCTAGGTTCGTCGAAGCCCACTGGCCGCTCACGCGCGCAATCAAGGTCCAGCGGTCCGCCAGGCGCTGCTGGCGTTCGATACGGGCGTTCAGACGAGAGAACCCGCCTTCCGTACGGAGGCCGGCGGCGGCGGCGGCGGCCGAGGTTGCCACGCGAGAGAGATCAAGGGCACCGTAGGTGACGTCCAGCCCCCAGTTCGTTGTCCCACCGAAATCCCTTTGAACTCCGCTCAGAGACAGCGTGCCGGTGAGAAGACGTTTGTCATCAATATCCCCGGCCGCAGAACCGTTCCGGAGTGCCTTTCCCGTCACGACCCCGCCAAACGTCACTTCCGTAGCCCGGTCACGAAGGATAGGATGGGTAAGCCCGAAAGCCAGCTGATGCCCGTCCCCCTCAAGACCCGCCGCGCGCCCGGTATCGGTCACGTCGCGATAGGTCAGATAGCTGTAAGCCCCATTCAGGAAAGTGCCTGCGCTGCCGAGGGGAGCACTGCCTGAAAACCGGCCGTAGGCCATCCCCTGGGAGGCGACGCTTTGGAAGCGGAATTGCTCGCCATAACCCAAAGGGTCGCTAAGACTGACAAGCGCATTGCCTTCGGCTCTTCCGGTGCTTGCCGAACCGAAACTGTCTGTCCAGATATGTCCGGAAAACAGGGGGCCTTCTTCGATGCCGATCGAAACTTTCGAGGTGCCCGGGCTGTCCCCTGCTTCCACGCTTGCGCGGACCTTCAAGCCCGGCAGACTGTTCATCTGCAGCAACGCTGCCTCTAGTTGCTGCTCCGTCATTGAATAGCGATCTTGCAGGTAACGATGCTCGACCCCTCGCAGGATCTCGTCCCTCACCCGGACAGATCCCACCCGGACCAGTCCGACGTCCTCGACACGGGCTTCCATCAAGGCGATTTCGACCACGCCTTCGGTGACGTCCTGTGGCGGTAGAAACGCCCGCGCAAACATGCGCCCTTTCGATTGTGCAAGCCTCGTCACCTGCGAGGTGAGGTCGCGCAGACCGGCAAGATCGAAGACCTTTCCGGCGGCGGCATCGACAAGCCGCGTTCGCTCGTCCGGAGAAAGCAGACTTGTCTTGCCTGAGAAGATCAGGTGGCTGACTTTTACGGTCATGCCTCCCGACGCGACCGTGCCGGCCTCGGATCGATTGTCTTTCGCCTTTAGGGGCAATGCCTTCGGCGGCGTTTGCACAGACTGGACCTCACGGTCGCGCAAGAGTGCACCGGCATCCTGGGCAAGCGCGGGAGCACAAAGTTGGGCGGCGAGTGCTAGTCCGGGAAGTACGGCGCGTGACACGAGACAGGCCTTTCAAAGATCGACGTTGCCCATCCGCTGACACGGACCGAATGCATACAGCAATGCATCCGGCCGGCATTCATAGTTCTTGTTTGAGATTCATAGTTTGCGGCACGATGCGGACAGCGGTCCAAGCGCTCGGGGCGTCACCTTCCGATCTGACCGATCCAGTGGCTCCAGGCCGTTTGCGGTTCTCCGACACGTGGCCCTTGTGAAAGAGCGAGAGCCAGCCCCCTTGCCTCCCTCGGCGTCATCCCGAACAGACGGCGAAAAGCACGACTGAAGTTTTCCGGATTCGGAAAGCCGTGCTTGTCGGCGATCGTCGCGATAGGTACATGGCGGGTCTCAAGCGCCCGCAAGGCAGCATGCGCTCTACGGAGTCGCCGCTCTTGCACATAATGGACAAAGCCCCCCGTCGACTCGAACATCCTATAAAGGCTACGACGAGATAATCCAAAAGTGGCGGCGACAACCTGTGCGTCCAGATCAGAGTCAAGAAGATTGGCTTCGACATACCGGCGCACACTGGCGAAAAGCGCGAAATTGAGCGATGCCGTCTTTTCCTCATCGACTTGGCCGCTTATCGCGACCGCAACCAGATCGAGCAAGGGGCGAAGAACGGCTTCTGCGGTCTCCACAGGCATGTCTACCAGATTTTGGAAATAGCTCGCCATCGTGTCGCGCAACAGCGCCACGATCGGCAACCCAGCCGGCACTACGCGTTCATGGCATTCGTCAGGTGCCTTTAGCAAGGGAGCCAGCATGCGGCGTGGAACGATGAGACTGAGATGAGAATGATCCGTGACGCTTGTGGCAATCGGCTGAGCCATGTCAAGAACGTAAAGATCGCCAGGACGGGCGGCATGCCGGCCCTGGCGATCTTCACTCGTCCCGTCGGTGTAAAACTGCAGGATATAGCCATCCATGCCGTCGCGTGCAATTTTTCGGCGAGATCGATCAAAGAGCTGTGCCCGGCTTCTCATGAAGCCGACGGCGACCTCTCCGACGAGGTAAGCATCTACGGATGCGAAAAAACCTTCTTCGACCGATTGCCGCGGGCGCGAGTCGAAAATCACGGAAATCTGATCGTGCCACAAGCTGAGCGCAATGGGTGCCGGAAAAAGTCGGGAGTCAAAATGAGATGAAAGCAAAGACATAAGGCTATTATCCGTCGTCGAATGATTAAAAATTTTTTGGGGTGGAAAAATGGAGTATTCGGCTGTTTGCAGGTTTGATTTAAGCTGCTTTGGTTTGACGGTTCAAGCGGCGCTGTTTGATAGTGTCGGGCTTAATCCTTTCGCGTCCGAACAGGATGCCGTGGCCGCGTCCGAAATGGGTGTCGGCCGGGGTGGGATTGTCGAGGCTCACTTGGAGATCGCAAGCGATCTGTGCTTACAGGTCATCCTGAACGACATGATCTTGCGACAGGGTGCGATTCTGCAGCATCTGATGCCAGCGCTTGATCCTGCGTTTGCGCATGGCCGCGAGTCCGGTGAACTCGGACGATCCAGTGTTTCTCCAACCATTCGCCGAGATCGAGGGCGACAGAACAGTTGGTTTCCACGCAGAAAACGAGTCCTGAGCCTAGGTCCGTGCTGGCGGCGGCATTGACGGTGAGTTCAGCGCAACCAGCAAACCGCCCGCCGCTTCTGCTTGCGATGCGCCCGCCATGAACAACGAGAAAGTCGGTTCACCGCCGAATGATCGTCATCGCTCGCGCGTGTATAGCCAAGAATACTTGGTTTTTCTGAAACGAAAAAGATGAGGATTATAATCTTGTTTTTCTCATTGCCGGCGATTACAGAATGCCGAAACTTGGTCGAGGCCGCAGAAGGATGAGCGAGACGATGAACAGGATGCTTACACGTGCTGGTATTTGCGCAATTTTTGGCATGCTGGCTGCGCCTACTTTAGCTGCGTCTACAACCTATCCACTGACCATTGAAAATTGCGGCGCGAAGGTTACGTTCGAAAAAGCGCCGGAGCGCGCCGTCGGGCTTGGGCAGAACAGCGCGGAGATCATGCTGCTTCTCGGTCTCGAGGACAAAATGGTCGGCACAGCTTTTTGGCCGAACAAGGTTCTTCCGCAACTTGCTGAAGCCAATGCGAAGGTCAAGGTTCTGACCGTCGAGTTCCCAACCTTCGAGGCCATTCTGGCGCAAAATCCGGATTTCGTGGCGGCCGCGCTGCCAAGCCTGCTCGGCCCCTCGAGCAAGGTCGCCAAGCGGGAAGATTTCGACAAGATCGGCGTGCCGAGCTACATTTCGCCAAGCACCTGCGTTGCGGATGGCGCCGCCAAGGACAAATTCGGTTACGGCGACCGGTCGAAACTCTGGACCATGGACGGCCTGTATCAGGAAATCAACGAACTCGCACAGATATTCAACGTGTCCGACCGCGGAGACGCGCTGATCGCCGACCTGAAGAAGCGCGAGGCTGCGCTGCGTGCCGATGCACCAAAGGACGGGAAGAAGCTGTCCTACGTCTTCTGGTTCTCCAGCCCCTCTCCGTCCGCCGATGCTTATCTTGGCGGCAAGAACAGTGCATCCGGCTTTATCGCCGATGTGCTCGGTGGAACGAACGCCATTACGTCCGAGGCAGAATCGCCTGCTCTTGGATGGGAGAGCATCATCGCCAGCAATCCGGACGTCATCGTTGTCGCACAGGTTGATCGCAACCGATGGGACCTCGATAAGTCCGAGGCCAAGATCAAATTCCTGAAGAGCGATCCGGGCACGAGCCAGATGCAGGCGGTGAAGAACAATGCGATCGTCGTCATGGATGGTCAGGCCATGAACCCGACGGTGCGCACGATCTATGGCGCCGAGCAGATCGCTCACCAACTTAAGACGCTTGGTCTGAAGTGACAACGCAGACCGGCCTCACATCGTCAGGCAACCACGCGAAACGGGTCCCCGCCATGGTGGGGATCGCGCTTGGTTCGCTTGTTGCCATCGCGCTTGCGGTCGGCATCAGCGTGGGAATTGGCGACATGCCAATCCCCCTGTCGACGACATATGCGGCCATCACCAACAAGCTGGGCTGGACGACGGTCGAGCTCAACCGGATTCATGAGACCGTGATCTGGGAGTATCGGCTGAGCCGGGCTTTGGTCGCGGTCTTCTGCGGCGCGGGGCTGGCGCTGTGTGGCGCCATCATGCAAGCGCTGTTGCGCAACCCGCTGGCCGAGCCATACGTGCTTGGCATTTCCGCCGGCGCATCGACCGGCGCCGTCGCAGTCGTCATCCTCGGCATTGGCGCCGGTGCCTTCTCGCTTTCAGCCGGGGCTTTCGCTGGCGCTTTTGCGGCATTTGTGTTTGTCGCGCTGCTGTCAAACGGCGCGCGCGGCGGAGCAGACCGAACGATCCTCGCGGGTGTCGCCACGTCGCAACTTTTCAACGCGGCAACCTCCTATATTGTGACCACCTCTGGAAATGCCCAGCAGGCACGCGACGTCATGTTCTGGCTTCTGGGCAGTTTCGGCGGTGTCCGCTGGCCGGAATTTGCCCTTGTTTCGGTCGTGGTCGGCTTGGGCCTGGTTGTGTGCCTCTTTTACTCCCGCGTTCTTGATGCCTTCGCCTTTGGTGATGAGGCCGCTTCGTCCCTTGGTATCGATGTTGGGCGCACCCGGGTCATTCTCTTTGCACTGACCGCGATCATGACGGCCACGATCGTCAGCATGGTTGGCACGATCGGCTTTGTGGGTCTTGTCGTTCCGCATGCTGCCCGCTTCGTTGTAGGCCCCCTTCACGCGCGGCTCCTGCCGGCCTGTGCGGTTACAGGCGCGGTTTTCATGGTTCTGGCGGACATTGCGTCGCGCACCCTGGTCCCGCAACAGGTCCTGCCTATCGGTGTGGTCACAGCCCTGGTGGGCGTCCCCTTCTTCTCGGTCATTCTCTACAAGCTGCAGCGAGCATCATGAGCATAAAGGCCAACAATCTGGTCTGGAAGGTCGGTTCCAAGACGATCGTCAACGACGTGTCGCTCATTGCCAGGCCTGGCGAAATGCTGGGACTGCTCGGGCCAAACGGCTCGGGCAAGACATCCCTGCTTCGCCTCCTTGCCGGGCTCAATCGCCCTTTTTCGGGACAGATCACACTTGACGGACAGGATATCGGCAGGATCCGGAGAAAATCGATCGCGCAACGCGTGGCGTTCATAGAGCAGCACGCCACCACCAACGCCAATCTCAAGGTCGTGGATGTCGTCAAGCTTGGCCGCTTCCCGCATCGATCGATGTTTACCGGCTGGACCAGCGACGACGAGGCGGCAGTCAACCGTGCGCTCGATCGCACGGAACTGACCGGCAAACGGAACGACGCCTGGCAGAGCCTGTCCGGCGGCGAGAAACAGCGCACTCACCTTGCCCGAGCGCTTGCCCAGGCGCCGACAGAACTCATCCTTGATGAACCCACCAACCATCTCGACGTTCATCACCAGATCAGCCTTCTGCGCCTCGTCTCCGAGCTCGCCGTCACCAGCATCATTGCGCTGCACGACCTGAACCATGCGGCAATGTTTTGCGACCGGTTGCTCGTCATGCAGGCTGGAAAAGTCGTCGCTGCGGGCACCCCCGAAGATGTGCTGACCCGCGAGATGCTCCGCGACGTCTTCTCCGTAGACGCCCACGTCTCTCCCTCCCCCTACCATGGAAAGCCACACATTCATTTTGTGCGGTGATCGCCGCCTTCGATGTGACGTGAAAGTTCCATCGTAGGAATCGTAACACTCTATCACGATGACGAGACCGGACTGCTTTATGATCCCGGGTCGTCGCGCCTGCGCAAATCCTCCTGAGCAATATCCTCAGATGTCGTGGGCGATACCTCTATTGCGATCATTGCCTAAAGGCTGATTGCCAATCGAAAGCCTTCCGCCACATCTTTACCGGAACGTCGCCGCCGCTAGCTTCGGAAGCATGAAACGAAAGGCGATGCTTCGAGCGCCCTGGAACAACAGCAGGGAAATCCATAGGCCATCGTTGCCATAAAGCGGCTGAAGGACCGCCCAGGCGGCGAAATAGATGATCAGGGATGCCACCATGAGGTTGCGCATCTGGCGGGACCATGTGGAACCGATATAGACGCCGTCCATCTGAAAGGCGATGATGCCGACGACAGGCAGAACCACAACGTAGATCAGATAGCTGTCGGCCAGTCTCGCGACGGCATCGGTAGGCGCAGTCAGCGCGATGACCCAATCCCCGCCAGCCAGGAACGCCAAGGAAACCAGCGCTGCGAAAATGACACCCCAAAGTGTCGTCAGTTTGATCGTGCGATCGAAGGCGGGTCTGTAACATGCGCCGACGGCGCGGCCTGCAAGTTGTTCTGCCGCTGTAGCGACACCATCGAGGAAGGCGACGCCGAAGAAATAGAACCGCAACAGAATAGTGTTGGCGGCAAGGACGTCGATGCCGAGGAAGCCGCTCTGGCGTGTAAAAAAAGACAGGCCGATCAGCAACGCGAAGGAGCGGATCATCATATCGCCATTGACCGCGAAAGATCGTCTGATCGCGGGTATGTCCGGGAGGCGCCAGGCCGAGCGATCGGTCTTGGCGAGGATCAAAACTGCGCCGGCCACAGCGGTCACGGCTTCTGAAACCAGTGTAGCGATCGCGACACCTTCCACTCCCCAGCCGAGCCCTATGACCCAGTGCATGCTGAGGGCGGCATTCAAGCCATTCAGCAGTGTCTGGAGGATCATGCTCCACATGGCCTCACCGCGGCCAATGAGCCAGCCGAAGGCGACAAAATTGAAAAGAACGAAGGGGGCCGACCAGATGCGCCAGTGGAAGTAGGTCGTGGCGGCTTCCGCGACAATCCCATCTGCGCCCATAACGCTCATGCCGAGCACCCCGATCGGACCCTGGAGCAGCAGCAGCAAGAGACCGGCTACCAGTGCGATGATAAGGCCGCTCAGCAACATGCGCTGTTCAGCCACCCGGTCGCCGGCGCCCATTGCCTGTGCCGTAAAGCCGGTTGTGGCACCACGCAGGAAATTGAAGGTCACGAAGATGACGTCGAAGATCACGGAGGCCAACGCCACGCCCCCCACCAGCGCCTCGTTTCGCATATGCGCGATGACGCCCGTCGCCACAAGACCGACAAGCGGTGTCGACAGATAGGCGATCATCATCGGTATCGCGATCTTGAGGACATCGCGATGCGCGACGCTGAACGGGCGGACAGCTGCCTCGGTCCCGGTGATTGCCGTTGCCTTCAATTATTCTTTCCGATGTGGTTCACCCAACGTATGCATCAGCCGGTTCGCCCAGCCGAAGATGGCGATGGAATGGATGAGATCGAGAATTTCAAGATCATCCAGGCCCATTTCCCGCAAGTGATAAAATTGATAGACCCCCACATTGTCTGGATGTGCGGTCAGATCGACACCGAAATTGAACAGCGCCTGCTCGAAATCAGGAAGGTCCGCATCCAGCCCGTTCTCGTATATCTCGTCAACGACCTCGGGCCGTTTCTCAAGCTGAATATAACGGTTGGCGTGAACCGCGGCGCAGTAGATGCAGTGATTGACGAAGGACGCCGCCAGCGCGCCGATCTCGCGCCCACCGCGTGATAATCCGCCTTCACTATACATGATATCGTTGAAGAGCGGGGTGCGCTCGTTTAGCGCCTCCGCCTCATTGGCGAGCACCAGAACATAGGCGGATACCTTCGTATTGGAAGGGGTGACTTTCAGGGCCGACAATTGCTCGGGCGTCGCCGTCGCGAGATCGACAGGCTTGACGTAGGGATGCCAGTCAAGCGCATCGAGGGTGAATTCATGGACAGGCTGTGACATATCAATTGTCCCTCATCATCTTGAGGCCGGCGACGACCAGCACCTGATAATTCACATAGGCAATAAGGCCGGCGAGCGTGACAATATCGCGGTCGTCGAGACCGACGGCGTAGAGTCTCTCTATGTTTTCCCGGGTCGCATTCTTCGGCGTAAGGGTCACGAGATCAACGTGGTTCAGGATCGCTTGCAAACGGGAATCCGCTTGCTGAAGGACCGATGACGGATCGGCGACTGATGCGTGGTCGGAGCCTCCCTCCTCCTCGGCAAGCCGCTCAATGTAGTGCGCATGGAGTTCTTTCGCCTTCCATAAAGCGGACATACGCGCGGCAAGTGCCGCCCGCAAGGCGTAGGAAAAGTTGCGCGGCTCTGCCGGCCGCAAAGCTGCAAGATAGCTGGTCTGCGTCAGGTGTTTGAGCTTCGAACGTCGCTCGCGGAGTTTCAGCAGATCGGAGCTTTCATCAAGGCCGAGGACGCGATCGATCACGTCTTCTGAAGGTGCTGCTGTCATTGTTTTTCAATCCTCGGAAAGAGCATCATCCAGAAAGGTCAGGCGGTCCTGCCCCCAATAGAGCGTGTCGCGATAAACCCAGGTGGGGGTCCCAAAAACACCACGAGACTGTGCTTCGGCGTGGCTGTCATGCCAGGCAGCCATGATTTCCGGCATGTCTTCGAGCGCTTGAAGTGAGCGGCCGTCAAGACCAAGACTGTTTGCAACCTCGATACGAACGTCCGGATCAGTGACGTCCTTTTCTTCCGCCCATAGGGCGCGCAGAAGCGCGTGACTGAGTTCCAGTGCAGGCAGGCCCTGTCTGTCAGCCGCAATCACCATACGCGCGGAAAACTCGTTGTTGGTCGGATAATATCTGGGCTTCAGCACCAGCGGCATACCCAGACGCTTGCGCCAGCGGTCCAGTTCGACGGCGTGGTAGTCCTGCCGCGGCTGCGGTCTGGAACGAAGTGGAACGCCACCGTTTTCGGTGACGATGCGGGTGGGGCGGGTGACGACATCAAGATCGTACTTTTCGATCAGCGCCTTGAACTGCGGCCAGCCCAGATAGGCCCAGGGCGAACTGAGCGCGTGGTAATAATAAACGGTTCTTTTGCTCATCGCCTTAACCTCAGGCTGTTTTCTGCATGGTGGGGTCAGCATCCGCATCGGTCCATTCCGACCCATCAAGTTCGGGCTTTTCGTAAGCCTTCAGCGCTTCCCAGTGATGATCGATGTCGGCAATGAACAGCGAAGCGGCGATACCCCGCGCGAGCCAGAGCGCACCTTCGCTGATGGCCGGAATATCGCCGCTGACTTTGCCCAGACTGACCGATGAACCGTAATTGAAACAATGGATGTGCCGCAACCAAGGGGCGGCACCCGGCTCTTTCTCGGTGAAGGAGAAGTCGTCTTGCAGCCAGGGAAACCTGCCAAGACCCGGGTTTTCCTCACCTGCTGGCGGTGTGTAGCGGTCCTGCCAGCACGCGATCTGCCGGTTGAAAATGTCGAGTTCGGGACGACTGACGGGGTCGATTGAGAATCCCGTTCCCAAAATCACGAAATCGGTCCGGAAGACGCGGCCGTTGATTGTCGTGATAACGACCTCGCCGCCCTCTTCCTTCATCGATTGGATACCGCAGTCGAAATGGAAATAGGCGTTGGGATGCCGGCTCACCCTCAGCGTTGAATTGTGGGGCGCGGGGGTCTGCTGCTTGACGGAATAATCCATGAGACGCCAGCGCCACTCAGGGTCAATTTTCGCGAAGCCGGCGGTGACCCCGTACGATCCGATGCCCATCAACTTGTTGATGGTCGGCATTGTCTTGCGTCTGGCAAGGAGACGCACCTCACCGGCCCCCTGCTCGAGCGCTTCGGCGGCATTGTCCACCGCGGACGCCCCTACGCCGATGACAACGACGCGTTTCCCTTTCAGACGCTGAAAATCAATCATGTCGGCGGAATGCGCCCAGCTGACGTGGCGCTGCATGCCCTTCACAAAATCCGGGATCGTCGGTTCTCCAAGGCCATCGCGCCCCGTTGCCATCACCAGTTTCCGGGTGACGATCGGGTCAGCCTTTCCACCCTCGATCTCCAGTTCCAGAAGCCCATCGGGCCGTGGGACGACGCGGGTGACGTGGATATTGTTTTCAACCGGGATTTCCATCACCTGCCGGTACCAGCTCAGATATTCCATCCACATCGGTCGCGGAATGCGGAAGAGTTCTTCCCAGGCCTCTTCGCCAAAGCGGGCCGTGTACCACGCCCGGAAGGTGAGCGACGCCATACCGAGCGCTGGCCCGAGCAAGTTCTTGGGCGAGCGCAGGGTTTCCATGCGTGCATATGTCACCCAGGGCCCCTCCTCGCCTTTTGCGGCCCGGTCCACGATCCGGATATTGGCAATCCCCGCCCGTGTCAGGGCATGCCAGGCAACGAGGCCGCACATGCCGCCGCCGATGATCACGACGTCACTGGCGCGCTGGCCCTCTGAGGTAGAGACAGGTTTCGACCAGTTTGCTGCGGGATAGTTGAGGTAGGACAGATCCTGTCTCACCCGCGCGTTGAGCGCAGCTAGTCTCTGCTGCCCGGTCTGGTCTTGCTGTTCGAAAGTCATCAGGTGGTCTCCTGAAATATAGTGTTGCCCATCGGCACCGACGGGCACGAGGATTAATCGGCCAGCACCACGGCATCGCGATCGCGCCAACCCACCCAGACCGTCTCGTCTTCGAGATGCGAGAGCGCCACCGGATCGAGCTGGGCCGACAGGAGGGCGCCGTTATCCAGACGGACAGTCAACGTCGTGTGCGCGCCCTTGAACACACGCCGCTCGATCTGGCCCTTGAGGGCAAAACGATCACTGGGCTGCTCGGGCAGACAGAACAGAGCTTCCGGACGCAGCGCAATCGTGACGTGGCTGCCAATGGCGTGGTGGTGGCCGTTGAGATCGGCCCGGATCAAGCTGCCCTGCCAGTCGACCGTAGCGACCCCGCTCTCGGCAGACACCAATCGGCCTTCGAGAAAGTTGCTCTGGCCGATGAAGTCGGCGACGAAGCGGCTGCGGGGGCGCGCATAGAGATCATCAGGCGCTCCCATCTGCTCGATCCGCCCCTTGTTCATCACCACCACGACGTCGGACATCGTCAGCGCCTCCTCCTGGTCATGGGTGACGAAGATGAAGGTTTTGCCGGTTGTCTGCTGGATCGACTTCAACTCGATCTGCATCTCATGACGTAGCTTGGCGTCGAGTGCCGACAGCGGCTCGTCGAGCAACAAGACATTCGGGTCCGGTGCCAGCGCTCGCATAAGGGCCACGCGCTGGCGCTGACCGCCCGACAGTTGCTCAGGCATACGCCCGGCAAAATCCTGCAGCTTGACGAGACCGAGGAGTTCCATGACACGCCGGTGGATGGACGCCGAATCCAGCCCCTTCAATTCAAGTCCGAAAGCAATATTGCGCTGGACTGACAGGTGCGGAAACAGCGCATAGTCCTGAAAGACGATATTGACGTTGCGCCTATTGGGCGGCAGATGCGAGATCGGCTGTCCGTCGAGGTAGATCTCGCCGGAGGACGGCGTTTCGAACCCGCCCAGCATTCTCAGTGTCGTGGATTTGCCGCAACCGGAGGGGCCAAGCAGGGTAACGAACTGGCCCGGCGCGACCGCCAGGTCCAGATCGTCGACAGCAAGGGAAGCGCCGTAAGACTTGTTGACGTTTTTAAAATGAACAACCGGCTGCATAACTCAGCTCCTCGAACGGCGGGTGAAGTGCTCGGCATAAAGGCCGATGGCGGCGGTGACGATGAGGACGATGGTCGCCATCGCATTGATCTCTGGCGACATGCCGCCCTGGACCTTGGCGAAAATGAGCATCGGTAGCGTCGGCTTGTATCCGCCCAGGAAGAAGGTGCGCACGAAATCGTCGATACTGGTCAGAACGCAGAAGATCATGCCGCCAATCAGGGCCGGCAGGATGTAGGGGACCGTGACGCGCATGAAGGCGATAAACGCGTCCGCACCGAGATCTCGTGCAGCATCAACGAGATTGGCAGGCATGGAACGCAGGCGCGTCAGCACCATGATTACCACAAACGGTACCGCGTGGACGGTATGGGAGAGGATAATCGCGAAGGTGCCCGTGGGGATATCAACCATCCGGATGAATATCCGCATCGAGATGGCGTTGATCAGGCCGGGAACGACGGCAGGCAGGCAGGCGAGCGCAAAGAGAATGGCCTTGCCGCGGATGCCTTCGGTTGAAATCAGCAGGGCAATCCACACACCGATGACGGTCGCTCCGATCGTGGTGGCAAACGCTATTCCGACCGAATAAAGCGAGGCTTCGATGAACTGCTTGTCCTGAAGTACCTTGCCATACCAGTCCAGGGTCCAGTTGCTGATCGGGAAGGCGATGAAGTTTGCGTCCTTGAAGCTCATGGCCATCATCAGGGCCAGCGGCAAAAGCAGGTAGATAACGAAAATGGCATAACAGGCGCCAAGTGCCGTCTTCGGAAGGTCGTTTAAGGGGGACCGCATCGTCTTCTCCTACATCAGCCGGACAGAGCGACCGCCAACGACGCGCATGAAGAGACCTACCGTTGTCAGCGACACGGCGAGCATCAGCATGGCGAAGGCAGCGCCTTCAGGCCATTTGTCGTTGGAAGAGTGGAAAAGCGTCGCGATTACCTCCGGGAAGATGACGGCGTTCGGCCCGCCGAGCAGAAGCGGAGCGGCGAAGACGCCGACGGCCGTGAGGTAGACCAGGCTGCATCCGGACACGATACCGTCTTTCGACAGCGGCAGGATAACGCGGCGGAAACGTTGGAAAGGGCTTGCGCCGAGATCAGCAGCGGCGTGCACGAGCTGTACCGGGATCTTTTCTATGGCTGAGTAGAGCGGGAGCAGCATGTAGAGCGCGAGGAGGTAGATGACGCCAAAGCTCAGCGAAAAGGACGTGTAGAGCATCGGGATGGGCCGATCGATGAGTCCGATCTCGCGCAACAGAACGTTGACGGCTCCGCGATTGGCCAGCAGCATGATGACGGAGAAGGTACGGATCAGTTCTCCGGCCCAGAACGGGATGAGCAGGAGCAGCAGCGCGCGCGTACGCTGTTTCGGCTGGAGCACCTTTGCCACGTAATAGGCAACCGGATAAACGATCACCAGGGTCGAAACGGTAACGACGGCCGCAAATACGAGGCTGCGTATGAAGGGCAGCATATAAATCGAATCCGAGAAGAACAGGGCATAGTTGGCGAGCGTATAGCGCGTGGCCTCGTTCGGTTGGGGCGGATAGTTGTCCGTGAAGCTGATATTGGCCATTTGCAGGATCGGCCCGACATGCAGGACGAAAAGCCATATCACGGGTATCCCGGCAAGGAGTGCGAGTCGCGCGGGGCGACTGTCTGCCAGCCGACCTATGGTGGTTCGGTAGAGGGCTGATCCTGTCACCTTGCCAATCCATCCGGAATAATGCGCCGGGGCTGGCGCGCCTTCCTCTCGCAATTCAGTCATTGTCGTGTTCACCATGATCGTTCCCAGCTCTGGACAAGCTTTTTATTGGGGGTTGCGAACCCGGCGCCGGTCGGGTTCGCATCGCATCGATAATTCAGGCAGCCTTGATTTCGGCGGCTGCCTTGTCGATCATCGCGTTCTTCATCGCACGGTTGACCGAGCTGAAGAACTTGATGCGCTCCATCTGGTCCTGTGGGAGCGCCATGGCGGCCCGTTCGCGGTCGTTGAGCAGCTTGTCGACGCCATCAAAGGCCGAGGCGAAGCCCGACTGCCGAACCATGGCAGCCCCGATTTCCGGCGAGGCGAGAATGGCGTCCAGGAAAGCATAGGCAGCGTCCGCATTCGGACCGTTCTTCACCACGTTGAAGGAATAGAGGAACCCGTAGGTGCCCTCCTTCGGAACGGACAGCTCGATGGGGTGACCGTCCATGATCAGCTTGGCTGTCGGTCCGGACCAGGCTTGCGCCACGTAGATGTCCTCGTTCAGGAACATCTGCTGAACCTCGGAGCCCGCATCATAGTATTTGCGGACCTTGTCCTTTTGGCTGATCAGGAAGTCACGCGCCTTGTTGGTGGCTTCCTGGGCGATGGCTTCCTTGCCCTCGTAGGTGACGTAATCGCCGTCATTGCCTTGATAGAGCATGGTCAGCGAAAGGAAGTCCGAGATGATGTAAGATGTCAGCCCCTTGTATTCGTCGTCGAACATCATGCCCCAGCTGTCGGAAGGCTTGGTGTATTCCGTGTTGCGGGCCAAACCTTCAAAGCCCGCCAGAAGCGGAACGCCGTAGGTGGAGCCGTTGATGGTGAGCTGCGGTGCGCCCTTGTAGGCGGCCGCCAACTTGTCCCAATTCTTCAGTCTGCTGGTATCAAGCGGCGAAAGGAGGTTGGAACCGATGAACTGGGAGAGCCGGTGGCCGGTTACCGTCACGATATCGGTCGACGGCGTGGCACCTTCGGCCGTCAGAATGTTGTATTGCTTGCCCTGATCGTCCGTCAGACGGATGCGGATCTCGATCCCCGTGTCCTTCTGAAACTGGTCGATGAAAGACTGCGGAACGAACTTGTCATAGGTCGTGATATTGACGACCTTGCCCTGCGCATGGGCGGAGCGCATCAGGCTGGGGGCCGCCAGGATACCGGAGCCGGCAGCGAGCAGTTTGAGGGTAGAACGGCGGGTCGCTTTAAACTCTTTCATGGCACTCTCCTTTGTTTTTTTTGATCGGGTCGACGGGGCAGAAAATTCTGATCAGGGAGCGTCCCCTTCGACGGTTCCCCCATAGGTGACGTCAGCCACACGCCCCGAGGCGCGCGGATCGTGGGCGATGAAATCCGGCATGCGGGCTGAGGCGACGCGGATGATAAGCTGTATCAACTCCTGGGCGGTTGCCGACAGCGGGCGCGCTGTCGCCGAGAAAATTCCCCAGAGAAACGGAATGTCGACGTCGAGCGGTCGCACAGTCACGCCCGCGGTCAGGGGACCGTAAGCGGTGGCCGGTTCGACGATCGCAATCCCCATGCCTGTCGACGCGACCTGTACCGCGCTCATCGCCGCGCTCGTGGCGATGATCCGCCCCGCACGGACATTTGCGTCTTGCAGGGCCTTGTCCACGCGGCGGCGCAGGCGGAATGGGTTTGCGAGCGTGATGACCGTCTGGTCAGCGAGGTCCGTGATTGAAACGACATCCTTGGCGGCAAGCGGATCGTTAACGGCCAGAACTGCGGCACATCGCCCCTGGAAGTAGCCATGCGCCTCCAGGCCCGGTTGTTCGGCCGGAAGCGACGTCACGCAGAAATCAGCGGTACGGCCGAGCACCGCCTGGACAGCAGCCTCGGCTGGCATGCTTCTTAGAAAAACAGTGTGAGGCAGAAGCGCTTCGGGCAACTCCGCAAGAGCGAGCGGTACCATTCCCGTGGCAAAAGCAGGCGTGGCGGCGATCTCGACCGGCTCAGGCTCCTTGAGACTGATCCGCTGGGCCCGGTTGCGCAAATGCTCGATGCCGCTGATGAAGCGCTCGGCTTCGGCGTGGAAGGCCACTCCCTTGTCACTCGGCATGATACGCGGGCCATTGCGATCGAACAGCGCAAATCCAAGCGACGTTTCGAGATCTTGGATGAGGCGCGTCACCTGAGATTGGGAACGATCAAGGAGGCGCGCAGCACCGGTAATGCTGCCTGCGGACATTACCGCCAGAAACGCCTCCAGTTCGCGTATCTCCATCGCTATCATGCATCCTTTGCATTATGACAAATTTAATGTGCATTAAACGCATGATATCTGCTAGTGACAAAAGAGAATTTTTCGTTTGAGCCGGAGAGGATGAAAAAGACGGCTGCTGACGCCGCGCTGTGCAGAAAATTTGGCTACATGCCTTAGCTTTTGCCAATGTAGCAGACGCTTTTGCTCGACGCAGCGATATGTGCTGAGGGGTTAGGCAAGGTTCTGCTAATTAACCAGGCAAAGCACGCGTGAATATGGCTGTAGCAGGCAGGACAAGATGATGCATTTGCGTAACAGTCGGTCCACAAAGTTCAAAACCGGGGTTTTGATGTGCGTGCCAATCAGTGACCAGAGGGCGGGTCCATCCCAACTCCTACAACCGAAAGGATAGATGACATGCGGATAGCCATTCTTGGTGCGGGATCGATTGCTTATGGCATGGCGGCATTTCTCGCCGCCGCGGGGCATCGCCCGTCCCTATGGTCACCCTCCGGTCGCAGTGCCAATCCATTGGCGCAAGGTGAAAAGCTCAACGCCAAGGGAGCTTTTGATTTCGTCGGCCCCGTGGAGGTTGCGGCAAGCTGTGAGGGCGCCATTGCCGATGCGGATGTGGTTATCATTGCCATGCCGGCCAACGGTCATCGCGCGGCTATCGGTGCAGCGCTGCCGCATCTGCGGTCGAACCTGCCAGTCATCATCAGTTCCCATAGCTCCTTTGGAGCGCTTTATTTGTCGAAGCGGCTCGCCGAGCGCCGGCTCCATCTGCCGATCATCGCCTGGGGAACGACGCTCCTGACGGCGCGCCGTCAGCCGGATGAACGCAGCGTCGTCGTGAACACCGTTCGCCAGAAGGTGGACTTTGCCACCTTGCCCAAGTCGGCGGCAGCACAGGGCCAAAGCCTGTGCACTGAACTCTTCGGCGATCGTTTCGTCGAACGTGACGGTTTGCTCGCCATCGCCCTCTCAAACCTCAATCCTCAAAACCATCTCGGGATCGCATTGCTCAATCTGACACGCATGGAAAAGGCAGAGAGCTGGGGACAGGGTGAACATGTGACCCCGGCGGTCGGGCAGTTGATCGAAGCGCTCGACGCCGAGCGATTGTCAATCGCCGAGAGCTTTGGCCTTGGGGTGAAGACAGTCCGAGAGCACTTTTCTCTCTCCTTCCATGTACCCCTTGCCTCTGTGTCGGAAATGAACCAACAGATGCATCGCGAGGGACGAGGCGGGATGGGACCTTCCTCCATCGACAGCCGCTATATCTACGAGGACGTACCGTTCGGTCTTTTGCCGACTGTTCTTCTTGGCCGCATCGTCAACCGTCCTGCGATCCTTCATGAAGCCGGTATTCGCATCTTCACCGCGTCGGTCGCGCGCAATTTGGAAGCCGACAATGACCTGCTGCCGGAGCTTTCGCTTGATCATCTCACTCCGAGGGAGCTGCGGGACCTTTGCGAAAGCGGATTTTTGCCGGCATAACTAGCGCGCTTTCCTTCAAGGCTCGCGAATGCCTTCGAGGACGTGGACCGTTGGCACGTCCTCTGCATTTTGATCAACATCCGTTCCGGCTCGGGCGAAAGCTAACGCCGCAGCCCGTCCATCACCAACCGCACAATCCTGTGCGCGCGGTCACGCCAATCCGGACCTTCGGGAATGGAATAAATGCCGAAGAGCGCGTTGAGGACATCTGCACCCTCAATGTCTCCCTTGACCGCACCAGCCTCGACGGCATTGTTCAGTAGCTCTTCGAACGCCGTATGCAAAAGCTTCGACCCCTCCGCAAAGAGGGCGGAATTGGATGTAAACAGAAGCTTCAGGCTGTTCGCCATGCCCCTTTTCGCGGCCATGTAGCTAACGAACCGGTTCATCCATTCTTCAACGGCTTTCGCGGGCTCTTCTTCCCGCATCAGATCGCGCGCAGCCGTCGCCAGAATTTCCAGTTCGCGGCGATAGACGCCTTCGACCAAATGTTCGCGGGTCGGAAAATGCCGGTACAGCGTGCCGATACCGACGCCAGCAAGCCTGGCAATATCTTCCAGCGAAGCGGCCGCGCCCTGCTCTGAAAACGCCAGCGCCGCAACGTCTATCAGCTTTTCCCGGTTTCGCCGTGCGTCTGCGCGCAAGGGGGGCGGTTGAGACGGAGGCGTCTGCTCCTTGGGCACGGAAGGCCACTCCATGAAAAATCGCTTGACGAACGATCGCAAGCCACTAAGTTAAACGGAGGCGCCTCCGTTTACCGGTGCGCCATTCGCTTCTTTAAATCAGATTGGAGGCGGATGTCATGCCGAAATCAAACAGTGGCGGTGGTGAGCATCTCACAACTCGAGGGTTCCCGAGGAACTTAACAGCCCGTCACTCATTCTGATGTCACAATGCGGGAGGCACTTATGACAGGATCGGCCGATAGCATCCGACATAACGTCAATGCCGCGGATTGGTTGCATCGCAGCGTCGAAGCCCCGATCTTGGCGACGCCGCGAAAAGCTTTTTCCACCGACAGGGCTTATGACGTCCTGAATTTTGCCATCGCCAACTTCAAGGCGGGGCTTGGCGTGGCACTATGCACCCTGGTGGAGATACGCGGTGGCTCCTCGCGTCCGCTTGGCGCGCAGATGGCGGTTGCGCAGGACGGCAGCTATTGTGGATATGTTTCGGGCGGATGCACGGAGGCGGCCATCGCCGCTGAAGCCTTGCAGGCCATGCGAAGTGGCCATGATCGTTTCGTCATGTTGGGCGAGGGCTCGCCATTCTTCGATATCGTCCTTGCCTGCGGCGGCGGTATCACCGTCGCTATTCATCTTGTCAAAGACGTTGAGCCGCTCTGTTCCATCAACATGCTCGTCGATCAGCGCCGATGCGCGTCCTTGTGCTATCGGCCGGGCCTCGAACAACTTTCGCTCGGATTGGAGGGAACGCAGATCGGGTGGAACGGCGAGACCTTCGTCACCTGCTACCGTCCAAAGGTTCGTATGGTCCTTTCGGGACGCTCTCTTGAGGTCGAGACAGCCGCCAGTATCGCAAAAGCCGCAGGATACGAGGTTTTCCTTCTCGAGGGCACTGAACCCGATCATCCTCCGACCTTTATCGACCCCGACACGGCTGTTGCACTCCTCCAGCACGACCTCGATCGGGAAATGCCGGTGCTGGAGGCAGCGCTGCGCGCATCACCTTTCTACATCGGCGCTCTCGGCAGCTCCCGAACCCATGAGAAACGGGTCGAGCGATTGCGCGACCGTGGTCATGCGGATGAGGCGATCGCGCGGATCAAAGCGCCGATCGGCGTATTCGGTAGGGCAAGAGACGCGCAGTCGCTGGCACTGTCGGTCATCGCCGACATCGCCTCGGCGAGACAGTCATACGTGACGCAAAGCTAGAACTGCCGCCGGATCGACAAATCCGACAGCAGCCACACGCAGACAAACACCATGAGCTTCATAGGTGCCGCCTGAAAATTTCAGTGCGGACCTTCAGATGAGGGAGATGTCCAATGCAATTTAACGTCAACGGAACAGCAGTGGAGGTGGAGGCAGACATCCGCACGTCGCTGCTTGATCTCATGCGTAACTATCTGGGGTTTACGGGCACGAAGAAGGGCTGCGATCAGGGCGCATGCGGCGCATGCACGGTGCTGGTGGATGGCGAGCGTATCAATTCCTGTCTCGCGCTTGCGGTTCAGTATCAGGGCCGTAACATCACGACTGTGGAAGGCCTCGCGGCCAACGGCAACCTTCATCCGTTGCAAAAAGCTTTCATTGAACATGATGGCTTTCAATGCGGCTATTGCACGCCGGGGCAACTCTGTTCCGCCGTGGGCATGGCGGGCGAGATCGAGCGAAACATCCCGAGCGTCGTCACCGCTGATCTTTCGAGCGACAGCGTCATCATCGATGACACCGAAATTCGCGAACGCATGAGCGGCAATCTCTGTCGCTGCGGCGCCTATAACGGCATTGTTGAAGCCATTTCTGAAACGCTGGTCCAGCCGACCGCGATGCAGACCGACGAGAGGGCACGGGCATGAATATCTTTTCCTACCATCAGGCCTCTGATGCGGCGTCGGCAATAACGCTCAAACAGGCCGGGTCGACAACGAAATATCTGGGTGGCGGCACCAATCTCGTCGACCTCATGCGCGAAACGGTCGAAAAACCGGAGACGCTGATCGATGTCACGCACCTGGCGAGCAGCATCGAACAGCGCGCCGATGGCAGCCTGCTGATCGGGGCGGGCGTGAAGAACACCGCCCTTGCGGCCCATGGTGCGGTCAGGACACAATTTCCGGTTCTTTCCCGCGCTATTCTCGCAGGTGCAAGCGCGCAAATTCGAAATGTCGCGACCGTGGGAGGCAACATTCTTCAGCGCACCCGCTGTCGGTATTTTTATGACAATGCCGCTCACTGCAACAAGCGCGAGCCCCACTCAGGATGTGACGCGCTGGAGGGATTCAACCGCTATCACGCCATCCTCGGTGCATCTGAAAGCTGCGTTGCTACCCATCCCTCCGATATGTGCGTCGCGCTTGTTGCACTGGATGCCGTGGTTCACCTTCAGGGTCCGGCAGGCAAGCGCAGCCTGCCGCTGCGTGATCTTCACCGTCTTCCAGGCGACACGCCCGAAATCGAAACCGGGCTTCACCCGGACGAACTCATCACTGCGGTGGAAATTCCCGCGCTGCCTTTTGCAAAAACATCCACCTACAGGAAGGTAAGGGATAGAGCGAGCTACGCTTTCGCGCTCGTCTCCGTTGCCGCGGCACTGGATGTCGATGGCAGTGGGAATGTGAAAGACGTGAGGCTGGCGCTGGGCGGCGTGGCACACAAGCCGTGGCGTGCCCTGAAGGCAGAAGCGTATCTAAAGGGCCAAAAGGCAAATACCGAGCACTTCCGGGCTGCCGCCGAGGCCGAACTCGCCGACGCCGTCGGCCTGCGCGACAATGCTTTCAAGATTGAATTGGCGAAGCGCACCATTGTCGCGGTTCTTGAAGAATTGAAGGGAGAAAACGCATGAGCGCCGATACCCAAACGCTGCCGCAGACAGGCAGACAAGGCAGCTGGCAGCCTGCCGTGACAACCGATCCGCTGCTGCGCAAACATGGTTCCCTCGGGCAATCCGTATCGCGCATCGAAGGGCCCATGAAAGTTCAGGGCAAGACGCGCTTTGCGGCAGAGTTTCCCTACGATAACATCAGCTACGCGGCACTCGCTTTCAGCACCGTTGCCCGTGGGCGCATCACCGAACTTGATGTCGGCGCCGCGGAGGCCGCACCCGGCGTCATTCTGGTCATGACCTATAAAAACGCGCCGCGGATGAAAGCGCCATCGCTGATGATGTCGTCTCCGACAGCGGCCGGAGCAAGCAATCTTCCCGTCATGCAAAATGACGAAATCCACTGGAACGGCCAGCCGATCGCGCTGGTTCTTGCCGAAACACAGGAACAGGCGGATTACGCGGCATCACTGGTCGAGGCGAAGTATGAATTGCTGCCGGCGGTGACATCTTTCGACGAAGCGAAAAAAACGCCCCGCCAACTCGAGAACCTGCTCGGCCAGCCGCCATACGTGGAAAACGGCGATGCAGAAGCGGCGCTCGCAAATGCTGAGGTCAAGGTCGATCTCATCTACAGAACACCGCGTCACAACCATAATGCCATTGAGCTGCATGCGGCGACCGTTGTCTGGGATGACGACGAACTACGCGTCCACGATGCCAGTCAGCTGCTCGATCTGACGACGGGCCAGCTTGCGGATATTTTCGGCATTGATGTCAGCAAGGTGCATATCACCTCGCCCTATGTCGGTGGCGGTTTTGGCGGCAAATGTTTGTGGGATCATCAAATCCTTGCCTGCGCGGCGGCCAGACTTGCAAAGCGACCTGTGCGCATCATGCTGTCGCGCGAAGGCGTCTTCCGGATCGTCGGCGGCCGCACGGTCACTGAACAGCGCGTTGCCCTAGGGGCAAGAGCCGACGGGACGCTCGATGCGCTGATCCACACCGGAACGGCGGCGATGACGTCACATAATTCCTGCCCGGAACAATTCACCTTTCCCGCCCGCCACCTCTATGCCGCTAGAACCTTCCGTATCGGGCAGAATGTTGCCGACATGGACATGCTGGCGAACACCTTCATGCGCGCGCCGGGTGAATCCGTTGGCACTTTTGCCCTCGAATGCGCACTCGATGAACTCGCCGAAAAATTGGAACTGGACCCGATCGAGCTGCGTCGGCGGATCGAGCCGGAGAAGGATCCGACGACCGGCAAGCCGTTTTCGTCGCGTTATCTACTTGAAGCCTATGACAAAGGCGCAAAACAATTCGGCTGGGACAGGAGAAGCCAAAAACCGCGCCAAAGACGCGAAGGCGAGTGGCTGATCGGGATGGGGTGCGCGACCGCGACCTATCCTTACCACCGGTTTCCCGGAGGCGCGGCCCGGATCAGGCTGACGGCAGACGGCCATGTGACCGTTTCGACCGCCGTGCACGATATGGGAATGGGGACCGCCACGGCTCAGGTGCAGCACCTTGCAGCGCGGTTGGGCTTGCCGCTCGATCACGTGACTTTCGAATATGGCGACAGCAGACTGCCAAGGGGCGTGATTGCCGGAGGCTCGACCCAGACCGCCTCCATTGGCGGCGCGATCATTGCCGCAACCGAGGTCTTCGTGGAAGAATTGATCAAGCTTGCAGGCAACGACTCGCCGCTTGCCGGACTGTCGCTTCTTGACGTCGAGACGAGAGATGGTGGTCTGTCTCACATCAGCGACACCAGCAGGTTCGAGAGCTATCAATCGATACTCCGAAGGGCTGGCCGAGACGACCTTATCTGTGAGGCGGAAGCACCTGCACCCGCTGAAATGGAAGCCTTCTCCATGCATTCCACGGGCGCCCAGTTCTGCGAGGTACGGGTTAGTGCCCTCACGGGTGAGACGCGTGTTTCGCGCTTTTTGGGCTCGTTCGACGCTGGCCAGATACTGAACCACAAAATGGCGACCAGCCAGTTCAAGGGCGGTATCATCATGGGCATCGGTCTTGCTCTCACCGAAGAAACCAATTTCGATGAGCGGACAGGCCGCGTCGTCAACGCCTCGCTGGCCGATTACCACGTGCCGGTGCAGATGGATGTACCGTCAATTGAAGTCCTCTATACCAACAAGCCCGACCCGCAGGCGCCGATGGGCGCACGCGGTATTGGCGAAATCGGCATAACCGGGGTTGGTGCGGCCGTTGCCAATGCCGTTTACAATGCGACTGGAGTTCGGGTTCGCGACCTGCCGATCACCCTGGACAAGCTGATGGTTGATCCCGACTGACGCGATTGGCGGGGTAATCGTCCTTGGTGTTTCACCCGAGGAAAAACCAGTTGCCCCGCGCACGAGTGCCGAAATGTCGAGGCCCGGTATAGGGCCTCGACCTCAAAATGATGCCGGTGGCTCGGTGTTAGCAAAATGCGACGGAAGATGACGGTTTGCAACGCGTTCCGGGCGCAATGAAGCGATATGGTCTTCCCAGCAAAGCTCCCACCCGACGCATCGACGTCTTCTGGCTTCTTGCTCCATCCCGGGCACGGACCTTATCCTTTCAAAATGCCCCCGGCCGCAAGAACCTCCTCTGGCGTATCGACATCCAGACGGGCCGCCTCGCCGATATCCAAATCGATGACCAGGGTCCCCGACGTCTCTAGGAGGTGTCGCGCCCCGACATCACCTTCGAGCTGCATGATGGAATCCTTGAGTGATTTCGGGAGGATGACTGGATTGCCACGTTTGCCGCGCGAAACCGCGCGTATGATCACTTGTCCGAAAGATTGGCGGAAAGACGAGATCAGGGCGTTCAGGTCGCCGACCGTCACACCGGGCATATCCGCAAGCATGACGAGAACGCCATCGACACCACGCGCTGCTGCCGCCGAATATCCCGCGATCAGAGAGCTTGCCATGCCGGATGCAAATTCCGGATTGTAGATGGCGGTCACCTCTAGCCCCAGAAGTGCTGCCTCTATCTCATTCCGACGGTGACCGGTCACGACGATGACGAATATCACATCCGAGGAAAGCGCTGTTTTGGCCGCACGGCGCACCAGCGGCTCTCCATCGAATTCCGCCAGAAGCTTATGGCCCCCGCCCTCGCCCATGCGGCTGGCTTTCCCGGCAGCCAGGATCACCGCCGCGACGGTTGCGGGCGGGCGTTCGTGCTTTGAGTCGTCTTGCAGAGGCGTCGTGGTCGCAACTTCCATTGGCACTCCTCTTATGGCCACCTATCAAATCTCGCCTGCGGCATCTCAGTCAAGACGGGATCCGGCATCTGCTCAGTGCCTTTTGGTTTCTGCCGAACATCGTTGCGCCAGTCGTAACGTTTCAGCGATTGCCATGCCGCACACGCGAGGAATACATCCGGTGACGGTACCTACCATCGTTCGTAGGGAGCTGAGGATCGAATTTCCTCTTTATCGTCGGAAGACGTATCGGCGTCACGGGTGCCTAAATCTTGGACTACGGGAGCCGGAAAAGAGCAGGTTCTGGCTGAAACCATGGCTGGTCGTGAAGGATGGGATGCCGAACCCGAGGCAGTTTCAGCGAAAAGTTGCGTCGCGTCCCAGATTTTGAGCAAGTTCTACGGCATGGAGGAATTATCATCGAGAGGCTATTTTCACTGGCAGCGCAGCTTGCTGACAATTGATGAAGGACAATCGTGTGGGTGAGATCCTGAAGCCCGGAGAAAGAAATCAGATTGATGCCTTCGAGATGCAGATCGGGGATGTGGCGAGCGCGGAGCTTGAGCAGCTCCACGCGCTGTCGATTTCGGTCGGCTGGCCGCACCGCCCGCAGGACTGGCAATTCTTGCGGGATGTCGGCAAAGGCGTCGTTGCAACCGATGACATCGGCCGCATCATGAGCTCCGCCATGTGGTTCCGCCAGTCACCGGAGCTTGCAACGATCGGCATGGTCATCACTTCGCCGCGCCTTCAGACGCAAGGCGCCGGCCTCTGGCTGATGGAATACGCCCTTCAGGATCTGGAGGGCATCGACCTTCGCCTCAATGCGACGCGGGCTGCAAAGAGGCTTTACCTCTCCCTCGACTTCCGGCCGGAAAAGAAGGTCTATCAGTGTCAGGGCATCGTCACCGATGCGCTACGCGAGCAGGAATTGTCAGGCGACGTGCGGGTCCTCGGCCCTGATGATCTTACCGCGGTGACGACGCTCGACACCGCGGCCTTCGGCGTTCTGCGCTCAGGCGTCATCG
Source organism: Agrobacterium tumefaciens (assembly GCF_017726655.1). NCBI lineage: Bacteria > Pseudomonadati > Pseudomonadota > Alphaproteobacteria > Hyphomicrobiales > Rhizobiaceae > Agrobacterium > Agrobacterium tumefaciens. The sequence goes on from NZ_CP072309.1 coordinate 1,056,506, forward strand.
AAAAGCTCGTGTCGAATTCGCGAGGCTACGGCCTTTTCCGCGATGGCGTGCTGAAGGCCTTTGCGCTCTGTCGCCGGTTCGGCCGCGGCCATGTTGTGGGTCCGATTGTTGCATCGGACGACGAGGAGGCCATCGCTGTCCTCGCCCCGCATATACGCGATCATCAGGGCCGGTTCCTGCGTCTCGATACGCACTTCGACACCGGCGACTTCGCCCTCTTCGTGCTGCGCAACGGCCTCACCGTCTTCGATACCGTGCTGACCATGTCGCGCGGCAAGCGGCTTGCGGATTTTGCGACGGGCGGGACGCGCAGTCCGCTAACCTACTCACTGGCCAGCCAAACGCTCGGCTGATTGGGCAGAGGCAACCTGTGGACCCCCCTGACTGGTCGGAATGTCGACTTGGCACGGTGTGGGAGGGTAGCGATTACACTCCCATGAATAATCCAGAGACCGAGGTTCAGCCAAGAAAATTGATCGGACGAGAAACGCCCGATCAAGCTTCTGCCACCTGAGAGCTAACCTGTATTGTCGCCGTTCAACACAGACTGAGCCAGAAAACCCCTGGAAACACAAAAACGGACGCCGCCAGGGCGGCGAGCCCGGCGGCTTGAGATATGGCCGCGATGACACTGCTTTTTGCTGTTTGTTGTTGGACCAGTTTTCGCCACCACGCAAAAAGCAGCAACAGAGAGAGGGCAAACAGGCCAATCAGGAGAAAGCGAAGCAGGGAAACGCCGGCATAGGAGCGCATCTCCCATCCCCAGGTGCACCCGGCAAATTGCAGCGCATAGAGACCCAGAAAGCAAAGGGCCCAGGTGACGAATGGCCCGGCAAGGCCAAGAGCCGTGCGGTACCTCATATCACCCAGCCTCCGTCATTAAGCGCAGGGTATGCAGGAAGAGAAACGATAGGGCCGTCGCGGCGAGGAAGTGACAGTGCCAGAGAGTGCCTATACGCAGATCGTTTCTTCGGCGGCTCGAGACGTAGCCATTTGCCAACCGCCACATGCCGAATGCCGCAAGGATGAAGCCGACCAAAGTGTGCAGAATTAGATAAACGTTGACGGCGACCGACACGCCATGGATCGCATGGCTTACCGCTGCATAATCATGCGCAAGCAAGAAGAGACCTACAGCGATTGCCGTTGCGTAGGCGAACGCGCTTGCGCTTGACATCACTGCGCTTACTCTGAGGTTGCCGGCCGCTGCGCCGCACAGCGCCGCGAGAAAGGCACTTGATAGAAAAGTGATCTGTAACCAGGTCAATTGCGTCCAGACGATCCTTTGACCGGCTGCGGAAATCCAGAGAAAAAGGCCGCCAAACAGCAGTGACGCAAAAAGGGTCGTGTCCGCGATCAAGGCAAGTTTCATTGCCATCACCGAGGGCGCATCGGCACTTTCGTAGTGAAGCGGGAAGCGCTCCGTACCACGCGCCGTAACAGGTCCCCGCTCCTGTCTGGCGTCGGCGTTCGGAGTCCACACCGCAAAGAGCAGCGTCGCGACCAAAAAGATTGAGATTGCGATGAGATAGGCTTTCAAAAGAAGGGCGATGAAGAAGCCGGCAGTCACCATCGCACTCAGCAAGGGAAGAAATGTGGGGCCCGGCAGGACGACGATCTGCAGCGGCGCACCAGTCACGGCATCCGTCCCCATCGTTTCCATTTTCCCCGATCGTACAAAACCGAGATAACCTTTGCCGGCGGCAAGCTCCGCAGCGATGGTGTTGATCGGCAGGTCGTCTGCCCTTGCCGTCACTTCGGGTTGCGAGGCGAAAGCATAAGCCGGAGGTGGGGTTGGCATGGCCCATTCCAGCGTGCCGGCGTCCCAGGGATTGCGCCGGAAGGCGCGACCGTAAAGAAAAAGCAGCATAAAATCGAGCACCACCAGCATGAATCCGGCGGCCATGATGAAGCTGCCGATGGACGAGAGCAGGTTCAGCCACTCCCAGGGGGAAGCCGCCGGGTAGGAAAAAACGCGCCTAGGCATGCCGAGCAGGCCGGTCAGGTGCATCATGAAAAACGTCAGATTAAAGCCGATGAAAATCATCCAGAACGCGGCCTTGGAAAGGTGCTGAACGGGCTGGCGGCCGCTGATATGCGGCACCCAATAATAAAGCCCGGCAAGCATCGGAAAGAGAAAACCGCCCACCAGCACATAATGGAGATGCGCGACGACAAAGTGCGTGTCGTGGGCCTGCTGGTCGAAGGGAACCATGGCCAGCATCACACCGGTCAGTCCCCCGACCACGAACACGCAGAAAAACCCGATAATATGCAGCATCGGCACACTCATTGTCGGCTTGCCACCTGCCATGGTCCCAAGCCAGGCAAATATCTGGATCGCAGTCGGGATCGTGACAAGCGCGCTTGCCGCCGAGAAAAAAGACAGCGCCACGTGGGGAATACCCACCGTATACATATGGTGCACCCACAGACCGAACGACAGGAAAGCCATGGCGATCAATGCGGCAACGATGATGTTGTAACCGATCAGCCGCGTTCCCGCTAAAACAGGGATGATCGTCGACAGTGCGCCCGCTGCCGGCAGAAAGATGATATAGACCTCGGGATGACCGAACAGCCAGAACAGGTGCTGCCATAAAAGCGGGCTGCCGCCGCGTTGCGGATCAAAAAAAGGAATGTCGAAAGCCCTCTCGGCCTCGAGCAATATCGAACCCAGGATCAGCGGCGGAAAACCGATCAGCATCATCGCGGCGACAACGAGCATATACCAGGCAAAGATCGGCATCCTGTCGAGAGACATGCCGGGTGCACGCAGCCGCAGGATCGTGACGATGATTTCGATCGCGGCGCTGATGGCGGAGATTTCCACGAAGGTAATGCCGAGTAGCCAGATGTCCGCATTGATGCCGGGGCTATATTGCGATGACGACAGCGGCGTGTACATGAACCAGCCGCCCGCGGGCGCAATTCCCCCGAGAAGGGCGAAAATGAGCATTCCGCCACCGAAAAGATAACACCAGTAGCCGTAGGCAGAGAGCCGGGGGAAGGCGAGATCCCTGGCGCCGATCAGTTTGGGCAGGATGTAGATGGACAGCCCCTCGAAAAAGGGAATAGCAAACAGGAACATCATGATGGTGCCATGCATCGTGAAAACCTGTGCATATTGCCCGGCATCCATGAAGGCGTTCGATGCGGTGGCGAGCTGCGTGCGAATGAGCATCCCCAGAAACCCGCCGATCGCAAAGAACACGAGTGCGGTGGTCATGAACCGCTTTCCAATGACGGTGTGATTAACCGCCGCGAGGCGCTGAAACCCGGATCCCGAGCCCCAGACCTCGCTGAGTTCACGGTGAAGCGCCAAGGCTGAATGTCTCTCTGGCGTGCGCACATCCTTCATTGTGTTTGCCCCAAATTCCCGATTACGCGTAAAAACTCGCTCTCGTCATAAGCAATGACGCGAAAACCCATGCCCGTATGGCCGACGCCGCAATATTCCGCACAGATCCCGCCGAACGCGCCGGTTTGTTCGGCCCGAAGGGCGATTTTATTGGTCAATCCGGGAACGGCGTCGATCTTTCCTCCCAGTCTGGGAACCCAGAAGCTGTGAATGACATCGCGGCTGGTCACCTCGATTACGACATCCCGCCCCGCCGGCATATGCATGATGTCGGCGCTTTCTGACGTCCCAGTTGGCGTCTCGTAAGCGAACTCCCATTTCCACATGCTCGCAACTGCGCTGATCCGGACCGGATCGCGGGCAGACTGTGGAAGCAGTGTTTCACCTTGCAGGAACGAGAAAAACACCAGCGCCGCCAGCACCGGGATTGGAAACGCTATACCGCCGCCGATGAGCCAGTGTCGCGGTTTGATCCGCGCCATGGTCCGGGGGCTCAAAAAGACCAGTGCGAGAAGGGCGGCAACCAGCAGCGAAATAGCGCATGCGCCGCCGAACATGACCCACCACAGCACCGAGATCTTTTGACTGGCCGGCCCAGCCGGATCCAGAACCGAGAGATCGCCCGCGCAACCCGAGGCGAGCAAAAGTGCGGGCAGCGAAACGACAGCAGGGAACTTCGGCCTTCGCGAAGCGGTTAGCGCTGAAAGAGGATCCGTCGAATGGAAAAAAACAAAGCGCCCAATCCGGTTATCTCCAAGGTTGAGGAGAAAACCACTGATTCTGCGATCGCCGTTGCAGGCCATCCGCTGCATGCGATGACCGTCCACTTTCCGATAGCCCTCGTGATCACCACGCTCGCCTGCGATCTCCTCTTCTGGTGGTCGGCGGATACATTCTGGGTTCGCGCCGGTATCTGGGCATCGGGCGGCGCCTTTTTCAGCGGCGTGGTTGCCGGCGTCATCGGCACGGCCGAACTGCTTCTGGTGTCCGGAATTCGCGCGAGGGTCGCAAGCTGGGCACACGGCGTCGCCGCAATAGCGCTCATTTCCGTTGCAGGAGCCAATTGGGGCGGAAGGACATTCGGTATGATCGACATTCTGCCGCACGGGCTTGGCTTGTCCCTTCTTGCGTCGGGCCTCACGGCGCTTGCCGGCTGGCACGGGGGAAAACTGATTTTCGATCACGGCATCGGCCTCATGGTGTCTCCCAAGGAATGAGAGGATCGAGGATGCGTTTGAGCGCACCTGGCTCATGGAACCACTCGGGCAACAGCGCGGGTATTTCCGGTTTTGCAAGCGCCAGATAAACGATGCCGATGGCCAGGATGCTGCTGACTGCCGTAACGACAACGAACCGCCACGCCGGATAAACCTCACCCTCATTGAAGAGGCGGATGATCACGAGACCCGTGAGAACGTGGAGAAGGACGAGGAGCGCAACAAGCACCAGCTTTGCGCTGAACCAGGAAAGATATGTCGATTGGAGAAAGATCAGCGTCGTTCCGGACGCAACGGCGATAAAAGCTGCTGGTGACAGAACCTTGACGTAGGAAAACCGCACGATCTTTTGCAAGCGAAAACGATCTTCAGCTGTTTGGACATGGGCCCGCTGCACATAAAGGCTGGGGAGGCTGACGAGCCCCGCAACCCAGATCGAAATCGCTAAAAAGTGGAGAAATTTTACGAGCGCAATCATTCCGCCTCCGACCACGCTTTCACCCGCAGCATGTGGTGAATGGAGGAGAGAGCGAGGATGAGATATGGAAGCAGTCCCAATGTCCACATGATGAGGCCAGATAATTGCTGATCCTCGAGCGGTGTCATTCCGTAGGATTGTGTGGTCAGGAAATGCTCTGAAAATAGTGGATAAGGCGCAAAGGTAAGGATCGCGGCGAGGAAACCCATCTGCGCCATTGTCGCAAGTGCAAGCGAAATGCGCATTACGGGACCGGCACCAAATAGCATCGTCCACCACAGCCATATGGCGGCTAACAGCAGGGTAAGCTGCATGCTCCAATAGGCAAGCGTGCCCGAAAGCGCGAAGGTATATCCCGGCGGGAGGTGCCACGCCCAGTACGCGATCGTGTGGGCAAGAAACGCCAGCTCAGGAAAACGCGAAAACCAGCTCGGAACAAGGGTTAGACGCCCTTCGAGACTCATAGCCAGCAGCGGTGCAACGACCGCGATCAACAGAAAATGGTGGAAGACCCGCGCTGAGAAGAGAGCGGTCGTGAGGGCGCAGAGCGGGGACACAAATGCGATTACAACCAGAAAGATGACAGCCGCGCGAGAAAAGAACGGTGTTTGTCGAGCCCGTGGCGCAAACAGCCAAAAGGCACCCAGGGTTATCGTTGCGATCAGAACCGGATCAAGATTCCACGCATAGATCAGACTGGAAAAATCAGGTGCTGGTCCGCAATACGGATCCGACGTCTCGGTCAATGCGCTGGGCCCCCTGTTGCAATACCCTCAGGCAGCTAACTCTGTTTGCGACCATGCGTTCCGGCGGATAATCCCCCTCGGGACAACAATGCGTGATCGCCAATGTGAAGGAACGATAGGGCACGCCCGCGGTTCACCTCCAGCCGGGACCCGAAGGAGGATAAGTCATGCCCGTCGTTACTGGACTTTTTGAACACGAAGAAGGCGCAAGACGCGCAATTCAATATCTGGAGGCAATCGGCGTAGATCGCCGCATCATCAAGGTCGAAACATACGATCACAGGGCCGCAAAAAATGCTGGCCACACGCCCGAAAAGGGCGAGAAAGGCGGCATCGACCACGGCAAGATCGTTCGCGCCGACGTTTCCGAAAAGCATCTGGCAAAAGCATCAGAAGCTTTTATCAATCTGGCTCGAAGAAGATGACGCTCGCTGCGCGGGTTTGAGGATTCGATCGCAGAAATGAATCCCAAGACCGTTGTAAGAGATGGAGGGAACGTCAGATCGAACATCGCAAGCGTTGCGTGGCACGCCCCGCAACGATACTGTGGGCGCTTCCTCCGACCGCCATTTGGACGCAAAGATCGCGTTGATCGTTGGCGTTAACGATGGATATTGGTCCGCATATCCATCGCTTTATTAACCGTCACGCGATAGCGAAATCCTTACCAGCAGCAGAATCCGCCATCCACCAGCAAATCCACGCCGGTAACGAAGCTCGCCGCATCTGACAGGAGAAAGATTGCCGGGCCGACCATCTCATCTACCCCTGCCATGCGCTGCATCGGCGTCTGCTCTTCGAAAAGCTTGGTCTGGTGTACCATTTCGGGCCGCGTGTTCATCGGCGTCGCCGTGTAACCCGGCGAGATGGTGTTGACGCGGATGCCCCGCCCTACCCATTCCATCGCCATGGACTTCGACATGTGGATGACGCCAGCCTTGGAGGCGTTGTAGTGGCACTGCATCAGGCCCCTATTGACGATGACGCCGGACATAGACGCGATGTTGACGATCGCACCACGGCCGTTCTTCAGCATGGCGTTGGCTTCGGCCTGGCAGGAGAGGAAGACTCCTTTTAGGTTGATGTCCATCATCGTCTGGAACTGACTTTCTTCCATCTCCTCGGCCGGGTTGGCATTGGCGATGCCAGCCGCGTTGACGGCAAGCGACAGCGCCCCGAGCTCAGCCTCCGTGCGGGCAACCGCATCCGTCAGCGCCTGCTTGCTGGTAACGTCGGCAGCGATCTGAATCGACTTGCGACCGGCTTTGGCGATGAAATCGGCCGTCTGCGCCAGACCGTCATCGGTGCGGCGGTCGAGCAGCGCGACATTGGCGCCCGACTGCGCAAGACCCATGGCGATCCGCTGGCCGATGCCGGAGCCGGCGCCGGTGACGAGGGCCACCTGGCCGGAAAGATCGAACAGCTTCGGTGCATTAAGGGTGATGGTGGACATCTTTATTTCCTTCTTCAGATGGTCGCCAGTTCCATGACCGAGACGTCGTTTGCCTCGTCGCGGTCGAGGATACCGGCCTGGTTTCCCTGCGCGAGCACGAGGATGCGGTTCGATACGCCCAGCACTTCCTCGAGATCGGAACTGACGACGATGACGGCGACGCCGCTTTTCGCCAGACCGACGATGATATCGTAAATGCCCGCGCGTGCGCCGACATCAATTCCGCGCGTCGGTTCGTCCAGCACAACAACGCGGGGATTGCGGGCAAGCCATTTGGCAATAACCACTTTCTGCTGATTGCCGCCCGAAAGATCCGAGGCCGGCTGTTCGCTGCGCCCCTTCACGCCGAACTTGGCGATGGCCTCCTTTGTGAAGGCCCGCTTGACGCGCGGCGTGATCCAGCCGGTGCCGACACGGTCGAGATTGGCATAGATGAGGTTTTCACCGATCTCGTGCTCCACCACCAGACCCTGCAATTTGCGGTCTTCCGGCACCATGACGATACCCTTGGCAATGGCGTCTGCCGGGCTTTTCAGCGCCAGCACCCTGCCGTCCAAGAGAATCTCGCCCGCACTGGTCGGATCGGCGCCGGAAATGGCGCGCACCAGCTCGGTGCGACCGGCACCGATCAGACCGGCGATACCAAGGATTTCGCCGGCGCGAACGCCGAAACTGATGTCGCGGAAGGCGTTGGTCGCGCCGGTCAGCCCCTTGACCTCCAGCACCACCTTGTCCTGCGGTTCCGGCAACGCCGGGAACAGGCGCTCCAGCGAGCGGCCGACCATGCTTTCGACGATGGTGCGCACCGGCGTCGCGCTATCGGCAAACTCATGCACCCGCTCGCCATCGCGTAAAACGACGATGCGGTCGGTGATCTGTTTGATCTCTTCCATGCGATGGGAAATATAGATGATGCCCACACCCTCGGCGCGCAGCTTGCGCACCTGCTCGAACAGCGCCTGCGTTTCGGCGCCGCCAAGTGCCGCCGTCGGCTCGTCGAGGATCAGAAGTTTGGCGTCCAGCGCCAGCGCCTTGGCGATCTCGATCAGCTGCTGATTGGCGGTCGAAAGACCCGCCACCTTGCGGGTTGCGGGAATGTGGAGGTTGAGGCGCGCCAGTTGCTGTTGGGCTCTGCGCACCATTTCAGCCCGGTCAACGATGCCGTTCTTCATCGGCCAGCGGCCGATGAACACATTCTCGGCTATGGAAAGCTCGGGAAGAAGCTTCAGCTCCTGGTGGATCAGAACGACGCCCTTGTCGATCGCCGCACGCGGCGACGACGGCGCATAGGGTTCACCGAGCCATGTCATCGTGCCCTCGGACGGTTCGCGCGAACCGGCGATAATGCCCGAAAGCGTCGACTTACCGGCACCGTTTTCACCCAGCAGGGCGACCACTTCGCCGGAATAAACGTCGAGATCGACGTTTTTCAGGACCTCGAGCGGACCGTAACGTTTGCTGATGCCACGGAGCGAAAGAACCGGCTCGCGCATGACGGGACCTCCCAGGAGACGATCGCGGCGAAGATACACCGCAACCTTGTGTCCAAATTGCATAAAGACAAACCAATGAGAGCCCCGCGCCTCCCATCGGACGCGCGGGGCGGATGCGTCAGGGATGGTTGGCGATGAAGCCTTCGACATTTTCCTTGGTGGTCAGCGTCGCATCGGAAAGCTGCACAGCCGGAACCTTTTCGCCGCCGACGATCTTGACAGCCATCTCCACAGCGGTGCGGCCCATCTTTTGGGTCTGCTGCGTCGCAGTCACGTCGAAGACGCCGTTCTTCAGCGCCTCAAGCGCCGCCGTATCGCCATCGAAGCCGCCAACGACGATCTGCTGCGAGGGATTGGCGACCTTGATCGCCTGCGCCGCGCCAAGCGCCAGACCGTCGGCCTGTGCAAAGACGATGGAAACATCCGGATTGGCCTGCAGCATGTTCTGCATGATCTGGAAGCCTTCATCCTGGCTCCACATGTTGGACCACTGTTCGGCAACGATCTTCACGCCGGAATTGGCCTTCACCGATTCCATGCAGCCCTTGGTACGATCGACTTCCGGCGTCGTGCCCTTCTGGCCGTGGATGATGACCATCTTGCCCGAGCCGCCTGCCTGCTTGATGATGTAATCGCAAACCGCCTTGGCGGAAGCGACGGAATCGGTGGCAAGGAACGTATCGCCCGGCGCGCCATCGGCATTGCGGTCGATGTTGATGACCGGCACGCCGGCGGCCTTGGCAAGCTTCACCGGAACAGTCGCGGCGGCGGCACCCGCAGGGATGTAGATCAGTGCATCGATGTTCTGTGTCAACAGATCCTGGATCTGGTTGACCTGCGTCGGGCCGTCACCCTTGGCGTCGACGGTCACGACTGCAATGCCGCGCGTCTTGGCTTCGGCTTCGACGGCCTGCTTGATCTGGTTGAAGAAGTTCGCCTGCAGATTGGCGACGGCAAGACCGATCTTCTTGACTTCAGCGGCGTTGGCCTGGCCGAGCGACATGGCGAGAAGGGCGGCGGATGTGAGCAGAATGCGTGAAAATTTCATGATTATTCCTCCATTTGTTGATTGTTGACCTTCGGGCAGATCGAACCTCCTCCCCTCGGGCCGTTTTTCACGCCTCCCTTGCCGGGAGGGTCGTTTATTGCGCGGACGGCCCAGCGCCATCCGCAGGCAAATTCAGCTTCTGCGGCGGCGCAATGTTTCAGCGCCCACGGCCAGCACGATGACCACGCCGATGATGACCTGCTGCAAAAAGGGAGAGACGTTGAGCAGGTTGAGGCCGTTGCGCAGCACGCCGATGATCAGCACGCCGATCAGCGTTCCGCCGATGCCGCCTGCACCGCCCGAGAGTGAGGTTCCACCGATGACCACGGCAGCAATCGTATCCAGCTCGTAACCGAAGCCGCTCGAGGGCTGAACCGAGTCGAGGCGCGCCGCAAGAACGATGCCGGCGAGACCGGCAAGAACCGCGCAGGCGACATAAACACAGATCGTCACCAGCGGCACGTTGATACCGGCAAGACGGGCCACTTCCGGATTACCGCCAACCGCATAGACGGTCCGGCCTTCGGAGCGGAAACGCAGGAACAGCCAGGAGACGAGAACGACCACCAGCATCAACAGCACGGTCGCTGTCAGCACGCCGAAATGGCGGTCGATTGCCAGCATCATAAACCAGTCGGGGAAGCCGACGATCTGTTGACCATCGGTGATCATGTTAGCGAGACCGCGCGCCACCGACATCATTGCCAGCGTGGCGATGAAGGCGGGGACACGGAAGGCGGTGACGAGAATTCCCACAACAAGGCCGCAGGCGGCAGAGGCAATCAACGCCAGGACGATGGCCATGCCCATCGGCATGCCCGCGACATTGGCCGTCCAGCCCATAATCATCATCGACAGCGCCAAAACCGAGCCGACAGACAGATCGATGCCGCCAAGCAGGATCACGAAGGTCATGCCGACGGCCATGATGCCGAGAACGGTGATCTGGTCGAGAATGTTGAGACCGTTTCGAAGCGAAAGAAAGTTTTCGCTGGCAAAGGTCAGAAACACGCAAAGCAGCAGCAGGCCCAAAAGAGGGCCCGTCGCTCCGCTCAACCAGGCAAGCGGGCTCCTAGTGTGCGTGACCCCCTCATTGCGTTCAATCGCGGACATGGCTCCTCCCGGTGACTGTCTTGCATTTTTTAAACCGATTAGAATAATTATTCATCATCGGTGAAACATGCATAAGCCAGTTTCGAGAAGCTTGTCAATAGGGCGTTAATGACGAGGCCTACCGTGAACAAGGACAGGAGACTTTCAATCTGCCGCCTCTCTCCTCATTCCTGTGCTCGTCACAGGAATCGCGTCGACGCGCGTCTGCACGGCGCGAAGAGCCCCTTCAGCCCAAGGACTTGGGCTGACCGGATTCCTGCGACAAGCACAGGAATGAGGGCTACGGAGATGCTCTTCACCGTGAAAGCGAATGTAGCGGCAGAAATAACCAGCACGTTTTGAAACAAGAGAATCCACAATTCCGGCTTGACAGAAACGCTATCTCTGCAATTATATAAATAGCTGTATAAATATTCACACGCATGTTTTGAAGAGGATTCCATGCAGTCCCAGGAGCTAGAGCGCATTGCGCGCCAGATTCGCCTTCGCGACGTACAGGCTGTTTTCGAAGCGGGTGCGGGCCATGTCGGCGGTGAAATGTCCGCTATCGACATCATGACGGCCCTTTATTTCCGAGTCCTGCGCATCTGGCCGGATGATCCGAAGAACCCTGCCCGCGACCGTTTCGTGCTTTCCAAGGGCCATACGGCCTGCGCGCTTTATGTGACGCTCGCCAAGCGCGGCTTCATCCCGGAAGAGGAAATCTCGACTTTCCTGCAGCCGAATTCGCGCCTTAACGGCCATCCGAACTGTAACAAGGTGCCGGGTGTGGAAACAAATACCGGCCCGCTCGGTCACGGACTGCCTGTTGCCGTCGGCATGGCCAAGGCGGCCAAGCTTTCCGGCGCGGATTACCATACCTATGTCATGACGGGCGACGGCGAGATGCAGGAAGGCTCCAACTGGGAGGCCATCATGTCGGCTGCGCAATTCGGCCTCAACAATCTGACGCTGATCGTCGATCACAACCGCTTCCAGCAGGGTGCGGCTCTTTCGGAAACCAACGATATCGCGCCGCTTCGCCCGAAGCTCGAGGCTTTCGGCTGGGAAGTCAGCGAAATCAATGGCAACGCCATGGCGGAAGTCGTGCCGGCGCTGGAACATCGCGGCGACCGCCCGCATTGCATCGTCGCCCACACCAACAAGGGTCACGGCATTTCCTTCATGCAGGACCGCGTCGACTGGCACCACAAGGTTCCGAGCAGGGACCAATATGAAATCGCCGTCAAAGAACTTTCGGAGACATTGTAATGAACGCGCCCGTAACCGCCGCCAAGCTTTATGACTGCCGCGACGCTTTCGCCGAGACACTGGAAGCGCTGGCCGCCGGCAATGACAGGGTCGTCGCCGTCTGCAACGATTCCGTCGGTTCCTCGAAGCTCGGCGGCTTCAAGTCGAAATTCCCCGAGCGCCTCGTCAATGTTGGCATCGCCGAACAGAACATGGTTGGCGTCGGCGCGGGTCTTGCCAATGGCGGTCAGCTGCCTTTCGTCTGTGGAGCATCCTGCTTCTTGACCGGCCGCGCGCTGGAACAGATCAAGGCAGATCTTGCCTATTCCAACGCCAATGTGAAGCTGATCGGCATTTCGTCGGGCATGGCCTATGGCGAACTCGGCCCGACGCATCACTCCATCGAGGATTTCGCCTGGACCCGCGTTCTGCCCAACCTTCCGGTCATCGCCCCCTGCGACCGCATCGAAACGGCCGCCGCCGTCAAATGGGCGGCAGACTATGCCGGCCCCTGCTTCCTGCGCCTGTCGCGCGTCGGCGTGCCTGATCTGCTGCCGGAAGGCCATGTCTTCGAACTCGGCCGCGCCAACCTGCTGCGCGAAGGTTCCGACCTGACGCTGATTGCCAACGGCACGCTGACGCACCGCATCGTCAAGGCCGCTGATATTCTCGCTGGCCGGGGCATCAAGGCACGCGTGCTGAACATGGCAACCGTGCGTCCTATCGATGAGGCAGCGATCGTCTCCGCCGCGAAGGATACCGGTGCGATTTTGACGGCCGAGGAACATTCGATCTTCGGTGGTCTCGGCTCAGCGGTTGCCGAAGTCGTGGTCGATCAGGCGCCGGTGCCGATGAAGCGTCTGGGCGTTCCCGGCGTCTTCGCCCACACGGGTTCGGCCGAATGGCTGCTCGATGAGTTTGGGATGGCGCCTGCGGCCATTGCGGATGCTGCCGTAGCGCTGATCAAGAGAAAATAAGGTCTCCTCCCAGGGTCGTCGCGTGTCTTCGGATACGCGGCGACTTCTTTTAGTACACACGCAGCTTCTTAAACAAAGAACACCGTGTGAAAATATCAGCCGCAGACGAGAGAACACAGTGATGCGCGCTATTCTGTCCATTGATCAGGGCACGACCAATTCCAAGGCCATTCTTGTTTCGGAAACCGGCGAGCTTCTTGCGCGGGGATCGTCGCCGGTCGGCATCACCTATCCGCAGCCCGGCTGGGTAGAGCAGGATCCGAACCGCATCTGGGCATCTGTCCGCGAAGCGATCTCTGCCTGCCTTGGTGCTGCACCCTCTACTACCGACGTGGCGGCTATCTCAATTTCCAACCAGCGCGAATCCGTGACCATCTGGGATGGCGAGACCGGCCAACCGCTTGGTCCAGTCTTGAGCTGGCAATGCCGCCGAACGTCGCAGGACTGCGCCGAACTCATCGAAAAGGGCCATTCAGAGCGCGTCATGGCGCTGACTGGCCTACCGATCGATCCGATGTTTCCCGGTGCGAAAATGCGCTGGCTTCTTGAGCGTGCGCCAAAGGGACGCAAGCTTCGCCTCGGCACCATCGATAGTTGGCTCATCCATTGCCTGACGGGCGGCAAGGTCCATGCCTGTGACGCCTCCAATGCCGCCCGAAGCCAGGTACTCGATCTAAACCAGCAAGTCTGGAGCGAGGAGCTTTGCGACCTCTTCGGCATCGATATCAACACCCTACCGGACCTGCGCGACAGCAGCGGCGATTTTGGCACTACATCAGGCGTTCCCGGCATCAAGGACGGCACACCGATCCTCGCCGCCATCGGTGACAGCCACGCAGCCCTCTTCGGCCACGGCGCCTTCAACCCCGGCGATGGTAAGGTCACTTTCGGCACCGGCTCATCTGTGATGACCACCCTGCCGCATTTCATTGCACCTGAACGTGGCATCACGACCACCGTTGCATGGCGGCTCAGCGGCAAACCGACCTTCGCCTTCGAGGGCAATATTCTCGTTTCGGCAGCTTCCCTGCCGTGGATGACGGACATTCTCGGATTGCCGGATGTCGCCGCGCTGGTGGAACTTGCCGCAACAGCAGAGGCAAATGGTCCCGGCTTCGTGCCCGCCTTCGTCGGCCTTGGCGCGCCCTATTGGGATACAAACGCCCGCGCGCTGTTCTCGCAGATCAATTTCAGCACCACCCGCGCCCAGATGGCCCGCGCCGTCACCGACTCCATTGCCTTTCAGGTCCATGATGTCTTTGCGGCCATGCGCGCGCAATCGCCTTCCGGCTTCGGACGGCTGTTTGTGGATGGTGGACCGAGCCAGAACCGTTTCCTGATGCAATGCGTCGCCGACATGCTGGAACACCCCGTCATCCAACGCGACGCGCCGGAAGCCTCGGCGCTGGGTGCCGCCTATCTCGCCGGCCTCGCCCTGGGTGTCTGGAGCGATCTCGATTCCGTTGCGGCGTTGAACAGCAACGGCAACACCATCGCGCCGTCCGCCAGCGAAAACAGCCAGCGGCTCAGCGTCTGGCGCGACGCGATTGCCCGCTCGACCTTGCCTGTAACCTCGAGTAATGGTGAATAAAAATTCACCCTGGAGGGCTCATGGGCAGGCTAAACGAACTTCGAATGATTTCCCGTGTGGCGCAGATGTATTTCAGCGAGCACAAGAGGCAGGCTGAAATCGCGCAGCATCTCAACCTGTCGCAGGCCACCGTCTCGCGTATGCTGAAGCGTGCAGAGGCGGAAGGCATCGTCCGCACGAGCATCATTCCGCCCCCCGGCACCTATAGCGATCTGGAAGCGCAGCTGCGCGAACGTTTCGACCTGCCGGAAGCCATTGTCGTTGACTGCAGCGAGGATCGAGACGGCGCGATCATGGCCCGGATCGGCGAGGCAGCGGCGCATTTCCTCGAGGTGACGCTGTCGCAGAACGAGATCATCGGTGTTTCCAGCTGGAGCCAGACGATCTTCAAGATGGTGGAAAACATCCATCCGCTGAAAGGCGCCAAGGCGCGCTACATCGTCCAGACACTGGGCGGCATGGGCGATCCCTCCGTGCAGACGCACGCGACCCAGATCACCACGCGTCTCGCGCGGCTGACTGAGGCGGAACCAAAACTGTTGCCAGTACCCGGCGTCGCCACCTCGCGGGAAGCAAAGCTCCTGATGCTCGCCGATCCCTTCGTGCGCGAAACCATCGATCTCTTCGGGTCGATCACCCTCGCCGTCGTCGGCATCGGTGCGGTCGAGCCGTCGGAGCTTCTCGCCCGTTCGGGGAACATCTTTTCCGCCAAGGAACTCGCCGATCTCGCGCAGGCAGGTGCGGTGGGCGACATATCGCTTCGGTTCTTTGACAAGGACGGCAAGCCGGTCAAAACGCCGCTCGACGACCGGGTCATCGGCCTGCCGCTGGAGAACCTCTCCAATGTCGACCGCGTCATTGCGCTGGCCGGCGGTTCAAAAAAGACCGAGGCGATTGCCGGTGCGCTCAGAACCGGTGTGATCGACGTCCTCGTCACCGACAAATTCACCGCCGAACGATTGGTCGGCCAGGAAACATAGCCAAAATCCCATAAAGGAGGAGACATGAGGCGCTTTGAAGGTCAATCCGTATTCGTGACCGGCGGCAACAAGGGCATCGGTTACGGCATAGCCCGCCGTTTTGCCGAGGAAGGCGCGAAGGTCGCCATCGCCTCTGTCGACAGGGACACGCAGGATGCCGCGAAAAAACTCGCGGACGAAACCGGCGCCTTGACCCATGGCGTCATCCTCGACGTGCGTGACGCCGCAGCCGTGCGTGACGCCTATGGTGCCGCAGAAGAGGCGATCGGCCCCCTTTCCGTCTCGGTCCAGAATGCCGGCGTCATCACGATTTCAAAGATCGAAGACCTGACGCAGGAACAGTGGGATTTTAATCTTGATGTGAACACCAAAGGCGCGTTCCTCTGCTGCCAGGAGGCGATCCGCCGCTTCCGCGCAAGCGGCACAAAAGGCCGCCTCGTCAACACCGCGTCCGGTCAAGCACGTCAGGGCTTCATCTATACCCCGCATTACGCCGCCTCGAAGTTTGGCGTCGTCGGCCTGACGCAAAGCCTTGCCAAGGAGTTGGCGCCGGAAGGTATCACCGTCAACGCTATTTGCCCCGGCATCATTCACACCGAAATGTGGGACTATAACGATCGCGTCTGGGGTCAAATGCTCGGCGATTACAAGCCAGGCGAACTCATGGCTGAATGGGTTCGCAACATCCCTATGCGCCGTGCGGGGACGCCTGCCGAGGTGGCCGCCCTTGTGGCGTTTCTGGCCTCCAACGACGCCGCCTATATCACCGGCCAGACAATCAACGTTGATGGCGGCTTGATCATGTCTTAGGGCCCGGTGAGACCCAAAAGCCCGGATCCCGCAAATAGCAGTGTTTTGAGCGGGAGCGGGCTTTAACGTCGCTGCGTACAGCGGGCCTTTTCGAGACCCCTATCGCTCAGCTTCACTCCGTCGCATCATCAGCAAGCTTGGACATCTCGGTTTCAATCACGCAGATCACACCGCTTTTTTCATAAGAGAATTTGGTTTGTCCTTTCAGTTCAGCTGCCAGCAACCTTTCAACCAGCGTTGATCCGAAACCTTTGCGCGCGGGGGGCATCACCTCCGGTCCTCCGCGCTCTTCCCATATTATCGTCAGTCGATCGTCTCCAACCCGCTCGAACTTCCACGAGATCGATACCTGACCTCCCAGGACGGACAGCGCACCATATTTGGCTGCATTCGTCGCCAGCTCGTGAAGCGCAAGCGAAAGTGATACAACTGCCTTTGGTGGCAGAAAGACGCTTGGGCCGGAAACCGCGAAGGCGTCGGCGGGATATGGGGACAGGGCCTGCTGTACGATCGCTCTTAAATCTGCTTGCTGCCAATCGGCATGAACCAGAAGGTCCTGCGCTCTGCTGAGCGAGCTCAACCTGTTCGTAAATCCTTCCACATCTTCGTGGTTTGCCTTGTCCCGGCCAATCGTCTGTCTTGCAATCGCAATCACCGTCGCAAGGATGTTTTTGACGCGATGATGGAGTTCGTTGACGAGGATTGATCTCAGCCGCTCAGCATCCTTGCGGGCCGTGATATCCTGTGCGGTCTTAGAGGCCCCAATTACATTTCCGTTCGCATCGCAGATAGGCGACACGCTGAGAAGAACCTCCACAAGTTGACCGTCCTTGCGCTGGCGCTGCGTTTCGTAAGGTTCTACGATCCGTCCCGCCTTTATCTGCGTGAGGATCGACGGCTCTTCGTCTCGCCGCTCATCCGGTACCAGCATGAGGATCGTCTGGCCGACCGCCTCTTCCTCGGAGTATCCGTAGAGCTTCTCCGCGGCTGCGTTCCAGCTAGTGATCTTCATGTCGAGGTCAATACCTAGGATTGCGTCGTTGGAAGACGCGATCATCGACGCGAGATGCCTTTCAATGTCCTGAGCACGTCGTCGCTCGCCGATATCGATGGATATCGCAACGGCCTGCGACATGTTTCCCTTGTCGTCCCGGATCGCGGAAACCGCGTTCGAAACCCAAACGAGACTGCCATCGCCACGCACGTAGCGTTTTTCAATCTCGAAACTTTCGCCGGTCTCGACCAAATGCCGGAAGAGGCGCTGGTTCTCGGGCAGGTCATCGGCAAATGTTAAGTCCTGCATTCGCATGCCGACCAGTTCATCCCGGGTTCGCCCCACGATCCGACAGAAGTGGTCGTTTACGCTGATCAACGTTCCGCTGAGGTCGCCGAGCGCTATGCCCGCGGCCGACTGCGCGAATATAGCTCTCAGACGCTCCTCGCTCTCACGCAAATCGGCATCTGCCTTCACGCGCTCGGTCGTTTCGTTGACGATGCAGAACACGCCCCGCACGACACCGCTCTCATCCGCCACCGGAGAGTAGGAGATGTCGAAATAGACGGTCTCGGGGTAACCATGTCTCTCGATATAAAAGGGCCTGTCCTTGGCAGCAACAGTTTCACCATTCTCAAGAACGCGCTTCAAAAGCGGCTCGAGATCGTCCCAAAGCTCGCTCCAGTATTCCCGGGCCGGTCTGCCCAGGGCGTGAGGATGCTTGTAACCTATCGTTGGCGCGTACACGTCGTTATAGAGCGCCACAAACTCGCTTCCCCAGAACAAAACGATCTGCGCCTGGGATGGAAGCATGATGTTCACGGCGGACTGTAGAGATGCGGGCCATTCGGATCTTGGCCCAAGCGGACTCGACGCCCAGTCCACCATGTTCAGGAGGTCGGCTACGGGAGATGCGATTGCGCGATCGTTCACCTTGTCCAGGACAACAGTCTCCACCATGAATTCGACAGAATGAAACTTTTATCGAAGTTTGGGCCGTGGACAAGCCGAAACACCGCTCTGCGCGGCGTAGCGTCTCAGGAGGGGGCGTTGATGTTCGGCAGTCTTGAGAAAAGTATTCTAACGAGGATCGATTTTTTGCTTTTGTTTATCGTGCGAAAGGACGAACCCCGCCCTATATGCATCGACAATCGCAATCCTCTAAAGGAACTCGGACATGGGCTGGACCAAAATTATCGCAACGGCGGCAGCACTTCAGGCGCTTGCTTTTTCGCCGTCGATGGCAGGAGAGAACCTCGATCAAATCAAGTCGGCCGGTGTTATCAAGATCGGTACGGAAGGCACCTACGCGCCGTTTACCTTTCATGATGGTTCCAACAAGCTTGTGGGCTTCGACGTCGAAATCGGCGAGGCCGTCGCGAAGAAGCTTGGGGTGAAAGCCGAATTCATCGAAGGAAAATGGGACGGACTGATCGCAGGTCTCGATGCAAAGCGTTACGACGCGGTCATCAACCAGGTCGGAATCACCGAGGCGCGCAAGCAGAAATACGCTTTCTCCGAGCCCTATATTGCCTCGAAGGCCGTTCTGATCGTTCGCGACGGCAACACAGACATCAAGGGCTTCGAAGATCTGAAGGGGAAGAAGTCCGCACAGTCGCTGACGAGCAACTTCGGCAAGCTTGCCGAGGCAGCCGGCGCTGAGCTTGTTGGGACCGACGGGTTCGACCAGTCGATCCAGCTGGTGCTTACACGGCGTGCAGACGCAACCGTGAATGACAGCCTGTCTTTCCTGGACTTCAAGAAGCATCAGCCTGATGCTCCCGTGAAGATCGTCGCCGAAAAGCCGGATGCCGATTATTCGGGCATTATCGTCCGCAAGGGCGACGACGATCTCGTCGCCTCCATCAACAAGGCGCTCACTGAGATAAAGGCAGACGGCACATACAAGACGATTTCAGACAAGTATTTTGGACAGGACGTGTCCAAATAAACCTGTCATCCTGCGGTAACCCGCGCAGCCAAGTCCAATTGGTCGTCCGGCGTCTACGTCGGGCGGCTTTGTTTTAGAGGTGTGCATTGCCCCACTGGCTCCAGTTGATGTTGGATTCGCTTCCCACCCTGTTGTGGGCGGGCATCCGATTCACCATCCCGCTCACGCTGCTTTCATTTGCGCTTGGCCTGACCCTGGGTTTGTTGACTGCCGTTGCAAGATTATTCGGTCCTGCCCCGATTTCGGCGCTCGCGCGGTTTTACGTCTGGATCATCCGAGGCACGCCGCTTCTGGTGCAACTTTTCGTCATATTTTACGGACTCCCGAGCATCGGCGTGCTTCTTGACGCCTTTCCGGCGGCCTTGATCGGGTTCACCCTCAATGTCGGCGCCTATACGTCCGAGATCATCCGCGCGGCGATCACATCCGTTCCCAAGGGCCAATGGGAGGCGGCCTATTCCACCGGAATGAACTGGCAACAGGCCATGCGCCGGACCATCCTGCCGCAAGCCGCGAGGGTATCGGTACCGCCGCTGTCGAATACCTTTATTTCACTCGTGAAGGATACGTCGCTTGCAGCGGCGATCACGGTTCCGGAGTTGTTTCAGGCAGCGCAACGCATTGTCGCGACCACCTACGAGCCGCTCATTCTCTATATTCAGGCCGCGCTGATGTATCTGGTGCTGAGTTCCGTGCTATCGGCCCTGCAATCACGGCTGGAGGTGAGGTTCTCACGCTATGGTGGGCAGATGGAGTCGAGCCGATGATCGAACTTCGCAATATCGAAAAACGTTTCGGGGAAGCGATTATCCTCAAGGACGTCTCCCTGACGTTCCCCGAGGGAAGCGTTACGGCCCTTGTCGGACCCTCAGGGGGTGGCAAGAGCACGCTGCTGCGCTGCATCAACCTGCTCGAGCAACCCACGTCCGGTTCTGTCAGGGTTGGCTCAGACACCGTGGAGTTTCACCCGGGGCGCAAAGCCCGTTGGCAGGACATTCCGAAAATCCGCAGACAAACCGGTATGGTCTTCCAGAACTTTCAGCTGTTTCCTCACAGAACGGCGATTGAGAACGTCATGGAAGGTCTTCTTGTCGTCCAAAGATGGACGAAAGAGAAAGCTGCAGCACGGGCGATGGAGTTGCTGCAAAAAGTCGGAATGGCGCACAAGGCGGATGCCTGGCCGGCCAATCTTTCCGGCGGTCAACAACAGCGTATCGCGATTGCAAGGGCGCTCGCCCCTTCGCCTCAGGTGCTGCTCTGCGACGAGCCGACATCCGCACTCGATCCGGAGCTCGCTGCGGAGGTGGTCGATGTCCTCGGTCAACTGGCAAGGGAAGGCACGACGATGGTAATGGCGACACACGATCTCAGGCTGGCTTCGCAGGTTTCGAACCAGGTCGTGTTCCTTGAGGCCGGCAAGGTCGTCGAAACGGGCGAGCCTGAAACGATCTTCCGTTCACCCCGCAATGAGCGCACACGACAGTTCGTTTCGTCAATCAGTGCTGCTCAAGCGCTTTGATCTTTAGGCCACCCAATCAGCCCCTGGAATTAATGACGCCAACGCCAATGGGCAAGCACCGAACCGCTGAGAAGACGTCGCGCCTCTAATGAGATAGCGCGACGTCGGATCACTGGAAGACATCGTCTTCCCGATCATTACTTATTCGCTGATACGGTGCGGGCGGCGAGATCGATTGTATCGGCGATGACTGCTGGCTGCGTCATGAACAAGGCGTGGCTTGCCGACACTTTGGTGATCTTGGCCTTGATGCGCTCTGCCATATGGATCAACATCGCCTGGTCGAAAGCCTTGTCTTCGGTGGCAATAACGGCCCAGCTTGGGCGGGTACGCCAGGCGGCATTTTCCAGTTTTGTGCCAAATGCGGACATATTGATCGGGACCTGCGCATCCCGCATGAAAGCGACATCTTCGTCACTGACATCGTGTGCGAAGCCTGCCTTGAATTTATCAGGACTGACATAGCCGAACCCGTCTTTCGTGGTTTCGATGACAAACTCCGATGCAGGGGCAAATCCATCATATTGCTGGGCCGTCGTCTCGCCGGCGTCCGGAGACAGGGCAGAGACATAAACGAGGCCTTTGACCTTGTCATCGATGCCCGCTTCCGTGATCACGGTGCCGCCCCACGAATGCCCAACCAGAATGACCGGACCATCCTGCCTTTCGAGCGCGCGCTTTGTGGCGGCAACATCATCGGCAAGCGACGTCAGCGGATTTTGCACGATCGTAACGCGGTAACCGCGTTTCGTGAGATTGTCATAGACCCCCTTCCAGCCCGAACCATCTGCAAAGGCGCCATGGACAAGCACGACGTTTCGCACTGACTGATCTTTCGAAACGGTGTTGTCGGCGGCGTTCGCAGACATTGTTGCGGTTAATGTGAAAGCAGCTGCGATTGCCGAGATGGCGGAGACTGTTTTTCTGGTCATGGCTCTTTCCTCATATTTTGCGATAAATGTTATTGCGATAATTGTTTACTGACAGAGGAAAGATCATTCGTCAACAAGATTCTTATCGCGATATTGGTTTTTGCGGTAACATGGATTATATGAGAGTCTTCAGGAGTTGAAGATGACCGAACCACGCAACGATCCGCCGCCGCTGCAAGACCAACTTTGCTACGCGATTTATACCGCCGGCATCGCCATCCAGCGGGCTTACAAGCCCCTCCTTGATGAACTTGGGCTAACCTATCCGCAATATCTCGTCCTCAACGTTCTCTGGGCAGAAGACAAGCAAAGCGTTGTGTCCATCGCGGACCAGCTTGCTCTTGAATCCAGTACGCTCACGCCACTGTTAAAGCGTCTCGAAGCTGCTGGACATGTGCGTCGGGAACGCAACCTGAGCAACGAACGTCAAGTTTTGGTAACATTGACGGATCAGGGACGCGCCATGCAGCACAAAGCGGGTTGCCTCAGCGACGCTCTGCTTGCAGCGTCAACCCAAACGCCTCCCGAACTCGCGGCCCTGAACAAGGACGTGCGACATCTGCGGGATGCGATCTATTCACAGATCGGCGGATGGGCGCCACCCGCCTGATCTGCAACGGATCTAACCCATCAGGCGGTCGGAACGGTACCGCCGTCGATGACGTGCTCCGTCCCGGTAATCGACGACGCTCGGTCTGACGCAAGGAAGGCGATCAGGTCGGCGACTTCTTCCGGCTTGGCTGGCCGGCCCAGCGGTATGCCGCCCAGTGAGTCCATGATAGCCTGCACCGCTTCGTCGTAACTGATGCCGGCCTCCTCGGCTATACGGAGGGCAAGACCGTTTGTGCCCGGATCGGCGATCCAGCCGGGAGAAACCCGCACGACCCGCACACCCTTGGGAGAGACCTCCTTGGAGAGGCTCTTGCTGTATGTATTGAGCGCACCCTTCGCCGAGGCGTAGCCCGTTGTCGCCTGGTGCAGCGGGAGGATCCGCTGGATCGACGTCACGTGAATGACGACCCCGCTTCCCTGCGCGATCAGGCCGGGAAGGAGAGCGCGATCAAGCCGAACAGCCGGAAAGAAGTTGAGGTTGAACTCCTTTTCCCACTCTTCGTCGGTCAGCGTGGCAAAGCCGCCAGAAGGGGCAGAAGACCCACCCAGCACGTTTACGAGGATATCCAGCCCGCCAAGCTCCTCATGGACAGCGTTTACCACTGTCCGGACGCCATCCACGGTGGTGAGGTCTGCTTCAACGAACGCCGCGCCGGAAAAATCCACCGGTTTTTTGCGCGCCGTTGTTAGCACCCGGGCGCCGAGCGCCTTGAACAACGAGACCGTTGCCGCACCGGCACCCGAAGTACCACCGGTGATGAGAGCACGACGACCCTCAAGAGTAAGAAAGCCGGTCATATGGTGATCTCCAGTTCAGCAACCTTGTCGCCCGAGAGCACGAAGATGAAACGCAGGTCGATGGGACTGCCGGGAAAGTCGCCGGCCGTGTGCGCCGTTACCAGGGTTTTGCCGTTTTCAGTGGTGATCAAAAACGGCTCAACCGTGTAGCTATACTGCTGGGCCTCATTAGCCATCCAGTCGTGGATTGCCTTCTTTCCCTTGTGGGTCTTACCCTTATCCTTCACCACACCGTCTTCTGTGAAAGTGGCTGCGATGGCTTCCGCACTGCCAGTTCGGTCCGCTTCGAAATAGGCTTCGATGCCCTTTGGTAATTTGACCGTCATTTTATCCTCATCTTGTTTGAGCCGCTGTGGCGTGGAGCGACCATAACCGTCGCATGTCGCTAAGGTAGATCAGGACAATTGACGCGATAAGCGGGACTAATTAGGATGAGGCGTTGCGAAAAGAGGGATAATGACCCGGTCCGTTCTCGTGGACATCGATGCCGTTCTTGCCATAGCGCGCCTTGGTTCGTTTCGGGGCGCAGCGCTGGAGCTCGGAATGTCGACGACAGCGCTCAGCAATGCCATCGCAAAGCTGGAGCAACGGCTTGGCATTCGCCTTTTCAACCGTACGACGCGAAGCGTATCCCTCACCGATGCAGGGCGAGCTTTTGTCGAGCGTGTTGGTCCGGCCATGATCGATATTCACGATGCGATGACTGCGGCTCAATCGCTTCAGGAAATCCCGACGGGCACGTTGCGGATCAACGCATTCGCCTCGGCAGCACGGGAGGTCATGGCCCCGCTCATCATCTCGTTTTTGCAGCGTTATCCCCAGGTGCATATCGATCTGGTAACAGAAGGCCGGCTGGTCGACATCGTAGCGGGCGGCTTCGATCTCGGTCTAAGGCCGGCGGATTTGGTTCCGAGCGACATGATCGCCATCCCGCTTGGCCTCAAGCGCAGCAATGCCGTGGTGGCTTCACCGGCATTTCTAAGCACGCATGGCCGACCGACGGTGCCGAACGACCTTTATCGCTTCAGGTGCATCCGCGCCCGGCTCCCAAACCAGGCCCTGTTTCGGTGGAAGTTTGAGAAAGATGGAAACCAGGTCCAGATCGATGTGAAGGGTTCGATAACGCTCGATGAACCGAGCTTGGTCAGAATAGCCGCGCAGAACGGTGTCGGTATCGGCTATGTGATGGAGCCGGATGTTCGTGATGACATTGCAGCCGGCAGGCTGGTGCGTGTTCTTGAGGACTGGACGCCCCCTTTGGCTCCGCTTGCCTTGTATTATCCTGGCAGGAAGAATCCCCCCGCGGCCTTCACGGCGTTCATCAAGGCCGCCCGCAATTTTTCCAACGGCTAGCGGCTGGATCAGCAATCTTGTTTCTGCCCTAGATCTTGAAGACGCCGCCACCCGATCCAGACGAGAAAAAACCTGACTGCGTTCAGGTTTTGAAAGGGCGATCCTCTGGTCTTGCGCCGCGAAACGGGAGGCGATTGGGCGACGCGAAGCGGTGATGCTGTTCGGGATCAACCACTGTAGGCCGCCCTATTCCCGCTTGTGCGCCGAAGGCACGACCGGTCGCGGATCGGACGTCTGGTTGCTGTGACCGCTTGCCGACACAATCGTCGGCAGACTACTGGTCAGTCAACCGCTGACCTATTATAGGGTTCCAGTAACCTATCTGCTTTTCGACAAATTGCGCAGTCTTAAGGGCCACGAACCAAATAGAGCCTAGCCTGACGCCTGCTTAACCTTTCAACCGACAACAAGGTCAGCCATGAATCCAGTATATTACACGTCTGCGATTGCGATAGCGACCGCGGCAGGCGTCGTTCTCCGGCCCTTCCGTTGGCCAGAGGCCATTTGGGCGGTCGCCGGTGCGGTGCTGATCCTCGCGCTCGGCATCCTGACGCCGGCAGAGGTCTGGTCCGGTATTGCCAAGGGTTTTGATGTCTATCTGTTCCTCATCGGCATGATGTTGCTTTCCGAACTCGCCCGTCGCGAAGGCCTGTTCGATTGGGTCGCGGCTATCGCCGTCTCCTACGCAAAAGGATCGCCACGACGTCTGTTCGTCATGATCTATCTCGTCGGCGTGGTGGTGACCGCCCTTCTGTCGAATGATGCCACCGCGGTCGTCCTGACCCCCGCCGTTTACGCCGGCTGCCGCGCCGCGAAGGTGAAGGACCCGCTTCCCTATCTCTACATCTGCGCCTTCATCGCCAATGCCGCGAGTTTCGTGCTGCCGATCTCCAATCCTGCCAACCTCGTTATCTTCGCCGGAGGCGAGATGCCGCCTCTTTCGAGATGGCTGGGCACTTTTCTTGGCCCATCGATCGCCGCAATCGTCGTTACGTTCATCGCCCTGTATTGGAGCCAGCGGCGCGTGCTGGCCAGCGATACTGTCGCTGATAAGGTCGAACGGCCCGTGCTGAGCTTACCGGCCAAACTCGCCGGCGTTGGCCTGCTGGCAACGGCTGCCGTTCTCATCTCCGCCTCGGCAATGCACATTGACCTTGGCCTGCCGACCTTCCTCGCCGGCGCCCTCACCAGCATCGCGGTCCTGGCAATCATGCGACAGAGCCCGATCGAGATCATCAAGGATGTCAGCTGGGCGGTTCTGCCGCTCGTGGCTGGCCTGTTCGTCATCGTCGAAGCCGTCAATCACACGGGCGTGACCAGCCTCATCGCCGAGCATCTCAAGGCAATCAGCGAGCACTCCGAGACCCAGGCCATCGGCATCGGCGGAATCTCCGTCGCCCTGTTCTCCAACCTGGTCAACAACCTGCCTGCTGGTCTTTTCGCCGCAAGCGCGGTCCAGGCCGCACAGGTGTCCGACCGCGTCACGGCTGCCGTTCTGATCGGGGTGGATCTCGGCCCAAACCTATCGGTCACCGGGTCGCTTGCAACGATCCTGTGGCTGACAGCACTCAGACGCGAGGGGATTTACGTCAGCGCGCTCGACTTCTTAAAGATCGGCGTCGTCGTCATGACACCGGCCTTGCTCGCCTCGCTCCTGGTATTGTGCTTGTGATCGTCGTTCTCGAATGTGTTTGCTGTGTTTGAGAAAGCGGCACGTTTGTCGAATGACGAAACACGTTTCGAGTTTCGTTTCCGACTGCTCCAGAGACGGGTGGAACGGCCGTGCCCGGCGACAGGGCGTCTGGCTCCCGTTCAGCCCTTGTGGAATTGCGCCCAATGCGGATAGGTGACATAGGCTGTGAGAGCGCCCTAACCCTGGGTGGTGATCGTGACGGACTGGCCCTTCGGCATGTACACGATGTCTCCAGGTCCCGCGGTCACCGTGCCATCGCTCGTTGACACGGAAAGGCTTCCCTCAAGAACGATCATCGTGTCGTGCACTGCCATCGTCTCGGTCAGAGACTGGCCGGGCGCGTATCGACCGTAGCCTATGGTGACCGGGCCGCCATGATTTTCATCCACGAGGTTTCCGACGTAAATTTCGGCATCCTGCCCAGGTGACTTGGCCAGCTTGGCATCCGAAACACTGAACTTTTGTACCTTCATCGATGACCTCCTGTCTGAAGAGGCGGATATAGGGCGAAGGTCCCTGTTTTCAAACAGCCTGAAGGAAGACGACCGGTTTTGAGGGCGTTCTGAGCGACGCATAGCCTGCGATCCGATCAGGATCGATCCGGCAGCCCCCGCGTTGTCGCTGTAGCAATCTGAAAGCTCGCTCTTCAGCCGGAAAGATGGCTTTCTTTCATCCTCAGTGTCACGACGACGCCGCCTTCGACCCAGTTATAGTCGATGGAGCCACCGAGTTGTCCGGAGATTGTCCGGTGCAACAACTTGCTCCCGTAACCGTCTGCCGATCTCGGCGACGGGGCGGCCTCGCCTCCGTTTTCGCTCCAGACAATTTCAACCTCGTCTTCAATGATGGAGCCGGAGATATCGAGCAGCCCCGCATCATTGGACAAGGCACCGTATTTCAGCGAATTCGTCGCCAGTTCGTGGATCACGAGGGCCAGACTGGTTGCGGCCTTCTCTCCCAGACCCATGCGCGGAACAGCGACGCGGATGCGACCGGCAAAAGCGCCGACATCGTCGTAAGGGGCGAGGAGCACCGCAAAGAGGTCTCCGAGCAGCGCCGCCCTCCCTTGACCATCCGGCAGCGGGCGGACCAGTTCGTGTGCACGGCCGAGGGCCGTGAGCCGCTGAGTCAACTGCTTCGCCATTTCCTCTTTCGTCTCGGTGGTCCGCGAGGTGATGTTTGTCAATCCGGACGCCAGAGCCAGAATATTTTTGACGCGATGGCTCATCTCGCCTGCCAGGAGCTCATGGCCTTCCTCCGCCTGCTTGCGGCCCGTGACGTCGAGGAAGATCCCTGTCATTTTTTCGGTTGCGGCATCTCCCTCGTTGCCCTGACCTCGGGCAGAAATCCAACGAACGTCGGAAGCGTTCGTCAGAATACGGAAATCGATTTCAAACGGCCCATCAATCGCGCGGGTTGCGACGAACGCCGCTCTGACGCGGTCCCGGTCGGCGGGATGGACTTTTGCGGAAAGATGCTCGAAGGTGAGGTTCGTCTCGCTGGGAATGTCCCAGAGTTCGTAAGCCTTGGCATCCATTACAAACGTGTCGTCATCGACAATCCAGGTCCAGAGTGCCACTCCGGCCGACCGGATGGCGCGCCTGAGTTCCTCTGTACTCCATTCGGGTTGCGACGTTCGTTTGCTCAATTTCAAATGTCTCCCGCCCTATACAAAAACTGCAGTCGATCTAGAACTAGCTGGCCAGCGAAGCGTTATCAATGATCTAGGTAGGATCTGCTTTATTGGGATGGAAGTGGAATGGCGTTGGTTTCGGACCGATATCGGGACATATTTGTCGGTGAAGGGGAAATGGCGCAGATGATGCGGCGCCATGATTGGACGAATAGTTCGCTCGGTTGCCCGGACGAATGGCCGCAAGCGCTGAAGGTCGCGATCCGGCTGCTGCTCACCTCGAAATTCGAAATGTGGCTCGGCTGGGGTCCAGACATCGCATTTTTTTATAACGACGCCTATCGTCCGACATTGGGCAACAAGCACCCCAACGCGCTTGCTGTGCCGACGAAGGTATTATGGTCTGAAATCTGGAGTGATATCAAAGGCCGCCTGGAAACCGTTTACTCAAGCGGAGAGGCGACATGGGACCGGGCGTTACTCCTGTTGCTCGAACGCGACGGGTACCCGGAGGAGACGTATCACACCTTCTCGTACAGTCCGCTGATCGGAGATAGCGGCAAGGTCGAGGGCGTTTTCTGCGCGGTCACGGAAGAAACCGAGCGCGTCATCAGCGAGCGCCGACTGGCAACCATGCGCACTCTGGCGTCTGGCCTTGCCGTGGCAGACACCGAGGTCGACGTCTTCAACGCGTCACGTGAAGCACTTAAAGAAAACCCGCAGGATCTTCCCTTCTGCGCACTTTACGTTTTTGACGACAAAGGCAATGCGAAGCGCCGGTGGGTGTGTGGTGCAGCCGAAGACGACGTCTTGTTGCCAGTAACTATAACCCGCGGTGCGGGAATCTGGAACCTTGAGCGCGCCTGGCAAAAGCAGGATGTGGAACTGGTAAGTTTGGCCGCTTCTGAAGTCGTGCCCTCAGGCCCCTGGCCGAAAGCCCCGTCTCAGGCTGCGGTCATTCCTCTGGTCGGGCAAGCAAGCGACCAACCCAAGGGCGTTTTGATCAGCGGGCTGAATGCACATCGGGCGGTCAGCGACGATTACCTCGATTTCCTTAAATTGATTGCCGGCCAGATCACGTCGCGATTGGCGAGCGCGGAAGCGTTCGAAACAGAGCGTCGACGGGCAGCGGCACTGGCAGAGGCTGCCGCAATCCGGGAAAAAGCAGCGCTCGCGCTTGAGCATCTCAACCGTCAACTCTCATCAGAAGTGGAACTTCGGACCGCCGAGCGGGACCGGATGCGGGCCCTGTTCCAGCAGGCCCCAAGTTTCATGTGCATCCTCAGCGGGCCTGAACACACTTTCGAGCTGGTTAACGATGCCTACATGCAACTTGTCGGTCACCGCAAGCTCGTCGGCCTCAGCGTCAGAGAAGCCCTTCCCGAGATCGCCGGACAGGGTTTCTTCGAATTGCTAGACGACGTTTTCCAATCGGGCAAACCCTATATAGGCCGCTATGTACCGGTATTTCTGGAGCGGAATGGCAAAAAGCAACCCGACCAGCGCTTCGTGCATCTGATCTATCAGCCAATCTTTGACCTCAACGGATCGCTGACCGGGATTTTCGTGGATGGTTTTGATGTCACGGACCAGAAGCGGGCTGAGGATCAGCTTCAGAGCCTCAACCACACCCTTGAAGAAAAAGTCGAGCAGCGCACTCTCGAGCTGAGAACCGCACTTCTGGAGCTTGAGAAAGAAACGATCGAGCGCGAAACCGCACAGATCGCTTTGAGGCAGGCGCAAAAAATGGAAGCGCTGGGCAACCTGACTGGCGGCGTGGCTCACGACTTTAACAATCTTCTTCAGGTTGTGAGCGGCAACCTGCAGCTTCTCGCCAAGGACATCGACGGCAACAGTCGGGCAGAACAACGCCTTCAAAACGCGCTCGCCGGTGTCGCCCGCGGCGCAAAGCTGGCATCGCAGCTTTTGGCCTTCGGCCGACGTCAGCCGCTAGAGCCGAAAGTCGTCAATGTCCGGAAGCTCATCCAGAATATGGACGACATGCTGCGCCGGGCGCTGGGCGAAGAGGTCGAACTCGAAACCGTTGTTTCCGGCGGCCTTTGGAATACGCTGATCGATCCAAGTCAGTTGGAAAACGCCATCCTGAACCTCGCAATCAATTCGAGGGACGCGATGGAAGGTCGCGGGCGATTGACCATCGAGACCGGAAATGCGGTCCTCGACGACGATTACGCCCTTTCCCACGACGATGTCCGCCCAGGGCAATATGTGCTCGTCGCGGTGACCGACACGGGCTCAGGAATATCGCCCGATATCATCGAGCATGTCCTTGAACCGTTCTTCAGCACCAAAACAGATGGCAAGGGAAGCGGCCTCGGTCTGTCGATGGTTTACGGTTTCCTCAAGCAGTCCGGAGGCAACCTCAAAATTTATAGCGAAGTGGGGCATGGGACCACCATGAAGCTTTATATGCCGCGCACGATGCAGGCCGCAGACAGCCTGAGCGATCAAAAGGCCATTCCCGTGACGGGCGGCACGGAAACTGTTCTTGTGGTCGAGGACGATGACGGCGTGAGGGAAACATCGGTCGCACTGCTGACTGACCTCGGTTACCGCGTCCTCAAGGCGCACGATGCACAGTCCGCGTTCGCCATCGTCAGCAGTGGTGTCCAGATCGACCTGCTGTTTACTGACGTCGTCATGCCGGGCCCGATGCGCAGCACGGAGCTTGCGAGGAAGGCCAAGGCTCAGTTTCCCGGGATCGCTGTGTTGTTTACCTCGGGTTACACTGAAAACTCGATCGTTCACGGCGGTCGCCTCGACGCTGGTGTTGATTTGCTGTCCAAACCCTACACCCGAGAGGCACTGGCCCGTAAAGTCCGCCACGTTCTAAACAACGCGCAGCAACAAAGGATTGCCCTGCAACGGATGGAGCGTCAGGGGCTGGCGACTGCATCCGAGCCGGTGGCGGATCAGGAACAGGAAAGGAAACAGCTTGAAAGCGGCCCAACGGTGTCGCATGTTCTTATCGTGGAGGATGAGCCGCTCATCCTGATGTCGACGGTCGACATGGTAGAGGAACTGGGCCACACGGCGCATGAGGCAAACTCGGCGGAACATGCCCTTGGCGTACTCGAGACAAACAGGATCGACACGTTGCTTACAGATGTCGGCCTGCCCGGCATGTCTGGAATAGAACTCGCAAGACAGGTGCGGGAACGCTGGCCAGACGTGCGGATCGTGTTTGCAAGCGGCGACGACAGCGCCAAGACAGCGTCGGGCATTGCAGATGCACATCAGTTATCCAAGCCCTTCACCATTGAAGGATTGCGTAAGGTGCTGGGTGAGAGCGACGCGACGGTGTAATGTTAGCCATGCGATCATCTCTGTCACCCTGCTGCTCGTGACACTTTCGCTCGGCTTTCCAACGGTCGCTCATTGACGGAGGCAGCCGCCACGATGGATGCGGATGACCGGATGGTTTTTCGCACCAACGTCGTGCCGTTCATCACGCCCGACATCATCTCCGGATACGCCTTTGCCTTCGTGCTGTCGCTCAACGAAAATATCGGCGCTTCCATGACCGTCGGCCTTGCGATGGAAATGCTGCCAATCAAGATATGCAACGCCTCGCGCTACGGATATACCCCCAGCCATGGCGTCCGTAACGGTGCTCTTCGTTGCAACCGCCGCCATCGCCTTCGGACTGATCGCACGCTTCGGCGATCTTCGGCGGTTTCTCGGGGCCACATCTCGACACGATGATTGCGCAAACCGGGGCGCAAGCTGGCCATGCCTCTCCCGCCATCAGGCATTGGTGACTGCCCGTTGCAGCGCAAGATATTCCCAAAGCGCCACAAGCAGTAGAATTGCCGTGCTCGCGACCTGAAGCGCAAAGAGAGGGATACCCGGCACCGGCAATAAGAGACACAGCGCCGCAACCCCGACAAAATGCGAAACCGGCCTTTGATAGGCGGCCGCGGTCTTGACGCCGATGTTGCCGGCCAGAAAAAGGATAGGGCCGCCGAGAATGGCAATCGCTTCACGAAACGTCGCGCCGTCATGGGCATGCGAGAGGCTGAAATCCTCTCCCACCGCCGTCAGGATGATGCCGGCAACGATAGGCAGGTGCCCATAATTGAAGAGGTTATGGGCGATCTTTGCCTTTTCGTCGGCACTTTCGGCCTTCTTGGAAGCCTCCTCCTGCCCGTGATGGAAATATATCCACCACATGGCCACGGTGCTGACGAAGGCCGAGCAAAAAACCAAGAACGTCAGGCCGGAATTCATGTATTCCGTGGCTGTGCGCCCAGTGGTGAGGATCGTTTCGCCAAGGCATATGATGACGAAGAGTGCGCATCGCTCGGCTAGATGTTCGCCTGAAAGGTGCAGCCTGTCTTCATCACTCTTCGCCATGCCTGGCACGACGTAACGGCAGGCGGGCCCCGCATATTCGATCGCGAGCGCGATGCTCCACAAGAGGATACGATCGGAGAGATCGACCAAACCGCCAGCAAGCCAGAACAGGCTGGATATGACGAGCCAGATCGTGACCCGCACGAATATCAGCAAGGACTGCCGATCCTCAGCCTTGAAAGCGAAAAGCGTAAAAAGGCTTCTCCCGACCTGCATCACGCTGTAAATCAGCGCGAATATGAGCCCCTGTTCGGCAAAGGCCTCTGGCAGCGCAATGGCAAGCATCACGCCGCCGAACATCAGGAAGAACAGCAGCAGCCTGACAGGCTCCTTTTCTGTGTTCAGAAGGTTCGTGATCCACGTTGTATGGATCCAAAGCCACCATAGGGACAATATCAGGATGACAGCTTCAAGTGCTGCCGTTGGTCCGAAATCCTCTGCGAGCGCGTGAGAAAGCTGGATCAGCGCAAAGACGAAAACGAGATCAAAGAACAGTTCGGGAAAACTGGCCTTTTCCGCATCCTGCCCTTCCTGTCTGACCCAGCTTTCTGGATGCGCTTTGCGCACGCGATCATCTCCGCCCCTGCCCTTCATTCCGTTCCCGCCTCAGACGTTGAACAAATAGCCTTCGTTCTTGCGATGGTTTAACGCTGCGATAATACGCCTTCACCGCTCGCTACAACAGGGTCCGCCTTTCGACCGGGAAAA
This sequence comes from Agrobacterium tumefaciens, assembly GCF_017726655.1. Taxonomy (NCBI): domain Bacteria; kingdom Pseudomonadati; phylum Pseudomonadota; class Alphaproteobacteria; order Hyphomicrobiales; family Rhizobiaceae; genus Agrobacterium; species Agrobacterium tumefaciens. Next base: position 1,089,573 of record NZ_CP072309.1, read on the forward strand.
TCGAGGGCGCGAGCGTTATCTGGGTAAAATCGTGGGCCGACAAGTCTAACTTTCTTTCCCGTGACGTCGGTAATGTAGTTCGGGGATGTGATCTGTGGTGCCGATAGCGGGCGCTCTGGCTTTCGAACTTCAAGAGCGCTCACATCAAAGGATTGCGCCAGCGCGGGCAGAATCATCATTATGGAAAAGGCGGCTGTAACGAGAACTATTCTTTGAGGCATCGGGCGTATCCTGGCAATATTGTTTGCGCCTTAAACAGCCTCAGATCGCTTTTGTTCCGTAGGTCTTCAGCTGTCTTCCTCGAGGTACGAACTATACTGAACGTAGTCGGCACTCGGTTGCCCATCAACGATTTCACGCGGGCGACCCGCCCCACCGGGCAGATGGCCACTGCGTTGTAATTCGGCTCTCAAAAGAGTCTCGATCGCCTTGTCCTGTGGCAGCGCGTGGTCGGCCATATAGACGGCAACAGCCAATTCAATGTCATCTGGAAACATCATGATCATAGCCACCCAGTAAGTGATAGCTGGACAACGCGGCACGGCGCAGAAGGTTCAGCCGGATGTCCCTTTCGCTGCCTTAAGGAAGATATGGCATGGTGCCCGCCGCTAGCTATTCGCGAGAACCGACGCGGTTGTTTCAACTCCTAACGTGTCAGAAATATACGTCACGATATGCCAGGACGACGGGAAAAATGTCGACAAGTTTCCGAAATCAGCGTTGACTCAAGCGATTGAAACCAAAAATGGAAATTCTAAAACGAAAGCTAAATTGCAATTAGCTTTCGCTACCTCGGATTAACCATCAGCTTGCTTTTTTCAGCACTTGTCGGTGCTGAAATCATCGAACGAATCTTTTGTGCTGAGCCGGTGCTAATGTAGCGTTGCTACGACTTTTCTGCAAGACGAGCAGCTTTGACTCGCGGGTGCTTAACCGGGCATGGTGGCCCCGCTGTTTTCCTTACGGCCGCGCAACTGTGCGAGGAGCATTGTTTGCAGCTCAAAGCCCCCTTCCCCCGCCTTACGGGTCAGGTTACGAAGATATCCGCCAAGAGAACTGATCTGGTCGGCCTTTTGCAGAAGGCAAGCGAGAATGGCTGCCGTTCCCTGGCGACCAAATGTGAGCAGTGCTTCCTGGTAAGCCGAGTGACTGATGTTGAACATGGTCTTGATGACGGCTGTTGCCACTTCCAGATCGCGCCAGCTGGTGACCGCACCACCCGGAGCATAGTGGCAAATGTCAGGGCAGGCCTTCAAAACCAAAACAATATCAGGAACAAAAAACTGCTTTTGAGAAACAGGCTTTGCCAATGAGGGGCGTGGTGTTTCGCTAACGGGCGCCACGCTGGCCTGTGGCGTTCTGATTTGACTGGCTGGTACAGCGATAGCCGGCTCTTCCGAGTTTTGCCGTTTAGATATGGATTCGGATTCTGAATTCTTTTTGAGCCGCTCATTTTGGCAGTCATTGCCGCCCATTTTTTCAGATTTTTCGATATTTTCCAGATAGTTGGTGACTTCGGCACGCAGAGAAGCCAGGAAATTGGCGATTTCTTTAAGTTCTGCGGATTTGGAGTTACGACCGAGCGAGAGAGCAATGGCTGTATAGCGTGCCTGGAACCCCTCGACGATATCCGTTTTACCGCTCGCCGCGATCATCTCGCAGAGCTTCTGAATATCACGGCGGCAAAGGCTAATGGTCTCACGGAGACGCTGAAGATTGAGCCGTTCGCTGATGATACGTTCGGCCAACTCTTCGATTTCGGCTTTGCGGGCAAGAAGCGGTGCCAGTGAAAAACCATAGGCTTCGCTGATCTCTCCTCCGCGATGCTTGCGCGCATATCGTTTTCCGTTCGGACTATCCTTACGAATGATGAGGCCGGCCTCGACGAGTGCGGAGAGATGGCGGCGCAATGTCTGCTCAGCCATTCCATGGGCTCTGAGCGACAATTGCGTGTTGGATGGGAACACGACCAAGCTCGCTTCATTGGAAAGCTCGTTTTTTGGATAAAAGCTCAAAAGCGCGTTCAAAACGGCGAGCGAGCGGTCCGTAACGCCGAGCAAAGGCCTGGCCTCGCAGACGGATCGATAGAGTTTCCACTTATCGACCGCTTCGATTTTCCTGTTCTTTTGCGCGGCAAACTGGGTTGCGAGAACGCCAAACGACATCGCTCGCCGCCCAAAGGGCGTCGTTACACATGTGCTGTCCATGTCTTTCACCTTTCACAAGGCAAAAGAAAATCGCTCACCGAAAAATTCGATGCCAAGACTCTTGACTATGATTCGCGGAAATGAGATTCTTCGGGTGCTTAAATCAAAGAAAGGCTTCCGCGCGGCAACGTTCGGGGGCTTTTTTCTTTTGTGATGCGTCTCCTGTTAGTCGTTCGAGTTAAAACTCACTGCTTGGACCGATATTCGGCAAACAGCGTCTGAAGGTGTTCGAGAACGAACTCGGCAAATTCCGGCGCTTCGTTCTTGTCTATAGAGATATCCAGCTTGCGGTCGCTTTCGACGACCTTTGCCAACCTGCCACCGGTCTCGGATGACCACACGCCGGTCTTTTTGGGCTGCGCCTTGGGTTTCAAAAACTCCAGGAGCGATTTGAACCGTTCTTCGGACGGCAGGGCTGCGACGGATGGATCCTTAACATAGGCGCGTGCCGCCTCTTTCACCTGCGACGACGATAGCTGGTCGGCGAGGTCCATCCAGTTGCGCCGCCCAACGGTCGGAGCCGGACCAATGAGGTCAACGAGATCCTCCGGAATGCGGCCGACAACCGACAGCATGTTGGAGAGGTCGCCTTTGTGAAGCGACATGGCAGCCATGATCGTGTCACGCGGAAACCGCATCTGCAGTTTTTGAGCGAAGCGCGCCTTTTCGATGTAGGTGAGGTCGCGGCGCTCATTGTTTTCCTGCCCCTGGGCAACGACGAGCTGCTCATCACTCAGATCACGAACGACAGCTTTGACCGGAATACCAAGGCTGGTAACCGCGCCCAGGCGACGATGCCCGAAAGCGACCTGGTAACGCCCGGGGAAATCAGGATGGGGGCGAACCAGGATCGGAACCTGCTGGCCCTGTTCACGAATGGCTTCGATGAGACCGGCATCGGCTTCTTCCGATGCGGGCATGCGGTCCGGGATGAAGGAAGGATCGATATCGGCAGGATTGAGCGAAACGATCGTTAGACCTTCCGCAAGCTGCTTTTCGATCTCTTCGGCCCGTTTCGCGCGCTCGGAAACCTCGTTAAGGGACTGGCCGATCATGCCGACAGGGGAATTCAGCACATCCGTGACCAGCTCGGGCGAACCGAGAATGGGCCTGATGCGTGGACGCGAGCGCTCGGATGCGGTTTCATTGCTGTCAGCGGCTGGCGTGCCGAGATTGGCGAAGATCTGTTTTCTGCTCATGCTGCCCTACCCCACGCTTTCTTAATCAGTCCTTCGATCTCAGCGTTCACATTGTTCATGGCTTCCAGCGCTCGGTCATAGGTAGACCGGGTAAACTGGGTTCGTTCGACTTCGAAAAGTGTCTGATTGGTCAATCCCGCATCGGAAACCGCCGTACTTTTCAGCATCGGGTGGATGAGAACGTTTTCACCAAAAATCGAGCGCAGGAAGGCGACCATCTGGTTCTGCGGCCCGTCGCTCGGTTCAAAGCGGGTGATCAGATACCGCATCCAGTTGTAGTCGGAACGGGCACCTGCCCTGCCGATTTCAGCAAGAAGATCGCCGGTCATCGCAAGAAACTGGTTCATGGACATGACGTCGAGCATCTGCGGGTGAACGGTGACGAGAACGGATGTTGCGGCAGTCAGCGCAGAGAGCGTCAGATAACCGAGCTGCGGCGGGCAGTCGATCACAACGACATCGTAGAAATTCTGAGCCTGGGCAATCGCCTGGCCGATGCGTGCGAAGAACAGCGTGTCGCCTGGAGCGCGGCGCATCAAGGCGCGCGGTGTATCATGTTCAAACTCCATCAGTTCAAGATTGCCCGGAACGATATGAAGATTGGGAATGTAGGTACCGCGCACGATTTCAGCGATCGGACGACGTTCGTCGTCATAGCGGATAGCGCCGTACAGCGTCTCATTCGGACCGACGTCGATTTCCGGCTGATGACCGAAGAGCGCCGAAAGACTGGCCTGCGGGTCAAGGTCAATGGCAAGCACACGATAGCCGCGCAGCGCCAGATATTGAGCGAGATGCGCTGATGTCGTGGTTTTGCCGGAACCGCCCTTGAAGTTCATGACGGCGATGACCTGCAACTCTTCGCCTTCGCGGCGGTGCGGCAGGTACCGGCGGGTGCCACGGGCACCCTGATCGAGAAACTTTCTGATCTCGTCCATATCTTCCACCGAGTAGGAACGACGGCCGGTCGCCTGTGCGGCGTCGAGCTCCGGCCGCTCGGCGGCGATCTGGCGAAGATAGGCTTCGCCAATTCCGATCAACCGCGCGGTTTCCGCCGGGGAGAAATGACGCATGCTCTTTTCGGTGTGCGGTGAAAATGTATTTGCATTATGAGCCTGCAATTGGGCTGACAACGCAGCCGAATGCTGTTGTATAAGACTCGTCAGGTCGGGTGCTCCTGCGGCACGTCTTAAATCGGCACTCTGTGTCATCGGTCTTCTTTCGCTCGAAATTGCAGTAGCGGTTTTTTTCGAAAAAGGCGGTTTTTTCCGCAACTGAGATATAAGCGCCGATTCTCTTTTGGGCGCAATAGGCTTTTTTACGAGATACAAAAGCGGCGCTAAAGCATTGTGGAAGAATCACATTTGCACTTCGCATCAGTTTTTCGGTTAGCCGCGGCAAACTTCTGGGCGAAGGCGGTTATGGAGTGTGCTCGCTTCGAGTTTTTTGTCGATGGACCTTGGGCGCCGCTGGTTAGCCGCGGCTAACTTCTAGTCCTGACTTCATCGCCTCTTCCAAAGAGCGGAACCAGAAATTGTGGGGTAGACATCTGGGTGAGTTTAATCTCTACTTCCTTACTAGAGTAATGACGGCGACACCGTCGCTTTCGCGTTCTTGCGCACGCAGATTGGAGGTTGAATGCCTTATGATGTCGCACTCGTTGGATCCGGTTTCTCGGCGATCTGCACCGCTGCTCATCTTTTGACAAGCCTGCCGCAGGAAGCGTCAATTGCGATTGTCGGTGATGACTCCGATTTTGGGCGCGGAACCGCCTATCGAACGGAGCTTCCCTATCACCGCCTGAACGTGCCGGCCGGTCGAATGAGCGTCTTCCCCGATCGCCCTAGCGATTTTGTTGAGTGGTTAGGGCAGAACGGACTCGATGACAATCCGCTATCATTTGCATCGCGCGGAGACTACGGCCTTTATCTCCGCGATAGACTGGCGTCCTTGCTTCGAAGCCGGGAGCAGCGTGCGAGGGTCGATTTTACTCGGGCCAAGGCTTCCGCTTGCCGGGACGATGGCGCGGGAGGATTTTCCTTCACTCTTGAGAGGGGCGACGAATTGCACGCGCGCAATGTCGTTTTGTGTCTTGGTGTCGGAGCCGCGAGTTTGCCGGTGCAAACTGTCTATAATGCGGGGCATGAATCGCAGCATATTATTGGTCACTGCTGGCAGCCGGGTTGGCTTTCCAAAGTGAAATCAGGCGACCGCATCTGTATTCTTGGTTCGGGCCTGACGATGATTGACCAAGTCATGACGCTGCGGGGAAAAGGCCACCGCGGCCCGATCCATGTTCTCTCTCGTCGCGGCCTCGTTCCGCATGCGCATGTTACCCCGCCATTGCCGCCAGTCGAACCTGATCTCGGCATTGGCTCAACAGAGATAAGCCATTTGCTAAGGTCCTTGCGCAAACAGGTCCGCGATGGTGTGTCGTGGCGCAGCGTGATGGATGGCTTGCGCCCGAAAACCCAAGCGCTGTGGCAGAGCCTGACGGTGGCGCAACGTAGCCGGTTTCTTCGCCATGGCTTGCCGTGGTGGAACATCCATCGGCACCGGATTGCACCTGAAGTTTTCGCCGCTTTTGAGAAGCTGATGGTTGAAGGGGTGGTGGGGATCCACGCTGGATTTCTTCGGTCTATTGAACCGGCAGTGGAAGGCATTGCCCTCAATTATCGGCGCCGACATTCTCAGGTCGTTCAGTCCCTGCAGGTTGATTGGGTGATTAATTGTACGGGCATGGAAAGGGCAGGGATCGGGCATTCTCGGCTGCTCGAGTCCATGCGTGACGGCGGCATTGTTTTGTTGGATCCTTTAGGGCTCGGTGTTGAAGTGGATGAAGAGTCGCGGCTTTTGCGGGGGAATGGCGAAAGTTGGCCTGGGCTCTTTGCGGCGGGTGCGCTAACCGCCGGCAGGTTCTGGGAGATCACTGCGGTTCCGGATATTCGTGTTCAGGCGCAAAAGATCGCGGATGCTATCACGAAACGAGTTGTCGGCAGCGGAATGCCAGCCATCCAACGCTGAGGACATGATGGCCGTGCCGTATCCGCCGACACCGTCGGGCGGTGTTAGCCGCGGCTAACTCCGAACACTTGGCTCAACAACTTGTCTGAAATCACTCTGTGTAACGGGGGGCTGGAACCTGCCGATTTCGACTATTTGACTGTCTGATACGGTGGGGAAACGAAGCGTTCCGAGTAATGGCACGCCGCGTAAAATCATTATGACAGAGGTCCAAGAAAGACAAATTACTAAATAATTTACATGACGTGTAGAAATGCCTGTCAAAACGGGCTAATGATCTCGGAAATGAGCGACTTTATGAAAATAATTTGCGGGGACCCATGGGAGAATTGGTAAGATACGAGGCTGCTGACAATCAGGCAGGCGGACAGCGTCGCCCCTTTGCGAAAGCTGTGAGGGCGGGAGATTTCGTTTATGTTTCCGGTCAAGTGCCCACCGTCGACGGTGAGGTCGTCGTCGGCGGTATCGTGGCGCAGACAGAGCAGGTGATCGCCAATATCAAGGACGTCCTGGCGCTGGCCGACTGCACGCTGGCTGATGTCGTCAAGGTGAATGTCTGGCTGGATGATGCGCGTGATTTTTCGAGCTTCAACGCTGTATTCCAGAAATATTTCATTGATCATCCGCCCGCGCGCTCGACCGTGCAATCACCACTAATGGTCGATGCAAAGGTCGAAATGGACGTTATCGCCTACAAGCCGCTGGCCTGAAGCCCGATTTGCCTGTTGTTAAGAGTAGATGATGACCTATCCCTGGCCTGACGTGGGCACACCCATTGATGCAATTTCGACGCCCATGCCCGTCATTGACGAGGACCGTCTCAGCGCCAATATCATGAGAGCGCAGTCTTATCTGGACGACCATGGTAAAGCCTTCCGCCCACACATCAAAACCCACAAGATACCGGCTGTCGCAAGACAGCAGCTTGAGGCCGGTGCAATCGGTATCAACTGCCAGAAAGTCAGCGAAGCGGAAGTTTTCGCCGATGCTGGCTTCGACGATATTCTCATTACCTACAATATTCTCGGTGCGGCGAAACTTGCCAGGCTGAAGGCATTGAACGAGCGTGTTGCTCGGCTCAGCGTCGTCGCAGACAGTGAGACGACAATTGCCGGTCTTGCCGCTACGTTCGATGTGAGCAGGCCGCTGGCGGTTTTGGTCGAATGCGATACCGGTGGCAAGCGCTGCGGGGTACAAAGCCCGGAAACCGCTCTAGCCCTTGCGGAGAAAATTGCGGCGGCCCCAGGGCTGGTCTTCAAGGGTATACTGACCTATCCCGCGCCTGCGGGGGCGGAGACGGTGGAGAAATTTCTATCCGAGACAATGGAACTGCTTGCCGGGAAGGGTATTGACTGCCCGATCCGTTCCAGTGGCGGTTCCCCTGATTTTTACGCTGCGCACCTTGTTCCCTCGGCCACCGAGCATCGGGCTGGCACCTATGTCTATAACGACCGCTCAATGGTGCGCGCGGGCCATTGCAATATCGATGACCTGGCGATGCACGTCCTCGCAACCGTGGTCTCGAAGCCAACCGCCGACCGGGCGGTGCTGGACAGTGGCTCCAAGGCGCTGACGTCAGACCTGTTGGGTTTCAGCGATTATGGCCTCATAGAAGGTTATGAGGGCGCAAAAATCGTGTCGCTTTCGGAAGAGCATGCGGTCGTCGATCTGTCCGGCTGCTCCTCGCGGCCCGAGATTGGCGACGTCGTCAAGGTGGTGCCGAACCACACATGCGTCGTGAGCAATCTCTTCGACAGAATGGTCTTCCATCGCAACGGCATTGTAACGCGTGTCGAGAAGATCGCGGCGCGCGGCACCGTGTGGTAAGATTAGCCGGCTAAATAAAGACAATTTGTGAAGCTGCGCGAATGCAGACGCTGATAACGAGAATCGGAAATATGCGCATTTTCACGGCATCGCTTGCCACTGAAACCAACACATTTTCGCCCGTGCCAACGGATATGGACGCCTTCCGTGCGGCATTTTACGCCGGCCCCGGCGAGCATCCGGAAACGCCAACACTGTGCTCGTCGCCGGTGCCCATCCTGCGACGCCGCGGCAAGGCAGAGGGCTTCACAGTCATCGAGGGGACCTCCTGTTGGGCGGAGCCCGCCGGACTAATCCAGCGTGAGACCTATGAGACCCTGCGGGACACGATCCTCGGGGAACTCGCCGCCGCCATGCCTGTCGACGCTGTTGTCCTTGGTCTGCATGGGGCGATGGCGGCGCAGGGTTATGACGATCCGGAAGGTGATTTCCTCTCACGGATACGCGACATGGTCGGGCCGGGCGTGTTGATTGCCGCAGAATTCGATCCACACAGCCATCTTACCGCCTTGCGGGTCAAAAACCTCGACATCATGGCGACTTTCCTGGAGTTTCCGCACACGGACTTCGAAGAACGTGGCGAGCATGTGGTGGAACTGGCGCTTCGTACCCTTCGAGGCGAGATCAAGCCCGTCATCTCGACATTCGACTGCCGGATGATTACGATTTACCCCACCAGCCGCGAGCCGATGCGATCTTATGTCGATCGGTTAAAGGCCATGGAAGGCAAGGACGGCATTCTGTCCGCTTCCGTCATTCACGGTTTCATGGCGGGCGACGTACCGGATATGGGAACGCGCATTGTCGTGGTCACCGATAACGATAAGTCGAAGGGCGATGCGCTGGCGGAAAAGCTCGGCCACGAGCTCTACGCCATGCGCAAGCTTACCGCGATGCCGATGCTGGATACAGAATCGGGCCTCGATCTGGCGCTTTCCATCCGCACGAACAATCCGGGGAAACCGGTGGTCGTCTCTGATATCTGGGATAATCCGGGCGGCGGCGTCGCGGGTGATGCGACCCATATTCTACGGCGCATGGTCGAGCGAGGCATCGATAATTTTGCTGTCGCGACGATCTGGGACCCGATAGCGGTGTCCTTCTGTCATGCGGCGGGTGAGGGAGCCGAACTCGATCTACGTATTGGCGGCAAATCCAGCCCGCAAGGCGGCGAGCCGCTCGATTTCCGCATCAAGGTGATGCGGACGGCGGAGGCTGGATGGCAAAGCTTCCGCAACAGCCGCGTCACGCTCGGCCGTGCCGCCGTTGTTCGCCCGCTGGGTACAGAGATCGACATTATCCTCATCACAAGCCGGACGCAAACTTATGAGCCGGATATCTTCTCCAATCTGGGTATCGATTTCGCCAGCAAGGATCTGCTGCTCGTCAAGTCGACAAACCACTTTCACGCCGGGTTTGCGCCGATAGCATCTGACATCGTTTATATCGCAGCCCCGACCTCATATCCCACCGATCCGGCAAAAACGCCGTACCGCAAGGCCAGTCTGGGGCTGTGGCCAAGGGTCGCCGATCCGCTTGGCCTCGATTGAGGCGTCGGATCGCCGTGTCTGGAGTGTTTTAACCCCGATCGAAGGTCACGATAAAGAATTGGCCGCTCTGGTCTGCACTGCGAACCGCAATCTCGGCACCGGGCTCGATCAGGAGACCATCACGGCGCTGCAGATCGATTGTCTCGCTGCCGGATGAAACAGCGGCCGGATCAACGGCGAAGATGAAGGTGGTCGTCGAAAACGCTGGCTGAAGGCGCAGTTCCCCGCGATGTTTTTCGACACGATGCCGAAAGTGTCCGCGACGGGACATGACATTCAGATCGACAATCGGACCGTCGTTCAACGTGGCGTCAACCGGAACATCGGCGGCAAAGGGCAGGGGAGCGCTTTCAACCGTCAGCGCCACGGGGTCTTTTCCGTCAATGCTGAGGCTCATACCATTGCCTTCCAGAATGCTAAGTGTCCGGTCAATTTCGGGAAATATCGAAAACGGCCCGTCCTGTGCGACATCGGCCATGCTGATCCGCCAATCGAAGTCGGTCATGGTGGCGCCGGCCGGATGAACGATGATCTCAGTCGTGACACCGCCGCCATTTTTCCAGGGCATCGACGTGTAAGCGTTGCTTTTCAGATGTCTCATCGTCTGCATTTCCCGATATGCTCCTGGACGTCGTGTTTCTACATACCGCCGTCGCTGGCAATACGCCTTTCAAGCATCTTCTGCGCCGCATAAAGGTTGGCTTTTTTACCGGCGAGTTTTTCGATTGCCGTCACAACGAGATCCCGTGCGACGTAATCGGATTTATGTCCGAGATTTCTGACAACGACGAGTGTCGATCCTGTTATCGCGCGCGAAAGCTGGCGAGAATGGATTTCCGGCGAAACGACATTGTCAGTGTCACCGGTGATGATGACCGTCGGCGCTGTTATTTTTGCATAATTTCGCGCGGCATTCCGGGCCCAGGCGTTCAGCGCTGCGACCTCCTGCGCGTTATGGCGAAACGCCTTCGGCCTTAACGCGGCCCATGCGCGCGTGGCCTCGATGTAGCCCGCGGGACGACTATTGGGAGCAAAAACCCCGCGCGTCGCCTGATCGAGCGCGAAGAAGCCTACTGGAGGCGCGATAAAAGTGGAAAAGAGCGGTCCCGTCACTGGAGCGCTCGCTGCCGTATAATACCATGCGATACCGCCCGGCCAGGGATAGACCGCCGGCGAAAGGAACACGAGACCCGTCACCATCTCCGGATGACGCAAAGCAAAGGCCGCTGTGATCGCGCCACCGAATGAGTGTCCGACGATGATAGCCTTGTGGATTCCGCGCTTTTTCATCAGTTCGGCAATCGCATCGGCCTGCGCGTCTGGCAGGATATTGTCATTGCCACCAATATCGGAGGCCCCGTGGCCAGGTCTGTCGATAAATAATAGCTTCGCGCGGCCGTTGAGCCTGTCGGCAAAGGAAAACAGCGGATCGTAGAGGCTTGCGCTTGCGCCATGAAGAAAGACGATCGGCGGCAGGTCCGCCTGTTTTTGAGGCTCGATCAACAGGCTGTTGAGCTTGTATCCGCCCACATCGATTCTCACCGGAACGGCCCCGCGGCTTTCGGAGGCGACGCTCGGTGACAACAGGGGAAAAACTGTACCAATCAGAAGACCAAGCGCAAGGGAGATATGTCGTGGTGCCATGCTGTCGTCCGCGCTCCATCAAAGTCATCGGTTTATCGCAGAGGCGAGACATCACACCTGAGCAGAAGCAAGTAACGAAGAAATCGATTCGAAAGTTTCAGACGAGGAAACAGGCTGAACGATGATGTCCATCTCCATCCTTGAAAGGCAAGGGCCGCGCAGCGATGGGCCGCGCGGCGACACGATCAGTTGCCGAGGATGCCGGGCAAACGCAGGCCCTGTTCCCTGGCGCATTCAACGGCGATCTCATAGCCCGCGTCGGCATGGCGCATGACGCCGGTCGCCGGGTCGTTCCAGAGAACACGCTCCAGCCGGCGTGCGGCATCATCCGTACCATCGGCGCAGATGACCATACCGGAATGCTGCGAGAAGCCCATGCCGACGCCGCCGCCATGATGCAGCGATACCCAGGTGGCACCGGATGCGGTGTTGAGCAGGGCGTTGAGGAGCGGCCAGTCGGACACGGCGTCCGATCCGTCCTTCATGGCTTCCGTCTCGCGGTTGGGCGAGGCGACGGAGCCGCTGTCCAGATGGTCACGGCCGATGACAACTGGTGCCTTGAGTTCCCCGTTCCTGACCATTTCGTTGAAGGCAAGCCCGAGGCGATGGCGATCGCCAAGGCCGACCCAGCAGATGCGCGCCGGCAGGCCCTGGAACGCGATGCGCTCGCGCGCCATGTCCAGCCAGTTGTGCAGGTGCTTGTTGTCAGGCAGTAGTTCCTTCACCTTGGCGTCGGTCTTGTAAATGTCTTCCGGATCGCCCGAAAGGGCCGCCCAGCGGAACGGACCAATGCCGCGGCAAAACAGCGGGCGGATATAGGCCGGCACGAAGCCCGGGAAGGCGAAGGCGTTTTCCAGCCCCTCGTCCTTGGCGACCTGGCGGATATTGTTGCCATAATCGAGCGTCGGAACGCCAGCATTCCAGAAATCGACCATGGCCTGAACATGCACCTTCATGGACGCACGCGCCGCAGCGGCAACGGCCTTCGGATCGCTTTCCTGCTTTGCACGCCATTCGGCAACGGTCCATCCGGCTGGAAGATAACCGTGGACCGGGTCATGCGCCGAGGTCTGGTCGGTGACGATATCGGGGCGGACGCCGCGACGGAAAAGCTCTGGAAAGATTTCCGCCGCATTGCCGATCAGGCCGACGGATTTGGCCTCGCCCGCCTTTGTCCACTGGTCGATCAGCGCCAGCGCCTCGTCGAGCGTGTGCGCCTTTGCGTCGACGTAACGGGTGCGCAAGCGGAAATCGACGCGGGTCTCGTCGCATTCGACCGCAAGGCAGCAAGCTCCAGCCATGACAGCGGCCAGCGGCTGCGCACCTCCCATGCCGCCGAGACCACCGGTCAGGATCCATTTGCCCTTCAGGTTACCGCCGTAATGCTGACGGCCAGCCTCGACGAATGTTTCATAGGTGCCCTGCACGATGCCCTGCGTACCGATATAGATCCACGAACCGGCCGTCATCTGGCCGTACATGGCAAGGCCCTTCTTATCCAGCTCGTTAAAATGATCCCAGTTCGCCCAGTGCGGCACGAGGTTGGAATTGGCGATCAGCACGCGCGGCGCGTCCTTATGGGTGCGGAACACGCCGACCGGCTTGCCGGATTGCACGATGAGGGTTTCGTCCTCGTTCAGATCCTTCAGCGTCGCGACGATGCGGTCGAAATCGTCCCAGGTGCGGGCGGCGCGGCCTATGCCGCCATAAACGACAAGCTCATGCGGGCGCTCGGCGACGTCAGGATCCAGATTGTTCATCAGCATGCGCAGCGGGGCTTCCGTCATCCAGCTTTTGGCATTGAGTTCAGTGCCCTGCGGTGCACGGACGTCGCGAACATTGTGACGTGGGTTGTTCATGTGCTTTCCCCTTATCGTTTCGTGTCGAGCGCAAATCTTTCCATGCGCGTCAGAATGGTTTTGAGATAGGTGCGAAGTTGTTCAGCTTTGGCAGCATCGTAGGCAAAAGGCGGCGTCTCGCTTTGAAGATGGGTGGACTGCGCCAGCTCCATCTGAATGGCGTGTACGCCGGTTTGCGGCTTGCCGTAATGGCGAGTCGTCCAGCCGCCTTTGAAACGGCCGTTCAGGATGCTGTCATAACCTTCGGCGGAAGCGGTTACTTCGACGGCGATTTTCTCGATTGCCGGATCGCAGGTCTTGCCCATGTCCGTGCCGATGTTGAAGTCCGGCAGCTTTCCTTCGAACAGGAACGGAATGTGCGACCGGATCGAATGGCAATCGTAGAGAATGGCGATACCATGGATCGATTTCACCCGTTCGATTTCCGCCGCAAGGGCTGCGTGATAAGGCGCGTGGAAGTTTTCAAGGCGATAGGCGAGGTCGGATTCTGTGGGTTCGGCTCCCTCTTTCCAGATGGGCTTTCCGTCGAAATCCGTTTCCGGGACAAGACCGGTCGTGTTCTGGCCGGGATAAAGGCTGGTGCCGGCCGGATCGCGATTGGCGTCGATCACGTAGCGGTGGAACGCTGCCCGCACGGTTGTCGCGTTTTCGAGAAGCCCGGCATAAAGCTCATGGATATGCCAATCCGTATCGGCGAGGGTTTTGCCATTGTCGTTTAGGCGGTCCCAAATTTCCGCCGGCACATCGGTGCCGGTGTGCGGCAGGCCGAGAATAATGGGCGAAGAGCCTTGTCTGACCTCGAAGGCGCGCATCTCAAACCTCCAGCTGCGGCAGAATGCCGTTCGAAATTGCCGAGACCAGCGCGCCCGAAGCAATCAGTTCCGACGCCTTCTTCAGGTCAGGTGCCATGTAGCGATCCTCTTCGAGCGAAGGGATCGCCGCCCGCAGCACGGCCATCGCCTTCTGCAATTCGGGACCGGTTTTCAGCGGTCCGCGCAGTTCCACGCCCTGAACGGCCGACAGCGCCTCGATGCCGAGAATGGCGAAGAGATTGTCGGTCATGGGCAGCAGTCGCCGCGCGCCGTGGCAGGCCATGGAGACATGGTCTTCCTGATTGGCCGAGGTCGGCGTCGAATCGACCGAGGCCGGATGCGCCATCTGCTTGTTCTCGCTCATCAACGCGGCGGAGGTTACCTCGGCGATCATCAGACCGGAATTCAGGCCAGGCTTTTTGGATAGGAACGCCGGCAGGCCATAAGAAAGCGCCGGATCGACCAGCAGCGCCACGCGGCGCTGGGCGATCGCGCCGATCTCGCAAATGGCAAGCGCCGTCTGGTCGGCGGCAAACGCCACCGGTTCGGCGTGGAAGTTACCGCCCGAGACCACCGAATTATCCGAAAGCACCAGCGGATTGTCGGTCACCGCATTGGCTTCGATTTCCAGCGTGCGGGCAACCTGGCGTAGAAGATCGAGGCAGGCGCCGTCCACCTGCGGCTGGCAGCGGATGCAATAGGGATCCTGGACGCGCTCGTCGCCCTCGATATGGCTGACGCGGATTTCCGAACCCTCCAGCAGGTTGCGCAGCGCAGCACCAGCGTCAATCTGACCCTTATGGCCCCGCAGCGTGTGAATATCCGGATGGAAAGGAGCAGACGAACCCATGGCGGCGTCAGTGGAAAGAGCGCCGGTGATCAGTGCCGCCTGCGCCGCGCGATGGGCGCGGAAAAGGCCGGCCAGCGCCAGCGCCGTCGATGTCTGCGTGCCGTTGATCAGCGCCAGCCCTTCTTTTGCCGCAAGGACCACCGGGGTCAGCCCGGCTTTCGCCAACGCATCGCCGGCGGCAAGAAGCGCGCCTTCGTAAAAGGCCTCGCCTTCGCCCATCATGACTGCAGCCATATGGGCGAGCGGTGCGAGATCGCCGGAAGCGCCGACCGATCCCTTCTCGGGAATGACCGGGATGACGCCCTTTTCAAGCATGCCTTCGATCAGGCGCACCAGTTCCAGCCGCACGCCGGACGCGCCGCGGCCGAGCGAAACGAGCTTCAGCGCCATGATCAGCCGCACGACATTTTCAGGCAGCGGCGCGCCAACGCCGCAGCAATGCGACAGGATGAGATTGCGCTGCAGAGTCGCCACATCGGCGGCGTCGATCTTGATGGAAGCCAGCTTTCCGAAACCGGTATTGATGCCGTAGACCGGGGCATTGCCAGCGGCAATTTCAGCAATGCGGGCTGCCGCTTTTTCTATGCCGGCATCGAAGGAGCGATCGAGCTTGGCGGTGCCGTTTTCCCAGTAAATCGTCGCGAGATCGGCAAGCGTCACGGCGCCTGGGTGAAGCGTGATGGTCTTCATGGTCATGAGGAAACCTTCTGTCCCTTGAAAATACGGGCATGGAGCGGGTTAAAACCGATGCGGTAGACAAGTTCGGCCGGGCGCTCGATATCCCAGATGGCGAAATCGGCGGATTTACCGGCTTCCAGCGTGCCGGTTTGAGCACCGAGGCCGAGTGCCTTTGCCGCATTGCGTGTCGTTGCCGTCAGACACTCTTCCACGGTCATGCGGAAAAGTGTCGCTCCCATGTTCATAGTCAGCAGTAACGAGGTGAGCGGCGATGTGCCGGGATTGCAATCCGTTGCAAGCGCGATTTCGGCTCCGGCATCGCGCAGTGCCTGAACAGGCGGCAGCTGCTTTTCCCTGAGCGCATAAAAGGCGCCGGGCAGAAGCACGGCCACGGTTCCCGCTTTTGCCAGCGCCTTCGCACCGGCCTCGTCGAGATATTCCAGATGATCGGCCGAAAGCGCGTTGTAAGATGCCGCAAGCGCGGCGCCGCCGAGATTGGAAAGCTGCTCGGCGTGCAGCTTGACGGGAAGTCCGCGCTGCTTTGCTGCCGCGAAAACCCGGTCGATATCAGCGACGGAAAAGGCGATGCCTTCGCAAAAACCGTCAACCGCATCTGCCAGTCCTTCCGCATGGGCCTTTTCCAGCCCGGGCAGAACCACGTCGGTAATATAGTCGGCGTTGCGGCCCTTATAGTCCGCAGGTGTCGCGTGTGCGGCGAGGTAGCTGGTGATAATGCGCACCGGGCGCAATGTCTCAAGCCTGCGGGCGACGCGCAGCATTTTCAGCTCGGTTTCGATGTCCAGACCGTAACCGGATTTGATTTCAACGGTGGAAACACCTTCGGAAAGAAGCGTGTCGAGACGCGGCAGAGCCTGCGCCACCAAAACCGCCTCCGAGAGCGCGCGCGTGTCGCGCACCGAGGAAACGATGCCACCACCTGCCTTGGCGATCTCTTCATAGGTCGCGCCATTCAACCGCATCTCGAATTCCATGGCGCGATTGCCGCCGAAGACGAGGTGGGTGTGGCAGTCGATGAGGGCAGGGGTGATCCAGCGGCCACCGCAATCGTTGGTCTCGTCGGCTTTCGACAGATCGGCGGGCAGATCGCTTTCAGGGCCGGCAAAGGCGATGCGGCCGTTACGCACGGCAATGACGGCGTTTTCGACGGCACCGATGCCTTCCATGGCGGGATCGAAGGTTGCCAGCCGGGCGTTGCGCCACAAAGCCGTGGCGTTTCCCGTCGCCGTTGCGTTTGCAGATTTGTTCCCTGGCATTTGCTTTTCGCCTTTCCTTTGTGAGTTAAATGTATATACATAATAATCGGCTTGGCAAGCTGCAATTTCGGGTTTGAAATGGCCTTGCCGGACAGAACCAAAGGAGAGGGTGGCATGACGGCAATTTACGCGGGCGCAGCGCTTCTGGCGGAAGGGTGGGCGAAGGACGTTCGCATCATATGCCGGGACGGTCTTGTTGCCTCCGTCGAAACGGGCGCTTCCGCGCAGCCCCTGGACGAGCGGCACGCCGTCATCGTCCCGGCCATGCCCAATCTCCACAGCCACGCGTTTCAGCGCGCCATGGCCGGGCTTGCTGAAATCCGTGGACCGGGTGACGACAGTTTCTGGAGCTGGCGCACCGTGATGTATAAGTTCGCGCTCTCCATGACGCCTGACCACGTGGAGGCGGTTGCTGCCCAGCTCTATATGGAAATGCTGGAGGCCGGATTTGGCAGGGTTGGTGAATTCCACTACCTGCACAATGACCGCGACGGTTCACATTACGGCAATATTGCCGAAATGGCCGAACGCATCGGCGCGGCCGCGTCGCAGACGGGTATCGGTCTGACCCTGCTGCCTGTCTTTTATGCCCATTCCGGTTTCGGTGGTCAGGCTCCGATAGACGGACAGAAACGCTTCATTCATTCGCTCGACAGTTACGCAAAGCTGATGCAGAGCGCAGAGGCTGTGGTAGGCAGGCTGCCGGGCGCCGTCCTTGGCATAGCGCCCCACAGCCTGCGCGCTGTCACCGCCGACGAGCTGGCCGCCATAGAGCCTCTGGCAAAAGGGGGGCCGATCCATATTCACGTCGCGGAACAGACGAAGGAAGTGGAAGACTCCCTGGCCTTTTCCGGTGCAAGGCCGGTGGAATGGCTGCTTGAAAACGCGCCCGTCGATAGCCGCTGGTGCCTGATCCATGCAACGCACATGACGGAGAGTGAGACGCGCGCCATGGCGAAAAGCGGCGCAGTTGCCGGTCTCTGCCCGATCACGGAGGCCAATCT